>CAJYOI010000023.1 GCA_913776045.1 uncultured Sphingomonas sp.
TGGCGCAAGCTGACGATCAGCTGGGCGGTGTTCTTCGCAGTGATGGCGGTTGCGAACGAGCTCGCGTGGCGGATGCTCGCGCCAGGCGACGACCTGACCCGTTGGGCCGCATTCAAGCTGTGGGTCGTCATGCCCGCGACGTTCCTGTTCGCGATGGCGAACATCCCGATGCTGCTGAGAAACGGGCTGGCGGTCGACGATACGCCCGTCCCGCCGGAGCAATAGAAAAAGCCCTCTCCCCTGAAGGGAAGAGGGCTTCGTTAAACCTTACTTCTTCGCCGATTCGTACCGCTCGTTGGCGACGTCCCAGTCGACCACGTTCCACCAAGCCTTCAGATAGTCCGGGCGCACGTTGCGGTACGAGATGTAGTAGGCGTGTTCCCACACGTCGTTGCCCAGGATTGGCGTGCCCTTCACTTCGGCGACGTCCATCAGCGGATTGTCCTGGTTCGGCGTCGAGGTGATCGCCAACTCGCCGTCCTGGCCGACGATCAGCCACACCCAGCCTGATCCGAATTGACCGACGCCGGCTGCGTTGAACTTTTCCTTCATCGCGTCGACCGAACCCCACTTGGCTTCGATCGCGTCCTTCAGGGCACCGGTCGGCTCCGCCCCGCCGCCCTTCATCGACTTCCAGAAAAAGTCGTGGTTCCAATAGCCGCCGCCATTGTTGCGCAGGCCCGCGGGCTTGCCCTGCAGGCTGGACATGATCTCCTCGATCGACTGGCCCTGCAACGACGTATCGCCCTCGACGAACTCGTTGAGCTTGTCGGTGTACGCCTTGTGGTGCTTGTCGTGGTGGAGCGTCATCGTCTCCTTGTCGATCGTCGGCTCCAGCGCGTCGTAGGCGTAGGGCAGCGGCGGAAGTTCGAAGGCCATGCGTATCTCCATTGGAATGTCGTCGCAGCAACGCGCGGGCGCCCATCCGGCTCCCAAATCGTTACGCCGGCGATATGGGAGATCACCCCGCGCCGAGCAACCCGTGACGGCGTAGCGCGTGGCGCAACTGGTCGTAGCTGAGCCCAAGCGCAGCCGCCGCCTGGCGCTGGTTGTAGCGATGCTCGGCCAGGCATTTCGTCAGCAGCTCGCGCTCGAACCGCGCGACACGCGCCTTGAAGTCGGACGGTCCTTCCTCGCACGCGACGACCGGCTCCTCGGTCGGCACGTTCGATCCCGGCTGCGGCGCCTCAGCGGGCTTGGCGCGCGAGGCCCCCGGCCGGTGCGGAGAGGCGAAGGGATCGATCTCGATCTCGTCGATCGGCCCCGGCCGGTCCCAGCGATAGACCGCACGCTCGACGACGTTGCGCAATTCACGCACGTTGCCCGGCCAGCGATGGTGCGTGAGCTGATCGGTGGCATGCGCCCCGAACCCCGGAAAGCCATCCAGCCCGATCTCCGACGCCATCCGCCGCCCGAAGAAATCCGCCAGCACCATGATGTCACCCGAACGCGCGCGTAACGGTGGCAACGTTATGACCTCGAAGCTCAACCGGTCGAGCAGATCGGCGCGGAAAGTGTTCTTCTCCACCCGGTCGGGCAGATGCTCGTTGGTCGCCGCGACGATGCGCACGTCGACCCGGATCGGTCGCGACGCACCGATCCGCGTGATCTCGCCATATTCGACCGCACGCAGCAATCGGTCCTGCGCCGCCATGCTGAGCGTGCCCAGTTCGTCGAGGAACAGCGTGCCCCCGTCCGCCTCCTCGAACCGCCCCGCGCGCGCCTTAGTCGCACCGGTAAAGGCGCCCGCCTCATGCCCGAACAGTTCGGCCTCGATCAGCGTTTCGGGGAGCGCGGCGCAGTTCATTACGACCAACGGCTGGTCCCAGCGCTGCGACAGGCGGTGGAGACGCTCGGCGACCAGTTCTTTGCCCGTGCCCCGCTCACCGATGACCAAAACCGGCCGATCGAGCGCGGCGGCGCGGCTGGCGCGCTCCAGTGAGTCGAGAAACGCGGTCGATTGTCCGACGACCTGGGTGTGTTGAACGGCCATATGCCGAGGCATGGCGCATTCCACCAACTGTTAGCAAGCCGCTAAATCACCACTGCGTAACGATCGACGAAAAACGTCGAAAATCTGCCGTTTTCAAATTTGGCACGCCCCCTGCAAAGCTGTGGGCAACCGTCTGGCACAGGCCCCTGGGCCAGGCGAGCCGGGGTGGGATCCCTCGCCCCACCCCGGCAAGACATGCGAAGTGAGTGTAGGAGTTTTCGATGGGTATCTTCTCCCGAACCCGCGACATCATCGCCGCCAATGTGACCGACCTGCTCGACCGTGCCGAAGACCCCGCGAAGATGGTCCGCATGATCATCTCCGAGATGGAGGACACGCTGGTCGAGGTCCGCGCATCGGCCGCCCGCACGATTGCTGACCAGAAGGAAATGCGACGCCACATCATGAAGCTGGAAGCGCTTCAGGCGAGCTGGACCGAGAAGGCCGAGCTGGCGCTGTCGAAGGATCGCGAGGATCTGGCGAAGGCCGCGCTGCTCGAACGCCAGAAGGCCGCCGACATGTGCGACCAGCTGAACGTCGAGATTTCGGTCCTGGACGACGCGCTGCGCGCCTATGAGGTCGACATCGCCAAGCTCCAGAAGAAGCTCAGCGAAGCCCGCGCCCGCCAGAATTCGGTCGAGACGCGGCTGGAAAGCGCCAACAACCGCTTCCGCCTGCGCGACATGTATGCCGGCCCCAAGACGACCGAAGCCTTCTCGCGCTTCGACGTGCTGGAACGCCGCGTGGACGAGGCCGAGGGCCGCGCCGACGCCGCCGGGCTGGGCGCGATCCGCACGCTGGAGGACGAATTCGCCGACCTGCGCTCCAGCGACAAGGTCGATGCCGAACTCGCTGCGCTCAAAGCGCGCCTGAACAAGGAGGGTTGAGATGGAGGACATCTTCATCCCGGTGATCGCGATCACCACGATCTTCATCGGCCTGCCCTGGCTCATCTTCCACTATGTCACCAAGTGGAAGCAGGCCCCGCGGATCACCGACGAGGACGAAAAGCTGCTCGACGAGCTCTATCACTTCGCCCGCCGTCTCGAGGACCGCGTGCAGACCGTCGAACGCATCGTCGCCGCCGACAACCCCGATTTCCGCCAGCTCTCGGCCCCGATGCCCGATGCATCACCCAGCCTGAGCTCGGCGAAAGACTATGACTTTTCGCGGAGGAACTGACCCATGGCTGCCCGCACGAAATTCTACACCGACAAGCCCAACGGCAAGTGGATGGGCGTCTGTGCCGGCATCTCGGACTATACCGGGATCGACGTGACTTTGGTCCGGGTCGGCATGGTCCTCCTGACCGTCGTCAGCAACGGGATCGCCTTGGTCGGCTATATCGCCGCCGGCATCCTGGCGCCGAAGAAGCCCTACGACCTGTACGAGACGCCGGATCAGGAGAAGTTCTGGCAGGGCGTCCGGTCGAACCCGAAGCGGTCGACCGCCGAGGTCCGCAGCAAGTTCCGTGAGCTCGACCGCCGCTTGGCCGACATCGAGACTCACTATACCAGCCGCAACACGCGCCTGGCCGAAGAGATCGAAGCGCTACGCTAAGCGCGGGCTTCGCACGGGAGACATATGATGGAATGGGGTAAACCTCTCTTCGTCATCATGATCGTGGCGATCTGCATGGGCAGCTGGCTGATCAACAACTGGATCCGCGCTCGGCACGGCTATGAGCCGACCGACGAATGGGGCGGCACCGGCGATGCTAAGAAGGCGCTTGCCGACACACGGAAGATCGAGCTGCTGACGAACGAAAACGCGTCGTTGCAGGGCAAGGTCAGCCGGCTGGAAGAACGGATCGCGGTGCTCGAACGCATCGCCACCGACCCCGCCGAGCGGACCGCCCGCGAAATCGACGCGCTGCGCTAAAGGGGACCTGAGACGATGAACGGCTTCACCATCTTCATGATCTGCTTCGTGGTGATCGGCCTGCCGGTCATCCTCGGGATCGGCAGCGAGATGTTCAAACGCTGGCTGACACACAAGGAAAAGATGGCCGAAGCGCTCAATGCCCAGACCGCGGAAAAGGCAGCGCAATATGCTGCCCACACCGAACGGCTGGAACAGCGGGTGCGGGTGCTGGAGCGGATCGCGACCGACCGCGGCGTGGCCGTCTCCGACGAGATCGAGCGGCTGCGTAACGACCGGACGGCCCCGCCGCTGAACTGAGACACGAGGGGTGTGGGCGGCACTTTCCGTCCGAACTCTCAAAGGACACATTACATGTTGGTATTTTGCATCGTCATGGCGGCGGTGGCCGGAGTCGGCTGCTTTCTGACCGAGCGGGTCGACCGCCCCCGCCGCCGCGCCGCCCGCGAAGCGGCGCTCCACCCGGCCGAATAAGCCGGCTACATCAGAACAAGCATAAAAGAGGGAGTTACGAGCATGTCCGGTGGCCAATTCATGGTGGTGATGATCGTCGCGATCGTGATGTTCAGCAGCATCATCAAGGCGAAGATGGGCATCCGCCGCGACCGTCACGGCGACTACAACATCCGCGACGACGCCGCAGTCAGCGCCGAGAACCATCGCCTGAAAGGCGAGATCGCCGACCTGCGCGAGCGTATCCAGGTGCTGGAGCGCGTCGTGACCGACAACGAAGGAAGCCTGCGCCTCGACCGTGAGATCGAGAAGCTGCGCGGCCCGCGCAACTGACAATCTAACTCCAAGGGGAGTGTGGAGCGATGACCGATCCGAATTACTACCTGACCCTTGCCTCGGCCGGCCTGGTCGGCCTCGGCATGGTGACGATGGCGGCGCTGACCGGCTGGCGCGGGTGGCTGGCGCTGAAGGCCCAGGAAATGTCCGCCCGCCGCGAGATGAACGACGCGCCCAGCGTGCCCAGCGCCGGCGCCCGCATCGAGATCGCCGACCTGAAGGAACGCATCCGCAAGCTGGAAGCGATCGCCGCCGGGGTGGACCTCTGAGGCGCGCTGCGGTTAGGGGCGAGGGATGACCACCCTCGCCGACCTGACCGACGAATATGGCTTCCTCGACGCCGACGATCGCTACCGCCTGCTGATCGACCTAGGGCGCGAACTGGAACCCATGCCCGAGGCACTGAAGACCGATGCGACATTGGTCCGCGGGTGTTCGGCTTCGGTCTGGGTCTATCCCACCGTCCGCGACGACGGCACGCTGCACTTCCTGGCCGACAGCAATGCCGCGATCACCAAAGGGATCATCGCGCTGGTGCTGCTGACGGTCCAGGATCGGACGCCCGCGGACATTCGGGCGACCGATATAGAAACTACGCTGGCGCCGTTCGACCTCAAGAACCAGCTGAGTTCGAACCGGACCCAAGGCATCCCGAACATGATCGCGCTGATCCGCGAGACGGCTGAACGGTACGCCTGAGATCGGCTGCATCGCGGCCTGACTGGAATAAACGTCAGGCGTAAGAGCCAGTCTGCCGCCAAAAGCCAGCGTCATTCCGGACTTGATCCGGGATCGATGGTCACGGGCGACACGGCTTGCGGCCCTGGATCCCGGATCAAGTCCAGGCTGACGGAAGCATTCTGCGGGCAACGTCCTCCTTAGGCTGCATCCCGATCATTCGCCGCCGGGTCAACGCCCATCCCCAGCTCCGCCGCGACCCTTTCGACCGGCGTCCCTTCCGGCACCACCAGCCACCCGCCGGCGCGCCCGACGACCACCGCGCGTTTGGGGCACACGCCCAGACACTTCGTCTCGACGATCCCGACCGCGGCCTTGCGCCCCTTGCTTAAGCCCAACCGCTTGCGCAGCGCCTTGACCAACGACAGTTTGCCGCGGTCGCCGAAGCCGCCGTCCAGCTTCTTCGAACATTTCCCGCACACCACGATCGCCTCTTCCCACCCCGAGGGCAGGCGACGGATCACGCCGGCTTCCACTGGCGGCGATCTTCCGCGGCGCGCAAGACTTCGTACGCGGCCTGGATCGCCTGAAACTGCTTGGCCGCCTCGGCGTCGCCAGGCCGGATGTCAGGATGGCTTTCCTTCGCCAACCGCCGCCATGCCACACGCACCGCTTCAAAATCAGCGTCGGGCTCAAGCTCGAGCACGTCGAGCGCGCGCATTTCGTCTCGCGAGCGAGTGCCGTCTCCCGGCCCCGCCCAGCTGTTATGCTTCGATTGCTGGAACCCGCCGGCATCACGCCGCTCGTCCGCCTCGCGCGCAGCGGCCTCTTCCGCCGACAGGCCGGCGAAATAATCCCAGCCCTTGTTATATTCGGCCGCGTGGGTCTGGCAGAAAAACCAGCGCTCCCGGCTGTTCGGCGCCTTGGGCGCAGGGCAGTTGCCCGGTTCCTCGCACCCGTGCCGGTCGCACAGCCGTACCGTAGTCGCTTCGCGCGACGAGCCATAACCGCCCCAGCGCGGGAAACCCCAATTGTCGGATCGTGTCTGGCGCGCCATCGGGCCCGACATAGGGCCGACGCCAACGGACGCAAGGCGGACGCGTTATCCCGGCAGTCGGAAATTGACGCGGTTGGTCCTTCCGCCGCACCCGAGCCCGCCGTCCGGCCGAAACGTCTTCGCATAGCGCGCGCTATCGAACAGACGGCGCGCGGAATCGCTGAAGACGAACGGCGGATAGGCAGCGACGACACGCGTGTTGAGCGCCTTTCCTTCGGCATCGACGTCGTTCTCGACCTGTGCCCAGCCTTCGAAACCCCAACGCTGTGCATCGGTCGGAAACTCTGCATCGAACTTCAGCATCGCCGGGCCCTTGTCGAGCAGCGCGCATTGATCCGCGGCAACGCCCGATTTCTCAAATGCCTGTCGCGCCTCGGTCAGCCGGCCTGCCATCTTCTCCGCCGATGCCAGCCGAACCAGCGCACCGACCTTCAGCGGATCCTTCGCGTCCAGCGCGGCATCGTTTGCCACTTCTTGCAACAGCGTGATCGTCTGCGGCGCACCCGCCTTGTACATATCCGACAGTTGCAGCCGCAGCACCGCTCGGGCCTGCGCATCGGCGGCAAATACAGGGTCGGCCAGCAACGCCTCCGTCCGCATGCGCATCGCGTTACGCGAATCCTGTGCGGACATCGCCCGCGTCATCGGAACGGCGACCGCCAGCCGTGCGAGAGGCGGCCCCTTCAGCCGGTCGACGATCGCCATCAGGCGCGCGCCATGGATCAGCGTCTCTTCGCGGCCGACCGCCGGATTGACGATCAGGCGATAGAGGATCGGCGCAGCTTTCAGATCGCTATCCGTCCCCGTCCCCGCTGCCACCAAGGCGGCGCGAAGGGTATCGACCTGCCGGCTCGCCACCCGACGGTCGTCGATCGTCAGAGTCACGCCTTTGGATCGCAACCATTCGGCCAGTTCGGCCGTCAATGAATCTTCGAGCGATGGCCGCTGGAACGCGACCGAGCAGCGCATTTCGAGGCGCACGTTGCGTCGGAAGAAGGGCGGCAACTCTTTCACCGCCTCGGGTGTCCACGTCCATTGACGCGTGGCGCGAGCAAATTCCAAAGCGACGAGACCGCCGCCTGCGGCATAGATCGGCTCGCTGTCGGAGACACTGCCGTCTTCGTTAATCGAAAACTGAATGACCGCGACGTCGCTGGGCTTCAACCCCGCCTCGCCACCGCAATCGGGCGGACTGAGCGATCCCGCGCGAAAATCCGCACCCTTCTTGAACCGCCCGGCGCCGGTATACGCCATATAGCGTCGCGCCTCTTCCTCATCCTTGTCGAGCAATGCCGCCAGCGCGACGTCCGATCGCGCCTGGACATCCCGCAGATCGACGCGCAACGACAGGCCACCCAGCGTCGACACGGCCTTCGTCGCCATGCGTCGCCCTCCCGTCACATCTCCGGTGTTGAGCAACAGCAACGCGCGCTGGCGCTGAAAATCGGCCGTGACGGTCGGTGCGACCTTCTGTCCCGTCATCAAAGCGTCGGCCTTGTCGAGCGCAGGCTTGGCCCGATCAGGCGCCACGAAGATCGCGGTTTCCGCTTCGCCCAGAAGCGCGCCAAGCTTCTCGCTGGGCCCAACGGCGATGGCCTCGGCGGCAGTAAATTCGTCAAGGGCGCCGGCATAATCGAGCGCTCTCTGCGCGACCGCCGCCAACAGCAACGTCGTGTCATATCGGTCCTGACGCAGCGTCGGATCACCCGCCGGCATCCCCGCCAGCGCCAGGCGGGCCGCAGTGGTCGCGTCGTCGCGTCGGTTGAGCTTGAACAGGGCCGACGCCTTACGCGCGGCGATGACCGCCAACGTACGGCGATTGTTCGGGACGCGCCTGTCAAGCGCTTCCCAAGCCGAGAGAGCCTCGGCGTATTTGCCGTCGAGCTGAAGTTTGGTCGCCGTTTCGAATGCCTGCTGGACGGTCGGCTCGGCGACCGGTGCCGGCGCGGTTTGCGCTGCCAAGGCCAGGACGATCGACGGCACCATGCGCTAAACTCCCCTCACGCACCCAGTCAGCCGACTCGGCGCCCGAGACGACCATAGCAGCTTGTCGTCGTGGCGAAGCGGGATTGGTGCCGGATTGATTGAGAGTTCAGCAGGCGCACGCGCATGCGAGTGAATCGCATGCCCGTCGGTCCTCGCTGGGCAGCGAGGCCAGCCCCGCTTCGCCCTTCGGCGACGCTGCGCTTGCCTTGCCGGCAATTAGCGCCGCTAATCGTCTCAGCGAAGTGCCAGAGGGTCTGTAAGCCGGGTTCTGTCCACCGCCTTACCGGCGGATAGGCGACCATTCCTCTAAGACGACGCTCGCGCGCCGCCTCCAGCAACCAACCCGGACGACGGGCCGGAACGAGGCCCATATGCCGTCCCTATTCGGTCTTGCTCCCGGTGGGGTTTACCGTGCCGCCCCTGTTACCAGGCGCGCGGTGCGCTCTTACCGCACCCTTTCACCATGACCGGGCCAAAACCCGGACGTCTGCTCTCTGTTGTACTGTCCCTGGGGTCACCCCCGGCGGGCGTTACCCGCCACCGTCGTTTCCGTGGAGCCCGGACTTTCCTCGCGTGCCATAAGCACCCGCGGCCGCCCGACCCTCTGACGCAACCGGTCTTAGTCGTCGCCTTGCGGTTTGGGAAGCAGGAGCGCGAGCAGGATCATCCGGCATTCGGCATCGATCTCGCCGTCGACCAGTTCGGGGCGGAACCGCCGCTGAAACGCGACGATCGCCGCCATCGGACTGGTCACGTCATAGCCGAACCGCTCGAGCGCGAGAAGGAATCCCGCTTCCATCCAATGCGGGTCGATCAGGTTTTTAGTCGGCCGCGGCAAGGCGAGCCGGCGGCGCGCGAGTTCGTGCCAGGGGAATAGCTCGCCGGGATCGCGCTTGCGGGCGGGCGCGATGTCAGAATGGCCGACGACGTTGCCGCGGGTGATCTGCCAGCGGTCCTTGATCTCCGCAACCAGCCGCACGACCGCGTCGATCTGCGCGGGTGGATAGGGCACGTATTTATATTCGTGGCCCGGATTGACGATCTCGATACCGACCGACGCACTATTCAGGTCGGTCAGGCCGCGCCAATGCGACTTGCCCGCGTGCCAGGCGCGCTTTTCCTCGGGCACCAGTCGGTGGACCGTGCCGTCTTCATAGACCAGATAATGCGACGATACCTTCGCCTCCGGATCGCACAGCCGTTGCCGCGCCGATTCCGCATCGAGCATTCCGGTGTAATGGAGAACGATCGCGCAGACCGGCAGCAGCCGCTCGTCGAAATTGGGCGAAGGCGTGTCGATGAAGTCCATGCGGGCGCCAGATTGCTAGCTGCCCACGCGAAACGCAACCATCAGTGCGGCTGATCGGTAAGCGAATAGGTGCCGCGCCACTGTTTGGAGGGCTCCAGCCGCTCGGTCTGACCGATCGTGGTTTCGCCGGCGCCCATCACCAGCAGGCCGCTCGGCCGCAGAGCCCCGGCCAGCGTGTCCAGCACGCGGCGACGGACGTCAGCCGCGAAATAGAGCATGACGTTGCGGCACAGGATCAGGTCGAACACGCCCGGCGGCGGCGGATCGAAGACCAGATTGTGCGTCCGATACTGGATGCGGCGCAGCAGGTCGCGGTTAGCCGACCAGCTGGTATCGTTGCCATCGAACCAGGTGATCATGCGCCCCATCGCCATGCCGCGCTGGATTTCGAACTGGGTATAGAGGCCGGTCTTGGCGCGCGCTATCGATTCGACCGACACGTCGGTCGCGATGATGTCGTACGCCGACTCATGGAGCCCGCGTTCGTCGAGCAGGATGGCCAGGCTCAGCGGCTCCTGCCCGGCGGAACAGCCGGACGACCAGATACGCAGGCGACGCCGGGGATCGGCGGCATGCCTCGCCGCTGCCGCGTCGGCCACGGTATCCAGCGTGGCGGGGTCGCGGAAGAAGGAGGTTTCCTGATTCAGCAATGCGTCGACGACCTTCTGCGTGAGAGCCGCGCTGCCCTCGCCGGTCAATCGGCCGGCAAGCTCGTCCAACGTCGCCAGCCCCATGTCGCGCACCATGGGCGTCAGCGCCGATTCGACACGCCAAAGTCGCTGCGCCCCCAACTGCTGCCCCGTCTGGCGCTCGAACGTCGCGGCGATCGATCCGACAGCGACCGCGACCGGCGCGGGGCCCGACGTCGGCCAGATCGTCGGTTGCCGCCGGGTCATGACGCCCCTCCTCGCATGGCGATCAAGCGCCCTATGTCTTCCGGCGACAGAATCGCCGTCGCATCACCGGTGCTGGCGATCGCACCCGGCATGCCCCATACGACCGACGTCGCGCGGTCCTGCACGATGACCGCCGCACCTTGGCGCAGCAGGTCCTTTGCGCCGATGCTCCCGTCGCGGCCCATGCCGCTCAGCACGACCGCCAGCGCCCGCTTGCCAAAGACCTGGGCGGCTGTCGCGAACATCGGATCGACCGAGGGCATGCAACCGCTGACCGCCGGGTCGCTGGTCAGCCGGATCGCGGCGCCATCGCCGGTCGTCGTCAGGCACATATGGGCATGGCCCGGCGCCACAACGATCCGCCCGGGCCGCAAGCGCATATGATGTTCGGCGACGTCGCAGGGCCGCGCCGCGATCAACGCGATCTGCGCGGCGAAATAGCGCATGAACGACGCGGGCAGATGCTGGGTGATCAGGATCGGCTTGGTGAAGCTGGCCGGCAGCGCCCGCAGCACGGCACTCAGCGCGTGGATTCCGCCGGTCGATGCGCCGATGACGACGACATCGAAGGCGCCGACTTGCGGCAATGATGGCGCGCGCTGTGGCGGCGTCGGGCCGACGACCGCGTCGTCGGACCAGACCAACCGGTCGAGCTTTTCGGTCAGCAGCGCACCGAAACGTCCGGCGAAGGCGCCAATGCCCGGTTTAGCGAGCGTATCGGCCGCGCCCAGCGCCAGCGCCTGGATCGTCGCCAGCGCGCCGTCGCCGGCAGTCGCCGACACGACGAGCACTTTCGCCCCCCGCCCCGCCGCCAGCAGGTCGGGCAGGCCGGTGAGGCCATCGATGCCGGGGAGCTCCAGGTCGAGCAGAATGACGTCGACGCGACTACGCGTCAGAAAGTCGAGCGCCGCCGCGACGCCGCTGACCGCACCCATCACGACATAGCGGTCGGTTGCATCGATCATCCGCCCCAGCGCCGCCCGCGCGACGACCGAATCGTCGACGATCAGGACGCTGCGAACCGGCGCGTCGGCGATGGGATGGGATGAGAGTAGGGACATCGGCTTACTCAGGCTCCGCGCAGCGGCGTCCGGATCAGGCCATGCCTACGATCTGCAGCTTGCTCTCCAGCGTCTCGCGGTCGAACGGCTTCATGACATATTCGTCCGCCCCCGCCTCGATCGCGGCGCGGATGTAGGCCATACCGTTCTCGGTCGTGCAGAACACGACCTTCGGGCGTGACGGAATGTCGGAATCGCGCAGCGCGCGCAGGAAATCCATCCCGCTCATCACCGGCATGTTCCAGTCGAGCAGAATCACGTCGGGCGCCTTTTCAAGGCAGCTTTCAAGCGCCTCGCGGCCATCGCCGGCCTCGCGCACCTCGAAGTCGAGCGTTTCGAGGATGTGCCGGGCGACCTTGCGGATCACCTTGGAATCATCGACGACGAGACAGGTCTTCATTTGCGCACTTTCTGCTGCATGGGGACGACCGATCATGCGTCGGCAGGCGTAAGCGTGACGTTAACAGTCAGATTGGTTCGATTCCGGCTCATGCCGCGGCAACCGCGCGGGGCACGAGTGCAGTAAGATCGATCGCGAGCACCGGTTCGCCGTCGCGTTCGATGATGCCGGTCGCGGTCCCGCGCCACCCCGCCGCCAGGGCGGTGCCGTTTGCCAGTGGTTGCAAGTCGAAAGCGGAGACGTCGTCGAGTGCATCGACCAGCATCGCATAATGATGCCCGTCGACTCGTACGATGACGGCGCGTGCCGCGGTCCCCTCGCTCTCCAGCCCGAGCGCGGTGCGCGTATCGATGACCGTGACCACGCGGCTGCGCAATGTTGCCAAGCCGCGTACCAGTTCAGGGGCGCGCGGCACCGGGGTGATCTCGCCGATATCGACCACCGATTCGACCTGTTCGGAACAGATGGCAAAGGTCCGACCGGCTATGTGCGCGATCAGGAACAGTTCCTTCAATCGGTTGCTCATCGCCGTGCTCCCGCAACCTTGGCTTCGACCGCGGCGAGAATCGCATCGCGGTCGTAGCGATAGATGCTGCCCGGCCGTTCGGTTCGCGTGTCGGTCAGTCGAATCGCATCGCCGGGCGTGTTCGGGTCCAGCGTCAGGATTGCATCGGCCACGACGCCGCCGGCGTCCTCGACCACCCGGTAGCCGGCACGGGCCAGCATCGGCGCGACGAAGCCACGCAGCCAGGGATCCTTGCCGATGGCGCACGTCGGCTGGCGCTGGTCGTTGCTGGCGCCACCGGCGCACACGTTGGAAAACAGCCAGAACGGATCGACGATTTCGACCGGATGACCATCGACCAGAGCGACGCCGGACACCAAGCCCGGCATCACCGGATCGGCGACGTCTTCCGGCAGCGTGACGATGTCGAGTGCCTCGGCGATGGCATAGCCCATTTCCCATGCGCCGTCGGTCATGCGTACGACGTCGATCGTCGCGGCCTTCTGACAGTCGCCGCTGGCGACGAGCGGGATGATCTGGTCGTCGACGATCAAGCGCAGCGCGCCGCCCGACGTGCCTATACGGTCGACCGGCACGGTTTCCACGCGGTCGACCGCGGCCAGCGGGATCGCACGCAAGTGATTGTCGATGTCGCGGAACAGCAGAGCCTCGACGCCCAGTGCCTGCGCCTCGACCATGCTGTCCTGCTCCTCCGCCTCGCGAACGAAGGTCAGCCCGGCGTCGACCGCCAGACCCGAACAATCGAGCATCAACATCGGGCGGCCGTTGTCGGGCAAAGTCTGCCCCGCGAACAGGCCGCACGCCATGATCGCCGGGGCCGCCGGCTTGATCACCAGTTCCTCGGTATCGTGTACCGAGTCGACGGCGATGACATAGCTGCCGACGCCGATGCCGACGATGACCAGCATCCGCGTACCACCGTCTCCTGTCAGTGCCAGCCGTTCGCCCAGGTCGAGCATCGGCAGCCGACGGTCGCGAACCGTGGCCAGCGTCGCGCTGCCGACGTGATCGATGCGGATCGCTTCGGCCGTTTCGCTGACGATCTCCTCGATTGCCTGACGCGGGATGGCGAAACGCTGGCTGCCGACGCCGACGATGATGGTCGGGATGATCGACAACGTCAGCGGCACATGGATCGCGATCCGCAGCCCCTGCCCGCGCGTGCTGTCGAGTTCGATGCGCCCGCCGATTCCTTCGATCGCCGAACGGACGATGTCCATGCCGACGCCGCGCCCCGAAATCTCGGTCACCTCGTCCTTCGACGACAGGCCAGGCTCGAAGATCAGGTCCAGCTGCTGGCGCGCCGAAAGGCTGCGAAGCTCGCGCTCGTCGCGCGCACCGTCGGCGACCAGCTTGGCGATCAGCCGATCGGCATTGATGCCCGCGCCGTCGTCGATGATCTCGACGATGATCTGGTTGCCCGCCTGTCGTGCGCTGACGGTCAGCCGACCGTTTTCGCGCTTCCCCACCGCGCGGCGGGCGGCCGGTGTTTCGATGCCATGGTCGATCGAATTGCGCACGATATGGACCAGCGGGTCGCGCAGCACCTCGATCATCTCCCGATCGAGTTCGACGTCGGCGCCCTCGACGGTGACGGTCACCGACTTGCCGAGACTCGCCGCGGTGTCGCGAACCATCCGCGGCAACGCGGAGAACAGCGTATCGATCTTCTGCATGCGCGTACGGGTGACCGTTTCGCGCATGTCGGCCACCGTCGCGGACAGGCGTTCGAGCGACGCCTCCAGCGCGGGGTCGGGATTTTCGTCGCGAATGCGCCGGGCCAGCTCGTTGCGCGCCAGCACCATGTCGGACATGCCCGACATCATCCGGTCGAGCAGGTCGACACTCAGGCGAACACTGCGCGTTCCGGTACGCTGACCGGACGGGGCCGGCGCCTGAACGACGATCTCGCGCCCTTCCGCCAATGCCGCGATCAGCAGGTCCTCACCCGAATCGTCGAGCGCCACCTGCGCATCGATCGCCTCGACCAGTTCGCCGATCCGGTCGACGACCGCGAGCACGGCATTGACCAGCGCCCGATCCGGCGCGCGACGACCATCGCGGACGGCGGCCAGCACATCCTCTGCCGCATGACTCAGCCGCGCGAGACGCGGCAGGTCCAGGAAGCCGCAGCTGCCCTTGACGGTATGCACGAAGCGAAAGATCGCATCCAGGCGCGTGCGATCGGACGGATCGGCCTCCCAGGCGACAATCTCCCCGGCGAGCGCCTCGAGCGTCTCCCGTGTCTCGGCAATGAATTCCTGAAGTAGCTCGTCCACTCGAAGCCCCGTTGGCAGTCGAGCGTGACCATGCCGGGCCTTCGGTTAAATCGGCGTTTACGGCGTGACAGGGGAACAGCCAAATCCTCCCCTGAAACGGGAGGGGCGGCTCCTACGCCGCGTTGAAGATCGCGCCGAACATCAGCACCGGGGCGTCGGGCGGCGAAATCTGCAGCGATCCGCCGTTCTCCACGACCAGCGAGCGCGCGAGGTGCGCCGCCGCCGCGCGTGGGGTGATCGCAGCCGTCGAGGTACCCGACAGGGCACCGCGCAGTTCGTCGTCCAGCACGATTCGCTGACCTTCGCCGCGCACGACGATCTCGACATGGTCATCGGGCTGTTCGGCACCGATATCCAGCTGCCCGCCGCGGACCAGCGCGTCGCCGGCGATCAGGATCAGGTTCAGCAGCACCTTGATCGCGCCCTTGGGCAGCGTCGGATCCTCGATCATCCAGCCGATGTTGACCCGGCGGTTGTCGCCGAACAGGCCCATCACCGCCGACTGCGCCTCTCGTGTGTCGACCCGCTCGCCGAAGCCGCCGGCCGCGCCGAACGCCAGGCGGAAGAATTTCAGCTTGTTCGCCGATGCCCGCGCACTGTCCGACAGCAATTCCAGGCACCGCTGGCGCATTTCGGGGTCGGTTTCGTCGGCCAGCAGCTCCAATCCGTTGTTCAGCGCACCGATCGGGCTCAACAGGTCATGGCACAGGCGCGAGCACAGCAGGCTGGCGAAGTCGGTCGATGATGTCGGCAAGGCGCAATGCTCCTGGGGAAGCCGCGGCCTTACAGGAACGACGGCACCCGCCGCAACCGCTCAGGCGCTATCGATCGTCGCTAGATCGACCGGTTCGAAGCGGCCGTGCACCGGGCCGCCGGACACGACGCGCCACGCGCGGATGCTCGCTCCACCGCCGATCAGCCACAGCCACCCTTCCGTGACGGCATCCACAGCGTCCTGCCGGGACGGGTTCAGATCGCCGGACGGGTGCGAGTGATAGCAGCCGATGATCCGCGCACCGCCGCCCCGCTCTGCTCGATACGCCGCAATCAATGCGGCGGGTTCGATTTCGAAGGCTGTGGCGGGGTGCGTCGCCACATTGCGACAGGGCCGATGGGCGATGATCGCCTGTTCGTCCCCGAACAGCAGCCCGCACACTTCGCGGTTGGGTACGGCGGCGATGTCCGCGCGGATCACGGCCAGGATGCCACTTGAAATTCGGACTACATTTCCCATCTACGCGGAACTCATGGACCGGGGGGTTTCCATCATTCAAGCGCGGATCGCCGCGGCAGCTGATGGCTGGCGGCTCGATCGTGCGCTCGCCGACGCAGTGCCCACGATGTCGCGCGAGCGGTTGAAGGTGCTGATCTCCTCCGGTGCGGTCACCGGCCCGGCGGGCCTGGTCCGCGATCCGGCAAAGAAGGCGGTCGGTGATGCGATCTACGAGGTCGCGGTGCCCGATCCGACGCCCGCCCACAACGAGCCGCAGGATATCGCGCTCAACGTCGTGTACGAGGACGATCATCTGATCGTGATCGACAAGCAGGCCGGGCTGGTCGTCCATCCGGCGGCGGGCAACCTCGACGGAACGCTGGTCAACGCGCTGTTGCACCATTGCCAAGGCTCGCTCTCGGGCATCGGCGGCGTGGCGCGCCCGGGGATCGTCCATCGGATCGACAAGGATACGTCGGGCCTGATGGTCGCGGCCAAGACCGATCGGACGCATGAGGGGCTGGCGCGTCAGTTTAAGGCGCACAGCATCGATCGGCGGTATAAGGCGATCGTCTCTGGCCTGCCGCGGGTAAAGGCGGGGACGGTCGACGCCCCGCTCGCCCGCTCGCCGCAGAATCGCAAGAAGGTCGCGATCGTCAGCGGTGGCAAGCACGCGATCACGCATTGGCGTGAACTTCGTGAACTTCGCGACGCCGCGCTAGTCGAATGCCGGCTGGAAACGGGCCGGACGCATCAGGTGCGCGTCCATATGGCGTCGCTCGGCCATCCGCTGGTCGGCGATCCGGTGTATGGGCGGACAAAATCGTCGCATCGCGCGCTGCTGGAAACCCTGGGTTTCCACCGCCAAGCGTTGCACGCGGCGCGGCTGGGGTTCATTCACCCGATTTCAAGCGTCGCTTTGTCGTTCGAAAGCGAAATGCCTGCTGACATGCAGGAACTGTTCAACCAGCTTCGAGTATAAGATTTGCGACCCTGCCGCGGTGCGGCATGGTCCAGCAAGGAGGACGATAGGATCATGGCAAAAAGCAGCAACGTCCCAGCGACGATTCCTGCGCTCGGCGGTGAGGCGAGCCTCAACCGCTATCTCGCCGAGATCAAGAAATTCCCGATCCTTGCGCCCGAGCAGGAATACATGCTCGCCAAGCGTTTTCAGGATCATGGCGACCCCGATGCCGCTGCACAGCTGGTCACCAGCCACCTGCGCCTGGTGGCCAAGATAGCGATGGGTTATCGCGGCTATGGCCTGCCGGTGTCCGAGCTGATCTCGGAGGGCAACATCGGCCTGATGCAAGGCGTTAAAAAGTTTGAACCCGACCGGGGGTTCCGCTTGGCGACCTACGCCATGTGGTGGATTCGCGCGTCGATCCAGGAATTCATCCTTCGCAGCTGGTCGCTGGTGAAGATGGGCACGACGGCCGCGCAGAAGAAGCTGTTCTTCAACCTGCGCCGCATGAAGTCGAAGCTCGACGCGTTCGAGGAAGGCGACCTGTCTCCCGAACACCTCGCCAAGATCGCGACCGACCTGGGCGTGACCGAGGAAGAGGTTACCTCGATGAACCGCCGCATGGCGATGGGCGGCGATACGTCGCTCAACGTGCCGATGCGCGAGGATGGCGAAGGGCAGTGGCAGGACTGGTTGGCCGACGACGCGCCCCTGCAGGACAAGATCGTCGCCGACGCGCAGGAAGCCGACGTACGCCACGACATGCTTGTGACCGCGATGGACGAACTGAACGACCGCGAAAAGCACATCCTGACCGAGCGTCGCCTGACCGACGATCCGAAGACGCTCGAGGAGCTGAGCCAGGTCTACGGCGTCAGCCGCGAACGCGTCCGCCAGATCGAGGTGCGCGCGTTCGAAAAGCTGCAAAAGGCTATGATGCGACTGGCCGGCGGCAATCGGATGATTCCGGCCGCCGCCTGAGGCTTAGAAGCGGCGGGCGACCCCGACATAGAGTTCGAGATCGTCCGTCGTTCGGTTCAGGCCGACATTGGCACCGGCGTCGAACTGCAGGTTCCGGCCTTTCTGCCAGCCGATCGACAGTCCGGCGACCGACCTGGTCGAATGGTCGAACGGATCGTTGTCTCGAAAGACCGACAGTTCGCCGGTCGCCGACATCGTCTTGCCGACCGGAAATTGCAGGCCGACCACGCTGCCATAGGCGATATGGCGCCCATGCCGATCTTCATCGACCGCAGCGTCGATTTCGGGCGTCAGTTGCAGGTTCAGGTCCCGCGGCAGATCGACCGACACCGGCACCAGCAGGCTCGCCCCCCAATCTCCTGCTCCGATCGTCTGCCCGCCTGTCGGCAGCGTCGCCGCGCCCATGACCGCCAGCGAGAAGCCCGTCCCGTCGGGGCTGCTCAGGTTGCGCCGCAGCGCCAGCGTGACGTCGCCGATGCCGCGGCTGCGATCGACCGTTCCGGCAAGTCCGTTTCGCTCACGCTGGATACCAAAGGCTGACCAGCCGACCTGCGCCTCGGTCTTCGAATCCAGGCCGATCCGGACCAGCGTGTCGGCGAAGGTCGCGGTATCCGTCCGCTGCGGCCCGCTGCGATCAAGCGTCCAGTTGGCCAGCCCGACCTCGACCATCGTATGCCCCGGGTCGAGCGTGCAGGCCGGCGTGCCCAGACCGGGGCGATCGGCGCAGAAGTCGCGCAAGCCTTGCGCTTGGGCGGGGATGGCGGCGAGCGCCGCTGTGAGGACGATCAGGGTTCGCATCGCCGGCACCTTATCCCAAACCGGTTAAGCCTGGGTAGCGCACCCTTCCCTCCGCCGCCGCGCCTCGCTAGCAGCGGCACGTCATGGTCGCCACCGCCCGCCCATCCCGTCCCCGCCGCAGCCCGGTCCGCCGCATCCTCGGCTGGTTCGGGAAGCTGTTGCTCGCCTTCCTGATCGTCAGCGTCGTTATGACGGTCGTCTACCGCTTCGTGCCGCCGCCGATCACCTGGACGATGCTGGGCGATGTCGTCTCGGGCCACGGCGTGACCAAGGACTGGACGCCGCTCGACCGGATCGACCCCGACATGCCGCGCGCCGCGATTGCCGCGGAGGATTCGCGCTTCTGCTCGCATTCGGGCTTCGACTACAAGTCGATCGCCGCGGCTGCCTATCGCAACGCACAGGGTGGGCGCATCCGCGGCGGATCGACGATCAGCCAGCAGACCGCCAAGAACGTCTTCCTGTTCCAGGGCGGCGGCTATGCCCGCAAGGCGATGGAGGCCTATTTCACGCTGCTCATCGAAGCCGTCTGGGGCAAGCGGCGGATCATGGAGGTCTATCTCAACGTCGCCGAGACCGGCATCGGCACCTATGGCGTCGAGGCGGGTGCCCGGCGGTACTTCAAGCACGGGGCGGACACGCTGAGCCCGCGGGAGGCGGCGCAGATCGCCGCGGTCCTGCCGCTGCCGAAGAAGCGAGCCGGCATTGCTCCCCGCGGATTCACGGGCCGCTATGCCGGCTTGATCCAGCGCCGCATTCCGGTCGTGCGCAATCAGGGTCTCGACGCCTGCCTGCGGTGAGAAAAGCGGGGGAAGCCTGCGCCTCCCCCACTAGTCTCTTACTCGACCGCCTTCTTCGCCGAATCGCCGACGTCCTTCGCTGCCGCACCGACCGATTTCGCGGCACCCGCGATCGCGTCGTCCTTGCGGCTTTCGCTGCTGTTCTGGGTGAACAGGAAGAACACGCCGACCGCGACGACGATCAGCACCGCCAGACCGACCAGCAAGCCGCCGCCGCCACCGCTGCGGCGCTCGATGACAGTCGTGGTGTGCGGCTGGGCTGCCGTGGTCGTGGTGGTTTCAGTGTAGCGATCGTCACTCATTACGCATCCCCTCTTTCAAAGATCGATGCGCACGCAACGGTTTACGCCGGTTTTCTGTTCCGCCTGAGAAACAGTCTCAGAACGGCAGCTTGAAGCCCGGTGGCAGCGGCAGGCCGCTGGTCAGCTTGCCCATCTCGGTCGACGACGCCGCATCCGCCTTCGTCCGCGCGTCGTTGAACGCCGCGGCGACCAGGTCTTCGAGCATCTGCTTCTCGCTCGGCTGCATCAGCGAATCGTCGATGGCGACGCTCATGATCCGGCCCTTGGCGGACGCCTTCACCTTGACCAGGCCGCCGCCCGACACACCCTCGACCTCGATCGTGTCGAGGTTCGCCTGCGCCTTCTGCAGCTCGTCCTGGACGTTCTGCGCCATCGCCATGATGTCTTCGATACTCTTCACGCCTGCTTGCCTCCGGCCAGTTTGAATTCCTTGAGTTCCGCGCCCGGGAACGCCGCCAGCGCCGCGGCGACCATCGGGGTCGCCAGCACCGCCGCGCGCGCCGCGTCCTCGGCTGCCGCACTCTGCTCGGCCAAGGTGGGGTCGCCGGGGGTCGGCGACAATGTCACCTTCCACGGCTTGCCGGTCAGCGCGCGCAGTTCGGCGGCGAGTTCCTTCGGCAGATCGGCGGGCAGCGGCGTCAGGTTGCTGAGGATGATCTCGGGAAAGGCGAAGCTCACCACACGCAGCCGGTGCCACACATCGACCGCCAGCCGCATCCGGTCCGACGCGTCAAGCAATGTGTGCACGTCGCGCAGGCTCGCCGGCAACACCGCTTCCGCCGCGGGCGCAGGCGCCACGGGAGCCGTCGGCGCGCTCTGCCCGACCGCCGGGCCCGGCACGCCACCGCTTGCGATCTGCCGCGCCAGTTCGCCCGGGTCGGGCAGGCTGGCGGCGTGGATCACCCGCAGCAGCGCCATTTCGGCGGTCTCGATCGGTAGCGCCGCGCGCGCGACCTCGTCATGGCCCTTCAGCAGCAGCTGCCACAGCCGGTGGAGCGCCGGGAAGCTGAGCGCGGTCGCCCATTCGGTCAGCGCCGCGCGTTCCTCCGCCGCCTGGCCGGTCGCCCCCAGGTCGGCGCCGATCTTGACCAGCGTCGCGCCGTGGACCGTCTCCAGCAGCGTTTTCAACACCGCGGTCGGATCGACGCCCAGATCATATTGCTGGCGCAGATTGGCGAGCGCCCCCACCGCATCGCCCTCCAGCAGCGTGCCGAACAGCGTGCGAATGGCACCGCGGTCGCTGAGGCCGAGCATGTCGCGCACCGCGTCCGCGGTCACCGCGCCGCCCTCGATTCCCGCATGGGCGATCGCCTGGTCGAGGATCGACAGACCGTCGCGCGCCGACCCTTCCGCCGCGCGTGCGACCAGCGCCAGCGCATCGGGCTCGGCCTCGACACCCTCGGCCCTGGCGACTTCGGCGAAGTGGCCCGCCAGCAGTTCGGCCGGGATCCGCTTCAGGTCGAAGCGCTGGCAGCGTGACAGGACGGTCACCGGCACCTTGTTCACCTCCGTCGTGGCGAACAGGAACTTCACATGCCCCGGCGGCTCCTCCAGCGTCTTGAGCAGGCCGTTGAACGCGGCCTTCGACAGCATGTGGACTTCGTCGATGATGTAGATCTTGTAGCGCGCCGACACCGCGGCATAGCGCGACGCTTCGATGATCTCGCGGATGTCGTCGATGCCGGTATGGCTCGCGGCGTCCATCTCGATCACGTCGATATGGCGCCCCTCGGCGATGGCCCGGCACGGCTCGCACACCCCGCATGGGTCGATCGTCGGCCCGCCCTGCCCGTCCGGGCCGATGCAGTTCAGCGCCTTGGCGATCAGGCGCGCGGTCGATGTCTTGCCGACCCCGCGGACGCCGGTCAGCAGGAAAGCATGGGCCAGCCGGTCGCGCTTGATCGCATTGGCCAGCGTGGTCACCATCGCGTCCTGGCCGATCAGCTCGCGGAAGGTCTGCGGCCGATATTTGCGGGCGAGAACGCGATACGCCGCGCCCTTGGGCTGCGGGGGTTCGCCGAGGTCGAGGGAGTCGGACATTGCGCGGTCTTCTCTAGGGGGTCGCAGCGGTGTTGTCGAAGGGTCTCGCGAGCGTCAAAAGTTGCGATACCGCGGTCCATTCGTCAGCCTTCGTCACTTTTGTCACCTTTGCCGCAGATGCGGCGGCACGGGTGGGTCGCGCAGCGCCGCGAGGCCGGCGGCGTTGTCGTGGAAATGCCGCGTGCCGACGAATTCGCCGCGGTATCGGCGTGGCACGTGCACACCTGCGGTCGCGCGTTCGAACAGGGTGTCGAAGCGTTCGGCACGAGCGCGGGAGAGCGCGTTATCCCAAGCTGAGGCGAAACTCTCCGCCCCCGGTCGACCGCGCAGGCGATAGGCACTGGTCCGGGTCGATCCGACCGCGCGCGCGGCGGCATTCACGCTGCCCGTTTCGCCGAGTGCGGCGATGAAGCGCTGTTGACGCTCCGCGGACCAGCCGTCGTGGCGGGCACGGGCCATCGGGACGGGGGTGAAGGCGATTGGCGGCGGGTCGGAGTTGTTCATCCGACAGGGTGGAGCAGATTTGCGGCGTTTAGGAAAGTTCTATTTTTGTTCTCAGCAATCGTCGCGTCGGTTGTCCGGCCCAAACTTGCCTGCGCTTTCCCGTTTCCCGTCAAAATCATTGGTTTCGGGAGTCGAAAATCGGGAACAGGTTTTGGGAAAGCGGAACCCGCAGGCGGCCGTCAGCGCGATCGGCCCCGCGAGATTCCCGTCGTTGGTTCGTTTGCGAGAAGGTCGTGCGAAGCGGAACTCGCTATCGTCCAGGCTTGGTCAGAGCGAGGTCGCCATTCCTGTCGCAACAGCGCCATGATGGCAGTATCCCACCGTTCGCCATTCACCAAGGCGGAGGAACGACGAACGCCCTCGATCTTGAAACCGAGCCGCTTGTAAGAACGTATAGCGGGGACGTTCCAAGCGTAGACGTTGAGCTCAACCCTCATGATTTCGGGTCGGGCGAACGCCTGCCCGAGAACGAGGCGCAGCATAGGGCCAGCCAGTCCGCGACCGCGCGCATGAGGTGCGACCGCGACGCGCGACAGCAAGGCGTTTCCGTTACGCCAGTCGAAGCCAAGCTGCGCGTGGCCGACAAGAATGCCGTCGTGCTCCGTCATCCAGCACAGCCGGGTAGGTGGCATCGTCTCTGCCTCGGTCAGCATGGGCCGGAGCTGCTCGACCGTCAGAGGAAACGACAGCAATGGTCCGCCCCACTGCACCACATCCGCCTCACTTGCGAACCAGTTGGAGAGAACGTCGAAGTGCTCCGGAGCGAAAGGAATGAGGCGTGCCATGGCACGACAATACTCACAGCCGCAGCTTTCCCAAAACTCGAACAGGTTTTGGGAAAGCGGAACCCCGCAAGCGGTCGTCGGCGTGATCGGATTTGGGTCACGGTTTCCAATCGGTCGGAAACCGCTTTAAGGCTTGGCGTCCGCTTCTCTCGCAAACGGTACGTCGAAGGGTCCGGTGACGATCCGTCCGGTAATCTCGGGCTCACGATTATTCACATGCAGCACCAAGTCGCTTGACAGGATGAAGTAGGTGTCCGGCCCCGACGCATAGAGCGGTTCGCTGACGCCCTCCTTGAGGGAGATGGCCAAGCCCTGTCCGTCGCCAGTGATCGAGAATGACCCCAGATCGGGAATGGCGTAGTTCCCGATCAGCAGAGCGCGGGTTGCGGCCGGGATCGGTACACTCGCGCGCTCGATGCTGCGGTAGCTCGGCCAGCCATAGGCGGCGGCTACGCTGCGCGTGATCTCCATACCCAACTCGTTCCCTCGTGCGCCGTTCGTCATCACGGCCACGCCGTCGCCCGAGCCGGTGTAGGCGATCAGGAAGTTCTCGTACCCCGCGTTGCTGCCGCCATGCGAGAACGCGCGATCAGCGGGTGTCACGTGGACCTCGGGGCCTAGCCCATAATTGCCCTTGCCAGGCATAAGCATCGCGGTCGCCAGATAGCGGTCTAGAACGCGGCCATCAGCGCCGCGCGCGCTGTCGCGTACGGCGATCGCGTAGCGCAGCAAATCGCTTGGTGTGCTCCACAAACCAGCGGCAGCCAATTCAGGATAGGTGTGTGGCCCGCCGGGCACCAGCTTTCCCAGCCCGTCATGCGGCCATGCGACAGTTGCCAGCGAGGCGACATCGATTGGCTGAGAGAAGCTGCTGTGCGACATGCCGGCGGGTCGAAGCACCTCGTTTCGAAGAACCTCGGCGAACGGCCTGCCCGTCACATCCTCGATCAGTTTCTGGATGACCGTGTAGCCACCCCCGGAATAGCGCCACATCGTCCCCGGCTTCGTATCCACAAAAACCGGCTTGGTGTTGGCTGGCGGACGTCCGGCAAGAACATCGTCCACGCTCGGAACGGCGACCCCGGCGGCGTAGCCGGGGAAGCCATGAACCGTTGTCCCTGCCGTGTGCGCGAGTAACTCGCGCAGCGTGACGTGTTCGCCGGGCGGCACCGGCAGCTTCCATCCCTTGAGCAGCGCGTTGACATCACCGTCCAGCGTCAGGCGGTGTTGCTCGACGAGCCGCAACGCCGCCAGTGCCGTGACTGGCTTGCTGATCGAGCCGGCCTGGAAGAGCGTATCGGGCGTTACGGGTGCCCCACCCGCTCGCGTGACCCCGTACCCCTTCGACCAATCGATGGTGCCGCCATGCAGGACGGCAACGCTGACTCCGGGGACGTTCAGCCGGCGCATCTCCGTCATGATCGTTCGGCGCGGTGCCGGCGTTCCCGCCAGCACCACGGCCGACGTCAGCCCCTCCTCCACGGCAACGATCTTCGATGACGCGGGACCAGCCTGCTGCGCAGCAGCGGGGACAGATATCACGGCCAGGACGTACGCTACTCCAACCAGCTTCCTCATCGCCCCGACTTTTCCTGTATTATTTCAGTAATACACTATGCCGTATTGCCCTGACACGCAAGCGCCTGTCCCGCTTCGATGCCCGTCGCATCGCTGCTTCGAGGTTCCCGTTTCAACACCGTTATCGGGAAAGCGCGGGGCCTGACTGAGGGCATATCGAAAGCGCCGCGGCGAAGCCGGGTCGTCGGTCAGCGCCTTGGCGCTGCCGGCCGTCCTTGCTTGTTGGGATCGGCGCAGCCGCTCTCTTGCACGCTGCGCGGTGGGAGCCGGGACGACCCGGGGCGGAATCGTTGTGGCTGCTGCCTTCCGGCCCTGACCAGGTTGGCGACGACCCCGTCCGCCCGACTCCCGCATGCCAGATAGGGGAGCCGGGCGGTGCGATCAAGTCGCTGTTTTGCGACCCCGCTTTAGCGGCGGAAGCAGCGACGCTCCGGGCCGTACCAGCCATCGACCCAGACGCAGCGCACGCGATTGCCGCGCCAGCCGCGATCCCAACCACGGTTCCACCCGCTCCGGTTCCAGCCGCCCCGGTTCCAGCCGCGGTCGCCGCGCCAGCCGCGGTTCCAGTTACGACGGTCATGCCCGCGCCCGCGGTCCCAGCCACGATCCCAGCCGCGGCCATCGTTCCAGCCATGACGCTGGGCCTGTGCAGGGGTCGGCGTCAGCGCCGTGGCGGCGATCAGGCCGGCGGCGGCCATTGCGATCATCTTCATGATCTTAACTCCTCTCGTACACGCCCGTTTACGCGGGCTCCTGTCGGGAAGAATGGATAGGCTGCTATGCACGTTCCATGAATGAGATGTTATCTCCGGTTCATCGGCCGCGCATGTCGCGCGCCTCCGCCGGCACGCGCACGGTCAGACCGTCGATCGCGGGGGTCAGCTCGATCTGGCAGGCGAGCCGGCTGGTCCGCGTCGCGCCTGCGGCGAGGTCGAGCATGTCCTCCTCCTCTTCGCTCGCGCGCGGCAGTCGGTCGAAATCCTCCGCTGCGACGATGACGTGACAGGTGGAGCAGGCCATCTGGCCTTCGCATGTTCCTTCCAGCGGTTGACCGTTCGCCTGGGCGACGCGGAGGAGTGAATCGCCTTCCTCGCCGGTCACCTCCGACACACGTCCGTCGGGGCCGATCAGGCGCACGCGGATCATGCGGCGGCCCGCTGGCTATGCGCGGCGGTAGTGATGCGGGTCATGGCGGCGTCGATCTCTTCAGGTGTCGTATAGCGGCCGAAGCCGATGCGGATGCTTTCGCGCGCCTGGATATCGCTCAAGCCGATGGCGCGCAGGACATGGCTTGGGCGACCCGACCCGCTGGCGCAGGCCGACCCGGCGGAAAAGGCGATGTCGCGCAGGTCGCTCATCAGCCGCGCGACGTCGAGGCCGGGCAGGCGAATGTTGAGGTTGCCGCGGTAGCGGTGCTCGCGCGATCCGTTGACCAGCCAGTCGGGGCCGAGATGGTCGAGCGCGCGATCGAACAGTTCGGCGACATGGGCCGCATTCTCCGCCTGACGCGCCTGCGCCACCTTTGCCGCAATGCCGAAGCCGACGCACAGTGCGGGGCTGAGCGTGCCCGATCGTCCGCCAGCCTCCTGCCCGCCGCCGTGCAGCAGAGTGCCGAGGGTGATGTTGTCGCGGATCCACAGCGCACCGATGCCCTTTGGCCCATGAATCTTGTGCGCGGAGACGGCGATCATGTCGCAGGTGTCGGGAATGGGCACGCGACCATAGCCCTGCACCGCGTCACACAGGAACAGTGCGCCGGCGGCGTGGGCGATTTCGGCCAGTTCGGCGATCGGCTGGATCACACCGATCTCGTTATTGACCAGCATCGCGGCGACGAGCGCGGTGCCGGGGCGGATCGCGTCGCGCGCGGCGCTCAGGTCGACCAATCCGTCGCGGCCGACCGGCAGGACGGTGCAATCGGCGCGGGTCTGCGCGGTTTCCAGCACCGCGGCATGTTCGGTGGCGAGCGTGACGACGGGGCCGGCGACGCCCTTGATCGCCCAATTCAGTGCCTCGGTCGCGCCGCTGGTGTCGCTGACCGTGCCGCCGGTGGGTAACAGGCCAGCCACCTGCGCGCGGGCGACTTCGACCGCGGCCCTGGCCTTGCGCCCCGCGGCGTGAGGGGAATGGGGGTTGGCGAAACCGTCGCGCAGCCACGGCGCCATCGCGTCGAACGCCTGCGGAGCGAGCGGCGTCGTCGCCTGGTAATCGAGGTAGATCACAGCAATTCTTCGGCCGGGCCACTCCGCGCACGCAGATCGCGGGCGACGCTGGCCCAGGCGGTGATGAAGCGTTCGACGTCCGCCGGCGTCGTGCCGCGCGAAAAGCTGACGCGGACGACCTCGCCCGCGGCTGCCCCTTCCCAGCCCATATGGGCCAGCACATGGCTCGGCCGCATCGTGCCCGACGAGCAGGCCGAACCCGCCGATACCGCGATGCCGGCCAGATCGAAGCGTATGAGCTGCGCCGCCGCCGATAGCCCCGGCATTCGATAGGAGGCGATGTGTGGGGCGCGGAGCGACTGACCCGCGACGATCTCGCCGCCGAGCACCTCGATCGCCGAATCGAGCCGCGCGCGCAGCGTCGCCATCGCGGCTAAGTCCTCGCCGACCGCGACCGCCGCGGCGAAACCCAGCGCGGCGGGCATGTTCTCGGTCCCGCCGCGATAGCCCCGCTCCTGTCCGCCGGTCGGCAGCAGCAGGGCGAGATCGCGGATCAGCAGGCCGCCGATGCCCGCCGGGCCGCCGCGTTTATGACCGGAAATCGCGATCATGTCGGCGACCTCCTGCGGCGGATGGTCGTTCCATGCGGCGGGCATCTGCGCGGCATCGACGAACAGCTTGCCGCCGGCGGCGTGGACGATCTCGGCGATGTCGGCGATCGGCTGGATCACGCCCGTCTCGCTGTTCGCCCATTGCACCGCGACCAGCGCGGGCGCTGGCGCGACGGCCAGTTCGTGGCCGAGCACGCCCAGGTCGAGCATGCCGTCCGCGCGCACCGCCAGCCGTACCGCTTCGGGTGCGGCGCGCAGCACCGCCTCATGCTCGGTCGCGCCGACCAGCACCGACGCCACCTGCGCGCGGGTCAGCGCCATCGCGATCGCTTCGGTGGCCCCGCTGGTCAGGATCAGCTCGCCCGGCCAGCGATACGCCGTCTTCAGCACGTTGCGTGCGCTCTCCAGCATCGCCCGCGCCGCGCGCCCCTCGGCATGGGGGGACGACGGGTTTGCCCAGCCGGCAAGCCCGCGCACGACCGCCTCAGCAGCCTGGGGCAGCATCGGCGTGGTCGCGGCGTGATCGAGATAGAGACGGTTGCTCACGGGACTCCTGATTCGATTTCGTTGCGCCCGCGTGGCGGCTTCTTATATAGCGCCCGCTTTCCCACGCGCCATTCCAACGCGCCAGCCTCCTTCGCAGGTTCCGAACGTCATGCCAGAAGTCATTTTCCCCGGTCCCGAAGGTCGCCTGGAGGGACGTTTCGCCCCCGCCCCCAAGCCGCGCGCGCCCGTCGCCATGATCCTGCATCCGCACCCGATGTCGGGGGGCACGATGAACAACCGCATCGTGCAGGAACTCTACAAGACCTTCCAGCGCCGCGGCTTCGCGACGCTGCGCTTCAACTTCCGCGGTGTCGGCAAGAGCCAGGGCGTGTTCGACAACGGCGTCGGCGAACTGTCGGACGCGGCAAGCGCGCTCGACTGGGTGCAGAGCTTCCACCCCGAGGCGTCGACCACCTGGGTCGCCGGCTTCGGCTTCGGCGCCTGGATCGGCATGCAGCTGCTGATGCGCCGCCCGGAAATCCGCGGCTTCATCTCGGTCGCGCCGCCGGCGAACATGTTCGACTTCACCTTCCTGGCGCCCTGCCCCTCGTCGGGCATCATCATCCAGGGCGAGGCGGACGAAGTGGTCACGCCGATCGCGGTGCAGAAGCTGGTCGACAAGCTGCGCACCCAGAAGCACATCACCATCCACCACGACACCATCCCGGGCGCGAACCATTTCTTCGAGCATGAGATGGAACAGCTGATGGGCAGCGTGGACAAGTATCTGGATATGCGGCTCGACCCGAATTCGCCTATCAAGTGAGCTTAGCGCAGCGGATTGGCGACAAGCTAATCCGCGTCGCGGCGCCAAGTCCGGCCGGCGGTGCAGCGCACCGGCCGACGGCATCGGCTCTGCCGATGCCGGCTCCGGACTTTGAGGAAGAAGACGAACAGCCCTTCGACAAGCGCAGGGCGAACGGCTGGGTGGCCAAGCTCATCTTGCCCCCGACTAACCCTTTCTGCCTTCGCAAAGGGCCGTCATCCGGCGAAACGCCTTACAGCGTCCAGATGAGCACATTTCCCACCAAGACCACCGCGCAGACGAGCATCAGCACGCCTTTCGTGCGGCTCTCGCCGCCTGCGCGCACCAGGCGGATGCCGCCGAAGGTCAATGCGAAGACCGCGAGCATCGTGATGGTCGGGGCGAGCTTGGCGATGGCGTCCATGGCGCGGCCCATCGCACCCTTGCGATTGACTCGCAACACTCGACCCGCCGGCTCGCGTCTGCTAAGGGCGCCGCGCATTCCGACAGGCCGATGATTTCTCGCGAGGATACCCCCCCGCGCCACCAATGTAAGGACTATTTCGCCGATGAGCGATTCGATCGCCGCCCCGACCGTGCTTGAACCGACCGCCGCGCTGACCGTCGAGACGGTGACCAAGGTTCATCACTGGAACGAGCATCTGTTCAGCTTCGCGATCACGCGCCCGGCGAGCTTCCGCTTCCGTTCGGGCGAGTTCGTGATGATCGGCCTGCAAGGGGAAAACCGCCCGCTGCTGCGTGCCTATTCGGTCGCATCGCCGTCGTGGGACGAGGAACTCGACTTCCTGTCGATCAAAGTCGAGGACGGCCCGCTGACGTCGCGCCTGCAGACGATCCAGATCGGCGACCAGATCTACCTCGGCCGCAAGCCGACCGGCACGCTGGTCACCGACGCGCTGACGCCGGGCAAGCGGCTGTTCCTGCTGGCGACCGGCACGGGGCTGGCCCCGTTCCTCAGCCTGATCCGCGACCCGGACGTGTACGACATGTTCGAACAGGTCATCGTCGTCCATTCCGTCCGCCGGGTGAGCGACCTAGCGTATCGCGAAGTGCTCGAAGCGAAGCTGGCAGGCGATCCGCTGGTCGAGGAACAGGCCGCCGCGCAGCTTCATTACGTGCCGACCGTGACCCGCGAGGACTTCCCCAGCCGGAAGCGCATCGGGACGATGATCGAGGACGGGTCGCTGTTCGACGGGATTCCGGGCGACGCGACGCTCGATCCGGCGAGTGACCGCGTGATGCTGTGCGGCAGCATGGCGATGATCCGCGACACCGCGGCGATGCTCGACGGGATGGGGTTCACCGAAGGGTCGAACGCGAATCCGGGCGATTATGTGATCGAGCGGGCTTTCGTCGGGTGATGTGAACGGCGTTCTGGCCCGCGTCCGAACGCCGTCGTCCCCGCGACTATACCAAAGGTCGCAAAGACAGGTTGTTCCCCGGCGAAGGCCGGGGCCCAGGTGCGGACGATAGCCGCAACGCCCTGCTTAGCTTCACCTGGACCCCGGCCTTTGCCGGGGAACAGGCTTGGTCGTCTCGACCGTACCGGCGGAAGTTAATCCGGACCAGCCAACACCGTCGCATAGGCCTCCGGGTCGGCATTCCCGCCCGATACCAGCACCAGCATATTCTCCTGCGGCTCGACCTTGCCCGCCAGCAGCGCCGCGATTCCGACCGCGCCGCCCGGCTCCACCACCAGTCGCAGTTTCGCCGCCGCCCAGCGCTGCGCCGCACGGATTTCGGCTTCCGTCACCGCCACGCCCGTAGCACCCCGGCGGGAGAGGACATCGAAGGTCAGCTGCGACACCCGCTTCGTCTGAAGCGAATCGCACGAGGTGTAGGGCGCATCCGCCGGCACTTCCTCGATCCAGCCTGCCTCCAGGCTGCGGCGCATGTCGTCCCAGCCTTCGGGTTCGACTACCGTGATCGTCGCCTCGGGTAGTGCGAGCGCCAATCCCGCCGACAGGCCCCCGCCACCGCAGGGCGTCACGACATGTTCGACCGGCCCCCAGCCGATCTCCTCGAACTGATCCTCCGCCTCGATCCCCGCGCTGCCCTGCCCCTCGATCACCCACGCGTCGTCGAAGCTCGGCACCAGCACCGCGCCGCGCGCGTGGGCCAGATGCGCGGCGATCTTTTCGCGGCTGTCGGTGAAGCGATTGCAGCCGACGACTTCGGCGCCCAGTGCCAGCGTCGAGTCGCGTTTCACCTTCGGCGCATCGTCGGGCATCACGATGACGGCGGGCATACCCAACTCGCGCGCGGCCCAGGCGACGCCCTGCGCGTGGTTGCCGGACGAAAACGCAACGACGCCTTTCTTGCGCGCATCCTCGTCGACCGCGGTCAGACGATGCCACGCACCGCGGATCTTGAACGCGCCGATCGGTTGCAGCGACTCGGCCTTGAAGGCCAGTTCGACCCCACGAATCTCGGCACGCAGCAACGGTGTCGGGGGCAGCAGATCGGCCATCTTGGCCGCGGCGTCGCGCACGCCGGCGCGGGTGGGTTGTCGTACGATTGTCACGGTTCGACCCTGCCGGAAAATCCGGTGCAACGAAACTCTTTACATGCTCGTTCGACGACCCTATTTCGCCGCCTCCGCTGCCCCATGGGACTTCCACCGCAAGGCAGTGTTCGTGAACTGAAAGTCCGGGACTTCAAGTCCTGGCATTGGAGGTCCCTTGAGTTGCACCAGCAAGATTGCGCGCTGGGGCTAGCCGCCCCGACTTCGGCCCGTAACGCCGTTGAGATCGCCAAGGGCAAGCCGGTTCAGCCGGTAACGCTCGTTCGTCCGCACGCCGCTGCGCGAGCCGCCCGGTTCTTCGTCGAGAAGTTCCCGGGCCGGTCGATGTATGCGGTGAAGGCGAACCCGAGCCCTGAGCTGCTTCAGATCCTGTGGGACGCAGGCGTGACGCATTACGATGTCGCGTCGCTGGGCGAGGTTCGCCTGGTCGCCCGCACGCTGCCGGACGCGACCCTGTGCTTCATGCACCCGGTCAAGGCCGAGGAAGCGATTCATCAGGCCTATTTCGAGCATGGCGTTCGCGTCTTCTCGCTCGATTCGATGGAAGAGCTGGACAAGATCGTCGCGGCGACGTCTTGGAACGGCGTGCCCGCGGCCGACCTGACCCTGTGCGTCCGCATCCGCGTGTCGTCGGACCTGTCGAAGCTCAGCCTGGCATCGAAGTTCGGCGTGATGCCGGAGGAAGCCAAGGCGCTGCTGTTCGCCGCCCGCCAGGCGGCCGATGCGCTGGGCATCTGCTTCCACGTCGGCAGTCAGGCGATGTCGCCCGACGCCTATGCCCAGGCGATGGAGCGCGTGCGCGCCGCCATCGTCGAGGCGGCGGTGACGGTCGACGTGATCGATGTCGGCGGCGGCTTCCCGAGCATCTATCCGGGCATGGAGCCGGTCGCGCTGGAGCGCTATTTCGAGACGATTCACCGCGCGTTCGAATCGCTGCCGATCAGCTATTCGGCCGAACTGTGGGCCGAACCCGGCCGCGCGCTGTGCGCCGAGTATAGCTCGATCATCGTCCGCGTCGAAAAGCGTCGCGGCGACGAGCTGTACATCAACGACGGTGCGTACGGCGCGCTGTTCGACGCCGCGCACATCGGCTGGCGCTTCCCGGTCCGCCTGCTGCGCGAACCCGACAGCAACGCCAAGGACATGGCGTTCAGCTTCTACGGCCCGACCTGCGACGACCTGGATCATATGACCGGGCCATTCCTGTTGCCGGCGGACATCCGCGCGGGCGATTACATCGAGGTCGGGATGCTCGGCGCGTACGGTTCGGCCATGCGCACCGCGTTCAACGGCTTCGGTTCGGACCAGACGGTCGTGGTCGAGGACGAACCGATGGCGTCGCTGTACGCCGTCGTGGAGCCGGCGCTCGCGTCGAACGTCGTCAAGCTGTAACGCACGACCACCACATGCAATCGGCGGCGGGGCCCAGGTCGGGCCCCGCCGTCCAAACGGGTTTCCGCGTCCCCACCTGAACGACGCCGGCCAGACTATGGGAGTTCCCATGACCGACACCCTGACCAAGACCGCGGCGGCCAACGCCCCGATCAACGACACCCGCAAGGCCGAACTGCTGTCGAAGCAGGTAAAGCACATCGACATCACGAGTTTCGACGCGCGCCCGATCGTCGATGCGATGGCGGACATGAGCTTCACCAGCCGCGATCTTGGCCGCGCGACCAAGATCTACAACGACATGCTGGCCGACAAGGACTGCACGGTCTGCCTGGTGATCGCCGGATCGACTTCGGCCGGCGGCTGCATGGACCTCTATGCCGAGCTGGTGCGCAACAACATGGTCGACGTGATCGTCGCCACGGGCGCCACCATCGTCGACATGGACTTCTTCGAAGGCCTTGGCCACAAGCACTATCAAGCGCTTGAAATCCCCGACGACGACACGCTGCGTTCGCTCTACATCGACCGCATCTACGACACGTACATCGACGAAGAGCAGCTGCAGGACTGCGACTTCACGATCAACAAGATCGCGGAGAGCCTGGAGCCCAAGCCCTATTCGTCGCGCGCGTTCATCCGCGAGATGGGCAAGTATCTGGTCGAGCACGGCAAGAAGGACAACAGCCTGGTCAAGCTCGCCTACGAGCATGACGTGCCGATCTTCTGCCCGGCGTTCGTCGATTCGTCGGCGGGCTTCGGTCTGGTGAAGCATCAGGTCGACGCGGCGAAGGAAGGCCGCCCGTACATGGTGCTCGACGCCATCGCCGACTTCCGCGAGCTGACCGAGATCAAGATCAAGGCGGGCACCACCGGCCTGCTGATGATCGGCGGCGGCGTGCCGAAGAACTTCATTCAGGACACGGTCGTCTGCGCCGAAATACTGGGCCATGAGGACGTCGAAGTGCACAAATACGCGGTGCAGATCACCGTCGCCGACGTGCGCGACGGCGCGTGCTCGTCGTCGACGCTGCAGGAAGCGGCCAGCTGGGGCAAGGTGAACACCGGCATCGAACAGATGGTGTTCGCCGAAGCCGGTTCGGTGATGCCGCTGCTGGCGTCGGACGCCTACCACCGCGGTCACTGGAAGGACCGCGCGAAGCGGGGATGGGCGAAGCTGTTCGCCTAAGCCGCACGCAGATAGCCACGCTATCTGCGAGACGGCGCCAGGCCGGCCGGCGCGGCCCGCCGCGTTCGACGTCACGGGATTTACTACCGTGACGGCCGCCGGTGAGTTGCCCATCGCACCCGAATGATGCAGCCTCCCCCCGCAACCACCGGGGGGAGGCTTTTTCATGCACCAGGACATATTGAAGCCGGTCGTCGTCCTGATCGCCTGGTCGCTCGTCATGTGGGTCTGGATGCTTGCCACCCGCCTGCCCGCTCTTAAGGCCGCGGGTATCGACCTCACCAAATTGACCGGCAGCAAGACCGGCGACGCCGACCGCGTGCTGCCGCCGAAGGTCCAGTGGCCGGCGCACAATTACAATCACCTGATGGAGCAGCCGACGATCTTCTATGCGGTGACGATCGTCATCGCGCTGACGGGGACGGGCAACGGCTTCAACGCCTGGCTGGCGTGGGGCTATGCGGGTTTGCGGATCGCCCATTCGATCTTCCAGGCGACGGTCAACAGGGTCGGCCCGCGCTTCGTCCTGTTCCTCGCCTCGACGCTCTGCCTGGTGGTGCTCACGCTGCATGCCGCTATGGCTGTCTTCCATGGCTAAGGGCGAAGGATTCGAGCGGCACAAGCAGCCGTGGACCGCAGCGGAGCTTCAGAAGCTCCATACGCTGGCAAAGAAGGGCATGGCATTGAAGGCGATCGCCAAAGCGCTGACCCGCAGCGAGGAATCGGTAAAGGACCGCGCCAAGGCGGACGGGTTGAATATCGCGAAGCTGCGGTAAAGGCCGCGCTCCGGCCGCTCGGACCAACTGCCCCTTCCCTCCCGCGCGTTAGCTTGCCAAAGGGAAGCCATGCCGATGCCGCCGCTCCCCGATCTCGACACGCTGTCGATGGACGCGGTCGCAGCCCATATCGCGGCGCAGTCCGTCGCCCCCGTCGAAACATGGCACCCCAGCCACTGCGGCGACAGCGAGATGCGGATCGCCAGCGACGGGCAATGGTATCACCAGGGCTCGCCGATCGGTCGCCGCGACATGGTCCGCAAATTCGCGACGATCCTGCGGCGGGAGGCGGACGGCGGTTACGTGCTGGTCAATCCGGGCGAAAAGCTCGATATCGCGGTCGACGACGCACCGTTCGTCGCCGTGAAGATGAAGGCGGAAGCCGGTCGTATCGCCTTCCAGACGAACGTCGGCGACCTGATCATTGCCGGCGCGGACCACCCGTTGCGGTTCGAGACGAAGGCGGATGGCCCGCACCCTTATGTCCGCGTGCGCGGCGGGCTCGACGCGCTGATCGCCCGCGCGCTGTATTACGACCTTGCCAACCTCGCGATCGACGGCGGCGACACCCCGCCGGGCGTGTGGAGCGACGGCGTGTTCTTCCCGCTGGAGCCGGCATGACCCTGGCGGATCGACTGCGGGCCGCGCTCGACGCGGGCTCCCGCGACGCACCCGAACTGCTGACCGGCGACCTGAGCGCGCTGGAACTGGAAGGCGCCCCGCCGGCGACGGAGGCTGCCGTGCTGGTCGCCGTTACCGACCGAACGGAGCCGGGCGTCATCTTTACCCGCCGCACCGAGACGCTGCGCGCCCATGCCGGCCAAGTCTCCTTCCCCGGCGGCCGCATCGACCCCGAGGATGCCGACGCCGTCGCCGCCGCCCTGCGCGAGGCGCGCGAGGAGATCGACCTCCCCGCCGACGCCGTCACGGTGGTCGGCACGGTCACGCCCTACCGCACCGGCACCGGCTACTGCGTCACGCCCGTCATCGGCGTCGTGCCGCCGGATGTGTCGCTCACCCCGTCGGAGGCCGAAGTCGCAGCGGTCTTCGAAGCCCCGCTCGCGTATGTGCTCGACCCCGCCAATCACCGCGCCGAAACCGCGATGTGGAAGGGGCGCGAGCGGCACTACACCCGTATCGACTGGCAGGGTGAAACCATCTGGGGCGCGACCGCGGCAATGCTCGTCAACCTGTCGAAGCAGCTGAAATGGTGACCCTAACCGATACCGACTGGCGGCACCGCGCCGGCCTGGATGACCTGATCGACGCGCTGGGCGGCGGTGAGAACGCGCGCTTCGTCGGCGGCGCGGTGCGCGATGCGTTGCTGGGCCTGCCGGTCGCCGACCTCGACATCGCGACACGGCATCAGCCGGAGGACGTGATGCACGCGCTGCGCCGCGCCGGGATCAAGGCCGTGCCGACCGGCCTCGCCCACGGGACGATCACTGCGGTGATCGAAAGCGGCCCGGTCGAGGTGACCACGCTGCGCCGCGACATCTCGACCGATGGCCGCCACGCGGTCGTCGCCTTTACCGACGACTGGCGCGAAGATGCCGCGCGCCGCGATTTCACGATGAACGCGCTCTACGCCGACACGCTGACCGGCGAAGTGTTCGATTATTTCGGCGGCCTCGCCGACCTGGAGGCGCGGCACATCCGCTTCATCGGCGACGCCCGCCAGCGGATCGCCGAGGATCATCTGCGCATCCTGCGCTTCTTCCGCTTCCTGGCGCGCTTCGGCGACACCCCCGATCCCGACGGGCTGGCCGCGTGCACTGAACGCGCCAACGACCTGATGGCGCTGTCGCGCGAGCGTATCCGGGACGAACTGCTCAAGCTGCTGATCGCGCGCGACGCGGTGCGGGTCGTGCGGCTGATGCACGATCGGGACATTTTCCGCCCCGTCCTTCCCGAAGTCGACGAGGCCGGCATCGCGCGCCTGACAGCGCTCGCATCGGCCGAGACGGACCAAAGCATGACCCCGGACCCGATCCGCCGTCTGGCCGCGCTGGTCGGACATGACGCGACGGTCGAGGTCGGCGCGCGGCTGAAACTGTCCAATGCCGAGCGCAAGCGGCTCGAAGCCGGAGGGCTGGGCGCCGGCGACGAAGGTCCGCTGGCGCTTGCCTATCGCGTCGGCCTGGACAGCGCGCGCGACCGGCTGTTGCTCGCCGGGGCGGACGCCCGCTTTCCGATCGACTGGACACCCCCGCGCCTGCCGCTGTCCGGGGGCGCGATCGTCGCGCGCGGCGTCGGCAAGGGGCCCGACGTCGCGCGCACGCTGCGGGCGATCGAGGACCGCTGGATCGCGGAAGGGTTTCCCGAAGACATCGACGGGATCGTCGATGCCGCGGTCGGTCAGGCGCTGTCGGCGGATAGCAGTCGAAACGCCTGATCGCTGTCGACCGGTTGGGAATAGAGATATCCCTGGCCATAGGTGCAACCCAGCGCCGCCAGCGTCTGCGCCAGTTCGTTGCTTTCGATCCCCTCCGCGGTCGTCTTCAAGCCGAGTGCCTGCGCCAGGCTGAGAATCGCGCGGACGATCGCGACCTTGTCTCGATCGGCGAGCATGCCAGAGACGAAGCTGCGGTCGATCTTCAGCACGTCGATCGGCAGCCGCTGAAGATAGGCGAGATTGGAGTAACCGGTGCCGAAATCGTCCATCGCGAGGCGGGTATCGAGATCCTTCAGCGCCTTCAGCGTGTCGGAAATGCGATCGTGGTCGCCGATGATCGCGCTCTCGGTCAACTCCAGCGTGACGCGGTTCCCCGCGACGCCATGCGCCGTCAGGGCGCGCTGCACCATCGTCGGCACGTCGTCGCGCTGCAGCTGAATGGCGGACACGTTGACCGCGACGTTCACGCCGCAGTGCCGTTCCGCGCGCCGGTCCCACTCGGCGATCGTCTGGGCGGCGGCGTCCATCGCCCAACGGCCGAGGGGCAGAATCAGTCCGCACTCTTCGGCGACCGGGATGAACTCGGTCGGCGGAATCGCAGTCCCGTCGGGCGCCCAGCGCGCAAGCGATTCGAACGAAATGATGCGCCCCGTCGACAGATCGCAGATCGGCTGAAACGCCAGCGTCATCTCGCCATTTTCGATCGCGCGACGCAACTGGGTTTCGATCCCGAACTGACTGCGGACCACGTCGTAGGACGTGCGACTGTACAGCTCGACATCGCCGGTCTGCTTCGCGCGCTTCACCGCGAATTGGGCGTGCCGGATCAGATCCTCGGGCGCCACGATCTCGTCGACGCCCAGCGCAATGCCGATCGAGCAGTCGACCCGGATTTCGAAATCGGACAGGCGGAACGGCGTCGACAGCGCGGCGTGGAAGCGCCGTGCGACATGCATCGCATCGCCCATCGCATCATCGGTTTCGATCAGCACGGCGAATTCGTCGCCGCCGATCCGCGCCAGCGTGTCACGCCCCCGCAGCGCCCCCTTTATCCGACGCGCGACCGAAATCAGCAGCTCGTCGCCGGCCAGCGACCCCATGCAAGCGTTGACCCGGCTGAAGCGCGCCAGATTGACGATCATCACCGCATAGGACCGCGCGTTCGCCGTCGTCACATGGCTGTCGATCAGATCCTCGAAGCCGGCGCGGTTGGGCAGGCCGGTCAGGCTATCCGACTGCATCTCGCGGCGCAGGCTGGCTTCGGTGCGCTGTTCAGGCGTTTGGTCGACCAGGCTGACCAGGCAGCGGCCGCGCGATTCGGGGCGACGGGCCAGCATCACGCGGAAATATTGTGCGTCGATCGCCTCGCCGACTTGCCACGTAAATTCCTGATGCGTCTCGCGAGAATCGAGAAACGCGGCGATCCGGCCACCCAGCAACTGGATGACCGAACTGTCGCTGGTTGTAGACCCTAGTCCTGCGCGGCGGAACGGTCGATTGACCGCTTCGAAGGCCAACGTTTCGCCGCGCTGAATGACGATGGCCGCCGCGATCGGCAGAAGGTCGATGGTCCGCGACGCCATAGACGGGCCGAAGACGCACGAATCCGCAGGCGCATTCGGCGCTGAAATCGCGACAGAAAGGCTTGGCGTACGCGCCTTGCGGAAGATCATTGCCGCCAAGCCCTAGGGCCGACTCGTTAAGGGCCCCTGAAGCAAGTCAATTTGGTTCAAGTTTGAAATCGATTGTCGCGGGGGAAACCCGTGGGGGGCATCCGTCCTGCCGCGCCGCGTGCCGCGCGCCACGGCGTCAGGTCGCTTTCGGTGCGCATCCGTCCGGCATCACCCCCCATGGGCCAGGTCAGCCCCTTCTCGAACCGGAAGGTGATCGCATCCGACAGGCCGCCATCGCGGTAGCGCTGCAGCTGCACCCCTTGCCCCCGCGACAGTTCGGCAAGCTCGCTGATCGGGAAGACCAGCATCTTGCGATTGTCGCCGATCGCGGCGACGTAATCGTCTTGCGGGTCCACCGGCTTGACCAGAGACAGCATCGCGCCCGTGCGCGGGGTCATCACTGTCTTGCCCTTGCGCGTCTCGGCGATCGTATCGACGGTCTTGACCAGAAAGCCGCGCCCGTCGGTCGCCGCAACCAGCAACCGATCCGCCGACGACGCGCGCAGGAAGGCAATGATCTGCACGCTGCCGTCCAAGTCGATCATCAGCCGCACCGGCTCGCCGAATCCACGCCCGCCTGGCAGCTTGTCGGCGGCCAGCGTGTAGAAGCGCCCGGTGGCGGCGGCGAGCAGCAGCTTGTCGGTGGTCTGCGCGTGAAAGGCGAAGGCGGGGCCGTCGCCCTCCTTGAACTTCATTGTTTCCGCCGACGAAAGGTCGACATGCCCCTTCATCGCGCGGATCCAGCCGCGCTGCGACAGAATGACCGTGATCGGCTCGCGCTCGATCATCGCCTCCAGCGGGATGACACGGGTGGGGGCCGCCTCGGCGATCGTCGTGCGGCGCGCGCCCAGCGGCGTTTCGGAACCATAGCGGTCGCGGATCTTGCGCAGATCGCCCTTCAGCCGGCGACGCTGCTTGCCCTCGTTCGCCAGCAAGTCGACCAGGCCCGCCTGCTCCTTGGTCAGCGCATCGCGTTCGCGGACCAGTTCCATTTCCTCAAGCTTGCGAAGCGAGCGCAGCCGCATGTTGAGAATCGCTTCGGCCTGACGGTCGGTCAGCTCGAACTCCGCAATCATCACCGGCTTGGGCTCGTCCTCGGTCCGGATGATCTCGATCACCCGGTCGAGGTTGAGGTATGCGATGATATAGCCGCCGAGCAGCTCGAGCCGGTCGGCGATCTTCTGCAGACGGTGTTCGGAACGACGGCGCAGCACGACGAACTGATGCTCGACCCATGCCGCCAGCGCTTCGGCGAGCGACATGACCCGCGGGGTACGCGTCTTGTCGAGCACGTTGAGGTTCAGCGGAACCCGCGTTTCCAGATCGGTCAGCCGATACAGGCTTTCGGTCAGCGTTTCGGCATCGACCGTGCGCGCGCGTGGTTCGATGACGATGCGCACTTCTTCGTCGCTCTCGTCGCGGACGTCGCCCAGGATCGGCAGCTTCTTTTCGTTAATGAGCGCGGCGATCCCTTCGATCAGCTTGCCCTTCTGCACGCCGTAGGGGATTTCGCTGACGACCAGATACCAGCCACCGCCCTTCTCGCGCTCGACGGCGATCCGCGCGCGGACGCGGAACCCCCCGCGGCCGGTGGTATAGGATTCAGCGATCGCCTGGGGCGAGTCGACGACCAGGCCGCCGGTCGGGAAGTCCGGGCCCTTCACATAGTCGAGGACGTTAACCTGCGGGTTGTCGATAAGCGCGACCGCGGCGTCGAGCAGTTCGGCGGCATTGTGCGGCGGGATACTCGTCGCCATGCCGACCGCGATACCCGCAGCGCCGTTCGCCAGCAGGTTGGGGAACAGCCCCGGGAACAGCTCGGGCTCCTGCTCCTCGCCGTTATAGGTCGGGCGGAAATCGGTCGCGTCTTCGTCCAGCCCCGCCATCAGGTCGATCGCGACCTGGGTCAGCCGCGCTTCGGTATAGCGATAGGCGGCGGCGTTATCGCCGTCGATGTTGCCGAAATTGCCCTGCCCGTCGACCAGCGGGTAGCGCAGCGCGAAGGTCTGGGCCAGGCGGACCATCGCATCATAGACCGACTGGTCGCCGTGCGGGTGATATTTGCCGATGACGTCGCCGACGACGCGCGCGCATTTCTTGTACCCGCTCGCCGGGTCGAGCCGCAGCAGCCGCATCGCCCACAGCAAGCGGCGATGCACCGGCTTCAGCCCGTCGCGGACATCGGGCAGCGAGCGCGCGGTGATCGTCGAGAGCGCGTAGACGAGATACCGCTCGCTCAGCGCGCTGTCGAAGGGGGCATCGATGATGGGGTCGACGGGTTGAGTGGCCATGTGCCCCGTGCGTTAGCAGGGCGGCGTGCTCCACGCAAAGCCACCGACTTGGCATCAAAATACGATAGTATGCTCATAGAATTGTAAGGGATTTTTGGTAATGCCACTATCCCAGGGAGAAATGGGATGGTCACCGAAGCGGTTCGCCTCGCGACGCTCAAGGGATATGACGTGCTGGATACCGGCGCCGAAGTCGAATTCGACGCCCTGACGCGCCGCATCGCCACGACCTTTGCCGTGCGCAGTGCGGTCATATCGTTCATCGACGAGGACCGCCAATGGTACAAGGCGCGCTTCGGCGTCAGCGCCGAGTCGGTCCAGCGATCCCAATCCTTCTGCACGCATTTCCTCGACAGCGACGATGTCACGGTCGTGCCGGATGCCCGGACGCACGCGATCTTCCGGACGAACCCGCACGTTCTGGCCGACAGTGGCGTGCGCTTCTACGCGGCCGCGCCGATCAAGGCATTAAACCGGGCGCGTCTGGGGACGGTATGCATCTTCGACCCTGCGCCCCGCCGCGATGGCCTGAACGAACGCGAAAAGCGGCAGTTGTCGAGCTTTGCGGCGCAGGTCGTCGAACTGCTGGAAGCACGCCGCAACGCCGCGCGCGCGCGCGACCGGGCAGCGGGTGTTCCGCTGCGCGCGACGATGCCGACCGTCAGCTGACAACCGCCGCCCCTTTTCTTCGCGTGTCGCGGCTGTAGGCTCGCGCGATGTTTCTTCGCACCGCGCTCGCCGCTACCCTCGCCCTCATGACCGGCGATCTCCTCACCTGGCCCGACCTGGCCAAGCGCCCCAAGCCCGAACCCGACGCGACGGTCGCCTATGGCGCGGATTCGATGCAGAAGGTCGACGTCTGGCTGCCCAAGGGCGCCAAGCCACCCTACAAGACCGTGTTGATGGTGCATGGCGGCTGCTGGCAGACGTCAATCGCCGACCGCAGCCTCATGAACTGGATCGCCGACGACCTGCGCCGCGATGGCTATGCGGTATGGAACATCGACTATCGCGGTGTCGATCGCAGCGGCGGCGGCTATCCCGGGACCTTCACCGACGTAGCGATAGCAGCCGATCGTCTGGCGGTGGACGCGAAGCGCTTCGGGCTCGACACGCGGCGCATCGTCGCGGTCGGGCACTCGGCGGGCGGGCATCTGGCACTGTGGCTGGCCGGGCGACCGAAACTGCCGACGGACAGCCCACTCAAAATGGGGAAGCCGCAAAAGATCGATACCGTCGTCAGCCTGGGCGGACTGCCAGACCTGGCGGCGACGGCGGCAAGTCCCGACAACGGCTGCGGGACGGAGGTCGTCGGCAAGCTGGTCGGGACCGGCCGCGCCGATCCCTATCGCGACACCTCGGTCCCGCGCCTGTTCCCGCTGGGGGTGCGCCAGGAACTGGTCAACGGACGCGAGGACAAGATCATCCCGTACCGCATGGCGACCGACTATGTCGCCGCCGCTCGGGCGAAGGGCGACCGGGTGGAGCTGCATACCGTACCCGCGACCGGCCACGTCGAGCTGGTCGCGCCCGAGACGGCGGCCTGGGCTGAGACGAAGCGGCTGATCGCCAAGGCGTTTGCGCGACGCTGAAGCCCGCCCCTACGACCGTCATCCCCGCGCAGGCGGGAATGACGGTCGTCAGGTCGTTTCTTACCGCCCCGCCCAGCGCGTCACCGCCGGCCGCAGGCGATCGGCGAAGACCGCACGGTTCCGGATCGAATTGACCGTCCGCTGCGCCGGCGCGCGCGAGGCGGCGGGCAGGTTCTTTTCCGCCCAGGCGGTGATCTTCCCCGGCATCGCCGGATCGTTCGACCCCCCGCCCAGCTGGACGATGAAGCTGGAGCGCGAGCTCGTCTCCAGCATCGGGTTAATCAGCGCCGCGTTCGCGGTCGCGAAATCGAATGCCAGGTCCGGATGCCCGCCGGCGACCGCCGCGAGCAGGCTGATCTTCTGCTGATCGGTGAAGTCGGACGCCTTCACCAGCTCGAGCGCGCGGCGCGCCAGCGCCTCGTCCTTCGCGACTCCCAGCAGGTTGATATAGCCGTTCTTGACGACCGGATTGGTCTCCGCCCGCGCGGTCGCCAGCAGCATGTCCCAATCGGCCGGCGTCGCATTGTACGCGAAGGTCGACAGCATCGGACGGCGGATCGCCGGCGGGATCGCCGACGAATCCTTACGCACGGCGGCGAAATAGCTGCGCGCGCGGTCGGCTACACGCGGATCGCCGGCCCCGCCCAGCAGCGACACCAGCTGCTCGCGCAGATTGGTCACCGCGGCACTGTCGTCGCGCTTGGGCTCGAGGCCGTAGCGGTCGAGCGCGGGCGCCAGCACCTGCAGCATCTTGGCGCGCACCTGCTCGCCGAGCGGCGTACCTTCGTAGAGGCCCGACAGCCGCGCGAGCTGGCCCGACGCCATCGTCCACACCAGCGGATCGGCGTTCGCCGTCACTGCGCCTAGGGTCTGGAAATAGAGCGCCAGGTCCTGGTCGCCGCTGAAGCCCAGCGCCATGTCGTCGCCCATGAAGCCGACCTGGTCGGATACGGGCAGGCTGCCGAATGCCTTGACCACCGCGTCGTGGCCGGCAGCGTCGTAGCGGGTGCGGTAATAGCCGCCCATGCCCGGATTGACGAAGACCGTGCCACAGGTCGCCGCGGCGGCCTGCGGCGTCGCGCCACGAACCTCCTTCGACCCGGCCCCCGCCTGACCGCTGCCCAGCGTCGTCCAGGTCACCGGCACGCGCCACGTCTGCGGCGTCTTGGATGCGGCATCGAGGCCGAAGCGGGTCTGGCGGAAGGTCAGGTTGGCGCGACTACCGGTGCAGCCGCCGGTCGCGACGCTGATCAGCGGCACCCCGCCCTGCAGCGTGAAGTCTTGCATGAACGGCGCGACGTCGCGCCCCGCGGCGGCCGAGATTTCCGCCCACAATTGGTCGGTGACCGTATTGCTGTACTTGTACTTCGCCATGTACCGGCGGACACCGTCGCGGAACTTCGCTTCGCCGACCGTGCTTTCCAGCATGTCGATGACGGCCTGACCCTTTTGATAGGTGATGGTGTCGAACGCCTCCCCGATCTGGTCGACCGTCGTCACCTTGCGGATGACCGGATGCGTCGCCGCGGTCGCGTCGAGCCGCATCGCGGCTTCGCGTTCGGTCGCGACGGTCAGCGCGCGGTAGTTCCACTGCGGGTTGAGCTCGGCGGTCGCCTTGCCCTCCATCCAGCTGGCGAAGCCCTCGTTCAGCCACAGGTCGTCCCACCAGCGCATGGTGACCAGGTCGCCGAACCACTGGTGCGCCATTTCATGCGCGATGACGGTGTAGATGCGTTGCTGGTTGCTGACCGTCGCGCGCTTGGCATCGAACAGCAGCTCAGGCTCGAAATAAAAGATCGCCCCCCAATTCTCCATCGCGCCGAAGAACTGCGACGAGCCCGGCCCTGCGATCATGTCCATCTTGGGCAGCGGATAGGGCTGGCCGAAATAGGCCTCGTAATAGGGCAGCAGCCGCTTGGCGGCGGCAAGCGCATAATCGGCCTGGTCGATGACGCCGCGGCGGGTGATGACGCCGATCTCGGTCTTGCCGGCCATCACCGTCTTGCGCTCGACATCGCCCATGCCGAGGTACAGCAGGTAGCTCGACATGATCGGGCTGGCGGCAAAGCTGTAGAGCTGCTTGTCGCCGGCAAGCTTCGTTACCGTCGCCGGCATGTTCGAAAATGCGGTCTGGCCCTTCGGCGCGACGGCCGACAGCGTGAACTTCGCCTTGAAGGCGGGCTCGTCCCACATCGGGGCGAAGCGGCGGGCGTCGGGCGCCTCGAACTGCGTCGCCAGCATCTTGGCCTTGCTGCCGTCGGGGTTGGTGTAGTCGATCGCGAACAGGCCCGCGGCCGACGTGTTGATCTTGCCCGACCACACGAAGGCGACGCGGTGATTGCCCGCCGCCAGCGGCTTGGCGAGGTTAAGCGTCAGCGTCTGTGCCTCGGCATTCAGCACCGGCTTCACCTGCACGCCGTCGACGCTGGCCAGCGTCACGTCGAGGTCGGCGGCGTTCAGCACGATCGTCTTCGTCGGCGCGGTCACGCGGACGTTCACCGTCTCGCTGCCGGTAAAGGTCATCGCCTGCGCGTCGGGTTCGACGCGAATGTCATAGCTAACCGGAACGACCGTCTTCGGCAGCTGTCCCTGCGCCAGCGCAGGCGTCGACACGGTCATCAGCAACAGGGCAGTGGCAAGGCGCTTCATTCCGACACTCCGGGTCAAAATCTGGGTGAGCAGCTCTTGCGCTTGCCGCCACCCGTGCGCAACCGCCCTGCCCCGATCATCTTACGAAGCGCACGCTCGCTCGGCTGGACAGCCTATTTAGGTTGCGGCACAAAACGGATCATGGCCCTACCCGCACTGTTCGATCGCCTCCGGCTTCCCGTCATCGGCTCGCCGCTGTTCATCATCTCGAATCCCGATCTGGTGATCGCGCAGTGCAAGGCGGGGATCGTCGGGAGCTTTCCGGCGCTCAACGCGCGGCCGCAGGCGCTGCTCGACGAATGGCTGCACCGCATCACCGAGGAACTGGCGGCGTGGAACCGCGAGCATCCCGACACGCCCGCCGCGCCGTTCGCGGTCAACCAGATCGTGCACAAGTCGAACGATCGGCTGGAGGCGGATCTGGCGACCTGCGCGAAATGGCAGGTACCGATCATCATCACGTCGCTGGGCGCGCGCGAGGATCTGAACACCGCCGTCCACGGCTGGGGCGGGATCACGCTGCACGACGTCATCGACGATCGCTTCGCGCGCAAGGCGGTGGAAAAAGGCGCCGACGGCCTGATCGCGGTCGCGACCGGCGCGGGCGGCCACGCCGGGCGGCTGTCGCCCTTCGCGATCGTCCAGGAAATCCGCCAGTGGTTCGACGGGCCGCTGGCGCTGTCGGGGTCGATCGCGACCGGCGACGCGGTGCTGGCGGCGCAGGCGATGGGCGCCGACCTCGCCTACATCGGCTCGCCCTTCATCGCGACGACCGAGGCCAATGCGATCGATGCGTACAAGCAGGGCGTCGTCGCCGGCCGCGCGAGCGACATCGTCTATTCGAACCTGTTCACCGGCGTCCACGGCAACTATCTGCGCGCATCGATCGAAGCGGCCGGGCTCGACCCGGACAATCTGCCCGAAGGTGACCTCAAGACGATGAACTTCGGCGGCAACGAAGGATCGAAAGCCAAGGCATGGCGCGACATCTGGGGATCGGGCCAGGGCATCGGCGCGGTCGATGCGGTCGTTCCGGCGGGGGATTATGTGGCCAAGCTGGCGCGCGAATATGCGGCGGCGCGAGCGCGGTTGGGGCTGTAAATTGCCCCGTCACCCCCGCGCAGGCGGGGATATACAGTCGCTGAATTCTGTGGGTCTCGCGACGTACAGCCAGAATCGATCTCCGCCGTCGCAGGGATGACGGCGGGTAGGTCGGCCCCGCTGATCCTAACTCGCCAGAGCCAGCGCCAGCCGATCCTGGATCGATCGCACCGGGCTCTCGACCAGTCGCGGCCGGGCCTGCGCGATGTCGAACCGGCCGACCCTGCGATGCAGGTCGATGCTCGCCCCGATCAGCAACCGCGCACTGTCGGGCAGCATCGTGATCGCGCCTTCGTCGGTCAGCGGCGCGTCGCCCAGCCGGCGGGACGGATCTAGCGCGTCGGTCGCGCGCAATTCGCCATTCGCCACCGCGCGCTGCGTCAGCAGCCAGGCGATGACATGCATCAACCGCGTCGTCACCTTCATCGATTCACAGGAAAACAGCACGCGCGACAGCGCGTCGAGCGACTCGCGATCGGCGCGACCGGCCTCGTCGAAATAGCCGCGCGCCTCGTCGGCCAGCAGCATCGATTCGACGTAAAGCGAATCGATCAGCCGACGATGCATCCTCGAATGCGGCGCGTCGCGCATCACTAACTCCCTGTGCCCTGTAGGACGTAGGTGACATGCGGCGAGTCGACTCGCCAAGTCCGATTTTGGGTTAACGCACGCTCAGGCTGTCCCGATCCGATCCGGTCGATTGCAAAGCTAACGGATCGTACACCACCCAACACGCGCAAAAGGCGCGACTGTCAGGCGATGATGTCGGGGATCAGCATGTCTTCGAGCTGCGCCATCTCGTCCTTCAGCAGAAGCTTGCGCTTCTTCAGCCGCGCGACGAGCAACTGGTCGGGCGCCGTCTGGCACAACAGCGCCTCGGCCGCCGCGTCCAGATCGCGGTGCTCGACCTTCAACGCCGCCAGCTTCTGCCGAACCTCGGCCTCGTCCATCACGCCTACCCTTCGCTGGTGCTCGCTTCGTCACGCAAAACCGCACGCGTCACCGATTGCATTCAAATCGCCCCGCGACAAGCTGCGCGATCCATGTTCTACTCATCCTCCCGCAACTGACAGCAAGGAGAGCTCAATCCATGCAGACCGCGCATTATACGGCGTTGGAAGCCAAACACGCTTCGCTCGACGCCCGGATCGCAGACGAGCAGGGACGACCGGCGCCCGACCAGGCCGCCATCGCCGAACTCAAGAAGCGGAAGCTGCGCCTGAAGGAAGAGATGGCAAGCAGCTGATCCCTTTGCGGACACGCTAAAACGGCAAGCCCGGCGACTGCAGCGCCGGGCTTTCTCGTATCTGAGGGATGTACGAAGGTCGCAGATGCCCGGCGCCTGGGACGCACCTTGATGTTCTGCTAGAGAACCCCGCGCTTCGCCGGCGTGGCCTTGCGCGGCGGAACCGGCACCGGTTTGCGCGCCTTCTTCGGGTCGATCTCCTGGTCGAACGCGATACCCATGCGGCCTTCGGCGATCCAGGCGACCCGGCCCGTAACCGGCCCGATCCCGCGCACGTCGACCTCGGCAGCGTCGCCGATCTCCGCACGACCGGCGAATTCGACCATCAGTCCGCCGCTCGACAGGTTGCGGACGCGCACCGTCACCGGCACGGCCATCGACGCGAGCTTGAGCGAGGCCGCGAGCAACAGGCTGTCGCGACCGCCATCACGACCCGCGCCCGACGAGGAAGCGGAATCGACGCCGGTAAATTCGTCCGAATAGTAAAATTGGTCCATCACCGTCCCGGCCGACTGGAAGATTGTATCTGCGGCGCGATCAGAGCACGCCGAACCTTGCCAAGTCGTAAATGCCGGGACCGCGATGGACAGGTCCGTCAGTCCTCGCGGGACACGCGTTCATTGCGTTCGTGACGCTCCTGCGCCTCAACCGTCATCGTCGCGGTCGGCCGAGCTTCCAGGCGACCGATCGGGATCGGTTCGCCTGTCACTTCGCAATAGCCATATTCGCCCTCGTCGATCCGGCGCAGCGCGGCGTCGATCTTGGCGATCAGCTTGCGCTGGCGGTCGCGGGTGCGCAGTTCGATACCCCAATCGGTTTCGCTGGTCGCGCGATCGGCGATATCGGATTCGCGCAGCGAGTCGACCTGCAACTGGCTCAGCGTGCCCGCTGCCTCGCGATAGATCGCATCCTTCCAGGCGTTCAGCTTGGCGCGGAAATAGTCCTGCTGCCGGGGATTCATGAACGGTTCATCGGCACTGGGCCGATATCCGTCGCCTGTGTCGTTCGCCGGAAACGGAATGTCGCCCGACGTCTCGAGAACCGTAGCCATCCCCACTCTCCACTTCGGTTCCGTCGGGAGATCGCGTCTCTCGAAAGACCGCTTAATTGTGCCCGCGCCGCCTATAGGGAAGCGCCGGGGGCATCACAAGCGACCGATTCGAAACCGTTATTCACTGTGTTGTGTTTGGCACAGTGCGGCTGTCGTAGGGCTGAACGGCCGATCTGATTCACGCCGATTTGAACCTATCCGATCGTCATTGGCGTGCGCCAAGCACTCGATTCCGTCTCGAAATAATACGTTAACCATCTCGCCACCGCCGAGCCATGACGTTTTCCCGAAATTGCCAATCTTTTCATAGTTAACGCGGTTGCACTTAACGGTTTGTTCTGCACTTTCCTGTGACATCGCCAACACGTCGAATGCCATAACCGGCAACCGGCCAGGCATTTTGGAAAGTCTGTCGTCATGTCCGTTCGGATGGCTCTCGCGAAACTCAGCGCCTTTGCGGCCGGTGGCGCCCTTATTGGCGGCGGTGCGGTACATGTCGCCGACAAGGTGCAGGCAAAGCGCGACTTTGCCGCCAAGCCCAACGTCAAGCGCCCGCCGGCCCGCCCGGCCGCCCCGCCGCGCCAGGTCGCGCAGCGGCAGGTCGTGCGGCGCACCGTGTCCTATCAGGGCGGTGGCGACTGCATTCCTGTCGGCGGCGCTGGTGGCGCAGGCATGGAACGCACGGTTGTGACACACGGTGCGGGCGGTGCCGGTCATGGTGCCGGCAGCGCTTATGGTGCGGGCGCCGGTGCCGGAGCAAGCTATTCGGCGCGTGAGAGCGGCGGTACGTCGGCCTCGTCGAGCAGCAGCAGCACTGTCACCTATGGCCGCATGGTCGTCGGCAGCGGATCGTCGCGCCGCACCGTGCGCTGCACCATCCGCCGCGTGACCCGCACCACGGGTGGTGGCGTGGTCGTCACGACCGCAGCCGCACCCGCACCGATGCCGGTCGTCTCGGGCGGCGGCGGTGGCGGCGTTCCGGTCGTGATCGGCGGCGGCGGTGGCGGCGGCGGCGGCGGGTTCTTCGCCGGTGGCTTCTTCGGTGGCGGCGGTGGCGGCGGCGGCGCGGGCGTAATCATCACGTCGACGTCGAGCTCGTCCAGCTCCAGCTCCTCGTCGAGCTCCAGTTCGTCCAGTTCCAGCTCGTCGAGCGGTGGCGACATCAAGATCGACATCGACAACAAGAACGAAAACACGAACAACAACAGCAATCAGAACAACAACCAGAATAATAATCAGAACAACAACCAGAACACGAACGAGCAAAGCCAGAACCAGAACCAGGGTCAAAATCAGGGCCAGAACCAAGGCCAGAATCAGGGTCAGGGGCAAGGCCAGGGCCAGGGCCAGAACAACGGCGGCAAGCCGGGGTCTTCGGGCGGCTGGGACTGCAAGTACAAGTGCGACGGTTGGTCGTCGAACGGCGGTTGGTCCTCGAACGGCGGCACCGACACGCCGCCGACCAACCCGGACGGCCCCGCCCCGGTCCCCGCGCCGCCGATGCTGCTTCTGTTCGGTGGTGCAGCCGCAGCGTTGGTAGTCCGCAAGCGCTTCTCGAAGAAGAAGTAAGGGCGCCCCCCAGGCAAAGAAGCGGCCCGGTTCCCCGATGAGGGAGCCGGGCCGTCTTCGTATCGAACCGGATCAGTCCGCGGCGAGCAGCGCCTTTTCGATGTCCGGGATCGGATGCCCGGTCAGGTCCTTGGCCAGTTCGCCCGCCAGACGATCGCTGACTTCCTTGTGATAGTGCTTTCGCATCTCGCCCAGCGTCTTGGGCGGCGCGACGATGATCAGCTGTTCGAAATCGTTCGCCAGTGCGCGCTTCTTGAGCAGATCGGCGGCCGTCGCGGCAAAGCGATCTTCCTCCTGCTGGTGGAAATCGACCTCGCCCATGGTGCCACCGCCCGCGGCGAAGCTGCCGCCGCGTGTGGACGCGGCGCGGCCGGCCTGATCCGTCTTCTGGTCGCGATCGGCCGGATTGGACTGTTCCTCCGCATGCTCGACCTGCAGATTGGGGGCGAGGCCATCGCCCTCGTTCCTCAGGAACAGCATCTTGCGACCGTCGGCGACGACGACCATGGCATTGTGCGGGACCCGCATGTGTCTCTCCTTTTGGTTACGGACGGACAACGTGCCGGACCCCGGCGGGTTGCGCGCCCGACCGCCGCCCGCCATAGCGCGGCGCCATGCATGACATCCGCTTCATCCGCGAAAATCCGAAGGCTTTCGACGCCGGCCTCGCCCGTCGTGGCCTCAAGCCCCTCAGCGCCGAACTGCTGGCGATCGACGAACGCTCGCGTGCGCTGACGACCGAAGTGCAGGCGGTGCTTGCCCGCCGCAACGAGGCGTCGAAGGCGGTCGGCGCGGCCAAGGCGCGGCGCGACGACCCGACCGACCTGATGGCCGAAGTCGCCGAACTGAAGGAGCGCCTGCCGCAGATCGAGGCGGAGCAGAAGGCGGTCGCCGAGGAACTGACGACCCGGCTCGCGACCATTCCCAACCTGCCCGCCGACGACGTGCCGACCGGCGACGACGAAGCCGGCAACGTCGAACAGAAGCGCTGGGGCACTCCGCGCGACTTCGCGTTCGAGCCCAAGGAACACGCCGACCTGGGCCCCGCCCTCGGAATGGATTTCGACACCGGCGCACGCGTGTCGGGGGCCCGCTTCACCTTCCTGCGCGGCGGGATGGCCCGGCTGCACCGCGCGCTCGCGCAGTTCATGCTCGACCGTCACACGAGTCAGAACGGCTACACGGAATGCAATCCGCCGGTGCTGGTGAACGACGCCGCGATGTACGGCACCGACAAGCTGCCGAAATTCGCCGAGGATTCGTTCAAGACGACCGATGGCCGCTGGCTGATCCCGACGTCGGAGGTCAGCCTGACCGCATCGGTCGCCGGCCGCATCCTCGACGACCTTGCCGAACCGATCCGGATGACCGCGCATACCCTGTGCTTCCGCAGCGAGGCGGGTGCAGCCGGCCGGGACACCCGCGGATTCATCCGCCAGCACCAGTTCGAGAAGGTCGAGCTGGTCACCGTCTGCCGTCCCGAGGACAGCGATGCCGAGCATGAGCGGATGACGGCGTGCGCGGAGGGCATCCTTGAAGCGCTCGAGCTGCCCTATCGCCGCATGTTCCTGTGCACCGGCGACATGGGCTTTGGCGCGCGGCGGACCTTCGACCTTGAAGTGTGGCTGCCGGGCCAGCAGGCCTATCGCGAGATTTCGAGCTGTTCGACCACCGGCGATTTCCAGGCCCGACGGATGAACGCGCGCTATCGTCCGGCGGGGGAAAAGGGCACGCGGTTCGTCCACACGCTGAACGGATCGGGACTGGCGGTCGGTCGCACGCTGGTCGCGGTGATGGAGAATTACCAGCAGGCGGATGGCTCGGTTGCGGTGCCGGACGTGCTGCAGCCGTATATGGGCGGGCTGACCGTGGTGACCAAGTGATCCTTCCCGTACCGGGGAGGATGTGATGCGCATTCTCCTGACCAACGACGATGGCATCCACGCGCGCGGCCTCGCCATTCTCGAACGCCTGGCGCGCACCTTGTCCGACGACGTAACCGTCGTCGCACCGGCGGAGGAGCAATCCGGCAAGGGCCGCTCGCTGACCATCACCGAACCCGTCCGCCTGCGCAGCTTGGGCGAGAAGCGCTGGGCGGTCACCGGCACGCCGACCGACGCCGTCATGATGGCGCTGGGCGAAATCATGAAAGACGCCAGGCCCGACCTGATCCTGTCGGGCATCAACCGCGGCGCGAACCTGGGCGAGGACGTCAGCTATTCGGGCACCGTGTCCGCGGCGATGGAAGGCGCGCTGGCCGGCATCCCGTCGATTGCCCTCAGCCAGCGCTATGCGACGCCAGCCCCAGGCGAACGCGTCAGCTTCGACGCGGCGGAGGCGTGGTTCGACAGCGCCGTCCGCCCGCTGATCGAGATGGATTGGGCGCCGCGGACGCTGGTCAACATCAACTTCCCGCCGGTCGCCGCTGATGCGGTCGCGGGCATCAAGGCCGTGTCGCAGGGCCTGCGCGATTACGGCCGGCTGAAGATCGACAGGCGCAACGACCCGCGCGGCTTTCCCTATTACTGGTTCGGTCTGGGCAGCGTCCCCTTCTCGCCGGTGATCGACACCGACCTGGAGGCGATCGAGGCGGGCTATGTCACCGTCACGCCACTCCACCTCGACATGACGCACCGCGATTCGCTAGCAAGGGTTGCGGCGGTTTACGCGGACTAAGGGGGCATCGATGCGGGCAAGGCTGGTGATAATGGCAGCCGGGGCGACCGCGCTGGCCGGATGCATCCCGAGCATGGAGGGGCCGCGCTACGACCAGCCGCTGCCCCCGCCGCCGCGCGCGGAGGAACGCCCCGCCCCGCAGCGCCCGACCGACTATCGCCGTGAAACGCTGACCGATGGCGTCGTCGCACCCGCGGCCCCGCCGCCGGCGTGGAAGGCGCGGCCCGTGACGCCGGACGCGCGCACGGTGGCCGCGTCGACCTATGAGGTTCGCCCCGGTGACTCGCTGCGCGCCATCGCCGAGCGCACCGGCGCCGGCGCCGAAGCCATCGCGCGCGCCAACGGCCTGATCCCGCCCTTCGCCATCCAGGCGGGCCGACGACTGACCATCCCCGGCGGCCGCTATCACTTGGTCCGCGCGGGTGAGACCGGCATCGCCATCGCGCGCGCCTATGGCGTCGACTGGGGCCGAATCGTCACCGACAACCAGCTTGCCGAACCCTATATCCTGCGCGTCGGCCAGCGTGTGCTGATCCCCGGCGGCAGCCCGGCCGAGCGCCCGGTGACCGCGGCCGAACGTGCCGCCGCCTTCCGGCTCGACATCGACGACCTGGTGACCGGCAGCGAACCCGCCATCGCCAGCAACCAGCGCCCCGTGCGCCCGACGACGACGCCCAGCCGCCCGGTGCCGACCGTCGCGCAGGTCGCCGCACCGACCACCGCTCCGGGCCGCTTCGTCTGGCCGGTGCGCGGGCAGATCGTCAGCCGCTTCGGCCCCGGCCAGTCTGGCGAGCGCAACAACGGCATCAAGATCGCGGTGCCGATCGGCACCCCGGTACTGGCTGCGGCGGACGGGGTCGTCGCCTATGCCGGCAGCGACGTCGCGGCGTTCGGCGGGCTGGTGATCCTGAAGCACGGCAGCGGTCTGACGACGGTCTACGGCCATGCCAGCCAGCTGCTCGTCACCCGCGGCCAGGCGGTGAAGAAGGGCCAGCGTATCGCGCTGAGCGGCAACACCGGCTTCGCCGATCGGCCGGAGCTGCACTTCGAGGTCCGCAACGGCCGGACGCCGGTGAACCCGTCGAGCTACCTGCCGTCGTCGTGATCCGCCCCACCGCCACCGGCACGCTCCAGCGCAAGTCGCAGCTGCCGATCTGGCTGTCGATCGGCTGGCGCGTCACCGCGGTGCTCAGCTTGGTCGGCCTCGCCATCGCGGTGCACTGGTTCGATCGCGCGGGGCTGCGCGACACTTACGACGGGAAGGTCAGCTTCCTCGACGTGCTCTATTTCACGATGATCTCGATCACCACGACCGGTTACGGCGACATCGCGCCCGTCAGCGACCGCGCGCGGCTGTTCGACGCGCTGATCGTCACGCCGATCCGCGTTTTCGTGGTTCTGCTGTTCATCGGAACCGCCTACGACTTCGTGCTGAAGCGAACCTGGGACAAATGGCGCATGGCCTTGCTGCAACGAACGCTGACCGGGCACATCGTCGTCGCCGGATATGGCCACACCGGGGCGGAGGCGGTCGCCGAGCTGATCGCGCGCGGCGCAGAGCCGGACAGCATCGTCGTCGTCGATCCCGATGCCGACCGGATCGCCGAGGCCAAAATGCTCGGCTGCCTGGTGCTGGAGGGCGACGCGACCCGCGATCAGACGCTGTCCGACATTCACCTGCCCACCGCCAAGCTGATGATCGTCACCGCCGGGCGTGACGACACCTCGGTCCTCATCACGCTCAGCGCCCGCCACCTCGCCCCAGACGTCCCGATCAGCACGGTCGTGCGTAACGAGGATAACGAACTCCCCGCGCGCGCCGCGGGGGCGACGACGGTCATCAATCCGGTCAGCTTCGCCGGCCTGCTGCTCGCGACGTCGTCGCGGGGCGGGCGCGTGACCGAATATCTGACCGACCTCGCCTCGATCCACGGCAAGGTCGCTCTGCGCGAGCGCCGGGTGACGCCGGACGAGGTCGGCAAGCCGCTCTCCGGCCTGTCTACCGGCACCGGGCTGCGCGTCTATCGCGACGATACATCCTTCGGACGGCACCAACCTGAATCAAGCGCGTTACGCGCGGGCGACACCATAGTCGAAATCGTCGCGACCCAGTAAGGAAGGCCCGCCTGCATGATCGATCGCATCGCCCCGCCGCTGATGCTGCTGCTGTCGAACGTCTTCATGACGTTCGCCTGGTACGGCCATCTGAAGCACAAGTCGGCCCCGTTATGGACGGCGATCGTCGTCAGCTGGGGCATCGCCTTCTTCGAATATTGCCTGGCGGTCCCGGCCAACCGGATGGGCAGCAACGTCTATTCCGCCGCGCAGCTGAAGGGGATGCAGGAAGTCATCACGCTGGCAGTCTTCGCGGGCTTCTCGATCCTGTATCTGGGGCAGAAGATCACGGTAAACCACCTGATCGGCTTCGCCTTCATCGCGGTGGGCGCGTTCTTCGTCTTCAGGGCCTGAAGGATCGCGGTCATTTCGAACCGACCGTCGCTTGTGGAAAGCCCGCGCCAGCGATAGTTTCGCTATCGTACGGATGACGGGAGAGGTCGGATGGTACGGTTGAGCATGGGTACGACCCTAGGCGTGGCCCTGGTCGCGATCGGCGGGGCCGCGGCGGCGCAGACTCGGTCCGACGTCACGGTTACGACTACCCGAATGCCCCAGGCGGAGGCACCGAAATCCGCGACCTGCGAGGCCATTGCCAGCGATCCAATGTTCCGAGCACAATTGCAGGCCGCCGCCGGAAATCCGCTGATGGCCCGGCTGCCCTATCTTCCTACCCGACTGCCGCGAAACCCGGACTATCGCGCGCCGCCGCTCGTGCCCGTCGGGTCGCCCCTTCCGACACTGACAAAATCGCGGTTCGGCGTCAGCGAGCCCGTCTATGCCACCGCCCCCGGCACCGGGATTGCCGAGAGCGCGGAGAGCATCGACGGCGCCACGGGCCGCGACCCCAGTCCGACCACCGCCACCGCGCAGGAACAGACGATCGATCTGTGCCGCGCCCTCTACGCCGGGCCGGGCGGCGTTCGATCGGCCGTCGCTCGAAACGACGAAACGCTGCCGATGGCCCTCGCGCTCTTCGACCAGCGCCGGTTTGCCGAGGCGCTGCCCTGGTTCGAGAAAGCGGCCCGCAAGCTCCCCGATCGCGACGGCGGGGACGAAGCACAGCTGTACATCGCCAAACTGGCACTGCACGGCTTCGGCGACCGCGCAACGCCGGGCGAGGCGGTCAAGAAACTACGAACGGTTGCCGAACTGCGGTTCAATCCGGTCCTTGAAACACCGATTTTCGATCCCGATTCACCCGATCGCACGACCGCGATCGGCGAGGCCGCGATCCTGCTCGCCAACATCTATCGCACCGGCTTCGGCGGCACTCCGCGTGACATGGCGCAGGCGTGTAAATGGTATGAGCGGGCATACGACGTCGGTCACCTGGCCGCCGCCAAGACGCTGGGCGACATCTATCTGGCCGGCGACGGCGTCCCGGCCGATCCCGCGCGGGCCGTCCGCTACTACCGCAAGGCCGCCGACTACGGCCTGCCGGCCGCTCAAGTCGCGCTCGCCCTGCTGATCGATACAGGCCAGGCCGGCCTGAAGCGCGATCCTGCCATGGCCCTCGATCTCTATCGGGCGGCAGCGCGCCATCGCAACGGCCACGCCCTGTTCGCGGTCGCCCGCGCCTACGACCTCGGCCAGGGCGTGGCGGCAGATCCGCAGCGCGCGCTGAGCCTCTACAAGGCCGCCGCGCTGACCGGGTTGCCGGAGGCCAAGGTCGCGATGGGCACGTACTTCCACGAAGGCACGCTGGTCGCGAAGGACGAGGCGACCGCGCGCAAGTGGTTCGAATCGGCCGCGAAGGACAGCGATGTCGACGGCATGTTCAACCTCGCCGCGCTGATGGCCAACGGCAGAGGAGGCCCCCGCGACCTGTCCGGCGCGCTCACGTGGCTGAAGCGCGCGGCGGCCGGCGGCCATCAGCAAGCGCCCGCAGCCATCGCGAAGGTCGAGGCCATGATGGGCAATAAGGGGTAAGACGGTTTCGCCGATGTCATCCACGCGATAGATTCGGCTCGTGCAGACGCCTCAGACTCCGCTGATCGTTGCCGTCATCGCGGGCCTCACCTTCGTCACCGTCATCATCCTGGCCGTGACTCACCACGACCGTTTGGCGCGACTTTGGCCACGATGGGGTCGGATCGTCGAAGCGACTGTCGGCGCACTCGGCCTTTTTAAGGCCATTCAGTTCTTCGATCGCGGAAACATCGCGTTGGCATTGCTGTCCCTCATCGTTGCGATGCTGATACTGTCATCGCCAATCCGACACCTAAGACGCCTCGCCGGCGGGTCGCGTAACGGCAGATCGCCACCCTAGAAACCGCGCGCGTTTTCGCCTATGTGCACGGCCATCCCATGGCTACTGTTCTCCCCTCCCCGCCGCGCGTCGGCATGGTGTCGCTCGGCTGTCCCAAGAACCTGGTCGACAGCGAACGCATCCTGACCCAGCTGCGCGCCGACGGCTATCAGATGTCGCCCGACTATGCCGGCGCCGACGTCGTGCTGGTCAACACCTGCGGCTTTCTCGATTCCGCCAAGGAGGAGTCGCTGGAGGCGATCGGCGAGGCGATCAAGGAAAACGGCCGCGTCATCGTGACGGGCTGCATGGGCAAAGAAGCCGACGTCATCCGCCAGCGATTCCCGAACGTCCTCGCGATCACCGGCGCGCATGAATATGAGCAGGTGGTGGAGGCGGTGCATGAGGCCGCGCCGGCCGGCATCAGCCCCTATGTCGACCTGATCCCCGATGCCGGGCTCAAGCTGACCCCGCGTCACTACAGCTATCTGAAGATTTCGGAGGGCTGCAACCACCGCTGCGCCTTCTGCATCATTCCGCAGCTACGCGGCGACCTGGTCAGCCGGCGGCCCGACGCGATCCTGCGCGAGGCGGAAAAGCTGGTCGCGGCCGGCACGCGCGAACTGCTGGTCATCAGCCAGGATACCAGCGCCTACGGCATCGACATCCGCGGCGAGAACCGCATGTGGAAGGGGCGCGAGGTACGCCCGCACATGACCGACCTGGCGCGCGAACTGGGCCGGATCGCGCCGTGGGTACGGCTTCATTACGTATACCCCTACCCGCATGTCGACCAGGTCATCCCCCTGATGGCCGAGGGGCTGGTGCTCCCGTACCTCGACATCCCGTTCCAGCACGCCGCGCCCAATGTGCTGCGCGCGATGAAGCGTCCGGCGAACGACGCCAAGGTGCTGGCGCGGATCAAGGGCTGGCGCGAGGTCTGCCCGGACATCGCGATCCGATCGACCTTCGTCGTCGGCTTCCCCGGCGAAACGGAGGACGATTTCCAATACCTCCTCGACTGGCTGGACGAAGCGCAACTCGACCGCGTCGGCGCCTTCCGCTTCGAACCCGTTGAAGGCGCGCCAGCGAACGACCTGCCGAACCCGGTGCCCGAGGCGGTGAAGGAAGAACGCTACGCCCGCGTGATGGAAAAGACCGCGGCGATCTCGGCGGCAAAGCTCACGGCCAAGGTCGGGCGGACGCTGGACGTCATCGTCGATGCGGTCGACGAGGATGGCGGCGCGACCGCGCGGAGCCAGGCCGATGCGCCGGAGATCGACGGCGAGGTGTTCCTGCGCGATGCGGGCGCGCTGGCGGTGGGCGACATCGCGAAGGTGCTGATCGAGGATGCGGACGAACATGACCTGTACGGGGTGCCGGTCGGGGCAGCCTGACCCCGCCGCCCTCAACCGTCATCCCCGCGAAGGCGGGGATCAATAGTCGCTGGATCAAGCGAGACTCATCACGGTCAGCCAGAATGGATTTCCGCCTTCGCGGGAATGACGATGGAGGGCTTTGGATGGTGCTTCAACAAGCTCAGCGCGAACGGGGTCGGTTGTGGGGCTTGATCGCTCCCCTCCTCCTCAGCGCCTATGACCCAGGCCCGATCACTCGCACCCGCCTCGACCCGCTCACTATCCCGACCGACGACTTCGCCCGCCACCGCGATCCCAGCGAATGGCGCGGCCTGACCGTCGACAGACTCGACTTCGCCGAGGAACGCGCCCGCTGGCGCCTCTACCGCATCGCAGATCCGAAGCGTCCGCACGGGCCCCTCTGGTTCGTGCCTCATGACGACGAGAACGCCGGCTTCGAAGCGGCCTTTGCAGCCCTGCACAAATACGGCGGGACGATGATCGCGGTCGATGGCGGCGGCGGGCGGCGTAATCTCAACGTCGCCTTCGGCCGCTCGATCGACCCCAATCGCAACTTCCACGACGGCCTGCCGCGCTATCCCAGCCAGGTGCTGGCGGCGGTGAACATGGGCGCGTGGCCGATCATTGCGCTTCACACCAATTCTCTTGGGTACGAAGGCACCAAGTCGCGCTGCCCGTTGGAGGGCGACGCGAACGGCGAAGGCGTCATCTCGATCCGTTTCTGCAATGCCGTCCTGACCCCTTCTGCATCGCAGGCCCGACGCTGGCCCTTCGAGCTCGACGACGTCGTCGCCTTCGCCACCTATCGCGCGACCCAGACGCCCGCCGCCGCCTTCTGCCGCGACGCGATGGTCGGCGACGACTGGAACGTGGTGCAGGAACGCGTCGTCAATTCGGACGGGTCCCTCAGCAACTATGCCGTGCTCCACGACCTCGACTATCTGAACTTCGAGACGCTGGAGACAGGCACCGAACCGAACGCGCTGGCCGAAGCGCGCAACCGGCTGACATGGATGATCGACCGCGCGATGACGCTCTGCGCCCGTCCCGACCAGCGCCCGCCGCGCGTGACGATCCGCTTCCGCTGAACGGTTGCGCGCGGGCGCGGAGAGTGCTTCACATCGGTCATGCGAAGCCTGTTCCTCGCGGCCCTGCTGTGTGCCGCCCCCACCGCCGTCATCGCCCAGGATCTGACACCGGCCGAAAGCCAGCGGATCGACGCGATCGTCACGGAAGCGCTCGCCAAGTCGGGCGTCCCCTCCGCCTCGATCGCGGTCGTGCGCGGCGGGCGGATCGTGCTGGCTAAGGCCTATGGCAAGGCGTCGGAGACGATCCCGCAGGCAACTCCCGCCCTGCCCTATCAGGTCGCGTCCAATTCCAAGCAATTCACCGCCGCAGCAATCCTGCTGCTGGAGGATGAGGGTAAGCTCAGCCTAGACGATCACGTCTCGAAATATTTGCCCGATATCTCGGGCGGCGACCAGATCACCATCCGCCAGCTGCTCAGCCATACGTCGGGCCTGCAGGATTACTGGCCGCACGATTACAGCTTCTTCGCCATGTCGAAGCCCGTGACGCCGCAAGGCATCATCGATCGCTGGGCCAAGAAACCGCTCGACTTCGCGCCCGGCACGCAATGGCAATATTCGAACACCGGCTATGTCGTCGCCGGGCAGATCGTCGAGAAGGTGTCGGGCCAGGCGTTGTTCGATTTCCTCAAGACACGCATTTTCACGCCGCTGGGGATGACGAGCGTCATCGACCAAGACAAGGCGATCGGTCCGGCGTTCCCGCAAGGCTACAAGCGCTTCGCCCTCGGCCCCGTGCGCCCCGACACCCCCGCAGCGCCGGGCTGGCTCTATGCGGCGGGCGAGCTGTCGATGTCGGCGACCGACCTCGCAAAATGGAACATCGCGCGGATGAACCGCAGCCTGCTGCCCGCCGACGACTGGGCGGTACAGGAAACGCCGGTGAAGCTGACCGACGGCAAGGACACCGGTTACGGCCTGGGCGTGTCCGTCCGCACCTTCGCCGGCAAGCCGATGATCGAACATTCGGGCGAGTCGGTCGGCTTCCTGTCAGAAAACATGGTCTTCCCGACGGAAAAGACGTCGGTGACCGTGCTGACCAACAGCTGGTTCAGCGACGCCTTCGTCCAGATGGCGCAGGGCATCGCCCGCACGGTGCTCCCCGCCCCTGCCGCCGATCCGGCGGATGCAGCCTATCTGGCGAAGGCGCAGACCGTGTTCGACCAGCTGGCCAGCGGAACGCTCGACCGCGCGCTGCTGACCGACAACGCGAACTATTATTACGATGCGACCGCGCAGGCCGATTACAAGGCGAGCTTGGGGCCGCTCGGCAAGCCCGTGCGGATCATCCAGACCGGCACGTCCAGCCCCCGCGGCGGCTTCATCTCCCGCCGCTACCGCGTCGAATATGGCGATCGCGCGCTGATGATCAGCACCTTCAGCGAGCCGGGCGCCAATGGCCGGTTCGAGCAATTCCTGGTGGCCCCGACGCAATGACCGATTTTTCCGCCTTCCTCAGCCCCGACCGCGGCCAGCCGGCGACGACGCTACACGTCGTCCACCCCGACCGCTGGACCGACTGGCTCGCCACCCAGCCCCCGCGTATCCGCACCGCGATCACGGCGGCGGGGCTGACCGGCAAGCCGGGTAATGCCACCGTCCTGCCGGGCGAGGCTGCGGAGGATTGGGCTGCGCTGCTGGTCTGCAACGAGGCCGAGACATCACCCTGGCGCATCGCCAGCCGCGGCGCCGCACTGCCGCCGGGGACGTACCGGCTGGCCGAGGGCGAGCCGGGCGCGGCGATGCTCGGCTGGGCGCTCGCGCAGCACAGGTTCGATCGCTATCGCAACGACGAGCCCGATCCCCCCCGTGTCCTGCTGACCGGCGAGCCCGGCCGGATCGAACCGACCATCCGCATGGCCGCCGCGATCGCCCGCGTCCGCGACCTGGTGAACACCGGCGCGTCCGATCTGGGCCCGCAGGAGCTGGAGGACGAGGTTGCCGCACTCGGCGACGCACACGGCGCGACGCTGAGCGTCACCAAGGGCCGCGAGCTGGAAACCGGCTATCCGATGATTCACGCGGTCGGCCAGGCCGCCGCGCGCGGGCGCGAGCCGCGGCTGATCGAGCTCGAATGGGGCAACCCCGCCCACCCCCGCGTCGCGATCGTCGGCAAGGGCGTGGTGTTCGACTCCGGCGGGCTCGACATCAAGCCGTCGGCCGGCATGCGCCTGATGAAGAAGGACATGGGCGGGGCCGCACACGCGCTGGCGCTCGCCGGATTGGTCATGGCCGAGCGGCTGCCCGTCCGCCTCCACCTGCTGATCCCCGCAGTCGAGAATGCCATTTCCGGCAACGCCTTCCGACCCGGCGACGTGCTGAAGAGCCGCAAGGGCCTGACCGTCGAAAACACCAATACCGACGCCGAAGGCCGGCTGATCCTGGGCGACGCGCTGACCAAGGCGGGCGAAAGCGATCCCGTCCTGATCCTCGACTTCGCGACCCTGACCGGCGCGGCGCGGGTGGCGCTCGGCCCCGACCTGCCGCCGCTGTTCACCGATGACGAAGTGCTGGCAGCGGACATGCTGGCCGCGGGCGTGGCCGAGCACGATCCGATGTGGCGGATGCCGTTGTGGGATGCGTACGACGACATGCTGAAGTCGGACATCGCCGACATGGTCAACGCGCCCGACGGCGGTTTTGCCGGTGCAGTGACGGCAGCGCTGTTCCTCCGCCGGTTCGTGCCGAAGGATGTGGCATGGGCGCATCTCGATGTATTCGCGTGGCGCCCCGCGGCCAAGGCCGGACGGCCGAAGGGCGGTGAAGCCTATGCGCTGCGGGCGGCTTGGCGCGTTCTAAAGGATCGCTTCGCTTAGCGAGTGAGGTTCCGGGATATCCGGTCCCCCGGCGACGGCCGGGGCCCAGCTGAGTAATTTTTACGAGAAGCCTGCCGAACGGGACCCCGGCCTTCGCTGGGGCACGGGTGACATAGAGGCGAAAAACCTCAATCTAGACGACCGCCAGGTCCCCCAGTTCGCGGATCGACACGCCGTACACCGCGCAGATGTGGTCGCGCAGTCGCCGCTTCGCCTCGGCCATTTCCGCGAACGCCGCTTCCTCGACCGCTTCGGCCGCGAAGTTAACAGTGAAGCTGTCGGGCACCAGTGCTTCCCAGCTCTTCGCGTGGACGCGTGCCGCCGCGCGCACGGCGGCGACCAATTCGTGCCCCTCTCGCGTCACGTCATTCACGACGCAGCGCGCCTCAATCGTTCGGCGTGACCGGTTGGCCGTTCGCGATCGCACGCTTCTCGGCCGCCCAGGCTTCCGCCGCCTGCTGCGCGCAACCGCTCTGCCCGTTCATCCCGATCGGCGAACAGCTGCCCGGCAGGACACGGCGATTATCCTGCATCACGCGTTCCATCCGCACCGACTGCGAAATGCTCTGCACATCGGTCTTAGGTTCGTCGCGCAATGCCTTGGGAATGCGATATTGTTCCTGGTCGGGCAGCGCGCACACCACGACTTCGTTCGCGGTCGAGTCGGGACATTTCTCGCCCGGCTGAATCGTGATGCTGCGGATCCGCTGCGGCGGCTGGCCGGAATCCTGCTGCCCAAAGGCAACGGTGGGCGTAGCGGCGATCGCCACGGCGAGGATCAAACGCATCGACATCATCAAACTCCTGGAGCCACGGAAGCTAATCGATAATTTTGTCTTTCAACGCGCTGAATGCGGCGAATGTTGCGCGCGCTCAAGGCTCCGCTATGGCGGACAGGCAATGATCCTCGTCATCGACAATTACGACAGCTTCACCTGGAACCTGGTCCATTATCTGATGGAGCTGGGCGCCGAGGTTCGCGTCGAGCGCAACGATGCCATGACGGCCGCGCAAGCGCTCGCGACCGGCGCACAGGCGATCCTGCTGTCGCCGGGCCCCTGCACGCCGAACGAAGCCGGGATCAGCCTGGACATGGTCGCCGCCTGCGCCGACACCGCGACCCCGCTGCTGGGTGTCTGTCTGGGCCATCAGGCGATCGGCCAGCATTTCGGCGGCCGCGTGGTGCGCGGCGGGTTGATGCACGGTAAGACCAGCGCACTGACGCATGACGGCACCGGGATGTTCGCCGGCCTTCCCTCGCCCTTCACCGCGACGCGCTATCACAGCCTGATCGTCGAGGACGTGCCCGCCTGCCTCGCGGTCAACGCGACCGCGCCCGACGGCAGCGTCATGGCGTTCCGGCACGTCGGCCTGCCGATCCACAGCGTACAATTCCATCCCGAAAGCATCGCCACCGAACACGGCCACGCGATGCTGGCGAATTTCCTGGAGATGGCCGGCATGACCCCGCGCAAGGTCGCCGCATGACCAGTTTCGCCCCCCTGCCCGATCCGTCCTCGCCGCTCGCCCGCGAAAGCGCGCGCCAGGCGTTCACCGACATCCTCGACGGGCGCACGTCGGAAGACGCGATCGCCGCTTTCCTGATCGGCCTGACCGAACGCGGCGAAACCTCGATCGAGATCGCCGAGGCCGCGCGGGCGCTGCGCGAACGCCTGATCCCGATAGATGCGCCCCCGGGCACGATCGACGTCTGTGGCACCGGCGGCGACGGCCACCACACGCTCAACGTCTCGACCGCGGTCAGCCTGGTGGTCGCGGCGTGCGGCGTGCCCGTCGCCAAGCACGGCAACCGTGCCGCATCGTCGAAGGCGGGGGCGGCCGACACACTCGAAGCGCTTGGCCTAGACATGGCGCGCGCGGGCGCGATGGCAGAGGCAACGCTTGCCGATCTGGGCATCTGCTTCCTCTTCGCCGGCAACCACCACCCCGCCATGAAGCGCATCCAGCCGATCCGCCAGCGGCTCGGGCGCCGCACGATCTTCAACCTGATGGGCCCGCTCGCCAACCCGGCGCACGTCACCCGCCAGCTGATCGGTATCGCCCGCCCCGACTATGCGCCCGTCTACGCCGAAGCGATGGACAGCCTGGGCGCGGAGGGCGCCGCGGTCGTCTCGGGCGAAGAGGGTCTCGACGAAATCTCCAGCGCCGGACCGACCATCGTGGTCCGCGTCGGCGACTGCGACCTGCCCGAGAGGATCGTGCCCGAGGACGCGGGGCTCACCCGCAGCCCGCTGTCCGACATCCGCGGCGGCGACCCGGCGTATAACGCGCTGGCGCTGCGCCGCCTGCTGACCGGCGAGCACGGCCCCTACCGCGACGCCGTCCTGCTCAACGCCGCTGCCGCGCTGGTCATTGCGCGCGCCGCCCCCGACCTTACCGAAGGCGCCGCGCTGGCCGCCGAAGCCCTCGACAATGGCCGCGCCAATGCGCTGCTCGATGCCTGGATCGCCTACGCATGACGACGATGCTCGACACCATCCTGGAAACGAAGCGCGGCGAAGTGGCCGAGCGCCGCCGTGCGACCTCGCTCGCCGACCTGCACGCGCTGGCGATGGCGCAGACCCCGCCACGCGGCTTCCGCCGCGCACTCGATGCCAAGGCCACGACCGGTTACGGTTTGATCGCAGAGATCAAGAAAGCATCGCCATCCAAGGGTCTGATCCGCGCCGATTTCGATCCCCCGGCACACGCCCGCGCCTATGACGCCGGGGGTGCGGCCTGCCTGTCGGTCCTGACCGACGCGCCCTATTTCCAGGGCCACGAAGACTATCTGATCGCCGCCCGCGCCGCATGCAAATTACCGGTGATCCGCAAGGATTTCATGGTCGATCCCTGGCAGGTGATCGAGGCGCGCGCGATCGGCGCCGACGCCATCCTGATCATCGTCGCCGCGCTCGACGACGGTGCGATGGCGGAGATCGAGGACACGGCGATCGGCCTGGGCATGGACGTACTGGTCGAAGTCCACGATACGCAGGAACTCGACCGCGCGCTGGCGCTCAAGTCGCGGCTGATCGGCGTGAACAATCGCAATCTCAAGGACTTCACGGTCGATTTTGCCCGGACGTACGAACTCGTCGGCCACGCGCCGGAAGGCTGCACCTTCGTCGCCGAAAGCGGTCTGAACACCCGCGCCGAACTCGACGCGATGGCCGAGCACGGCATCCGCTGCTTCCTCATCGGGGAATCGCTGATGCGCCAGGCGGACGTCGAGGCGGCGACGCGCGCCCTGGTCAGTTCCAACCCGATGCAAGAGGGATAGATGCCCCTCAGCCACCTCGATTCCACCGGCGCCGCGCACATGGTCGACGTCGGCGCCAAGCCCGCCACCCAGCGCCGCGCCATCGCCCGTGGCCGTATCGCTATGTCCGCACAGGCCGTCGCCGCCATCCGCGACGGCAGCAACAAGAAGGGCGATGTCCTCGCCACCGCCCGCATCGCCGGCATCATGGCCGCCAAGCGGACGTCGGACCTGATCCCGCTCTGCCACCCGCTGCCGCTGACGAAGGCGTCGATCGACCTCGCTATCGACGATACCGGCATCACCGTCACCGCCACGTGCGCGACCGCCGGCCAGACGGGGGTCGAAATGGAGGCACTCACCGCCGCCACCGTCGCACTCCTCACACTCTACGACATGGCCAAGGCGGTGGATAAGGGCATGGTCATCGAACACGTTCGGCTGCTGGAAAAAACCGGCGGCAAGTCGGGCGACTGGTTCGCAGGAGACGCCTGACGCCATGCCACTGCTTCCTGTCGCCGATGCCCAGGCCCGCGTCCTTGCGCTCGCCACGCCACTTGGCGTTGAGCAGGTGTCACTTTCGGCTGCGGCGCATCGCTATGCTGCAAAGGATGTCGTCGCGCGCCGTACACAGCCGGCCAGCGACCTGTCGGCGATGGACGGCTATGCCATCCGCCACGCCGATCTAGGCCAGCCGCTTCGCCTGATCGGCGAAAGCGCGGCGGGGCGGCCGTTCGCTTACCCGGTCGGCGCGGGGGAGGCAGTGCGCATCTTCACCGGCGCGACCATGCCTGCCGGCGCCGACTGCGTGCTGGTGCAGGAGGAAGCGCGCGCCGCGGGGGGGAGCGTCCATCTCGATGGCGAAGGCCCGGCGCATCCCGGCCGCAACGTGCGCCGTCGCGGGCTCGACTTTACCGAGGGCGACGTCCTGATCGCCGTTGGCGCCGCGATCACGCCCGCCCGGCTGGCGGTCGCCGCGATCGGGGGCCATGCGACGCTGCCCGTCCGGGCGCGCGTCCGCGTCGCCATAGCCGCGACGGGCGACGAACTCGTCGCCGCGGGCGAGCCCATTGCGCCCGGTCAGTTGCCCGAATCCAACGGCGTCATGCTGTCCGCGATGCTGGCGCCGCTTGGCGTCGAGATCGTCGACCTCGGCATCCTGCCCGACCGCGCCGACGTGCTGGAGGCCGTCTTCCGCGCGGTCGACGCCGATGTGCTGGTGACGACCGGCGGCGCGTCGGTAGGTGACCATGACCTGGTGCGCCCAGCGCTGGAGGCGGCGGGCGCTTCGATCGACTTCTGGCGGATCGCGCTCCGGCCGGGCAAGCCGATGATGGCGGGCCGCCTGGGTCGGACGGTCGTGCTCGGCCTGCCCGGCAATCCCGTCTCGGCCTTCGTCACCGCCGAACTGTTCGTGAAGCCGTTGGTCCGCCACCTGGCCGGGGCGGCCGATCCGTTCCCGCCGACGCTGACCGCGGTGCTCGGGGAAGACCTGCCCGCCAACGCCGAGCGAACCGACTATCTACGCGCGGAACTACGGGGCGGCGCGGCCTTCGCATCGACCATTCAGGACAGCTCGATGCTGCGGACGCTGGCGCGCTCGACCTGCCTGATCGTCCGCCCGCCCCGCGCGCCGGCCGCGTGCACCGGCGACTCGGCGGAAATCCTCATGATCGCTTGACAGGGTCAGGAACAAACAGCATACGTTCGTCGTCTGTTCCGGACGGAGGCCCTATGCTTACCAAGAAGCAGCACGAGCTTATCTGCTTCATCAACGATTCCCTGAACGAAAGCGGCGTGTCGCCCTCGTTCGAGGAGATGAAGGAAGCGCTCGACCTGAAGTCCAAGTCGGGTGTGCATCGCCTAATTTCTGCGTTGGAGGAACGCGGGTTCCTGCGTCGTCTGCCCAACCGCGCGCGCGCGCTCGAGGTCTTGAAGATGCCGGAACGCAAGGGTGCGCCGGCTGTGCCGAGAATTGCGCCGCAAGCGTCAACTTCGTCAACTTACGCCGATCGCGCGCCGCCGGCCCCCGCCAACGACGTCATCGAGATCCCGCTCCATGGCCGGATCGCGGCCGGTGTGCCGATCGAGGCGATGGAGGGTGCGACGATGCTCCCCGTCCCCGCCGCGCTGCTCGGCTCGGGCGAACATTATGCGCTTGAGGTGTCGGGCGACTCGATGGTCGAAAAGGGCATTCTCGATGGCGACTATGCGCTGATCCGTCGTACGGAAACGGCACGCGACGGGGATATCGTCGTCGCGCTGATCGACGAGAACGAAGCGACGCTGAAGACCTTCCACCGCGAAGGCAGCATGGTCCGCCTCGATCCGGCCAACAGGTCGTATGATCCTCAGCGCTACGACTCGCGCCAAGTGCGGGTGCAGGGCAAGCTGGCGGGATTGCTGCGGCGGTACTGAGGCGCGCTGATCGCCGCGATTCACCTCGGGTGCTCCGGCAGAGGCGGAGCGCCCGAGGTCGCAAAGGTCAACGTGCTCAACGCCGGCTATCCACCGCTCTGGGGGCGTGGCGTCGAGCGTTCCACCGAACGCCAATGGCGCGTGGCCTCTCGCTCCGGCGCGATCGTCGCGGGGTAGGCCCAGGGATGCGCGCCCGCATCGTCCGCCACCCGCCGCACCCATGGCCCGGCGAAGCCGACCGCCACCCCACCCGACCGTCGCAAGCTCGGCCGGTCGAGCTTCAGCCATCTGGGTAAGCACGTTCGCGGCAGACGCCGCTCGCTGACAATCACGTCGACCGACCGGCACACCGCGGCCAGCGCGGCCGCGTCGATATGGTATCCGCTCCGTGTCGCCAGCACGCGCCATACTCGCCCGCCCCGCTCCAGGCGGGCGAGACACAGATCGGCATTGCACCGCGCGGTCGGCATGTCGTCGATCGCCGGCAGCTCGCCGTCCGCCCCGCCACCCTCGGCGAGCAGGTCGCGGACATAGTCTCCAGCCCGCTCGCGCAGCACCGCCAACTGGCCATCGTCCATCCGCACCGCCAAATGCCGCCCGTCACCGGTCACGATCAGATCGGGCGCCGGCGTCGCCAAAGCCCAACCGGCACCGATGGTGGCGGGCAGCATCCCAAGCCATCGGCAGCGCGTGCGCCAGAGCAGAAGCCAGATCCCGCCGCCGACCATCAGGCCGAAAGCCCCCCGCGGCATCATCGGCAATGCGGCGACAGCGCCCGGAGCGTCCGCGGTCGTCCGGGCGATCCATAGCAGCAGCGCCAGGGCCTCGCCGCACAGCCACCAGACCGGCCTGCCCAGTCCGGCGCCATCCAGAATCAGCGCCAGTGCCTCCAGCGGCATGATGACGAAGGTCGTCAGCGGAATGGCGACGATGTTGGCAAGCGCGCCATAGAGCCCCGCCTTGTGGAAATGGAACAGCGCGATCGGCGCCAGCACCAGTTCGACCGCAAGCCCGGTCAGCAGCAGCGAGGCCAACCCGCGTAGCAGGCGGCGCCCCCATCCTTCCTCCTTCGGCGCGAAGAAGGCGCGAACGCGGCCATGCTCGTGCAGGGCAACGATCGCGGTGACAGCGGCGAAGGAGAGCTGGAAACTCGCGCCGACCAAAGCTTCCGGCCACAGCAGCAGCACGACCAAGGCCCCTACCGCGACGAGGCGCAGCGTGATCGCCTCGCGCCCCAGTGCCAGCGCGGCGAGCACCAGCAGCGCGGCGATGCACGATCGAAGGGTCGGCACCTCCGCTCCCGTCAGCCACGTATAACCGACTGCCGCCATTGCCCCGGCCGCGGCGGCGATGAGGGGCAAGCGCAGGTTCAGCGCGAGCCACGGGCTCAACGCCAGCAGGCGTAAGACGACCGCCATCGTCGCGGCGACGACCGCGGTGATGTGCAGTCCGCTGACCGACAGCAGGTGCGCCAGGCCCGATCGTCGCATCGAATCCGCATCGGGCTCCGGGATCGCGCCCTGGTCGCCGGTCGCCAGTGACGCTGCCACCGCGCCCTCCGCCGCCGGAAGTTGCGATCGGATGTGCTGCGACAGTCGCTGCCGCAGGTCGCTGCCGGCCGCCTCCCCCGGGGCGACGATCTTCACCGGCGCAAAGCCACGGCCGGTCGCGCCGATCCCGGCGAACCACGCCACGCGCGCAAAGTCGTGCGCGCCCGGCACGGCAGCGCCGGCCGGCGGCATCAGTCGTGCCCGCAGCGATACCCGTGCACCGCGGGTCAGGCCGATGGGCTTGTCCGCATCGGCCAGATTGACCCGAACCTTGGGCGGCAATCCCGCGCCGCCCTCGGTCACCAGCGTCAGGCGGATCAATTCACGCGCAGGCAGCGGCTCGATCCGCTCGACCGTGCCGGAGAATGCGACGACCGCCGGGCGCGCGAGGACGGGAGCCGCGACTCGCTCTGCCCGCCACCAGACCAGCGCACAGCCCAGCGCTGCAGCCAATCCGCCGACCAACAGCACGCGCCCCGCGCGCGTCCCGCGGGCCAGCACCAGCCCGCCCGCCGCGACGCCGCCACTAGCCAGCATCCACCCGATCCAGGCCGCCCGGTCGGGCAGCACGAACCACGCCGCGATGCCTGCCCCCAGCGCGACCGGCAGCCACAGGACCAGCGCGTCGCGCTCCGCCTCCAGCCAGCGCTCTACCGTCCGGCCACGCCACGGCGGCCAGGCGATTTGAAGCCCGGTAAGGGCCATGCTAGGGCGCCGCTCGGCTGGACTGGCCATTCGTCCTCGATCCTGGGAGCAGCGGCGCGTGAGCGCAACCACCGAAACCGGCGCGGCCAATCGCGCCTCCACTCCGGCGACCAATCCGGCCGTCGTGACCCGCTTCGCCCCGTCGCCGACGGGCTACCTGCATATCGGCAACGCCCGCACCGGCATGTTCGCCTGGCTGTACGCGCGCCACTTTGGCGGCAAGGCGCTGCTGCGGATCGAGGATACCGACAAGGCGCGCTCCACGAAGGAAGCGATCGACGTCATTTTCGACGGCCTGAACTGGCTTGGCCTGGATTGGGACGAAGAGCCCGTGTTCCAGTCGACCCGCGCCGGCCGCCACGCCGAAGTCGTCGACGATCTGATCGCGCGCGGCGGCGCGTATCGCTGCTACATGACGCAGGCGGAGCTCGCTGCCGCCCGCGCCGCGGCCGAAGCCGAACGTCGCCCGTTCCGCCTGAACTCGCCGTGGCGCGATGCCGACCCGACAACCGCACCGGCCGATCAGACCTTCGTCGTCCGTATCAAGGCCGAGCGTGAAGGCGAGACGGTGATCGAGGATCTCGTCCAGGGCCGCGTCACCGTCGCCAATGCCGAGCTCGACGACATGGTGCTGCTGCGATCGGACGGCACGCCGACGTACATGCTCGCGGTCGTCGTCGACGACCACGACATGGGCGTCACCCACGTCATCCGCGGCGACGATCACCTGAACAACGCGTTCCGCCAGCTGACCATCATTCGCGCGATGGGCTGGCCGGAGCCGGTCTACGCGCATATCCCGCTGATCCACGGTGGAGATGGGGCCAAGCTGTCGAAGCGCCACGGCGCGCTGGGTGTCGACGCCTATCGCGACGAACTCGGCATCCTGCCCGAAGCCCTGTTCAACTATCTCCTTCGTCTGGGGTGGGGCCACGGCGACGACGAGATTATCAGCCGCGAACAGGCGATCGAGTGGTTCGATCTGGATGCGGTTGGAAAATCACCAGCGCGGTTCGACACGAAGAAGCTGGAAAACCTGAACGGTCATTATATCCGTGCCGCAGACGACGCACGACTGGCCGATCTCGCCGCTCCGCACCTGGGGTTCGAACCCACGGTCGAGCAGCGCGACCTGCTGCGTCGCAGCATGGCGTCGCTCAAGCCGCGCGCCGCCAACATCCTCGAATTGGCCGATGGTGCGGGCTTCCTGTTTCGCAGTCGCCCACTGGAAATGGACGATGCCGCCAAGGGTCTGCTAGAGGGTGAGGCACGGTCGCTGCTGACCCGCCTGCACGCCGCGCTTGACGCGCTCGACAGCTGGGATACGGAAGCGCTCGAACCGGCGGTCCGCGAGGTCGCCGAGGCCGCGGGCGTCAAGCTCGGTGCCGTCGCGCAGCCGCTGCGCGCCGCACTTGTCGGTCGCAAGACCTCGCCCGGAATTTTCGATGTGCTCGAACTCCTCGGGCGCGACGAGAGTTTGGGACGGATCGCCGACCAGATGGCCTGACCGGGCCGATAAGAAGAACGAGGAGCTTTGCGAGTGACCGATACCAGCATCAAGATCGGCGACGGCGACTATCCGGTGCTGTCGGGCACCGTCGGTCCGGACGTCATCGACATTCGCAAGCTCTACGCGAAGTCGGGCATGTTCACCTACGACCCCGGCTTCACCAGCACCGCATCGTGCGAGTCGGCGCTGACGTACATCGACGGCGATCAGGGCGTGCTGCTCCACCGCGGCTACCCGATCGGCGACCTGGCCGAACATTCGTCGTTCATGGAAGTCAGCTATCTGCTGCTGAACGGCGAGCTGCCGAGCCAGAACGAACTCGACAAGTTCAGCTACACCATCAGCCGTCACACGATGCTGCACGAGCAGCTGGCGACCTTCTACCGCGGCTTCCGTCGCGACGCGCACCCCATGGCGGTGATGTGCGGCGTTGTCGGCGCGTTGTCGGCCTTCTACCACGATTCGACCGACATCTCGGACCCGCACCAGCGGATGATCGCCTCGCACCGGCTGATCGCCAAGATGCCGACGATCGCGGCGATGGCGTACAAGTACAGCGTGGGACAGCCGTTCCTCTATCCGAAGAACGACCTGTCCTACGCCGGCAACTTCCTGCGCATGACCTTCGGCGTTCCGGCCGAGGAATATGAGGTCAATCCGGCGGTCGAGCGTGCGATGGACCGCATCTTCATCCTGCATGCCGATCACGAACAGAACGCCTCGACCTCGACCGTGCGTCTTGCCGGGTCGTCGGGCGCCAACCCGTTCGCCTGCATCGCGGCGGGTATCGCCTGTCTGTGGGGCCCGGCGCATGGTGGTGCCAACGAAGCCGCGCTCAACATGCTGCGCGAGATCGGCACGCCGGATCGCATTCCGGAATATATCGCGCGCGCCAAGGACAAGAACGATCCGTTCCGCCTGATGGGCTTCGGCCACCGCGTCTACAAGAACTACGACCCCCGCGCGACCGTGATGCAGAAGACGGTGCGTGAAGTGTTCGAGGCGCTGAACGTGTCCGATCCGCTGTTCGAAACCGCGCTGCGGCTTGAAGAAATTGCACTCAGCGACGACTACTTCATCGAGAAGAAGCTGTTCCCGAACGTCGATTTCTATTCGGGCGTCATCCTGTCGGCGATCGGTTTCCCGACGACGATGTTCACCGTGCTGTTCGCGCTCGCCCGCACCGTCGGCTGGGTTGCGCAGTGGAACGAGATGATTTCGGACCCCGAGCAGAAGATCGGCCGTCCGCGCCAGCTCTACACCGGCCCGACCGAGCGTCCCTACGTTCCGATCGATAAGCGCTGATCGATGACGCGCCGCCGCATCCTCGTCGGCATCGGCTTTGCCGCCTTTGCGATGGGGATGCTGTGGGTCGGCCAGGGGCTTGGCTGGGTCCGCTGGCCGCAATCGAGCTTCATGATCGACCAGCGGCCGTGGATCACGCGTGGGTCGGTGCTGGCGGTGCTTGGACTGGGACTCGTGCTGTACGCGCGGCGGACCCGGCGGTGACGGCTGTCAGGTCGGTCAGCGGCCGACCGGCAGCGTAAAGACGAACCGCGCGCCTGCACCCGGCGCGCTGTCGACCGTGACGTCGCCCCCCATCGCCCGCGCCAGACGCCGCGAGATGTAGAGCCCCAGGCCGCTGCCGCCGGGCTCGGTCGGATCGACGCGGCCGAATTTCTCGAAAATCATCGCCTGGTCGGCCTCGGCGATGCCCTTGCCCTGATCGGCGACGATCACGCAGGCATGGCAGTCGTCCTGGGTGATCCGCACCCACACGCTGCCGCCCCGCGGCGAATAGCGCACGGCGTTGCCGATCAGATTGACCAGAATTTGCAGCGAGCGTCGGAAGTCCCCTGTCGCCGGCTGCGTCTCGTCGGCCGCCGGGCGATCGATCCGCACCTCGCCTTCGGATGCGCGGACCGCGAGCAAGCCAGCGGCCCGGCGCGCGACGTCGGCCAGGTCCAGCGGTTCGGCATCGACCTCGAAGTCGGTGCGCTCGACCGCTTCCAGATCGACCAGATCGTCGACCAGCCCCAGCAGATGCCGTCCGGCGCTCGCGATGTCATCGGCATAGCCCGAGTAGCGCTCGGCGATCGGCCCATCGACGCCGGCGCTCATGCTGTTGGCGTTGGCGATGATGCGTTCGAGCGGGCGGCGAAGCGACTTGTCGAGCTGTTCGCCAAATCCGGCGGCAAACGGCGCGCTAGGCTCGCTCCGCGTCACCGGCTCGGCCACATCGACGGGCGGCGGATCGAGCATCGTCACGCCGCCTGCAAATCCGGCGAACCGCCCGCGCGCGTCGATTTTCGGTTCGGCCGAGAGTATCACGCGCCGTCCGGTGCCGCGCAGTTCGGCCTCCTGCGCATCGAACCGCATCTGTGCGGCGACCGCGCCCAAAATCGGAAAGGCGCCTTCGTCGTCTTCGGCCAGCGCGAACAGCTTGACCAGCGGCTGCCCGAGGATCGCCGCGGCGTCGAAACCGTAGCGCGCGCCCGCGTCGGGCGTGACGTGCGTCAGCCGCAGGGCAGCGTCGCTTTCCCACAGCCAGTCGGCCTCGATCGCGCGAAACGACCCACGCTCGTCCGTTGGGCGCCACGACGGCCGGGCCTGCCAGCCGCCGATCACCAGGGTGACGCCGTCCGCATCGGGCTCTGCACGAACCGACAGTTCCAGGTCGTCGTCGCCATCCGCCACCACGATCGCGCGGGCGATGGCGATCCCCAGGCGGCGGGCGAGCCGTACCAGCGCGGCGACTTCGGGCAAGGCGACATCGCCGCCGATCGCGCCGCCGGCATGTTCGACCAGGTCGAGGAAGCGCGGGTCGGCCTGGATCAGGCGCCCATCGGCATCGCAACGCGCGACGATCGGGTGGAGCAACGGGTCGAGGACGTTCATCGCACGTCCTTCAACGCGTCGAGCGCCAGGAGCGCCGCACGAAAATCGGGATGCAGGCTGAGCGGCGCGACGGCCATCCGCGCGGTCGCCGGATCGACGCTCGCCGCCAGATCGAGCGCGTCGGCAAAGGCATCGATATCGCGGCGCGGGTCGGCTTCGCAGAGGTGGAAACCGAGACGCGCGATCGTCTCCCGCGGCACGTTCAGAGCGCGCAGCACGAGCCACAGTCGGTCGCCGGCCGGGTCGACCAGCAGTTCGCGCCCCAATTCGTAGCGCGCGCCCAGCACATGGGCGACGAACGCCGCGAGCACCGTCAGGCGCCGATCGCGCAAGATCTCGTCGAGCAAGGCGGGAAGTTCGGCTGGCTGCGCATCGACCGCCTCGGCCAGCCGCATCGCTGCGGCTTCGACCCGGTCGTCGCTGTCGTGGGCCGCGATATTGCGCAGCGCCGCCTCCGCGATCGCGCGATCGAGCGGTACGGGGTCGTCGAGGCCATCGTTCGCCCGGTCGCGCAGCGCGGCGGCGACCCACCAGACCAGACGGGCATGCAGGGCCGCAGGCAGGCCGGTACTGCTAAGGCCACGACCTTCGCTGATCTGCCGGCGCTGGCTTTCGCCGATCATCGTCGCTGCCGCGGCGGTCGCGACGACGCGGTCGGAGCTTTGCGCCAGGCGGGCGAGAAGGCTCGGGGCATCGGCGTCCGCGCCCGCATCGGCCGGCAGCCCGGCGGTCAGCAGTTCGAGCTGGACGCGCGACAGACATTCGGCGGCGAAATCGGGATCGCGCAGCAGCCCCGCGGCCGCCAGCCGCTCAGCGACCGGTGCGGGATCGTGCGTCAGCCGATCGGCGGCGGCGCGCGCGCCCCGCGTCGTCAGCAGCCGCATCGAATATTCGGTCAGTTCGCCCTCGACCACGCCGACCATCGCTTCGACGAGAGCGGCGAGCGCCGCGCGGGTGCGATCGTCCAGCCGCCCCTCGGCGGGCAGGAAGGCGTCGGTGATCGAGGCGTTCAGTGCCGTGCGCGCACGCGAATCGGCGCCGGCGGCCCGGGCCAATAAAGCCCGCACCCCAGCGCCCTGCGCTCCATGCATGGTGGCGGAAGCGTCCGTCATCGTTCCCGGTGTATCCGCGCCGTCGTTAAAGCCGCCCTAAGGCTTTTCGCGAATCGCCTCAATCGCCGCACCGAGCGATACCAGCGCATAGAGCGCCGAGACGGCCAGTCCGACGATCGGATAGCCGGCGATCGCGGCGGGCAGTAGAATCAGCGGATGCGCGGCCGGCGTCGCCCACCAACGCCGCCGCGGCGCCGGCGTGCGCTCCAGCAGTACGGTGCAAGCGATCGTCGCCAGGGCGAGCACAAGCCCCGCACCATCGCCGCTCGCCCGCATCGCATCGACGCCGGTCAGCAGCACGACCGCCGCCGCCACGCCCTGGATCGCGCGCTCCTGCGTTCGCGCCAGCCGATCCTCGCCGCGCAGCCAGCTGAGCATCGATCCCGTCGACAGCGCGGCCATACCGATCAGGCTGACCGCGATCCCCGCCGCCGGCATCATCGTTGCGAGCAGCGCAACGGCTGCGATGCCCGCGACGGCGCCGGCCGCCGTCACCGCCCCGGCAGGAACGCCCTTCGCTACCAGATACGGCAAAGTCCATCCGGTGATCGGCGTGAAGATGAAGCGATCGGTCCACGCCGTGCGCCTGTCGCCGAGCGCCGCCAGCACCGACTTGGACCGCCGCAACAGCGCCGCCGAATTACGCTCAACGCCGTGGCGCGTGCGCCCCGTTGCGGGCGGCAGCAGCAACTGTACCGCGCGCGCGGCGACCGTCTGGCGCAACAGCGTCGACTGGAAATCATAGTCGGCGGGCAGCGAGGCGACGTCGGCCAACCGCGCCGCGGGAACGCGCGCAAGGCCCGCCCAGCTATGCGAATTGTCGACCCGCTCGATCCCGCCGCTGCCGTCGCCGTCGCGCGTGACGAGCAGGGCTTCATGCGTTTCCGACGCCAGCCATTCGATCACCGCGTCGGTCGTCACCAGCCCGTCGGCGACGACGATCACCTGCGCCAGCGGATGCACCTTTGCGGTCGCTTCCTCGGCCGATCGGACGACATCGACGGTCACGCCGCGGCTGGCGATCCGGCTGGTGGCGCCGAGCAGTGCGGGCGTCACGCGCGAAACCGCGACCAGGATGTGACCGACGCCGACCGCCGCCAACAAACGCGCCTGATATTCGATCAGTGTCGCGCCGCCGAACGGTAGCGTGGCCGCAAGCGCGTCGGGGCGATCCTCGGCGTCCTCGGTCGCGAAGATGAGGCCGGTCAGCATGGGGCCGCTCCCAAACACCAACCACCGTCATTCCCGCGAAGGCGGGAACGGGTTGCGGCTGACCTCAAGGCTTTATCCGCGAAACCAGCGACGACCGATCGCCACCTCCGCGGGGATGACGCAGGAGAGCATGAAGCGCGCATCAGTACAGCAGATACGCGCGCCGCACGTCCTCCCACGCCGCTTCGTCCGGCCGGGTCAGTGCATCGAGATCGCCCGGCACGGCGCCCGCATCGTCGACCCATTCGCGCAGGCCCGGTCCGCCGTTGATGACGTCGATCGCCAACTTGTCGAAGACATATTCGTACGGGAAATCGCGCCACAGCGGATAGTCGGGGTAGAGTGTCCGAATCGCCTTGAACGCCAGCGCCTGCAACCGCCAAGGGCGAAACGCCTGATGGTCGTAGGCCGCGCCCTCGGCATGGATGTGCAGCCCGGCGCACAGCCGGTGGACGTGCTTGTGGAAGGTCGGCTCGAAGCTCACCTCGCGCAGCACGCAGCCGGCGAGCCATTCCGGCCCCATCCGCCGCATTTCTGCCAGCACCGCCCGCGCGTCGATGTCAGGCGCGCCGAACAGTTCGAGCGGCCGGGTCGTCCCCCGCCCCTCGCTCAGCGTCGTGCCTTCCAGCATCACCGTGCCCGCATAGGCACGCGCCATGTTGAGGTTCGGCGCATTGGGGCTAGGGTTGATCCAGATGCGATCGGTCGGCCAGCCGAAGCCCAGTGCGGCGTCGGGCGCATAGCCCTCCATTTCGATCACGCGATAGTCGACGTCGAGCTTGTAGTGATCGATGAACCACTGACCGAGTTCGCCCAGCGTCAGCCCGTGGCGCATCGGCATCGGCCCGGCGCCGACGAAGCTCTCCCAGCCGGGCAGCAACGTCAGCCCCTCGACCGGGCGCCCGGCCGGATTGGGTCGGTCGAGCACCCACACAACCTTACCATGCTCCGCCGCGGCTTCGAGCACGTAGAGCAGCGTCGTAATGAAGGTGTAGATGCGGCAGCCCAGATCCTGCAGGTCGACCAGCAGCACGTCGAACGTGTGCATCGACTGAACGGTCGGGCGGCGCACTTCGCCGTAGAGGCTGAATACGGGGATACCGTGGACAGGGTCGTCGAAATCCGGCGACTCCATCATATTGTCCTGCTTGTCCCCGCGCAGACCGTGCTGCGGGCCGAAGGCGGCGGTGACCTTCACGCCCGCCGCGACCAGCGCGTCGAGCGAATGCGTCAGGTCCGCCGTCACCGACGCCGGGTGCGCAAGCAACGCGACGCGGCGGCCGTCTAGGCTTTTCAACAACTCAGGGTCGGACAGCAGCCGATCGATGCCGAATTTCATGGGTTTCCGACTGCCGGGACTTTGAGCGCAAAGCAATCGGGATGATGGAAATCCGGCGCGCCGGGCGGATGTGCGAGCGACCAATAGGATTTGGTGCCGTCAGTTTCCTCGATCACGGCGGTGAGGGCGACGTGCGCCGGCCGCCGCAAGTCCGACAGGTCGAGTGCTGCGCGAATGCCGCTTGTTGTCCGCTCGACGATCGGATCGTGCGGAAGGATCAGGTCGCGCATACCTTGGCGATAGCCGTCGAAGGCATAAGCCGCCCAGCAGGACGATGGCGACAGATTTAGCTCGACATAGCCGTCACTGCCGACCGGTTTCCAGAACAGTTCGAAACAGGTGGTACGCCAGAGTTCGTCGGTTCGAGCGGGCGGCTTACTTTCCGGTATCAGCAAAGAATCGATCGGATCGACCCAAAAGGTAAACGCGGCGTCGTTCCATTCGGCCACGATCGAGCGCACGCGCGATGCCGGCGTCGCGGGATGACATCTCAGTTCGTGCATCACACCACCCCCGTTCGCACCGAGCCGGCCAAAGTGCTGTCCTTCTCTTGCCAACGTCCGCACGAGAAGGACAGGGCTTCGACAAGCTCGGCCCGAACGGTTAGAGGGCGCTCCGCTATGGCTACCGAATATCGCTCCGACCTGCTCCGCCTCCTCTCGGAGCGCGGCTATATCCATCAGGTGACCGATGCCGCCGCGCTCGATGCGTTGGCCGCAAAGCAGGTCGTGCCGGGCTATATCGGCTTCGATCCGACCGCGCCGTCGCTGCATGTCGGCAGCCTGGTCCAGATCATGCTGCTGCGCCGCCTGCAACAGGCCGGGCACAAGCCGATCGTGCTGATGGGCGGCGGGACCGGCAAGATCGGCGATCCGTCGTTCAAGGACGAAGCGCGCAAGCTGGCGTCGGACGACGTCATCACCGCCAACATCGCCGGCATCCAGCGCATCTTCGAACGCTTCCTCACCTTCGGCGACGGCCCGAGCGACGCGGTGATGGTCAACAACGCCGACTGGCTCGACCGCCTCGAATACATCCCCTTCCTGCGCGAGGTCGGCCAGCATTTCAGCGTCAACCGAATGCTCAGCTTCGATTCGGTGAAGCTGCGGCTCGATCGCGAACAGTCGCTGAGCTTCCTCGAATTCAACTATATGATTTTGCAGGGCTACGACTTCCGCGAGCTCGCGAAGCGTCGGGGCGTGCGGTTGCAGATGGGCGGCAGCGACCAGTGGGGGAACATCGTCAACGGCGTCGAACTCGCGCGGCGGATGGACGGGACCGAGGTCTATGGCGTCACCACCCCGCTGCTGACGACCGCGGACGGCGTGAAGATGGGCAAGACCGTCTCAGGGGCGGTGTGGCTGCACGAGGACCAGCTGTCGCATTTCGACTACTGGCAGTTCTGGCGCAACACCGACGACCGCGACGTCGGCCGCTTCCTGCGCCTGTTTACCGACCTGCCGCTGGATGAGATCGCCCGGCTCGAAGCCTTGGAAGGCGCCGGGATCAACGAGGCGAAGAAGGTGCTGGCGACGGAAGCCACCGCGATGTGCCGCGGGCGCGCTGCCGCCGATGAGGCCGCGGAAACCGCGCGCAAGACGTTCGAGGAGGGCGCATCCGGCGCCGCGCTGCCGACGGTCGTCGCGCCGGGCGGCAGCATCGCGGTGGTCGATGCGTTGATCGGCCTGGGCTTCGCCAAGTCGAAGGGTGAGGCGCGGCGGCTAATCGCCGGCGGCGGCGCTAGGGTCGATGGCGAGAAGATCAGCGACGAAGCCGCCGTCCTGACCGTAACCGTGGACATGCGCCTGTCCGCGGGCAAGAAGCACCACGGCATCGTCCGCGCCAGCTGACCCGGTCCAGTGTCGCCAAAATATTGATTTAGGTCTGTTTTTCTACAGACCTTCTTTACCACTGCGCTGCTACCCGAAACGGCGGACGTGGGATGATCGGCGATGCCCTTCGGCAAATTGGCTCAGACGGATGGACGGCGGGAAGACCGTGACGAGGTGCATTATCGCGCCCGCGCGACGCATGCCGACGGCCGCACGCTGCCGCTGCTGATCGTCAACATCTCGCCCAACGGCTTCATGGCACGCTGCGAATCGGAGATGGCGGAGGGCGACACGCTGCGCATCGCGCTGCCCGGCGTCGGCACCCAGCCGGCCGAAGTACGCTGGGCATTGGGCGGCCGCATCGGCTGCCAGCTCGACCGGCCGATTCGGCTGGCCGACTATTACGAGCTGCTCGCCACGATGATGCAGATCGATCGGAAACCGCTCTAACGGCGCACCAGCGTGACGCCGGCGATTACCAGTAACAACCCGGCGATCCGGCTGACCGACACCGGCTCCGCGCGGATGCCGAACAGCCCGAAATGATCGATCACGATCGCCGCCGCCAACTGGCCCGCGATCGCGACCATCAGCATCGTCGCGACACCCAGCCGAGGGGCGGCATAGGCGGCGGTCGCGACATAGATCGCGCCGTAAATGCCGCCGAGCCATGCCCAAGCGGGCGCCTCACGCAGGATCGCGGGCGACGTCCGGTCGCTCGCTGCCCAGGCTATGGCGATCGCGACCGTTCCCACGCCAAACGAAATGAGCGCGGCGAGCAAGGTCGATCCCGACACTTTCGCCAGCATGCCGTTCGTCGGCGCCTGCGCCGCGACGCCGATGCCGGCGAGGAACGTCAGCACAATAGGGAGAATGAGGTGCATGCGCCTGCCTACCCCCAAAATCCTCCCCTGCAAGGGGAGGTGGCAGACCGCAGGCCCGACCGATGGGGTCACCCTTTTTCGGATAGCGGGACACTCCTCCGACCAGCTTCGCTGGCCACCTCCCCTCCCAGGGGAGGACCTGGCCTTATCCCGAGCGCAACAGCCCGACCGCGGCGTCGCGTTCGAACAGGTACAGCGCCGTCCGCGCCGCCTGCCCGCGCTCACCCTTCAGCCCGCCGTCGCGGTCGATCAGCAACCGCGCGTCGCCGTTGGCGATTGGCAGCAGCTCGCCGAGCATCTCGGGAGTCGCCATACGAAACCCCTGCTCGCCCGATTGGCGCGTGCCGAGCAGTTCGCCGGCGCCGCGCAGCCGGAGATCCTCCTCGGCGATCCGGAAGCCGTCGTTCGTTTCCCGCATCAACGCCAGCCGAGCCCGCGCGGTCTCGCTCAAATGGCTCCCGCGCAGCAGCAGGCAAACCGACCGCCCGCCGCCCCGCCCCACCCGCCCGCGCAACTGGTGGAGCTGGGCGAGGCCGAAACGGTCGGCATGTTCGATCACGATCAGTGTAGCATTGGGCACGTCGACGCCGACCTCGATGACCGTGGTCGCGACCAGCACGCCCGCCTGACCCGAGGAGAAGCGCGCCATTTCGGCATCCTTCTCCGGCCCCTTCATTCGGCCATGAACCAGAGCCACACGCTCCCCGAAGCGGTGTCGCAGCGCCTCCGCCCGCGCTTCGGCGGCGGCGAGGTCGGACTTTTCGCTTTCCTCGACCAACGGGCACACCCAATAGGCCTGCCCGCCGCCCGACAGATGCCGCGCGAGCCCGTCGACGACGTCGTCGAGCCGATCCTCCGAAATCACCCGCGTCTCGATCGGCTCGCGGCCCGGGGGCATTTCGTCGAGGCGGCTGACGTCCATCTCACCGTAATTGGCGAGCGTCAGCGTGCGCGGAATCGGCGTCGCGGTCATCACCAGCAGGTGCGGCGGGCGGTCGGCCTTGGCTTGCAACATCATCCGCTGCGCGACGCCGAAGCGGTGCTGTTCGTCGACCACCGCCAGCCCCAGGTCGCGATAGGTCACGCCCTGCTGAAAGATTGCATGGGTGCCGATCAATATGTCGATCTCGCCCGACGCGAGTCCCATCAGCGTCGATTCGCGCGCACGGCCCTTGTCGCGGCCGGTCAGGATCGCGACCGTGGCAATGCCGGCGAATTGCCGCGACAAAGTCTCGTAATGCTGCCGCGCCAGGATTTCGGTCGGCGCCAGCAGCGCGCCCTGCGCCCCGCCCTCGACCGCGATCAGCAGCGCGTTCAATGCGACCAACGTCTTGCCCGAGCCGACGTCGCCCTGCAGCAGCCGCAGCATCGGCCGCACCTGCGCCATGTCGCCTTCGATTTCCCGGATCGTCCGCGCCTGAGCGCCGGTCGGGGCGTAGGGCAGATCGAGCTTCGCGCGCAGACGCCCGTCGCCGGTGAGCGCCCTCCCGCGCTTGGCTCGCGCGTCGCCGCGGACCAGCAGCAGCGCGAGCTGATTGGCGAACACCTCGTCATAGGCGAGCCGCGTCCGCGCCTTAGCGTCCGATGGATCTGCGTGCAGCCGCGCCAGCGCCGCGCGCCACGCCGGCCAGTCGTGCTTGGTGAGCACGCTCGGCTCGACCCATTCGGGCAGGTCGGGCGCACGCTCGACCGCCTGCGCCGTCAGCGCCGCCAGCCGCCGCGACGTCAGCCCCTCCGACAGCGGATAGATCGCCTCGCGGCCATTGCCCGTCGGCGCTTCGTCCAGCGGGACGGCATAGTCCGGGTGGACCATCTGCAGGTCCTGCCCATATGTCTCCAGCTTCCCCGACACGCGCCGCGGCTCGTGCAAGGGAAGCAGCTTCTTCACCCAGCCCGACGATCCACCGAAATAGACGAGGGAGACGTAATTGCCCTTCGTATCGACCGCATGCACCCGCGTCGGGCTGCGCGGGCTGCTGCCGGTGCGGTGCTCGACCGGGGTCAGCGTGATCGCGATCGTCCGGCCGGCGTCGGCGGCATCCAGTTCCTCACGCGGAAGGCGGTCAATATAGCCGGTCGGCAAGTGGAAGGCGACGTCGACCACGCGCGCCAACCCCAGCTTTTCCAGCGGCTTGGCAAGCCCCGGTCCCACGCCCTTCAGCGCAGTGACCTCGGCGAACAGCGGGTTGAGGATGTCGGGACGCATGACTATGTCCCCGCTACCCCAAGCCGACCGCGCATTGAAGCGCCGTCGGCCGATATTGCATGGAGCCGCGGGCATGGAGCGCGAGACGAGACTGAAACGCCTGCGCTTCCGCAGCTGGCACCGCGGCACGAAGGAAGCGGATCTGATGGTCGGCGGCTTCTTCGACGCGCGCGGCGCGCACTGGTCGGACGAGCAGATCGACTGGTTCGAGGCGTTCCTGGAGGAACAGGACGTCGACATCATGGCCTGGGCGATGGGAGCGGCTGCCGTCCCGGCGCGTTGGCAGGGCCAGATGATGGATGACCTGAAGACGCTGACGTACGTGCCAATTCAAAAATAACCCTCTCCCCTTCAGGGGAGGGGTTGGGAGAGGGGCATATTCGCGTGTCCCGGTCTCGGTGAGACACCTCCCCTCTCCCAAACCCTCTTCCCTGAAGGGGAGAGGGCTCAAGCGAGTGCCGATGCCCGACCTCTCCAAAATTCTCTCCGCCCCCCGCCCGCTGACTCTCGCCGGCGTCGCGACAGGCTTCCTCCCCGCCCTGCTCGCCGATCTCGCGCGGGCGGCGACCGACGGCGCGTGCTTCATCGCACCCGACGAAGCGGCGATGCGCGCGGTGCAGTCGACTGCGACCTTCTTCGCGCCGGAGCTGGAAATCCTCGCCTTCCCGGCCTGGGACTGCCTGCCCTACGACCGCGCGTCGCCCACGTTGCGCGTCATGTCCGAACGCCTCGCGACGCTCCACGCGCTACAGGCGAAGGCCGCCCGTCCGCGTCTGCTGGTCACCACCGCAAACGCCGCGACCCAGCGCACGCTGACGCCGTTCCGCATCCGCCAGCTGGTCGCCGCGCTCGCGCCCGGCGAACGGATCAGCCGCGAGAAACTGTCCAAGCTGCTGCAGGCGAATGGCTATGTCCGTACCGAATCGGTGGCCGACGCCGGCGAGTTCGCGGTGCGCGGCTCTCTCGTCGACCTGTTCCCATCAGGCTCCGATTCCGCACTGCGGCTGGATTTCTTCGGCGACGAGATCGAAACGGTCCGCACCTTCGACCCGCACGACCAGCGCACCACGGGCAGCATCAAGGGCTTCACCCTGCTGCCCGCGTCCGAAGCCCTGCTCGACGAAGACAGCGTCAAACGCTTCCGCACCCGGTACCGCGAAACGTTCGGCGCGACCGCGACCGGCGACCCGCTCTACCAGGCGGTCAGCGACGGCCGGCGGCTGGCCGGCATGGAGCATTGGCTGCCGCTGTTCGAGGAGCGGCTGGAGACGCTGTTCGATCATCTGCCGGGCGACATGGTCGTCGTCCGCGACGCCGGTGTCGCAGGTGCGGCGGAGGGTCGGTTCGAGGCGATCGCCGACTATCACGCCAACCGGTTGAAGGCTTCGGGCGCCGAGCCGGGCAGCTATCGCCCGCTCCCCACAAAATCGCTCTACCTGCTGCCCGACGAATGGGCGCAGGCGCTCCATGACGCCCCCGCCCACGTCACGACGCCCTTCCACGAGCCCGAAAGCGCGTCGGTCCTCGAATTCAACATCGATGGCCCGCGCGACTTCGCCCCCGAACGCTCGGCCGGCACCAACGTCTATGAAGCGGTCGTAGCGCATCTGAAGAAGGTGACGGGCAAACGGATTCTCGCCAGCTATTCGACCGGCTCGCGCGAGCGGTTGAAGGGGCTGCTGGAGGACCACGGCCTGTCCGGCGCGCGAATGGTCGACACATGGCAAGAGGCGCTGGGCGTCGTCGATAGCGCGACCGCCCTGATCGTCCTGCCGCTCGACCACGGCTTCACCTCTCCGCAAGTCACGCTGTTGACCGAGCAGGACATGCTCGGCGACCGCCTGGTCCGCCGCGCCAAGCGCCGCAAGTCGGCCGACGCGTTTCTCGCCGAACTCGCGACGCTGTCGCCCGGCGACCTCGTCGTCCACGTCGACCACGGCATCGGCCGGTATGAGGGGTTGACCTCAATCCCGGTGGGCAAAAGCCCGCACGATTGCGTCGCGCTCACTTATGCGGGCGGCGACAAATTATACGTGCCGGTCGAGAACCTCGAAGTCCTCAGCCGCTACGGCTCGGGCGAGGACGGCGCGACGCTCGACAAGCTGGGCGGCGAGGCGTGGCAACGGCGCAAGGCCCGCATGAAGGAGCGCATCCGCGAGATCGCGGGTGAACTCATCGCCACTGCGGCCGAACGCGCGTTGCGCCCCGCCGAGGTCGCCGAGCCCGACGGATCGGGCTTCGCGACATTCGTCGACCGCTTCCCCTATGAGGAAACCGACGACCAGGACCGCGCGATCAACGACGTGCTGCACGATCTCGGCAAGGGCTCGCCGATGGACCGGCTCATCGTCGGCGACGTCGGCTTCGGCAAGACCGAGGTGGCGCTCCGCGCCGCCTTCGTCGCGGCGATGGCGGGGATGCAGGTCGCGGTCGTCTGCCCGACGACGCTACTCGCCCGCCAGCACTACAATAATTTCGCCGCCCGCTTCGACGGCTTCCCGATCAAGGTCGGCCGCCTCAGCCGCCTGGTTACCGCCAGCGAGACGAAGGCGACCAAGGAAGGCCTCGCCGACGGGCAGATCGACGTCGTGGTTGGCACGCACGCGATCCTGGCCAAGGGCATCGATTTCAAGCGCCTGGGCCTCGTCATCGTCGACGAGGAACAGCGGTTCGGCGTCACCCACAAGGAACGGCTGAAGGCTCTGAAGACCGACGTCCACGTCCTGACGCTCACCGCCACGCCGATCCCGCGCACGCTTCAGATGGCGATGTCGGGCCTGCGCGAACTGTCGGTCATCCAGACCCCGCCGGTCGATCGTCTCGCGGTGCGCACCTATGTCATGCCGTGGGATCCGGTCGTGCTGCGCGAGGCGCTGCTACGCGAACATTATCGCGGCGGGCAGAGCTTCTTCGTCACGCCGCGCATCGCCGACCTGCCCGATATCGAGGAATTCTTCCGCGAACATGTACCCGAGGTTCGCTACGTCATCGCCCACGGCCAGATGGCGCCGAGCGAGGTCGAGGAGCGGATGTCCGCCTTCTACGACAAGAAATTCGAAGTGCTCGTGTCGACCAGCATCATCGAAAGCGGCATCGACATCCCAAGCGCCAACACGATGATCGTCAACCGTGCCGACCGCTTCGGGCTGGCGCAGCTCTACCAGCTGCGCGGCCGCGTCGGCCGGTCGAAGACGCGCGCCTATGCGTACATGGTGTCGCCGCCCGAGCGGCTGATGACCGAAGCGGCGGAGAAGCGGCTGAAGGTCCTGAGCGATCTCGAGTCGCTCGGCGCCGGTTTCCAGCTCGCCAGTCATGACCTCGACCAGCGCGGTGCAGGCAACCTGCTCGGTGACGAACAATCGGGGCATATCAAGGAGGTCGGCTTCGAACTCTACCAGTCGATGCTGGAGGAGGCGATCCTGGAGGCCAAAGCCGGCGGCAAGCTCTCGCGGCCCACGGACTTCTCACCCCAGATCACGATCGATGCGCCGATCCTGATCCCGGAGGATTATGTCCCAGACCTCGACCTGCGCATGGGCCTCTACCGCCGCCTGAACGAGATCGACGTCGCCGCCGGGCTCGAGGCGTTCGCCGCCGAGATGATCGATCGCTTCGGCAAGCTGCCGGACGAGACCGAAAACCTGCTGAGGATCATGGAGATCAAGCTCAACGCAAAGCGCGCCTGCGTGGCGAAGCTGGACGTCGGGCCGAAGGGCGCGCTGGTCGCATTCCACGAAAACACCTTCCCGAACATCGACGGCCTGCTCGCCTATGTCGGCAAGCTGGGCGAGGTCGCCAAGCTGCGTCCCGACCACAAGCTGGTCATCAACCGCGTCTGGGCCGATCCCAAGGCGCGGCTGCACGGGGCGCTGCAATTGTCGCGGGGGTTGGCGAAGGCGGCCGGCGGCTGATTCAGGTTGCCTGAACCAGCGCCGCCAGCGTCGCGCTGTCGACGCCCGGCGCGCAGAGATAGCCCTGGTAGAACCGGCAGCCCGCCGCCGCCAGCAGGTCACGCTGCTCGGCCGTTTCGACCCCTTCGGCGATCACGTCGAGCCCCAGCGTCGTCGCCATGTCGATCACGCCGCGCACCACCACCCGGTCGCGGGCATTGCCGGTGATGCCGGTCGTCAGCGACTTGTCGAGTTTCAGATAATCGACCGGCAGCGCATTGAGATAGGCCAAGCTCGAATAGCCCGTCCCAAAATCGTCGATCGCGATCCGGCAGCCCGCCGTGCGGAGTTCCGCGAGCAGCGCCGCCGCGACGTCCAGCCGTTCGATCAGGCCGCTTTCGGTCACCTCGACAGTGACCCGGTCACGCGCGATGCCGCTGGCATCGATCCGTTCGAGCAAGCGAAAGACGAAACCGTCGGCGGCGATGTCCTCCGCGGCGACGTTCACGGCGACACGGATCTTTTCGAGGGCAGCCGGCCAGCCCGCCGCAAGCTGCAGCGCCCGCGCCTGGAGATGGGCGGACACCTCTTCCGATCGCCCGCCCTGCGCCGCCGCGGTCAGCAGCGCCTCCGCACCGACCTCGCCCAGTCGCCGGTGGTGCCACCGCGCGAGCGCCTCCACGCCCGTGATCCGTCCGCTCGCCAGATCGACCTGCGGCTGGAACACCACGTCGATCTCGCCCGCCTTCAATGCCGAGGGCAATTCCCGCGCGAGGGCGGCCATAGACCGCGATCGTCGCCCGAACAGGTCGCGCACCGCCGCCCCGGCGTCGGGTTCGCCGATCGGCTCGACCAACCCATGCAGACGCCCGGTATGCGGATCATGCTGGAGATGCGCGACCACCCGGCCGAGCCCCGGCAGGTCATGCGCAAAGGCCGTCGATTCGCTGAGCTTCAATCGACGCAGCGCATTACGCAGGCGTGCGCGCACGTCGCCGGGTTGCCGCAGCCAAGCGGCCGATGCCGGCCCCTCTTCGGCGACTCCGGCGAGGCGCGCGAGTTCGGTCGTGACCTGCAACGAGCGCCGGGCATGATCGTAGCGCCACCCCAGCGGTGCCACCCAGCGCGCTTCGCGGACCGGGCGCCCGCCGGAGACGCGGTCGGCGAAGCGTTCGGCGAAACGCAAAGCTTGGGCGAACTCTGTTTCGGTGACCGGGCTGACCAGGAAATGCGTCGCGCCCGCCTCTCGCGCGGCATCTAGCGCATCGACATCGTTACGCGACACCATCACCAGCAGGGCCTGCCCTGCGGCTTCCGCGGCATCGCCGATCGCCCGGACCGCCGCCAGCCCTTCTTCTACCGCGCCCCGAGCGTCGATCACGACCACCTGCGCGCCGCTGGCGGTAATGCGCCCGCCCAGCCCCTCGTCCCGCCGCGCTGCGATCGCGCGCCATCCGGCACGCGCCGCCATCGCCGCCAGCTCGTCGCGCTGGCGAAACGACAGAATGAAAAGTGGCTTGGCGAAACTATCGGGCACGTCGCTCGTCTTCTTCTGCGAAATTGATGAAGAAAGCGACGTCAATTCGTTACGGGTCTGGCAAGGTTTCGCTGGATCGCCCCTGCCCCTTGTTGCTCCCTCCGCAAAGGCCTAGCTTCCCCTCACGATGGCCACCCCCGCCCCCCTGATCGACCGCCACGGTCGCGCCATCACCTATCTGCGCGTGTCGGTGACCGATCGCTGCGACCTGCGCTGCCGCTATTGCATGGCGGAGCAGATGACCTTTCTCCCCCGCCGTGCGCTGCTGGCGCTGGAGGAGATCGCGATCATCGCCGAACGCTTCGTCACGCGCGGCGTGACCAAGATCCGCCTGTCGGGCGGTGAGCCACTTGTGCGTCGCGACGTCGTCGAGCTGGTCGACCGTTTGGGCCGCCATGTCGGCGCGGGCCTCCACGAACTTACGATGACGACCAACGCGACCCGTCTCGCCGGTGTCGCGCCGCGCCTGTTCGACGCCGGCATCCGGCGGATCAACGTCAGCCTGGACAGCCGCGACCCCGACACATTTCGCTTCGTCACTCGCCACGGCGACGTCGAGCAGGTTCTGGGCGGCATCGCCGCGGCCAAGGCGGCGGGGATCGCGGTCAAGATCAACATGGTCGCGCTGGCCGGGCTGAACGAGGACGAAATTCCGTCAATGCTCGCCTGGTGCGGCGAACAGGGTTTCGATCTCAGTCTTATCGAAACGATGCCGCTGGGCGTGATCGACGAGGATCGCACCGATCGATTCGTGCCGCTGACCCGCGTGTTCGACGCGCTGGCTGCCCGCTATCCGCTGACGCGCGACGATCACCGCACCGGCGGCCCTGCACGTTACTGGCGCACGTCCTGGGGGACGCGGCTGGGCCTCATCTCGCCGCTCACCGCCAATTTCTGCGACGGTTGCAACCGCGTCCGCCTGACCACCGAAGGCAAGCTGTATATGTGCCTGGGGCATGAGGATCAGGTCGATCTGAAGGCCGCGCTGCGGATCGGCGGTGTGGATGCGCTCGACGCCGCGATCGATTCGGCCTTGGCCCTGAAGCCCGCGCGCCACGACTTTCGCATCGACGCCGCCGCGCCCGCGGTCGGGCGCCACATGAGCGTGACCGGCGGATGAGCGACACTGTCCGGCGTGCGCTGGTCGCGTCGCCCACCGCCCCCGCGCAGGCCGCTGCCGCCGATCTGGCCGACGCCTACGACTTCGTGCCCGTCGAGCAGGCCGATCAGGTCATCGCGCTGGGGGGCGACGGCTTCATGCTCCAGACCCTGCACACCATGCTCGAATCGCGGCGGAGCGTGCCCGTCTTCGGCATGAATCTGGGCACGGTCGGCTTTCTGATGAACGAGTGGCGCCTCGATGGCCTCGACCGCCGCTTGGCGCGCGCCAAGCCGTTCAAGGTGTCGCCGCTGACCATGACCGCGACGACGATCGATGGGCAGACGAAGGTGTTGCCGGCGATCAACGAAGTCTCGCTGCTGCGCGAAACCCGCCAGACCGCGAAGCTGGAAGTGACGGTCAACGACCGCATCGTCCTGCCCGAACTCGTCTGCGACGGCATTCTGGCGGCGACCCCTGCGGGATCGACGGCGTACAACCTTTCCGCCAACGGCCCGATCCTGCCGCTCGGCTCGGCGATGATCGCGCTCACTCCGATCAGTGCCTTCCGCCCCCGGCGCTGGCGCGGCGCGATCCTGCCGGAAAAGGCCCGCATCGGCATCACCGTGCTGGAGGCCGACAAGCGTCCCGTCAGTGCCGTCGCCGACCAGCGCGAAATCCGCGACGTGGCGTCGGTGGCGATCGCGATCGACCACAACCGCGACATGACGCTGCTGTTCGATCCCGAACACGCGCTCGATGACCGCATCACGATGGAGCAGTTCGTCGCCTGACGACGTCGAACGTTTTTTTTGCGCATTTTTGGGGTTGCAAGCCCCGCCCGGACTGCTATCAGCGCGCCTCCGAAGCGTTCCCTGATAGCTCAGCGGTAGAGCTCTCGACTGTTAATCGAGCGGCCGTAGGTTCGAATCCTACTCAGGGAGCCACTTCGCACACTGCAGTGACACCGCGGTGTAAACCATGCCATGCGGTCTTGTACGCATGGCGCTTCGTTTCATCGACATCATCCCGGACTTCGCGCAGCACCTGCCGCGGCTGGGCGTAGACCTCGGCAAGTCCGGGCAATTCGACGTCGACGAAGCGACATGGTTCGAAACTCCGGTCCCACTGTACGGCTGCAACATCTGGGACGCGCGTGCGGAGATCGGCGCCTTCACCTATTTCGCCGAGCGGTGCCGCTTCGCCAACGCGCGGATCGGCCGCTACGGCTCGATCGTCTCCGGCGGACAGATCGGCACGACTCAACATCCGACCGATTGGCTGACGACATCACCGGTCGGTTACGTCCCCGATTTCTTCCACTTCGAACGCCATTTCACCGACGGTGGCGACGGCTGGAGTCGGGCATTGCCGTTGCAGGACTATGATCTGCCCCCACACGACGATCGGCAACGACGTCTGGATCGGCACGAACAGCTATATCCGCGACGGCGTGACCATCGGCGACGGTGTGATCGTCGCCGCGCACAGCGTCGTGACGCGCGACGTACCGCCCTACCCCATCGTCGGCAGCAGTCCGGCGCGAATCATCCGCTACCGCTTCTCGGATGCCCTGATCGAGCGCTTTCAGGCCGTGGGCTGGTGGCGGTGCAATCTGCTCGACATTCCGACGATCGACCTCAGCGATGCCGAATCGGCCGTCTCCCACCTCGAAGACGCCATCCCCGCCGGTACGCTGAACGGTTATGCGTCGACGCCGATCAATCTGCTCGCCGAGCACCAGAGATACACTGCTATCCGGGCATCAATGGCAGCCTGACCTTGCGAGAGGCGGGCGGCGCTGCGATGCTGGCGTCATGACCGACCTCGACGACTTCATCGCCGGCCTGCCCAAGGCCGAACTCCACCTGCATATCGAAGGCAGCCTGGAGCCCGAACTGATGTTCGCGCTGGCCAAGCGCAACGGCATCGCGATCCCCTATGCCTCCGTCGAGGACGTGCGCGCGGCGTACGACTTCTCGAATTTGCAGGACTTCCTCGACATCTATTACGCCGGGGCCGACGTGCTGCGGACGCGTGCGGACTTCCGCGACCTCGCCACCGCCTATTTCGATCGGGTCGCGCTGGACGGCGTGGTCCATGCTGAGATATTCTTCGATCCCCAGACTCATACCGACCGCGGGATCGCGATGGCCGACGTGGTCGAGGGACTGTGCGACGGCATGACGGAGGCCGAGGCAAAGCACGGCATCAGCTCCAAGCTGATCCTCTGCTTCCTGCGCCATCTGAGCGAAGATGCCGCGTTCGAAACGCTGGCGGCGGCCGAGCCGTGGCTCGACCGTATCGCCGGCGTGGGACTCGATTCGTCGGAGGTCGGCCATCCGCCCGCAAAATTCGAGCGCGTCTTCGCCGCCGCCCGCGCCAAGGGCCTCAAGCTGGTTGCGCATGCCGGCGAAGAAGGACCGCCGGAATATGTCGCCGAGGCGCTCGACCTGCTCCACATCGACCGGCTCGACCACGGCAACCGCAGCCTGGAAGACCCTGCGCTGACCGCCCGCCTCGCGCGCCAGGGCATGACGCTGACCGTCTGCCCGCTGTCGAACGTCAAGCTGTGCAATGTGCCGTCGATCGACGTCCACCCAATCGACCGGATGCTCGACCTGGGCCTGCGCGCCACGGTCAATTCGGATGACCCGGCCTATTTCGGCGGCTATATCGGTGAGAATTTCCGCGCGGCGACGAAGGGCCGCAATCTCGACACGCGCCAGCTGGCGACGCTGGCGCGCAACAGCTTCCTCGGCTCGTTCCTCGACGACGCCGCAGTCGCCGGTCACCTCGCGAAGATCGACGCCTATGTCGAGGCGCACGCATGAGCACGCCCAAGCTGACGCCGATCACCCACGACGACTTTCTGGCATCGGTCGCGGCGCTGGCCGACACGCTGCGCGGCGATGCCTGGCAGGCGCAACTGCTGGTCGGCGTCGGCCGCGGCGGGCTGGTGCCGGCGGTGTTCCTGAGCCACGCGACCGGCCTGCCGATGGTGTCGATCGATTTTTCGACGCCGATCCCCGAATTCAACGCCGCGCTGATCGCGACGCTCGCCAAACGCACGCGGGAGGGCGAACGGCTGGTGTTCGTCGAGGACATCAATGATTCGGGCCGCACCATCGCTGCGATCCGCAAACAGCTGGCCGCCGAAGGTGCCGATGCGCAGAACGCGCGGTTCGCGGTGATGGTCGACAACGTCGTGTCCGATCAGCGGATCGACTATGCCTGGCGCCAGATCGATCGCACGGTGACCAAGGACTGGTTCGTCTTCCCGTGGGAAGCCGTGGCGCCCAAGGCCGCGGTCCTCGACGACGCGGCCGAGGTTCCCGAACGCATCGCCTGATCGCGATTGCGCCACGTTCAGCCGCGCGAAAGCGAAGCTGGCCTACGGTTTGCACCAAGGCGTACCGCGCGGAGCCAAAGGCCGGGCGGGACGTTTCAGAAACAAACGGGTCGTCCGTCTTGGAGCGGCCCGGTGGAGGTTCCTATGCGTGCCAAGACGTTCCTTTCTCGACGACGGGCGATGATGGCGGCGGTGCTCGCCGGCGCGACGACTCTCGCCGCCTGCGCGGGTCCGACGCCCTATCGACCCGCCACCGGCTACGGTTTCAACCGCACCGGCTATTTCGACCAGCAGATCGAGCGTGACCGCTTCCGCGTGTCGTTCGCCGGCAACAGTTACACGTCGCGCGACACCGTCGAGCGGTACCTGCTGTTCCGCGCGGCCGAATTGACGCTGCAGTCGGGCAACGACTATTTCGTCATGGCTGACCGCGACACCGACAAGCAGACGCGCACGTACACCACGCCTGGCATCGGCGGGTTCGGGCCGTACGGCGGGTTCGGTGGCTTCGGCTATTGGGGTCCGTCGTGGCGCTACTATGGCCGCGGCTTCGGCTGGCGCGCCTGGGATCCGTTCTGGGGCGACCCCTTCTGGGATCGCGGCGTCGATGTCCGCACCGTCGAGCGGTACGAGGCCATGGCCGAGATCATCGTCGGCAAGGGCGGCAAGCCGGCGAACAACGTCCGCGCGTTCGACGCCCGCGACGTGATCGATCGCCTGGGTCCGACGATCCGCGTGCCGGAGGATCAGCGCCGCTAAGCGGACTGGTTCTGGCCAAGTAAAAGGGCCGCGTACCCCCGGGTGCGCGGCCCTTTTTGATTCCGATCAAAGCTTTCGTTCGCCCTGGGCTTGCCGTGGGGCTGCCGTTCCTCGAGCCCCCGATCGTTCCGAGAGAAGGAAGTGCGGTGCGTCGCCAAGCTCAGCACGAACGGGGGAAAATAGTCCGGTGTGCCCTCAGACCAGCGCCCCGTGGCAATGCTTGTACTTCAGCCCCGACCCGCAGGGGCACGGCGCGTTGCGATTGACCACGCCCTTCCAGCTTTCCGGATCCTCGCCGACTTCCGCGCCGGTCGGCTGCGGGATCGACAGCGGCGGCAGGCCGGAGTTGATGAGTCCCCGCGTGCCCGCGTCCCAATCGGCCGAATTATCCTCGCCGGTGAACGGATCGATGTGGCTGGTGATGAAATCGGGCAGCTCGGGTAATGAAGCAAAGTCGCCGAATTCCTCCATCTGCGGCGCCATGCGGAACTGGGCGTAGGCAAGCGTCCGCGTGACGTCCTCGCGAATGTTGTCGAGCATCCGCTCGAACATCGCGAAGGCTTCCTGCTTGTATTCGTTGATCGGCGTCTTCTGCGCGTAGGCGCGCAGGTGGACGACCTGGCGCAGCGCGTCGAGCATCGCGAGATGCTCCTTCCAGTGGTGATCCAGGTTCTGGAGCAGGATCGACTTCTCGATTCCGGTCCAGGTTTCGCTGTCGAGTTCCTTCGCCTTGTCCTCGATGACCGTGTCGGCGGCGGCCAACAGGCGCTCCTCGATCGTCTGGGGCTCGATTCCCTCTTCCTTTGCCCATTCCTCGACAGGAACATCGACGTTCAGCTGCTCGACCGCCTGCGTATTGAGCTGCTCGAGGTTCCACTGTTCCGGATAGGTATCGGGCGGGATGGCGCCGCCGACGATCGCGTTGACCGTCGCCACGCGCATGTCGACCACGACGTCGCCGACCGTGTCCGCGTCCATGATGTCGGCGCGCTGTTCGTAGATGACTTTGCGCTGGTCGTTCATCACGTCGTCGTATTCGACGACCTGCTTGCGGATGTCGTAGTTGCGCGCCTCGACCTTCTTCTGTGCGGTTTCGATCGCCTTGGTCAGCCACTTGCTGCCGATCGCCTCTCCGTCGCCGATGTTCGACCGCATCATCTTGGCGAACAGGGTGTCCGGGCCGAAGATGCGCAGCAGGTCGTCGTCGAGGCTCAGGTAGAAGCGGCTGAGACCCGGGTCGCCCTGACGGCCCGAACGGCCGCGCAGCTGGTTGTCGATGCGGCGGCTTTCATGACGTTCGGTGCCCAGCACGAACAGACCGCCCGCGGCGATTACCTTCTGACGCTCGGCTTCGACCTCGGCCTCGATCGTGGCGATGGCGGCATCGCGCTCGGGCCCTTCGACCATGTCGCGCAGCTCGTCCTCGATGCGGAACTCGGCGTTACCACCGAGCTTGATGTCCGTTCCGCGGCCGGCCATGTTTGTCGAAACCGTCACGGCGCCCAAACGCCCCGCCTGCGCGACGATATGGGCTTCGCTCTCGTGAAAGCGGGCGTTCAGCACCTCATGGGCGACGCCTTCCTGCTTCAGGAATTCGCTCAGCAGTTCGGACTTTTCGATCGATACGGTGCCGACCAGCACCGGCTGGCCCTTTTCCGAATGCTCGCGGATGCGTTTGGCGATCGCGCGGAACTTGTCCTGCGTGTCCTTGTAGAATTCGTCTTCCTCGTCGATGCGCTGGACCGGCACGTTGGTCGGGATCGACACGACGTTCATCTTGTAGATGTCGTAGAATTCCGGCGCCTCGGTCGCGGCGGTACCGGTCATGCCCGACAGCTTCGGGTACATGCGGAAATAATTCTGGAAGGTGATCGACGCGAGCGTCTGGTTTTCGGGCTCGATCTGGACACCTTCCTTGGCCTCGACCGCCTGGTGCAGGCCGTCCGACCAGCGACGCCCGTCCATCATGCGGCCGGTGAATTCGTCGATGATGACGACCTTGCCGTCCTTCACGATGTAATCGGTATCGCGCTTGAACATCTTGTTCGCGCGCAGCGCCTGGTTCGTGTGGTGGACGACCTGGGTGTTCTCGAAATCGTAGAGGTTGGCGCCCTGGAGCAGCCCGGCCGCCTCCAGCATGCGCTCGACGCGCTCGGTGCCGTCCTCGGTCAGGATGATCGACTTCTGCTTCTCGTCCTTCTCGTAATCGTCCTCGCCCAGCTGCTTCACGACCGCATCGACCTGGATGTACAATTCGGACTTGTCATCGGTTGGGCCCGAGATGATCAGCGGGGTGCGCGCTTCGTCGATCAGGATCGAATCGACCTCGTCGACGATCGCATAGGCGAACGGTCGCTGGACCATCGACGCGCGGTCGTACTTCATATTGTCGCGCAGATAGTCGAAGCCGAATTCGTTGTTCGTGCCGTAGGTGATGTCGGCATGATACGCCGCGCGGCGCTCGTGATCGGCCAGGTTCGGCACGATCACGCCGGTGGTCAGCCCCAGGAAACCGTAGAGCCTGCCCATCTGCTCGGCGTCGCGACGGGCGAGATAGTCGTTCACCGTGACGACGTGGACGCCCTCGCCCGGCAGCGCATTGAGATAGACGGCGAGCGTCGCGACCAGCGTCTTGCCCTCACCCGTCTTCATCTCAGCGATCTCGCCGCGGTGAAGCACGATGCCGCCGACCATCTGCACGTCGAAGTGCCGCATGCCGAGCGTGCGGACCGACGCCTCACGGACGGTCGCGAACGCTTCCGGCAGGATCGAATCAATCTTCTCGCCCGCCGCCAGCCGCTCGCGGAAGCGCACGGTCTGCTGCGCCAGATCGTCGTCCGACATCGCCTGGAGCGTAGGTTCGAACGCGGCAATCCTGTCGGTGATCGACTTCAGCGATTTGACGTAACGGTCGTTGGACGATCCGAAGAGCGACTTGGCAAGTCCGCCGAACATGGCTGTATCCTTGAAAATAGGTGCACGGCCGCACGCGGGGCCGCAGGAAAACGGATGATGGAAGGGGGGGCAGCCTTGCGCACATGCGGCGCCGGGCCGCCGGGCGCGTTATTCGCGCCGACGCTCCGGCGCGACGGGACGCAGCGCGTCGAGCGCGCGGGTGAGATCCAGGATCAACGGGGCCGGGGTGACATACCCATCAGGCCGTGGCGCGACCGACCGGACCGCAGCCGGCGCCACCGCCTGCACCGCCGCGACGACCTGACTCGCCTCGACCCCGGCCCGCACACGCGCATCGACCGCGCGACCGACCCCGGTCAGCGCCGACAGCATGGCAGTCAGGAGGAGGAACAGGTTCAAGCGCGGCTTTCCGTCAGATGCATGGCCCCACGCCATAGAAACGCGCGCCGCCTGCGTCCAACCCTTTCGTGCAAGACTGGTTGCGACCGCACGACAGATCAAATCACGGTAGGAACTCCGTCGTAAGCACGAAGCGCGGCCGCATGATCGCGCGGATCGGCTTGCCATTGCGCACGAATCCGGGCGTCTTGATTTTCCCGACCGGATAACCGGAGCACATATCATCCGCCGATTGCCCCTCCGACATTCGGCACGACGCCACCCTACCCTGCTCGTCGACAGTGATACCAGCTTCCATGACGTTCGGGGGGAAGGTGGCTCCGGTGACTTCGATCGGCCCCGTATCGTCCGACTCCAGTCTCCAGATAACGGACAGGGAATAGGTGGATGCGACCGTTATCCCGGTGGCGTCCCGCCGGGGTTCGAACGCTAACCGGGTCGTCGCGATCCTGCATGTGGCAGCATCGAGGCTGGCCGAAGCAGATGTCTTCACCACACAATCGGTGACCCGGCCTTCGGGACTGATGTTCACCACCACCGCGACCCGCCCGCTTTCTCCCGCTTGGCGGGCGTCTGGCGGATAGTTGTCATAGCCGAACTACTCGGCTGGGTTCCCGTTCACCTGCGGCTTGCTCACGACGTCCTGACCGACGGCCGCGGACGAGGCCGGTAGAGCGGCAAAACCGATCATCTGACGATACGTCATCGCTCCCCTCTATTTCTTGGCCGCCGGGGCGTTACCGGACCGCCTGACGACGTAAATGGTCATGACCGCCCACGTCGTCTTGGGAAGACCCCTCTCGTTTCGAACGGTCCCCAATTCAGCGCCCATGAACGGACACGGTGGCAGATGTTCAAACCCGCGCTGTTCGATCAACTCACAATCGATGACCTTGCCGACTTCGTTGACGAAGACCTTGTTGACCCTCAGCATCACGACGTCAGCCCCGCGCGGCAGCGCCTGATCGGTTTCCGACGTCTCACCGAAACGGACGATCTTGCCGAACTCAAGGGTGTGGGCAGCCTGGCTTTCAGACAGGATTGCGACCATTGCGGCAACATCCGGCGGGCATCGCCCGGTCGCGGGAATGTCGTCACCGCGACACATCACCGGGTTTCCGCTTGCGGAAACATCGACCTCCACCACCTGCTTGCCCTCGGAAAGGTCCGCGTCTTCAAGCGCCCATTTGACGGCCAACGGATAATCGCTCGCAATCGGTCGGCCGCGACGGTCGGTCGCCGGATTAAATCGCCCCTTGGTGCGCACGACGCTGCAGGTGCCCTCGTCCAACAGGCTGCTGCCGCTGCTTTTCGTGACGATGCAATCGACCACGGCCCCCGCCGCATCGATCTTCAGCAGGGCCAGCACGCGTCCCTCGATGCCTAGCCGCCTGGCCTCCGGCGGGTAATTTTCGGGGGAGAACCACTCACTCGGATTGCCCTTCACCCCCGCACTCTTTCCGCCGCGGGTCTGGCCGTCCGCCGGCGGCAGGCTCGCCAAGGCGACCGCTACCGCCATCACTATGCCGAAGCTCTTCATTTGCATCCCCGACCGTGCATGGATCGCCCCATCTCCAGGCTAGCGCCACATCCGCACTATCGCCACGCGAGATTGGACTATCCTGACGTCCGCTTTCGACTTGGCCCGATCGATCGAGCGATCTAAGCGCCACCCCATGTCCGACACCCGCTCCCCGCTCGCCCCCGCTACCCTGCCCGACCTGCCCGAAATCCCCGGCGTCGTCCGCCGCGTGGCGCGGGCGCGGTACAAGGCGTGGGATCGGTGCGATCTGACTTATGTCGAGCTGGCCCCCGGCACGGCCGTCGCGGGCGTCACGACGCAAAGCAAATGTCCCTCGCCCGAAGTCGAATGGTGCCGCCGCGCGGTGGTGCTCGGCCGCGCGCGGGCACTGGTGGTGAACGCGGGCAATTCCAACGCCTTCACGGGAAATCGTGGTCGCGAGGCGGTCGAGGCGATCGCGGCGCGCACCGCGGTGCATCTCGACTGCGATCCGTCCGACGTGTTCGTCGCCTCGACCGGCGTCATCGGCGTGCCGCTACCGATCGACAAGGCCGAAGCGGGTCTCGACGCCGCCTATGCCGCTGAACCATGTTCGTGGGTCGCCGCGGCCGAGACGATCATGACCACCGATACCTTCGCCAAGGTCGCGACGACCTCGGCGATCGTCGACGGGCGCCGCGTTGAGCTGGTCGGTATCATCAAGGGGTCCGGCATGATCGCGCCGGACATGGCGACGATGCTCGGCTTCATCTTCACCGACGCGGCCGTCACCCCTGAATTCCTGCAGGACGCGCTGTCGGCGGCGAACACCAGGACCTTCTCCTGCATCACGGTCGACAGCGACACCTCGACCAGCGATACCGTGCTCGCCTTCGCGACCGGCCAGGCCGGCAACGCGCCGATCGACGGCGAGGACAGCGACGGCGCGGATGCCTTCGTGGCGGCGCTGGCCGACCTGTGCATGCAACTCGCCCATCTGGTCGTCCGCGACGGCGAAGGGGCGCAGAAGCTGATCGAAGTGACGGTCGAGGGCGCCGAGAGCGACCGATCCGCGCATCGCATCGCGATGAGCATCGCCAATTCGCCGCTGGTAAAGACCGCGATCGCCGGCGAGGACGCGAACTGGGGCCGCGTCGTCATGGCCGTCGGCAAGGCGGGCGAGCCGGCCGAGCGCGACAAGCTGTCGATCCGCTTCGGTACCACGCAGGTCGCGGAAAACGGCTTGGCGGTCACCGGCTATGACGAAGCGCCGGTCGCCGAACATCTGAAGGGCCGCGAGATCGAGATCGGCGTGGACCTGGGGCTGGGCGACGGTCGCGCGACGGTTTGGACCTGCGACCTGACCCATGGCTACATCAGCATCAACGCCGACTATCGTAGCTGATCAGGCGGCGCGCAGGTCGGTGAGGAGGGAGTGCGCTGCATCGGACAGCGCCTGGACCTGACGCGCGACCGCCGTGCCGGATATCGCCACCCTTTCGGTCAGCGTGCGCATCGCGGCGGAAGAGTCGATCGACCGTTCGACTCCGCCCCGCAGGTCGGCCGCGACCGCCGCCGCGCGACGGGCGTCCTCGACGATCGCGCGGGTGACCCGCGTCTGGCCAGCGGTCTCCGTCTCCATCTCATCGGCCAGGCTGGAGAGGGTCGTCAACTGTGCGAGCTCGGCGTCGAGCCCCTGCGCCACCCGCGCGAAGCGGGCCTACAACTTGGCTTCGATACGTTCCAGGGTCGCGGTCGCCAGATCGAGCTCCGCCTGATTGTTGACGATGAAGAGGTTGGCCTGGACCAGAATCGACCGCGCGAACAGGATCATGAAAACGACCAGGGCCACGACGATGCGAGGCGGCAAATGGCCGAACACGATCGTCAGCGCCGCGCCGATGCAGGATCCGCGCAGGAACGCCAGACCGGCGAGCGGCCCGGACGCGGCGGTCAGCGCGACGACCGTTTTGACGCCGATCGTACGAAAGGTGGCAAGCAGGCTTTCCGGGCCGTCGGGTGTCGCCGCCAGCAACGCCATCAGCACACCCCAACCCAGGGCGGTAACGAACGACAGTCGCGCAAAAGTTAGGATCGCACCGCGCGGATCGGCAAAGCACCAATCGACCCGTCGCTCTTCCCGCCAGCGGTTGAGCGACAGCAATGCGACGATGCACAAGATTGCGGCGGCAAAATTCGTCGTCAATCGCAGTGGCGCCGACCAGAGAACGGCAGAGGCGGCGATGACGGTCGCAGCGAAGGTCGCCGGATAGCCGGCCCGCGCGGCCCGAAGCTGCGACTGCACAAGGGTGGCCGGCAGCGCGTCGGCGCCGCGACCGAGCCCGACGAGCTTGACGAAACGCAGGTATGAAAGGGGCAGGACGGCTCCTTTGGAGAATGCCGCCCTATCCCAGATTATGCTAAAGCGCCGTTAACGACGCCGTTGCTCAGGCGAGCTCGCCTTCGAGCCACGCCTTGATCCGCCCCTTGGGCTCTGCGCCGACCTTGGTCGCGGCGGGATTACCGCCCTTGAACAGGATCATCGTCGGGATGCCGCGTACGCCGTAGCGGCCCGGCGCGTCGGGATTGTCGTCGATGTTCAGCTTGGCGATCGTCACCTGCTCGCCCAGCTCGTCGCTGATCTCTTCCAGGCTCGGGCCGATCATCTTGCACGGGCCGCACCATTCCGCCCAGAAATCGACCAGCACCGGCTTGTCGGAGTTGATGACGTCGTCGTGGAAGCTCGCGTCGGTGATCTGCTTGGTGGCCATTGCGCCTGTCTCCTTGGGATTGGTTGGTATCTAGGGTGCGGTCGTCAACCACTCAAGCGCACGGCGCCTAGCTTTGCTCCGTGGCGGCCAAGCGCGGCTTGTGCGCTTCCAGCAGATCGTCTGACAGGTCGAACAACCGCGGCGCGGCGGTGTAGAGCAGTGCCGCCTCGACCGCGCGGCCCGGGAAGACGACCCGCAGCGCCGCGGCATAGGCAGCCATCTGGCGCAGGTGATAGACGGGGATGTCTTCGAGTGCCGCAGGAACGCGGCGGCCGGTCTTGAAGTCGATGACGCGAACGCGCGTCGGCGTCACGACCAGACGATCGACGGTCCCCGCGATCACCGCCCCGCCGACGGTCGCGGCGATCGGTGCTTCGGCCAGGGCGGCGGGACCGAAGATTTCGCGATGCTTCGGGTCGCTCAGGATCGCGCATGCCGCCCGCGCGATCTCCTCGCGCGTCCGCTCGTCATCGACACCGCCCGACACCCCCAGCCAGCGCAGCGCCGCGGCATACCGCCGGTCGGGGTCGAGTGCGGGAAGCCGCTCGAACAGCGCATGAAGCAGCCGACCACGTTCCGCTGCGGCGCGCATCGCTGCGGTAGGCGGCGGATCGGCCACTTCGTCCTCGCCGATCGACGACGGCGCGAGCGGGCGCGGCGGTCGAGTCTCCTCAGGCGCTGGCTCGCGCGCCCAGGCCGGCAGCCTCACCGGCTCGACGACGCTGTCCGAACGCGGCTTGGCCGCGACGGGTGCGGCCGGGGTCGCGCCGGTAAAGCAGCGCTCGCCACCCTCGTCCGCTGCGGCCACGCCCAGCGTATCGAGCGCCGCGGCGGATGCGGCATACCAGCTGTTCGCCGACAGCGGCCGGCTGCCCAAAGCGCCCGCCACGACCAGCCGCTCTTCCGCGCGCGTCGCCGCGACGTAGAACAGCCGCCAATGCTCCTCCAGCTCGCGCGCATCGGCCGCAGCGAGCACCGGGTCGAGCGGCGATCCGGCGCGCTCGGCCGCCCGCGGGCGGAACACGGGAAGTTCGACCCCGTCGATCGGCCATTTCACGATATCGCGCCGCGCGTTCGCCGGGTCGGCGGTCGCATCGGCCAGGATCACGAGCGGCGCCTGCAAGCCCTTCGCGCCATGCGCGGTCATAACCCGAACGGCGTCGAGCGGCGCAGACGGATCGCGCACGATCTCCACATCCCCGCGGTCGAACCAGTCGAGGAAACGTTGCAGCGAGGGCGTCGACGTCGCTTCGAAATTGAGCGCGGCGCCGAGCAGTTCCTCGATCGGATCGCGCGCTTCCTCGCCCAGCCGTTCGAGCAGCTTGCGCCGCCCGTCCATCGCGCCCGACAATATCTCTTCGAGAAACCGATAGGGCGTGGTGAAGTCGGCGCGCGCCAGCAGCCCACGCAACGGCGCCAGCCGCGTCTCGTCCTGCGTATCGCGCAGATGCCGCCACAGGCTGCGCCGCCCTTCGCGCATGGCCGCCGCCATCAGCTCGTCCTGGCTCCAGCCGATCAGCGGCGAGACGAGCAGCGACGCCAGCGTCAGATCGTCGTCGGGCTGCAGCGCGAAGCGCACCGCGGCGAGCAGGTCCTGCACGGCCAGCGGCGCATTCAGCCGCAGCCGGTCGACACCGGCAACCGGCACGCCTTCCGCATACAGCCGCGCGACGATCAGCGAGGCGAGTTCGCCGCGGCGCTTGACCAGCACCATGACGTCCTCCGGCCGCAGCGTCCGCCCCTTGCTGTCGAGCGGCAGCGTGCCGATCCACCCCTTGATCGCCTTCGCGATCCGCCCGGCCAGCGCGCGGGTCGCGTCGTCGATCCACCCTTCCTCGCCCGCGTCGTCGCCGTCCGTCGCACCGGCGGTGACGAGCGGCCAGAGCGTGACGCTGCCGGGTCCTGGCACTTCGCTGTCGTGTCGCTCGGTCGCGGTGCCGAGCGCGGGCGGCGGCAGCGCCTCGATCGCCGCATCCACGAACTCCAGCACCGGGCGGGTCGAGCGGAAGCTGGCGGTCAGCGCCAGCGTCCCGAGCCGCGGCGCCACCGCTCCGAAGGCATCCTCGGCGATGCTCTGGTTGGTGAAATGCCGGTGCGCCGCTTCGAAATAGAGCGGGCTCGTGCCCTGAAACCCGAAGATCGCCTGCTTGTAATCGCCTACCGTGAACAGCGTGCGCGTGACGTCGGCATGCGCGCCTTCGCCGGCGAAGAATTCGTCGGCGATAGCGCGTACGATCGCCCATTGCTGGGGGTTGGTATCCTGCGCCTCGTCGATCAGGATATGGTCGGTCGCTTGGTCGAGCTTGTAGCGGACCCAGTCGCCCATGCCCGGCTGCGCGAGCAGGTCGACGGTCGCGCGGATCAGATCGTCGAAATCGACCGCGCCCAGCCGCCGCTTGGCCGCGCGGTAGCTGCGGGCATAGGCCCGTCCCGCATCGAACGCGCCGGCCAGCAGGTCGGCATAGCCTGCGCGCGCGATCATGCCCAGCAGTTCGGTGCATTCGGCGGCGACCTCCGCCGCGCGCTCGGCATAGTCGGGCAAGAGGGCGACGAGCTTGGCCGATGCCTTTCGCGGCTCGCCCTTGCCGGTCAGGAAAATGCCCGACAGCGCCGCCAATTGTCCGACGCGATCCTCGGGCGAAGCGGCCAGCCATCGTTCGCCGATCGTCGCGTGATCGGTGCCCGTCGCGGTTCCCCATTGTCGATTGGCGTCGATCAACGTGCGTAAGCCGGCGCAATCGAACAGCCCGTCCGAGCACCGCTCCGCAACATGCGCTGCAATATCTTCGCTAGGCAGGTCGAGCGCGCGCCGCAGCCACGGAGCGATCCCGCTGGGCAGTGCCTCCATCGCATCCGGCGCGCGGGCACAGGCAAGCAGGAACGCCTCCGCCCCACCCTCGCCCAGCCGCAGGCTCAGCGCGCCGATCGCGTCGACCAATGTCCGCCGCCCGGCGGCTTCCTCCTCGACCAGCAGGTCGGCCAGCGCCTCGCGCGCCAGCCCGGCTTCCTCACGCGCGTCGAGAGGGCGGAAACCGGGGACCAGCCCCGCCTCTACGGGGAAGCCGGCGAGCAGGCTCTGGCAGAAACTGTGGATCGTCTGAATGCGTAGGCCGCCGCCCGGCGCATCGAGCACCTTGGCGAACAGGGTGCGCGCTCGGCGGCGCTGTTCGGGGCCGAAATCCTCGCCGAGCGCACGCAGATCAGCCGACAGCGCGGCATCGTCCGCACGGACCCAGCGCGCGAGCGTCGCATTGACGCGCCCCGCCATCTCCGCCGCCCCCGCCTTGGTGAAGGTCAGGCACAGGATGCAGCCCGGCTCGACGCCGCGCAGCAGCAGGCGGTAGACGCGGGCGGCAAGCACCTGCGTCTTGCCGGTACCAGCGGAAGCCGACAGCCAGACGCTGCGCAGCGGATCACTCGCCGCGCCCTGCTGGTCCTTCAGTGGGGGGAGGAAGGCGGAGGCGCGGGCGCTCATCCCCAGCCTCCTATTTCGTCATCCCCGCGAAGGCGGGGATTGATTGTGGCTAGACTATCGATTCCACACCGAGCGTAGCCAGAGTTTACCCCCGCCTTCGCGGAAGTGACGGTTGTAGAGGGGTTAGTCCCGGCCATACCACTCGTCCCGCCGCATCAGCTGATCATACTCCGCATAAGGCGCGAACTCCGGCACCAGCTTCGCCGTAAACGGCTCGACCCCGGTCAGCCATTTCACCGCCGCCTCGGCAAAGCTCCGCTCGGCCAAAGGCACGAACTCCGCGGTCACGATCCGCCCGTACTTCCCCGCCGCATCGACCGGCGTCGCGACATAGCCGAACCCGTCCTTGCCCTTGCCCAGAGACCAATATTCGAACGCCTGCGCCGCCCCCCGCACGCCCTCGAACCCGCCGCGCTCGGCGATCAGCCCGAGCAGCCCCAATTGCAGGCTGAACCCTGCGCGCACCGCCGCGGTCGAAGGCGGCTTGCCGGTCTTGTAATCGATGATCCCGATGCCGCCCCCGGCCAGCCGATCGATGCGGTCGAAAATCCCGTACAGTGTGACACCCGCGAGTGGGATCTCGCCCCGCTTCTCGACCGCCAGCACCTTACGGCCTTCGTCCCGCATCGCGGTCATCTGCGCGCCGATCCAATCGATCGCTTCCATCAGCCGCGGTTGCCACAGCGCGCGCAGCATCGGGTGGGCGTCGGCCAGCCATCCTTCCGCCCGCGCGCGCAAGCGGCTGGCGTCAAGACCGTCCTCCTCCCATGCGTTTCGCAGGATCGCGTGCACCTCGGTCCCCCGCCACGCCGCGCTGGGGTCGGCGTCGACGGGATCGAGCGGGCGCAGCTTCAGGATCTGCTTGGCGTAAAAGGCATAGGGGTCTGCCTTCAGCCGGTCGACGTCGGTCACCGCGATCCGGCTGGGCCGGCGATCGAGCGGCGGCGACGGCTGCGGCCGATCCGCGGGACGGTGCGCATCGGGATGATCGAGGCCCCGCGCCCAGTCGAGAAGGTGATCGGCGCGCGCCCAGCCCTCGCCGGCCAGTGCCTGCAACCGCAGCCAGAAGCGCGAGGCGATCGTCGGCGACCGCGCATTCCTTCGCGCGCGGGTCAGCAGCACCTCGGGTGCGCCCAGCCCGCCGGCCAGATCGTGCGCCGCCAGTCCGATCCGCCAGTCGAGCCCCGGCAGGCCCAGTTCGGCCCGGATACGCGGTGCGAGCCACGGGTCGGGCGACGGTAGCCCCGGCCAGACGCCTTCGTTGAGGCCAGCGAGCACCATCAGGTCGGCCGACTGCAACTGCGCCTCGACCAGGCCGTAGATGGCCAGACGCGGATGGCTGCCGCGAACCGGACGGATTGCGACCTCGTCCATCAGCGTCCGCAACAGCGCGGGCAGCGTGCCCGGCGCGACGGTCGTCGGCCCCGCCGGCGCACGTTCCTCCAGCTCCGCCAGCAACTGCGCCGCCGCACGTCCATCGACCCGCGACCAGAGCGCATCGCCGCACAGCCGCGTCGCCGCTTCGCGCAGACACGCCAGCGCATCGCCCAGCGCGGGTCTATCGGCCAACACCCGCCCGACCGGCGCCAGCCGCTCGCAGATCCTCGGCCAGCGTTCGGCGGCGATCCCGCCGGCTTCGGCGAAATGCTGCGTCAGTCCCTCCAGGCCGGCGGGCGGCCGCGGCCCGCGTAGCGCGAGGTCGAGCGCGCGTACGCCCTCCAACCACATGGGCCGCTCGTCGCCCGCCGCGATCAACGGATGCTTGAGCAGCGCCAGCAGCGGCAGCGGCGCGAAATCCCCCGTCGCGGCTTCGGCCAGCGCAAGCAGGAGTGCGCCCGGCGGCGTCTGCGACAAGGGGCGCCCCGCAGAGTCGTCGATCGCGACGCCCCAGCGCGCGAGATGTGCGACGACGCGGCCCGCCAACGCCCGGTCCGGCGTGACCAGCGCACCGGTTCTACCCGGCGTCTCCAACACCTCGCGCAGCGCCAGCGCGATCGCCTGCGCTTCCTCGGCAGGCGTCGCCGTCTCCACCGCACGGACACCGCTCAGGTTGCGCTGCCCCGGCTTCAGCGCCGACCATTCGTGGGTGAATTCAGCCGGCGACAGCGCGGTCGCGATCATCCGCCCGCGCGCCGGCGGCGCATCGACCTCCGACTCCGCACGCCACATCCGCACTTCGCCGCGCGCGACGCCCATGCGGCGCAGCAGCGTCTTCAGATGATATTGCGGGTGCGTTTCCTCGCCGCGCGGCTGGCGGCCGGTGGTGGGATCGCGATCGAACGGGCCGAGCGCATCCCATTCCTCGTCGCCCATCGCTAGGTCGACGCCCGGCAACACGACCGAACCGTTGGGCAGTTCGCTGACCGTCCGCAGCAAACGCGCGACCGCGGGTGCGATCGAGGTGACGCCGGCTGCACAGACGAAGCCTTCCGGCGGCCGCGCACGCCAGGCCGCAGCGGTGCGATCGAGCAACCGACTGCGCCGCTCGGCCAGTTCGATGCGGCCAAGTTTCGCCAATTCCGCCGGCCAGTGATCGAGCACCAGCGTAAAGCTCGACAACGCCCGCGCCCAATGCTCGGACAGCCCTTCGGCAAGCGCGATGTCGCGCAAACGGGCGGGCGGGACCTCTTCCACCAGCAACTGATCGAGCGTCCGGCCCAGGTCGCCGGCCAGCCGCACCGCTTCCGCCGCATCGAGCGCCGGGTCGGCCTCCTGCACCAGCCGCGCCAGGATCAGTCGGCGCTGCAACGGCTCGACCGCCGCCGGGACGGGCTCCGCTGCATCCAGATCGAACAGCGCGCCGACCGCTTCTTCCAGGTCGACGTCGCCGACCGCGACGATCCGCGGCAGCAGCAACGCCCCGCCGCTCGCACGGACGAACGCGTCGTTGATCGCCCGGCGCGCGCGGTTGGTCGGAACGATCACGACGCCCCGCGCCAGCCCCATGTCGGCGTCCGCGTATTGCGCGATCAGCCCGGCGGCGAGCGCATCGGCGAACGCCCGGTGCCGGGGGATGGTATAGAGCCCCGGCCGACGCCGATCAGCCATCGGCCAGGATCGCCTCCGCCGCGGGAATCGCCGGGGGCGAGCCGACGTCGAACCACAGGCCCTGATGGACAAGACCCCACGCGCGCCCGGCCTCGATCGCGCGTTCCCAGAACAGCATCGTCGAAAACGGTCCTTCCGGCGCATTGATCAGCACGCGCGGGTGGAGGATCTGGACGCCGGTGTAGACGAACGGCGCCAGCCTGCCCTCCTCGCGCCGGCCGACGATTCGCCCGAACGGGTCGAGATGGAAGTCGCCCTTGCCGCGGTGGCTGTGTGCGCGCGCCAGCGGCACCATCAGCAGCAGCGCATCCATCCGCGCATCGTCCCATGCCGCCGCCAGCGCGCGGATCGCGTCGGTCGGGCCGTCGATCCACAGATTGTCGCTGTTGATGCACAGGAACGGCGCGTCGCCCAGCAGGTCGCGCGCCTGGATCAGGCCCCCGCCCGTTTCCATCAGTTGCTTGCGCTCGTCGGACACGACGACGTCGATATCCTTCACCCGCGCGCGCAAATGCGCCTCCAGCGCGTCGGCCATGTAATGAACATTGACCACCGCGCGCGGCACGCCCGCCGAGCGCAGCCGATCGAAGACATGGTCTATCAGGGGCTTGCCGGCGACTTCGACCAGCGGCTTGGGGCGCGTTGCGGTCAGCGGGCGCATCCGCTTGCCCAAGCCGGCGGCCATCACCATCGCGGTCTGCGGCACATGCGCGCCGGGGTCGGGGCGGATCGCGAGGGTGCGGGTCATGCCTGCGAAATCACCATCGGGTCGCCACGCAGCGCCATGGGCAGATTGGTCTCGAACCACGCCTTCACCGGCGCGAGCGCCGGGTGATCGAGATCGCGGTTCAGATACGCCCACACGCGCGGACACAAGCCCGGGTAGCGCGGCTTGCCGTCGCGCTGCCACAGTCGGGTGAAGATGCCGACGATCTTGGCGTTCCGCTGTGCGCCGAGGATGTGGTACGCGGTCGCGAACGCGTCCCCCGCCCCGGTGATGCGCAGATAGCGGTCGAGCATCGCCGCCTCCAGGTCCGGGTGCACGTCCCGCCGCGCATCCTGCAACAACGACACGAGGTCGTACGCCGGATGCCCGGCCAACGCGTCCTGAAAATCGAGCAGACCCAATCCGCGCTCGATCAGCATCAGATTCTCGGCATGATAGTCGCGCAGCACCGTGACCGGCGTGTCGGCGATGGCGTGTGCGAAGACCGCATCCCATGCCGCTCGATAACCGTCGACATCCACACCGACACCGATCGCCGGGCAATACCATTCCGTCAGCAGCGCGGCTTCGCGATGCAACTGGTCCGCATCGTACGGCGCGATGTCGGCGGCGGGCACGTCGCGCAGGCGGATCAGGACGTCGACCGCTTCCTCGTACAGCCTGAGCTCGCTTTCGGGCGCGGCGTCGACCGTCTCGCGAAACCGCGCGTCGCCGAAATCCTCCAACAGAACCAGCCCGTGGGTCAGGTCGCTGCCCAGGATCTGCGGCGCGCCGAAACCGTGAGCGCCCAGCCACTCGGCAATCGCGATGAACGGACGCGGGTCCTCGTGCGGCGGGGGCGCGTCCATCAATATGGCGGAGCGCTCATGCCCGACCGCGCGGAAATAGCGGCGGAACGACGCGTCGCCGGCCAGCGGCACGACCTCGGCATCCTCCCACCCCAAAGACTTCAAGAATTCGGCCGCCATCGCAGGCGGGTTCATATCCGGGACCATCGATCCTCCCAGCCCGGCGGCACCTCCGCTGTCAAGACACGCCCGCCATCGTCCGCGACCGACAGCGTCAAACGCAGGGCATCCGGCCAGGCGTCCGGGCCGGCATGTTCGGCCCATTCGACCAGCAGCAGCGACGTCCAGCGGGCCTCGTCGAGGCCCAGTTCGTCGAGATCGGACGGGTCGTCGATGCGGTACAGGTCGACGTGCAGCACCGGCAGCCGGGTTTCCGGCGGGTCGTATGGCTGCACGATCGCGAAGCTAGGCGACGGCGCTTCGCCCGGCAGCCCGAGCGCCGACAGTAGGCCGCGGGCAATGCTGGTCTTACCCGCGCCGAGCGGGCCGGACAGGGTGACGACGTCACCGACTTTTACCTGCGCGGCAAGGCGGCGGCCGAAGGCATCGGTGGCCCGGGCGTCGGGGAGCAGCATCTAAAATCCTCCCCGGCACGGGGAGGGGGACCGGCGAAGCCGGTGGAGGGGGCGTGCGGCAGGCGGTGCAATCGCGGCGCCCCCCCTCCACCACGCACTTCGTGCGCGGTCCCCCTCCCCGTGCCGGGGAGGATGTGAAGGCCCCATCACCGCGGCAACTCGATCGTCACCAGCGTCCCCTGCCCGGGTTCGCTGACCAGCGCGATCGTACCGCGGTGCGCCTCCACGAAGCGCTTGGCGAGCGGCAGCCCCAGCCCCAGCGCGCGTTCCCCGTCCCGCGCGATGCCATGATGCGCGAAACGTTCGAACGCCTTGGCCGCTTGGTCCGCGCTCATACCCGGCCCGTCGTCCGACACGACGATCCGCGCCCGGCCCTCTGTCCCGTCGATATGCAGCAACACCCGCCCCTCGACCCGCGTCCCCGCGATCGCATGGCGCAACAGATGCTCGACCGATTGCCGCAACCGCACCGGATCGCCGGTCACGCGACCCGCCGACCCCAGCACATCGACCGCGAGCGCGATCCGCTTGGCCTGCGCTTCGGCGGCGATGCTTTCGACCGCCTCGCGCGCCAGCAACTCCAAATCGACCTGCCCCCGCTTGCCCGCAGCATCCTCCTGCGTCAGGTCGAGCACGTCATCGACCAGCGCCGACAGGCGATCGACCGATTGCAGGATCGCCTCGGCATAGCCGGTCCCCGCCTCGCTCATCGTCCCGGCATAGCCGCCGTGCAGCATCTCGGCGAACCCCTTGATCGAGGTCAGCGGGGTGCGCAGTTCGTAGCTCATGTTCGCAACGAACTGCGTCTTCACCCGATCCGCCGCCTCCAACGCCTCGTTGCGATCGGTCAGTGCGCGCTCGACCCGGCGGCTGGCGGTAACGTCGAGCATCGTGAACAGCGCATTCCCGTCCGGCAGCGGCACGGCGGCGAATTCGAACTGCCGCCCATCGGCAAAGGCGAAGCGGCCCGCGCGGTTCAGACGATCGACCGTCGCCGACCGGACGAGGTCGCCGATGACCTCGGCACTGCGCGGGTTTTCCAGCCTGGGTGCGGCGGCCTTGGCCAGCGCATCGACCCGCGGGTGGCTGGCGAGCAGTTCCTCCTCGAACCCCCACAGCGACCGGAACTTCTGGTTCCAGATCTGCAATCGCCCGTCCGCGGCGAACACGCCCAGCGCTTCGTACAGATTGTCGAACGTCGCCGTCCGCACGCGCAACAGCGTATCGCGCGCGCTCGCCAGCTGGACCTGTTCGGTGCGATCCTCGAACACTACGACCAACCCGCCGTCGGGCAAGGGTTGCGGCACGACGCGCAGGTGGGTGCCGCTCGGCAAATGCCAATTCTCTTCCTGCCCTGCCTCCGGAGACAGGAACCAGCCGCGCCGTTCGGCCTTCCACGCCGGGAAGTCGCGAACCTCGGGCAGGCGCTTGGCCTCGCGCATCCGCTCCAGCACACGGTCGAATTCGGGGCGGTCGCGCAGCCATTCCTCGCGCAGGCCGAAGATGCGGCGAAACGGCTGGTTGCAGAAGATCAGGCTGCGGTCGGGTGCGAATTGCGCGACGCCGGCGGACAGCCGGTCGAGCATCGCGCGCTGCGCCTCGCCGAAGCGCTTCATGCCCCCGCGCGCCTGTTCGAGTTCGTCGACGTCGACCGCAAAGCCCGCGACGCCGCCCGTCGCCAGCGGCACGTCATGCACCCGCAGCATCCGCCGCGCGCCGCCGATCGTCGCCGGCACCGCCGCCATCTGCGGCTTGCCCGTATCGCGCGCGATCGCGGCGTTGGCCAGCGGCCCGCCCATCCCCGACCCCTCGACCAGTTCCAGCCCGCGGTCGATCGCGGTGCGCGCGTCCGGCGCCTCGACCGCCTCGACATAGGCGGTATTGACCATCGCCAGGCCCAGGTCGCGGTCGCGATACCACATCGGCATCGGCGCCGCCTCGATCAGTCCGGCGAGCGCTTCGAACGCGTCGTGCAGTTCGCGCGCCTCACCGGCAAGTCGCTCGATCTCTTCCTCGCTGTCGGTCTGGTCGGAGAACCAGAGGACGACGCCGCCCGGCGCCAGCGCGGCTTCCGGCGCGCGAACGCCCACGACCGACAATCGTCGCGACGCGCCGCGCACGACGACGCTCGTGCGGAACGGCTTACCCGCGCGCTGCGCCGCCAGCACGGCAGCCGACAGCGCGTCGAGATCAGCCTGCGGCAAGCCTTCAGTCGCCGAGCCCAGATCGGTCAGATAGCGCGGCGCACTCGACAGCCCCAGCCAATCAGCCACCCGCTGCGGCAGCTCGACCCGCCCGTCGCCCCGGACGATCGCCGCCTGCGCTGGCCCCGTCCCCAGCAGCGCGGCACTGCGGCTGCTCTCGTCGGTCAGCACCCGAGCGTCGGCCCGCGCCCTAAGGCCAGTATAAAGCGCCCATGCCGCGCCGGCGATCAACAGCGCGAGAACAGCGCCGGCCAGCACGGCGGTGGTGGTCGTCATCGCGATCATCGCACAGCTCTTAAGCACGAAATACCGCCCCGCCAATGGCGCGATTGCGGATGTTACACCGTCTCTGTTAGGCTCGTCGCACAGGCGCAGAGGGAGATTGCCGGTGACCGGAAAATTCTACGGCGCAGGGGTCGTCGCTCTTGCCGCCACGCTGGTGCTGTCCGCCCCCGCCGCCGCCCAGGCGCTGCGCCAGACGAAAGGCAGTTTCGAGGACAAGTTCCGCCAGTTGGAGGGCGAGGACTGGCCGACCCCGACCGATTACCGCAACGCCAGCGGCGCGCCCGGCTATCGCTATTGGCAGCAGAAGGTCGATTACGACATCACCGCGCGCCTGGACGAGGGCAAACGCACCGTATCGGGTCGCCAGACCGTAAAGTACCGCAACAATTCGCCCGACGCGCTGCCGTACCTGTGGCTGCTGCTCGACCAGAACGACTACAAGCGCTCGTCGATCGCGGCGATGACCGAGACGACCGGCGGCGACAGCATCACGCTCGGCGAAATCCGCCGCGTAAAGCGGATGCAGGAATGGGAGGGCGGCTTCACCATCGCCGCCGTGCGCGACGCGGCGGGCAACCCGCTCAAATTCTCGTTCACCGACACGCTGATGCGGATCGAGCTCCCCCAGGCGGTCGCGGCCAATGGCGGCGAGGTGACCTTCACCATCGACTGGTCCTTCCCGATGGTCGAGAACAAGGTCGTCGGCGGGCGCTCGGGCTATGAATGCTTCACCGGCAAGGGCGAGGACGGCAACTGCATCTTCGAAGGCGCGCAGTGGTTTCCGCGGCTGGCGGTCTATTCGGACTATGAAGGCTGGCACAACAAGGCGTTCCTGGGCAACGGCGAGTTCACGCTGGAATTCGGCGACTATCGCGTCGACCTGACCGTACCGTCGGACCATGTTGTCTCGGCGACCGGCGTGCTCCAGAACCCTGACACGATCCTGAGCGCCGCTCAGCGCCAGCGGCTGGAGCAGGCGAAGACCGCGACCGCTCCCGTCTATGTCGTGACGCCCGAGGAAGCCGAAGTCGCCGAACGCGGCAAGGCGGCGGGCGAAAAGACGTGGCGCTTCGCCGCGCAGAACGTCCGCGACTTCGGCTGGGCGTCCAGCCGCAAGTTCGCCTGGGACGCGATGGGCGTGAAACAGGACAGCGCCGAACAGCCGCTGGTCATGGCGATGTCGTTCTTCCCGAAGGAAGCGCGCCCGCTGTGGGACGCCTATTCGACCAAGTCGATCGCGCACACGATCGACGTCTATTCGCGCTTCTCCTTCCCCTATCCCTATCCGGTCGCCCAGTCGGTCAACGGCCCCGTCGGCGGGATGGAATATCCGATGATCTCCTTCAACGGCCCGCGGCCGGTGAAGGACAGGAAGACCGGCGCGCTGACCTATACCGAACGCGCGAAATACGGCCTGATCGGCGTGGTCATCCACGAAGTCGGGCACAATTATTTCCCGATGATCGTCAATTCGGACGAGCGCCAATGGACCTGGATGGACGAGGGGCTGAACAGCTTCCTCCAGTTCCAGGCCGAAAAACTGTGGGACAAGGACTTCCCGTCCCGCCGCGGCGAACCCCGCCAGATCGCCGAGTATATGCTGTCGCAGAACCAGGTTCCGCTGATGACCCAGTCGGATTCGGTGCTGCAGTTCGGCGCCAACGGCTATTGGAAGCCCGCGGTCGCGCTGGTTATCCTGCGCGAAACGATCCTGGGCCGCGAACTGTTCGACCGCGCGTTCCGCGAATATGCCAACCGCTGGCGCTTCAAGCACCCGACGCCGTACGATTTCTTCCGGACGATGGAGGAAAGCTCGGGCGTCGATCTCGACTGGTTCTGGCGCGGGTGGTTCTACACGACCGATCACGTCGACATCTCGCTCGATTCGGTCGTCCGCGCGCGGATCGACGGGGGTGACCCGGAGGCCGAAAGCGCCGAGCGCCGCCGGATCCGCCAGACCGAGCCCAAGTCGTTGACCGCGTCGCGCAACACCGAGCGGACGGTCGTCGAGCGCGATCCGGCGACGCGCGATTTCTACAACGAAACCGACGAATTCACCGTGACCGCGAAGCAGCGTCGCCAGGTCGCGGAAGCGACCGCCGATCTGACACCCGAGGAGCGTGCGGCGCGGGCGACGACCGACAATTTCTATCGCTTCACCTTCTCCAACCGCGGCGGGCTGGTGATGCCGGTCATCCTGAAGGTCGATTATGCCGACGGCACGACCGAAACGAAGCGCATCCCGGCCGAAGTCTGGCGCCACGACAGCCGGCGCGTGACGTGGCAGCTGGTGACGCCGAAGACGATAACCCGCGCCGAGCTCGATCCGCTGTGGGAAACCGCCGACGCCGACCGGTCGAACAACATTTTCGACGGCCGCATCGAAACGAAGACGTTCAGCATCGATGAGCCGAGCAGCGTCCCGAACCGGATGAAGGATTCGGACGTGAAGGTGTTGCCGGGGTCGCTCCGCACGTTGCCGAATGCGGCGAACTGACGTGCGGCGGTGGATCCTCGCCCTCGCCCTGCTCGCCGCGCCGGCGGCTGCGCATCGCGGGCACGATGCGCTGACGGTGGTGACGCTCGGCGCGGCGAACACGGTGACCGTGTCGCATCGATTCGAGGCGCACGATATCGAACCCGCACTGTCCTCGATTGCGCCGGATGCGCAGGCGAGCCTTGACGATCCCGATGCCGTCCGCGCGCTGGTCGCCTATCTCGGGCGGCGCTTCGTACTGAGCGACGCGAAGGGCGCGGTAGCGCTGACGCCGGGCAAGGTCGACATCGACGCACAGGAAGTCCGCGTGGCCTTCACCGGCAAGGTGCAACCAGGGACGAAGGCGCTGACGGTGCGGTCGTCGGTGCTGCGCGACGTCTATCCGCGCCAGACGAACCAGGTCGAGGTGCGCCGGGGCAAGACCGTTCGAACACTCATAGTGAGCGACGGGGCGGCGCATCGGGTGACGCTACCCTGATTCCCTCCCTTCAGAGGAGGAGCCGGGGGTGGGACCTCTCCACGAGCAAGTCCAATACGGCACCGCCCCACCCAAAACCCCGCCCCTGAAGGGCAAGGGCTTAGATTCAGCCACAAACGAAACAGGGCGGGGAAACCATCGCCTCCCCGCCCCGCATGTCTCGTCTCGGATCGCCCGATCAGTAGCGATAGTGATCCGGCTTGAACGGGCCTTCCACCGGCACGCCGATGTAGCCGGCCTGCTTCGGGGTCAGCTTCGACAGCTTCACGCCCAGCTTTTCCAGGTGCAGCGCCGCGACCTTTTCGTCGAGGTGCTTCGGCAGGACGTAGACCTTGTTCTCGTACTTCTCGCCGGCGGTCCACAGCTCGATCTGGGCGAGCGTCTGGTTGGTGAACGACGACGACATGACGAACGACGGGTGGCCGGTCGCGCAGCCCAGGTTCACCAGGCGGCCCTTCGCCAGCACGATGATCTGCTTGCCGTCAGGGAAGCGGACCAGGTCGGTACCCGGCTTCACTTCGTCCCATTCGTAATTGTCGAGCGCGGCGATCTGTATCTCGCTGTCGAAATGGCCGATGTTGCAGACGATCGACATCGGCTTCATCTTCGCCATGTGCTCGGCGGTGATGACGTCGGCGTTGCCGGTCGCGGTGCAGAAGATGTCGGCACGCTCGACGGCTTCGTCCATCGTCACGACCTCGAAGCCCTCCATCGCCGCCTGCAGCGCGCAGATCGGGTCGATTTCGGTCACCAGCACGCGCGCGCCGCCGTTGCGCAGCGACTGGGCCGAGCCCTTGCCGACGTCACCGAAGCCGGCGACGCAAGCGACCTTGCCGGCCAGCATCACGTCGGTGGCGCGACGGATCGCGTCGACGAGCGATTCCTTGCAGCCGTAGAGGTTGTCGAACTTCGACTTGGTGACCGAGTCGTTGACGTTGATCGCGGGGAACGGCAGCTCGCCCTTCTTCGCGATTTCGTACAGGCGGTGAACGCCGGTCGTCGTCTCTTCCGACACGCCCTTCAGGTTCTTGACGGTCTCGGTCAGGTAGCCCGGGTACTTGGCGATGAACGCCTTCAGCGCGCGCTGGAATTCGACTTCCTCGTCGTTCTCCGGCTCGCCCAGCGTCTGGCCGGCCTCGAGCTTGGCGCCCCACAGCGCGAACATCGTCGCGTCGCCGCCGTCGTCCAGGATGATGTTGGCGGTGGTGCCGTCACCGTCGGCGCCCCAGTTGAAGATGTCGCCGACATAGTCCCAGTACTCGGCCAGGCTCTCGCCCTTCACCGCGAACACCGGCACGCCGGTCGCGGCGATGGCGGCGGCGGCGTGGTCTTGCGTCGAATAGATGTTGCAGGTCGCCCAGCGGACGTCGGCGCCGAGCGCGGTCAGCGTCTCGATCAGCACGGCGGTCTGGATCGTCATGTGCAGCGAGCCGGTGATGCGCGCGCCCTTCAGCGGCTGAGTGCTCCCGAACTCCTCGCGCAGCGCCATCAGCCCCGGCATTTCGGTTTCGGCGATCTCGATCTCGCGGCGGCCGAACTCGGCGAGGCTGATATCGGCGATGACGTAATCGTTCGCGCGGGTCGCGGGGGCGGTGGCCACTTGGGAAGTCTCCGAAACTGGATTGATGCGCGGCCCGTTAGACCGAAAGGAGCGCGAAGGCAAATATAAAGGATTCTTTATATGCCGACCCGGGGCGCCAGCGCAGTGATGCGATGCCTGGGCGGCCGGCCGGCGGCGCCAAAGCGCCGTCCGACGTCAGGGCGCGGAATTCACTTCCGCGCCCCACCCCGCCGATCATTCACCTGGTACGACAAAACCGCCTCTCCATTCCCCGGCACCATCGCCATCCAGGTCCAGATCCCGTCCACCCGCCCGACCCTGGCCGAAAAGTCGCCGATCGTCGTGTCCCCCGGAACGCCGACGCGTATCTCGACCGCCACCGGCGCAGGATTGGCGTTCGTCACCCGCACCACCCCCGCCCCGGCGGCAAAGCTCTGGGCAACCATCACCTGTGCGCTGAGCCCGGCGCTTATTTCCACCTTTCCGCCGACGGCGACGTCCTGCACCCGGCCGAGGCCGATCAGCACCTTCTCGCCGCCCCGATCGCCATAGAGCGCGCTGGTCCCGGCCGGCAGCGCGAGGTCCAGGCCGGAGGCGGCGTCGTTCTTCATCCGCAGCACGATCGCAACCGGTCGCGGTTCGAGAATGCCGGGTACGACCTGCAGCGTCAGGACCCGCTCGAACCGAACTCCGTCCCGCTTCAACAGCGCGACCTGCTTCTGCTGGTTGGCGGCGACATCGACCCGTTCGGGCACGCGGTAGAGTTTCAGGTCGCCGAGATCCTCCGGCGGCGGCGGCGCTGCGGGCGCGGGTGGTGGCGGCGGCGGGGGTGGCGGTGGCGCCCCGTCGAACGACCGCATCATACGGCTGCCGGTGACGACGATATCCTCCGCCTCCTCGCGCCCATATTCGGGCAGGTCGGACGTCGTCGTCCCCAGCGGATAGCATCGCAGCGACAGAGCAGGTGTCGGGTAGCGATATTGCCGAAAAAACCGCCGCTCCAGCCGCCCCGCGACCGCATTCACCTGGGCGGTCGGAAAACTCTGGCCATTGGCATTGGCCAGCGTCATCCAGGCGAACAGGTCTAGCGTCGTCCCATCCGGCCGCAGCGTCGCGACATAGCTCGCACCCCAGTCGAAGTCGGTCGCGAGATACGACAGCGTGACCTTCGCCGTCACCGCGCGAGCGCTACGCGTGGTGACGCTCAAGACCGGGTCCGCCGACAACCCGGCAGGCACGCGGTCGTACACCGGCTTTTCGGGCAGCCCGCTGCACTTCAGCGTCTCGATCCCGCTCGCCGTCCGCAGCACGACGCCCGGCTGCGGCCCGGCGACGATCGTCGCCTCTTCCTCCCGCACCGCGCCGGTCGCGCGGTTGGTCCGGCGCAGCGTCACGCGGCGACCGAGTGTCCCGTCGACCAGTGCTGCAGGCGACAGCAACCGCGCATCGCGGTTCTTCTCGACCGTCCCGCCGGGCAGCCCGTCGATCACGGCGCTGACCGGGATCATGCCGTCGGCGACGCCTTCGAATCGCACGGTCGATTCGCCTGCGGGCAGCCGAACGGTACGCGTTTCGGAAATCAGCGCGAAGCCGTTCGGGTTGCGCCGGTCGATCGTCCCGTCACGCCCGCGATAGGGATCGCGATAGACGGTCACCGCGATGTCGCTCGGCTTCGACGCCGTCACGGTCGCCGGTTCGGCTGCAACCTGCGCCGAGCCGAACAGCAAAGCGGCGAGCCAGAACATCAGTAGCGGGTTTCGAACGTCGCCGTGACCATTGTCGTGCCGTTCGCCGGCACCGCGACCGACCACACGGTCGCATCGGCATCACGCCGCACGCTCTTCAGGCTTTCCTGCACGATCCGCGTGTCGGAAAAGCCCCAATCCAGCCCACCCTGCACCACATCGACCGTCACCGGCCGCGGCCGGGCGTTCGTCACCGTATAGCGCATCCGCGTACGCCAGCGATCCGACCCCAGTTGCGTCCGTTCCTCGACCACCGGCTGGACTTTCACGTCGAACGCGTCGCCGGTCCGGAGCGCGATGCGCGAGCCCTGCGGCGTATGGCCGATGACGTTCTCGCCGGTGAATTGCGCTTGGCCCCGCGCATCGCGCACATAGACGCGCACCGTCCCGGCGGGCAGCGCATCGCCCAGCCCGCCGCCGCGTGCGTTGGAGAAGCGAAGCATCGAGCCCGCACTCACCGGTTCACGCGCCGAATTCAGCCAAGGATTGACGAACTCATAGCCCGAGGTCGCCGCCGCGCCCTTCACGTCCAGGAAGCTGACCTGCTTGGTCTGCTTGTCGGCGATCGTCGTCCGTTCGGCGAGCGGATAGATGTAGAAGTCACCCAGTTGCTCGCGCGCCGCCGTCTCCGTCCCTGCCTGACGCAGCGGACCCTGCCGCACGGTGCGCGGACGGAACGTCTGCATGCCGTCGTCAGCCGACGCGACGTCGCCTGCCACCAGCAGCGTGCGCGCGGCGTTGAACGTCGTGCCGGTCGCGTTGCGCAACGTCACCCAGCCCTGGACGTCGATCGTCCCGGCCCTGTCGTCGAACAGCGCGACATAATCGGCCTGCCAGCCGAGCCCACGCGTCAGATAGGACAGGGTCGCCGGCCGCACCCCAGCCCGCTCGCTCGCCAGCGTGACCGACAAGGTCGGCCGTGCGCGCAGGTTTGGCGGAATCTTGTCGAACACCACGCGCACCGGCAGGCCGTCGTCGCGCAGCACTTCGATCCGGTCGCCGATCTGCAGCACAACGCCCCCGTTGACCGCCAGCACCTTGGCCCGCTCGCGTGTCTCCACGCCGGTCGCCGGGTTGGTGCGCACCAGGGTCAGCGTCTCACCGACGGCGGCCTCCATCAGGCTGGTCGGGCTCAGCAGGTCGTAATCGAAATTCTGCTCGACGATCGCCGCATCGGGCGCGCTCAGCGATACCGTCTCGGGCCGGATCTGCGCGCTGACGTCGGGAAAGGCCTGACGTGTCCGGCCCGCGGGCAGGTCGATACGGCGGATATCCTGCACCAGCGCCACGTCGTTGTTGTAGATCGTAACCGACAGATCGCCCTGCGCGGTCGCGGCGGATGCGGCGGCGGGCACGTCGCTTTGCGCGGCAACCGGTTGCGCCAGCATCAGCAGGCCACCGGCCAGAATCGCTTTGGACATCTCATACTCCCCGCGCGAACGTTTTCGGCGTAGCATGACCCAGCGCGACGCCCGCGGCAATGGTCCTTCAGGCTGTGCCCGTCGTCGCCGCCAGCATCCGCGGGTCGATGCCGACACTCTCGAACCCGGCGCTCCAGCGGGCGTCGGCCGGCGTATCGAACAACAGCGCGTCGTCGCCGGCCACGTTGAACCAGCCGTGGCGGCGCATTTCCCCGTCCAGCTGCCCTTCGCCCCACCCGGCGTATCCAAGTGCGGGCAGCCAACGACGCGGCCCCGTGCCTCCGGTGATCGCGCGCAGCACGTCGACCGTGCCCGACATCGCCCAGCGGCCGGCGACATCGACCGTGTCCGCCCCGCTCCAGTCGCGCGAATGAAGCACGAACCCGCGCCGCGTCTCGCACGGGCCGCCCAGATGGACCGGCACGTCGGGCGTATCGCCCGGCGCGATGTCGAGCTGCTTCAGCATGTCGTGAAAGCTCAAGCCGTCGACGATCGTTCCGATGCCGATGCCCAGCGCCCCGTCTTCGTCATGGGTACACATCGCGATCACCGCGCGTTCGAATCGCGGGTCGCCGATGCCGGGCATCGCCAGCAGGAACTGTCCGGTCAGAAAGGTAGCGGTCTGCATCAGTGTCTGAACATAGCCCGCCGCCCCCGGTGCCGCCACCGCTTGAAAAATTTCCCGCGTCGTCCAGATGGACGGCAGACCGAACGCCGCCCCGGATGGGCGGCCGGCAACAGGAGCTGCACGATATGACGATCAAGGTTGGCGACCGCCTTCCCAGCGTGACTTTCGCCAAGGCGACCGAGAACGGGCCGGAAAGCGTGACCTCCGACGAATTCTTCGCCGGCCGCAAGGTCGCGTTGTTCTCCGTCCCCGGTGCCTTCACGCCCACCTGCTCGGCGAAGCATCTGCCGGGGTTCGTCGACAAGGCCGAGGATCTGAAGGCCAAGGGCATCGACGCCGTCGCCTGCACCGCGGTGAACGACGCGTTCGTGCTGGGCGCCTGGAAGGACCAGAACAACGCCGGCGACGCGGTGACGATGCTGGCCGACGGCAACGCGGAGTTCGTGAAGGCGGCAGGCCTGGAAATGGACGGGACGAAGTTCGGCATGGGCACGCGCGGCCAGCGCTTCTCGATGGTCGTCAACGACGGCGTCGTCGAACAGCTGAACGTCGAGGCACCGGGCGAATTCAAGGTGAGCTCGGCCGAACACATGATCGACCAGCTCTGATGCGCCTATCCGCCGGGCGCGTGTGCGGCCGGCGGTTCCGTTTCGTCGGTGGAACCCGGCGCTGGTCATGGGGTTGATCCCTCCGCGTAACGAAACGGAGTATCTTACATGGCTACGTCCACTCTCGACACGACCGACACCAGCTCGGTCACGACCACCGAAGGCCGTCAGGCGCTGTTCAACACCGCGAAGGATGCGGTGACCGAAGCCGTCCAGACCGCGGTCGATGCGGTGAAGGCCAATCCTAAGACCGCCGCCGCCATCGCCGCCGGCGCGACCGCAGCGGTCGCCGGTGCCGCCTATGGCGCGACAAAGCTGGCGACGTCGAAGTCGAGCGGCAGCACAGCCAAGAAGAGCACGCCGGCCAAGCGGGCCCCGGCCAAGCGCGCGCCGGCCAAGTCGGCCGCGAGCAAGCACTGATCCGGTTCCGGCCCGCGTCCTCGCACGCGGGCCGGACGCAATATCCCGCGAGTCTTGCCAGCGTAACGCGTGCGGCGTAACGCTTCTCGATGACTCAAGCATCTGACATTATCGCCGAACTCGACCGCCTCTATTCCGCATCGGTCGATCGTTTGAAATCGGCGCTGACTCGATATCTGACGGACGGCACGCCCCCACCGACGCAAGCGCGGTTCGACGGGTCGTTTGCCTATCCTGAAATCCGCCTGACCTTCCGCCCCGGCGTCGATCGGCCCGCGCCGCTGCGCTCGTTCGGCCGGCTCGTCACCCCGGGCGAATACGCTATCAGCGTCACGAAGCCTGCGATCTTCGCCGACTATCTGATCGAACAGCTGACCCTGTTGATCGAGGATTATGACGTCGAGGTATCGGCCGCTGAAGGCCGGCAGGAAATCCCGTTCCCCTACGTCTTGGACCCCGGTCACGCGCTGGCGCTCGACGAGGTTTCGGCACTCGAACTGGCACGCCATTTCCCCGCGACCGAACTCGCGCATATCGGTGACGAGATCGCCGACGGCATGTGGGAATCGGTCGACGGCATCCGCCCGCTCGCGCTGTTCGATGGCTTGCGTACCGACTTCAGCCTGGCACGCCTGCGCCACTACACCGGTACTCCGCCCGAGCATGTCCAGCGCTATGTGTTGTTCACCAACTATCACCGCTATGTCGACGAATTCGTCCGCTGGGGTGCATCGCAGCTGACCGAAGGCTCGCGCTTCACCGGTCTGTCCGGTGCGGGCGGGATCGTCATCACGTCGCCAGACCAGGTCGACAAGATCGCCGGCGACAGCAGCGCGTGGCGGCGCCACCAGATGCCGGCCTATCACCTGATGGCCGCCGACGGGACGGGCATCACGCTCGTGAACATCGGCGTCGGCCCGTCGAATGCGAAGACGATCTGTGATCACCTCGCCGTGATGCGGCCGGAGGCGTGGCTGATGATCGGCCACTGCGGCGGGCTGCGCCCCTCGCAGCGGATCGGCGACTATGTGCTCGCCCACGCCTATCTGCGCGACGACCATGTGCTCGACGACGTGCTGCCACCGGAAATCCCGGTGCCGGCGATCGCCGAAGTTCAGCAGGCCCTCGCGCGTGCCGCAGCGACCGTATCGGGTCAATCGGGCGAGGAACTGAAGCGTCGCCTGCGCACCGGCACGATCGTCACCACCGACGACCGCAACTGGGAACTGCGCTATTCGCAGTCGGCGCTGCGCTTCTCGCTCAGCCGCGCGGTCGGGATCGACATGGAATCGGCGACGATCGCTGCGCAGGGCTATCGCTTCCGCGTCCCCTATGGAACGTTGCTCTGCGTGTCGGACAAGCCGCTCCACGGCGAACTGAAGCTGCCGGGACAGGCCAATCGCTTCTACGAACGCGCGATCAACGAACATATGCGGATCGGCATCGAAACCTGCGAGGAACTGCGCCGCGAAGGGCCGAAGCTGCATAGCCGCAAGCTGCGCGCCTTTAGCGAACCGCCATTTCGGTGATGTAACGAGATTGTGGGGATACGCTTGGGCAGTTAGGCGTTGGCGGCGAAACGATCTTCATCGGAGCGCCTGCCATGGCCGACACGCCCAAGACCCCCGCCCCGCCGCCGCGCCGCAAGTCCGCCACCGGTCCGCGCAAGACGACCCGCACCGCGACCCCACGCGCGACGAAAGCACCGGCCGCCGCGAAGGACGAGGGCGAGGTGGCGGCGCCCAAGCCTGCCCGCAAGGCGCCGGCCAAGCGTGCCTCGACCGGCTCGTCGCGCCGCACGATCACCGCAGCGAAGCCCACCGCGGCGACCCGTGCGACGACGGCAGCGAAGTCGGCCGCCACCAAGGTTTCGCGCCGGGCGAGCAAGGCGGCGGAAACGGTGTCGGACGCGGCAACCAGCGCCCGCCGGTCGGTGGCTCAATCGGCTCCGGCGCAGAAGGTATCGGACACCCGCGAAAAGATGGGCGACCGCAATTTCTTCGCGGCACTGATCGGCGGTGCGGCCGCGATCGCCGCGACGGTCGGCGGCATCCTCTATGCGGTGCGCGAGGGGAAGCCGGTCGCGAAGGACGACTTGGACATCTGAGTTTACCCGCTTTCCGGCGAAGGCCGGGGTCCAGGCTCGACACTCTCTGAGCGGATCAACCTTCGCTCATCGGCGTAAGGCACCTGGACCTCGCCTTGCCCGGGGCAACGTGCGTTATGAACTACCCCGCCAGAAAATCCGCCATCGCTTGGCCCAGCTCCGGCTTGGTCACCGCGCTCATGTGTCCGCCCGCCACCTCGACATAGCGCGCGTTCGGCAGCACATCGGCCAGGGCAGCGCCCGAACCGACCTCGTCATCCTCGCGTCCCATCACCACCAGCGCCGGCTGCAATACTGCCTCCAGCACCTCGCGTGGGGTATCGGCAAAGGTCTGGAGCACCCCCAGCAACGCCTGAGGGTCGCCGCCGGTCGTCTTCAGAAACGCTTCCGCCATGAACGCCGGCGATCCGCGCGGGTGCTTGCCGAGGTTGGACAGCACGTTGCGGAAATGGTCCGACCGCCCGCTGGCATCCGTCAGCCCCTCCAACCCCATGCCGGTGAACATCACCCGCCGCGGGGTGGCACCCGTTGCCAGCATCCGCCCCGTCGTCCGTGCGCCGAGCGAATAACCGCCCAGATCATAGTCGGTCAGCCCCAGGTGCGCGACCAGCGCATGGGCGTCCCGGGTCAATGCATCGTGCGGATAGGCCGACAGGTCGTGCGGCGTCGCGCTTTCGCCATGGCCGCGCAGGTCGGGCATGATCACCCGGAAGCCGCGTGCTGCGATCTTCTCGGCATGGCCGAACTTGATCCAGTTGGTCTGCGCATCGCTGAAATAGCCGTGGATCAGGACGACCGCGCGCCCCTCCCCCATTTCGCGATAGGCGATCCGTTCGCCATCGAAGCTGTCGAAAAAGCGCGTTTCAGTCGGGGAGCTTGCCACAGGCCTTCATCCATCTCTCGTCGACATTGGGGTAATCCTCGCTGCGCATAGCGGGCAGGTCGCGCACGTCCAGCAGTTCGATCGAGACAATTTGAGGACATGCGCTGGCTTTATATAAGCATGCTTATTATATGCGCCGTCATGTCCGACAGCTTAGGCTTTCTCATCAGCGATGTGTCGCGTCTGATGCGCCGCCGTTTCGACGAACGCGCGCGCCTGGTCGGGGCGACCCGCGCGCAGTGGAAGACGCTCGTCACCCTGTCGCGCAACGAAGGGATCAACCAGGGCGGCCTCGCCGAACTGCTGGAGGTCGAGCCGATCACGCTCTGCCGTATGGTGGACCGACTGGAAGAGTCCGGGATGGTCGAACGCCGCCGCGACCCAGGTGATCGTCGTGCGTGGCAGATCTACCTGACCGATGCGGCAAAGCCCGTCCTCGAACAACTCCGCGGCCATGCCGACGTGATGTTCGAAACCGCCTTCGCCGGCCTGGATCCCGCCGACCGTACCCGATTGACCGCGGCGCTCGAACGCGTCCGCTCCAACCTGACCGACATGCCGAAGGACGCCGCTCATGGCTGACGCAGACCCCAAGATCGCCACGGACACCGCGACCACGGTCAAGCCGAAACGCCGCTGGGTGCGCGCCATTCTGATGTTCGGCGTGCCGCTGATCGTCATCGCGGTGGCCGGCTATTTCTACGCGACCTCGGGCCGCTACGTATCGACCGACAACGCCTATGTCGGCCAGGACAAGGTTTCGGTCGCGTCCGACGTCGCCGGCCGCATCGTTTCGGTTGACGTGCGCGAGAACCAGCATGTGAAGGCTGGCGATCTGCTGTTCCGCATCGACCCGCAACCCTATCGTATCGCGGTCGAACAGGCCGATGCGCAGATCGCCGGCGCGCAGGTCAACGTCCAGACGCTGCAGGCCAGCTACGTCGGCACCGGCGCGGACATTCAGGCGGCGAAGGATCGCATCGCCGCCGCGCAGGAGGATTATGCGCGGCAGGACCAGCTGATGCAGCGCGGCTTCACCACCCGCGCCCGGTTCGAACAGGCGCAGCATTCGCTCGAACAGGCCCGCGCGTCCTATCAATCGGCCGTCGCCGATGCGAACGAAGCCCGCGCCAAGCTCGCCTCGGGCGCCGCGGTACCGGGCCAGAACCCGCAGGTCGCCGCCGGCCGCGTCGCGAAGGAAAAGGCGCTGCTCGACCTGTCGCGCACCGCCGTGCGCGCGCCGGTGTCGGGCCAGGTCAGCCAGGCCGACCGGTTGCAGGTCGGCCAGATGATGGTCACCGGCCTGCCCGCGGTCACGATCGTCGCCGATGCCAAATCGTGGGTCGATGCCAATTTCAAGGAAACCGATCTCGCCCACATGCGCGTCGGACAGCCGGCGGACGTGACGTTCGATGCCTATCCGGGCGTCAAGCTGCGCGGCCATGTCGCGTCGATCGGCGCAGGCACGGGTAGCGAGTTTTCGGTCCTGCCCGCGCAGAACGCCAACGGCAATTGGGTGAAGGTGACCCAGCGCGTGCCGGTGCGCATCGCGATCGACGAGAAGAGCCCGCGCCAGCTGATCGCCGGGTTGAGCGCCGACGTGCGCGTGGACGTGCGCAAGTGAACCAAGCCGCTCATCCTGCCCCCCTCCTTATCCGCGGACGGGCATAGGACATGGCCACGACCGCACCCTCCCCACCAGCACGCATTGTCTCGCCCGCGCCCGGCACCGCCGCGCTGCACACCAGCAACCGCGGCCTGCTGACCATCGGCGTCATGCTCGCGACGATCATGCAGATTCTCGATTCGACGATCGCCAACGTCGCGCTGCCGCATATGCAGCCCGCGCTCGGAGCGACCGCCGACACCGTAACCTGGGTGCTGACCAGCTACATCGTCGCCTCGGCCATCGCGATCCCGATCACCGGCTGGCTGTCCGACCGCGTCGGCAGCCGCACCCTGTTCCTATGGTCGGTCGTCGGCTTCGTCATATCCTCGGCGTTGTGCGGCATGGCGCAGAATCTGGAGGAGATGGTCGCCTTCCGTATCCTGCAGGGCATCAGCGCGGCGTTCATGAACCCGCTCAGCCAGACGGTAATGCTCGACATCAATCCGCCCGAGCGCCAGGGCAAGGCGATGGCGATCTGGGGCATGGGCATCATGGTCGGCCCGATCCTGGGCCCGGTCATCGGCGGCTGGCTGACCGAAAGCTACGATTGGCGCTGGGTGTTCTACGTCAACCTGCCGCTCGGCGTGTTCTGCTTCGCCGTGCTCTGGTGGCTGCTGCCGTCGCGCCCGATCAAGGTCCGCCCGTTCGACACGCTCGGTTTCAGCCTGCTTGCGATCGGTATCGCCGCGCTGCAACTTATGCTCGACCGCGGCCAGACCGAGGACTGGTTCTCCTCCGGCGAAGTCGTCGTCGAGGCGCTGGTCGCCTTCATCGCGTTGTGGATGTTCATGGTCCATATGGCGACGGGCAAGCGTCCGATGTTCGACCGCGACCTGTTCCGCAACCGCAACCTCGTCACCGGCCTCGCCTTCATGCTGGTCGTCGGCGTCGTCATGATGGCGACGATGGCGCTGCTGCCGCCGATGCTTCAGCGCATCTACGGCTATCCGGTCGTCGATACCGGCCTGCTGCTGATGCCGCGCGGGATTGGCGTGGTGTTCAGCATGTTCGTCGCCGCCCAGCTGACACAGCGTGGCTTCGATCCCCGCATCCTGGTCGGCGTCGGCTTCGCGGTCGCGGCAGGCTCGCTTTACGAAATGACCACGTGGACGATCGTGATGGGCGCCGAGCAATTCGTCGTCTCGGGGCTGATCCAGGGGCTCGGCCTCGGCCTCGTCTTCATGCCGCTCAACCAGATGGCCTTCGCGACGCTGCCCCCGCACTATCGCACCGAAGCCTCGTCGCTGATGAACCTGATGCGCAACATCGGGGCGTCGGTCGGCATTTCCGCGGTCACCGCGCTGCTCGCCCGCAACGTCCAGACCAGCCACGCCGACCTCGCCTCGCACATCACGTCCGATGCGCTGTCGAGCTACGACCTGTCGAGCCTGCAACGCTTCGGCATGGCCGCCGACGCCGCGCTGTCGATGATCGATGCGGAGGTGAACCGCCAGGCAGCGATGATCGCGTACCTCGACGATTTCTGGGCGATGGCGATCGTCACCGCACTGTCGGTCCCGCTGGTTCTGTTCCTGAAGAAGCCGCCAAAACCTGTGCCCGGCGAGAAAGCAGCGCCAGTCGACCTGCATTGATCGCTCCGCTACAGACCCGCCGAAATCCAGTCTCGAGAGAATGCCCATGACCACCGATCCCGTCGTCATCGCCAGCTACGCCCGCACGCCCATGGGCAGTTTTCAGGGTTGCCTGACCGGCGCCACCGCGACCGAGCTCGGCGCGACCGCGGTCGGCGCGGCGGTCGAGCGTGCGGGCCTCAAGGGCGATGCGATCGAGAAGATCTACATGGGCTGCGTGCTGCCGGCGGGCCTCGGCCAGGCACCTGCCCGCCAGGCGGCGCTGAAAGCGGGCCTGCCCGACCATATCGAGGCGACGACCGTCAACAAGATGTGCGGCAGCGGCATGCAGGCGGCGATCATGGCTGCGGACGCGCTCGCGGCCGGCTCGGCCGATGTCATCGTCGCGGGCGGCATGGAGAGCATGACCAACGCGCCCTATCTGTCGATGCGCCACCGCGGCGGCGCGCGGATCGGCCACGACGTGATGAAGGATCACATGTACCTCGACGGCCTCGAGGATGCCTATGATCCCGGCAAGCTGATGGGCAGCTTCGCCGAGGACACCGCGCGCGACTATCAATTCACGCGTCAGGCGATGGACGACTTCGCGATCGCTTCGCTCCAGCGCGCGCAGAAAGCGCAGACCTCTGGTGCGTTCGACCGCGAGATCGCTCCGGTCGAGATTTCCGGCCGCAAGGGGCCGACGACGATCACCCTCGACGAACAGCCCGCCAAGGGCGACGTCGCCAAGATCCCGACGCTGAAGCCCGCCTTCTCGAAGGACGGCACGATCACCGCCGCCAACGCCTCGTCGATCAGCGACGGCGCCGCTGCACTGGTGATGACCCGCGCGAGCATCGCCGAAAAGCTCGGCCTGACCCCCGTCGCTCGCGTCGTGTCGCACGCCGCCCACGCCCACAAACCCGCCCTGTTCACCACCGCCCCCGTATTCGCGATGAACAAGGCGCTGGAGCGCGCCGGCTGGCAGATCGGCGACGTCGACCTGTTCGAAGTCAACGAAGCCTTCGCCGTCGTCGCGATGATCGCGATGCATGACCTAGGCATCGCCCATGACGTCCTCAACATCCACGGCGGCGCCTGCGCACTCGGCCACCCGATCGGCGCCAGCGGTGCGCGCGTGCTGGCGACGTTGCTGTCGGCATTGGAGACGACGGGGCAGAAGCGCGGTCTGGCGTCGCTGTGCATCGGTGGCGGCGAAGCGACCGCGATGGCGGTGGAGTTGATGGACTGATCAGCCTCTCCGTTCGTGCTGAGCGAAGTCGAAGCACCGTTCTGCGATAAGCGCGCGATCCGCTCGTGGTTCTGAGAACGATGTTTCGACAAGCTCAGCACAAACGGACGGCGGCGCAACTTGCCTGTTTCAGGCACCGCCAAATGATTGCACTGTTGCAATGTTGGAATTGATTTGCTTGACTAGAGAATAGCCACTGGCCGTCGTTCTTTGACCTGGTCAACTTGGAAATGCGCCGCTGCTAACAGCGCCGGTTGGCGCATCGCGGGCAATCGGGGTTCTCGAAAATGTCTGAAGTTGAGCAAAAGCGGCCAGTCGCCAGCCTCGTTCAATGAGATGGTCTTGCTGCACGGCAAAAGTGACAAAAGTGACGAAGGCTGACGAATTGACCGCGTTATTGCAACTTTTGCCGCCCTCGATACTCCTCCACAACCGCTCGAGCGGTCAAATCGCCCGCGCGTAACAGCGGTTGAAATCGGTCAGTTCGTAATTTCCGAACGCGCCCGTGGGGCGAAACCCCGCCGCCTCGTACATCGCTCGCGCCGGTGCGAAGGCGTCGTTGGTGCCGGTTTCCAGCAGCACGCGCGTCATCCCGGCCGCGCGCGCATCGGCGATCAGGTGGGCCAGCATCGCCCGGCCGACGCCCTTGCGCTCATGCCCCGGCGCGGTGCGCATCGATTTGAGTTCGGCGTCCCCTGCGCCCCAAGCCTTCCACGCGCCGAGCCCCAGCAGCGTCTCGCCGTCCCATACGCTCCACAGTCTGATATGGGGCGCGCGCAAGCCCGACAGGTCGAGCGCGAAGACGCTGCCCGGCGGAGAATTGCGGTGTGCCTCGCGGACGTGATGCTCCAGCAGGGCGACGACTGCGGGGTTTCCCAAGTCGGCGCGAACGAACCTCATTCGACCTCTTCGCCCGGGTCGACGCCCCAGAGGTGGATCGCCTCGACGAAGCCGCCGCGACCCTTCACGTCGAAATAGCACCAGCCACCGGCGCATTTGCTGATCCGGCCGACGACGCCGGGCTGGGCGCGATACTGCATCCGGCCCGACCCGCTCGGCCGGTCGCGCAGGACGACGATGGTGTCGGTGACGATGGCGGATCGCTTGTCGGTCAGCAGATTGCCCTGCATCCACCCCTGCGTGCCGCCCGGGTCCTCGACCTTGCGCCATTCCTTGTAGATGTCGACGACCCTCACCGGCAGGCCGGCGCGCTGGTAGAGCCAGCTGACCGGGTAGTTGCGCCCCGGCCCCGTGCGCATACGTGCCTGTCCGGCCGAGATCGACGCGTAATAGGGCGTCTTGCGTTTCTGCGCGTCGACGCTCGCGTGCGGCACCGTCAGCGTCACGGCCGCGGTCATGGCCAAAATCATGAGCTTGCGCATCGTCGTCCTCCGAATGGCCCCGTCTACCGCGCACCGTCGCCAAGCTTCAACCGTTGACTGGGACCATGCGGCAGGCCAATCGGGACACATGGCCGACCTGCGCCCCGCCCGCCCCCGGGTGATCGTCACCCGCGACCTGCCCGATGCGGTGCTGTCGCGGCTGTCCGCGCTGTTCGATGCCGAACTGAACGTTTCGGATACCCCGATGGACCGCGCGCAGCTGGCCGCGGCGATGGCCGACTGCGACGTGCTGGTGCCGACCGTCACCGACACGATCGACGCCGCTCTGATCGAAGGCGCAGGGCCACGGCTGAAGCTGATCGCCAATTACGGCGCGGGCGTGAACCACATCGACCTGAAGGCAGCGCGCGCCCGCCGCATCCTCGTCACCAACACCCCCGGCGTGCTGACCGAGGATACAGCCGACATGACGATGGCGCTGATCCTGTCGGTGCCGCGGCGATTGGCGGAGGGCGAGAAGCTGGTTCGCTCGGGCGCGTGGAGCGGCTGGTCGCCCGGTGGCATGCTCGGCCACCGCATCGGTGGAAAGGCGCTGGCGATCGTGGGCATGGGGCGGATCGGTCAAGCGGTCGCGCGGCGCGCACGGGCGTTCGGCCTGACGATCCATTATCACAACCGCCATCGCCTGCCGAAAGTGGTGGAGGCTGAGCTTCAGGCGGAATGGCATCCGAACCTCGACGAGATGCTGGCCATGGCCGACATCGTCACGCTGCACACGCCGCGCAATGCCGATAGCGAAAATCTGGTCGATGCTCGCCGTATCGCACTGATGAAGCCGAGTGCCTACCTCATCAACACCAGCCGCGGTGGGATACTCGACGAAGACGCGCTGGTCGGTGCGCTGGAGGCGGGCGAGCTTGCCGGGGCCGGGCTAGACGTGTGGAAGCACGAACCGGCCATCGATCCGCGCCTGCTGGCGCTGTCCAACGTGGTCATGATCCCCCATATGGGCTCCGCGACCTACGAGGGCCGCCTGGCGATGGGCGAGCGCGTCGTCGCCAACATCCGCGCCTGGTCCGATGGCCACCGCCCGCCCGACCAGGTGCTCGACGGCTGGGTGTGACCCTATCGGACAGCCGCGCCGGATTGGCGTTAATCGTCCGACACTCAATCACTTGGTAACTGCCTCTCCTCTACGGAAGCTCATACGCCGCGATGGCAGTGTCGCGAGAAAGGGGGCGGTCGGTGAAGAAGCGGGAGCCACGACAGACGATTGCCGTGACCGCACGGATGAAATCCGCCGACGGCTGGCAGGACGTGGCGATCCGCAATGTGTCGACGCACGGCATGCGGATCAGCGTCGCCCTTCCGCCGAAACGCGGGGCGTATGTCGAGCTACGTCGCGCCACCCAGGTCATCATCGGCCGTGCCATGTGGGTCGAAGGCAACGACTTCGGCGTCCGGACGCAGGACGTCGTCGACATCCCCTCGCTGGTCAATCCGAACGCCACCAAGGCGGAGGCGATGCTGGCCGAAATCCGGCGCGACCGCCGCCGCCTGCCGAGGCATGAAGACAATGCGCGCAAGGCGCACAGTATCGTCCAGAAGCTGCAATATATCGCCTGCGGCGCCGCGATCATGGCCGGCGCAGGCTATGTCGCGACGACGGTGACGAACGTCCTGAGCAACCCGCTGCACGCGGTCAGCGACGCGCTGGCCGGGACGCCCACCCGCTGATCCCAGCGGCCGGAGGAACGCTGCCCCCGGCACACCGGACACGTCATCAGTCGCCGGTCAGAATGCGATCGACCAGTTGTTTCACGGTCGGCACGAACCCATTCGAATAGAACGGGTCTTTCTTGAAATTATAGGCCGCGTGGCCGGCGAACATCAGGTTCTGATCGGTCGGACCGCCGTGCGCGATGTCCTGCAGCGTCTTCTGGATGCAGAAGCTGCGCGGGTCCGCCAGGCGTCCAGTCGAATTGGTTTCGGTATCCGCCCAAGACGAAAAGGCGCACTGACTGAGACAGCCCATGCAGTCGGCCTGATCCTTGCGGATCGTCGCCTTTTCCCCCGGCGTCACGAAGACGAGCGTGTTGTCCGGCGTCTTCAGCGCATCGGTAAAGCCCTGGCCATACCATTCGCGCGCGCGCATCAGGTCGCCCAGCGTCACCCAGAAATTCTTGCCCTTCACGCCCACGTCGAGCTGGTGAGTATGGTCACCCGCCTGCTGCGAGGAGAAGGCGATCTGCCGCTCCGACCGCGCTTCCAGATTGCGCAGGAAGGGGTTGCGCACGGCCGAAGAATAGAAGCCGGTCGGCGAGAACCGGTGGAGCAGCACTTCGCCGGGTTCGATCTCCATCAGCTTCGCCTTCCACTCGCTCGGAATGGGGCTTTCCTGCGTCAGCAGCGGGCGCGTGCCGAACTGGAAGGCGATCTTGCCGAGTTCGGGACTGTCGATCCAGTCGTTCCAGTCGCGTAGATACCAGACGCCGCCAGCCATCACGATCGGTACGTCGTCGCTGATCCCGCCTTCACGCATCACGTCGCGCAATTCCTTGACGCGCGGATAGGGATCCTGCGGCTTCAGCGGATCTTCGGCGTTCGACAGGCCGTTGTGCCCGCCGGCGAGCCAAGGATCCTCATAGACCACCGCCGCCAGCCAGTTCGCCGCCTTCGAATAAGCCCGCTTCCACAGCGCGCGAAACGCGCGACCGGAGCTGACGATCGGCAGGTAGCTGACCTCGTACGATGCGGCGATCTCGCTCAGCTTGTACGGCATCCCCGCGCCGCAGGTGACGCCCGCGACCAGGCCGCGGGTGCGTTCCAGCACGCCGTGCAGCACGCGCTGCGCACCACCCATTTCCCACAGCACGTTGATGTTGATCGCGCCCTTGCCGCCGGCGATGTCCCAGGCACGCTTCACCTGCTGGACAGCGCCTTCGATGGCGTATTCGATCAGCTCCTCATGCCGAGCGCGTCGCGTCAGCGCATGATAGACCTGGGGGATGATCTTGCCTTCAGGATCGTAGCTGTCCGCGTTCACCGCCGACACCGTGCCGATCCCGCCCGCCGCCGCCCAGGCGCCGGCCGACATATGGTTTGTCGCCGCGACGCCCTTTCCGCCTTCGACCAGCGGCCAAACTTCGCGACCGCCATAGTTAATCGGCGTCAAGCCCTTGAACACATCGCCTCCACGTCAAGTTAGGCCCGCCGATACGCGCAACGCGCGAAAATGGCGAGAATAATCAGCCGAGCGCACCGGGGCGGCCGGCTGCATCGGCATAGAGCGTCGCGTAAGCCGCGATCATCGCCGACTCGTCGAACAGGACGCGCGCGCGTGCCTGATTGGCCTGCCCGACCCGGACGCGTTCGTCAGGGCGGCCCTGCAGCATCTGAAGGCGATCGCGCAGCACGACCTCGCGACGATCGGGCGCGAGATAGTGATGGTTCTCGGGCGCGACCATTTCGGCCACGTCGCCCACCGGCGGAGCGACGACGGGCAAGCCCGCCGCCATCGCTTCCATGACCGCGATCGGCTGCTGCTCCGACTGCGACGACAGGGCGAACACGTCGAACAACCCGATATAGCGGTGCGGTTCGGGCAGGAAGCCGGGCAGGATCAGCTGGTCGCCCAGGAACATCGCATCGGCCGCGTCGCGGATCGCCTGTTCCTCCGGCCCCTCGCCGACGATCACCAGCTTCGCCTTGCCTGGCAGACCGCCGAAGGCGCGAACGAGGGCCGGCAAGTCCTTCACTTCACGCAGGCCCGCGACCGTCCCGACGATGAAATCGCCACTGCGCTTGATCAGACCCGGAATAGCCTTGCCGTCCGGCTTGGATGCGTAGCGGGCGATGGGAATCCCGTTTGATATACGGTGCACGCGCCCCTGCGGCTGTTTCCACGTATCGAGCGCGATGCGTTCGAGCTGATGGCTCGGTACCACCAGCGCGCTGGCGGCCGGCAGGGCAAAGCGGCGGTAGTAATTGCGCTTGCGGTTCAGGCGCAGCGCTTCGTCGGCATTGAAACCGTCTTCGTGATGGATCAGCGGCGGCATGCCCTTCGAGAACACCCGCCGCGCCATCACGCCGTCGATCGCGCCCCAATTATAGGTCAGGACCAGATCGAACCGCGCCATGAACTTTGCGATCGCCTCGAACCGGGCGACCGACGGACTACCGGTCAGCGGCGGCGGGTTCTGCGCGATCTCGTAGCGGATGCCCTTGGCGATCGCGTCCCGCGCCCCGAGCTGGTCGGGCACACCCGACACGATGGTATGCCGCGCCCGGTCCCCGAACGCGTTCATCAGGCGAACCGCGCGCGCTTCCTTGCCGCCCAGCGAGAAGCTGGAATGGAGGTGGAGTATGTTGAGGGGTTGGGACATGGCGCGCTTTCTAAGCCTCCGATGCTCCCCTGCAAGGGGCGGTGGCGCGAGTCAGCGCGACGGAAGGGGGGCCCTTCTCCGGATAGCCTGATACCCCTCCGTCTGGCTACGTCCCCTTGCAGGGGAGGACCGGATCAAATCTCCACCTGGCTCCCTAACTCTACCACGCGATTGGTGGGCAGGCGGAAGAATTCCATCGCGCTTTCCGCGTTGCGCAGCATCCAGGCGAACAGATGCTCGCGCCACAGAGCCATCGCCGGCTTTTCCGACGGCAGCAGCGTCTGTCGGGCCAGGAAGAAACTGGTGTCCATCATCCGGAACTCGCCGCACTTGTCCTTTCCGACCAGCTTCAGCGCACTCGGCACGTCGGGTTCCTGCATGAAGCCGAATTTCAGCACCATGCGGTGAAAGCCCTGCCCAAGGTCATCCTGCGTCACCCGCTTCGTTTCGGGCACGAAGGGCACGTCGGCGATCTTCACGGTCAGCAGGATCACGCGTTCGTGAATGACCTTGTTGTGCTTCAGATTATGCAGGAGCGCGTGCGGCACGCCGTCCGCGGTCGACGTCATGAAGACAGCGGTGCCAGGCACGCGCGTCGCCGAGCTGGCGGCGGACTGGATGAAGATTTTCACCGGCATCGCCGCTTCGGCCAGCCGCTCGATCATCAGTGCACGACCGCGCGCCCAGGTCGTCAACAGGATGAAGATCAGGATGCCGACCAGCAGCGGGAACCAGCCGCCGTCGGGCACCTTCGTCAGGTTCGACGCGAAGTACAGGCCGTCGATCAGGACGAACACGCCGATGAAACCGGCGACCAGCCAGACCGGCCAATTCCACACGCGGCGGAACAGCACGCCCATCATGCACGTCGTGATGAACATCGTGCCCGTCACCGCGATGCCATAGGCCGCGGCGAGATTGGACGATTCCTGGAAGCCGAGGATCAGCAGCAGGACCATCGCCAGCAGCGCCCAGTTGATGACCGGGATATAGATCTGCCCCGCTTCCGACGCGCTGGTATGATCGATCCGGATTCGCGGCATCAGGCCCAGCTGCACCGCCTGCTGGACGACCGAATAGGCGCCGGTGATGACCGCCTGGCTGGCGATGACGGTCGCCATCGTCGCCAGAATGACCAGCGGCAGACGGAACTCCTCGCTCGCCATGAAGAAGAACGGATTCTCCGCCGCGCCCGGATTGTCGAGCAGCAGCGCGCCCTGCCCAAGATAGTTGAGCATCAGCGCCGGCAGCACCGGCATCGCCCAGGCGAACTGGATCGGACGACGGCCGAAATGACCCATGTCGGCGTAGAGGGCTTCCGCCCCCGTCACGCACAGCACGACCGAACCGAGCGCCAGGAAGGCGAGCGTCCCGTCGTTCATCGCGAAGCGCACCGCCCACATAGGATTGAGCGCCATCAGCACGTCAGGACGGTTGAAGATGTTGGCCAGCCCCAGCACGGCCAGCGTGATGAAATAGACCAGCATGATCGGCCCGAAGACCTTGCCCACACGCGCGGTGCCGATCGATTGCAGGTAGAACAGCGCGACGATGATACCGATCGCGATCGGCAGCACCCAGCCGTTGAACCCGGCCTGGACGGTCGAAAGCCCCTCGACCGCCGACAGCACCGAGATGGCCGGCGTAATCATGCAGTCGCCGAAGAACAGCGCGGTCGCCAACACCCCCAGAATGACGAGGCTAGGCCCCCAGCGCTTGCCATGGCCGCTCTGCCGCTGGATCAGCGCGAGCAGCGCCAGCGAACCGCCCTCGCCATTATTGTCGGCGCGCAGGATCAGCAGGACGTATTTCAACGTCACGATCAGCATCAGCGACCAGAACATCAGGCTGACGACGCCGAAGATGTGAAGCTGATCGACGGTCAGCGGATGGTGACCGACGAACACTTCCTTCATCGCGTACAGCGGGCTGGTGCCGATGTCGCCATAGACGACGCCGACCGCCCCCAACGCGAGCTTGGCCAGTCCCTGCTTCGCATGGGAATGGCCATCGGCTTCGCTGTCGGTGGGTACGGAGTTGGCCGGGAGCGAGTCGCTCACCGCGGGAACCTTCCGGCGATCTCGCCGGCGAAAACGGTCATGGTCACGACCTGGGCGCCTTCCATTGGCATAGCGGGCGGCGCCTAGCACCAGCGCGAACGCCCCGCAACGGTTCTGAACAGACGTTCATCTCGGCCTCAACTCGCGAAGATCGCATCCGCCTCACCGCGCGTCAGCACTTCGCGCAAAACGAAGCTGCTGCTGATCGTCAGCACGCCGGGCAATCTCCCAAGATGCTCGCGGTGGAGGCGTTCGTAATCGTCGAGGTCGCGGCAGACGATGGTCAGGCGATAATCCTGGTTGCCCGACACCAGCGCGCAGGCGACGACACCGGGAATAGCACCCACCTCCGCCTCGAAGCGCGCCAGATCCTCCTCCACCTGAGTCGACAGGGTGATGTCGACCAGCGCGCGGACCTTGAACCCTAGCGCCCGCCGACCGAGTCGCGCGCCGTAGCCGAGGATACGACCGGACGCCTCCAGCGCTTGCATCCGCCGCGTACAGGCGGATTGGGACAGGCCGACGCGGGTCGCGATCTGGCTGACGGACAGGCGGGCGTCCTCGGCCACGATCCGCAAGATAGTCGAGTCGATACGGTCGATTTGCATATCCTTGTCACATACATCGGTTTCGACGGCGAACCTATGCGCCTTCGCGCCGTATCGGCGCCGACTTTGCACGGATTTCTCGGCTCGGACGATGTATAAGTGCGGCAACGCATTTTGCTATGGAGAGAGATCATGCGCGTCGGCGTGCCCAAGGAAATCAAGAACCACGAATATCGCGTCGGCCTGACCCCGCCCTCGGTCGCCGAGCTGGTCGCCGCGGGTCATGAGGTGATCGTCGAGACGAACGCCGGTGCGGGCATCGACTTCGCCGACCAGGACTATGTCGATGTCGGCGCCCGTATCGTCGGCACCCCGGCCGAAGTCTTCGCGCAGAGCGACATGATCGTGAAGGTCAAGGAGCCGCAGGCGAGCGAGATCGCGTTGCTCGAACCGCGCCACGTCCTCTTCACCTACCTCCACCTCGCCGCCGACAAGCCGCAGGCCGAAGGGCTGATGAAGTCGGGCGCGACCTGCATCGCGTACGAGACGGTGACCTCGCCGCGTGGCGGCCTGCCGCTGCTGAAGCCGATGTCCGAAGTGGCCGGCCGCATGTCGGTCCAGGTCGGCGCGCATTACCTCGAAAAGGAACAGGGCGGTCGCGGCGTCCTGCTGGGCGGCGTGCCGGGCGTGGCGCCGGCCAAGGTCGCGATCCTGGGCGGCGGCGTATCGGGCGTGAACGCCGCGCAGATGGCGGTCGGCATGCGCGCCGATGTCACCATCTACGACATCAATAACGATCGCCTCGCCGAGCTGGACATGTTCTTCAGCTCGCAGATCAAGACGGCCTATGCGTCGAAGGCGGCGATCGCCGCGGCGGTCAAAAACGCACACCTCGTTATCGGCGCGGTGCTGGTGCCCGGCGCCGCCGCACCGAAGCTGGTCACCGCCGACATGGTCAAGACGATGAAGCGCGGCGCGGTGCTGGTCGACATCGCGATCGACCAGGGCGGCTGCTTCGAAACCAGCCATGCGACGACTCACCAGGACCCGGTGTACGAAGTCGACGGCGTGATCCACTATTGCGTCGCCAACATGCCGGGCGCGGTCGCGCGCACCTCGGCGTTCGCGCTCAACAACGCGACGCTGCCGTTCGCGCTGAATCTCGCCAACATGGGCGCCGAAGCCGCGATGAAGGCCGATCCGCATCTCGCTGCGGGCCTCAACGTCTACAAGGGCAAGATCGCGTACAAGGCGGTAGCCGACGATCTCGACCTCGCGTACGAAGCCTGGAACGGATAAGGAACGTCGGCGTTGGTCATGGCGAAAGGAAACATTCGCCATGACCGACAACCCGAAAGACCACCCGACCGGCAACGCCGAGAAAGACCCCGACGACTGGACCACCGGCGACGAGCCGATGACCGGCGCGCAGGCGAGCTATCTGAAGACATTGTCGGAAGAGGCCGGGGCGGAATTCGACGACACACTGACGAAGGCGGATGCGTCGAAGCGGATCGATGCGCTGCAGGCAGAGACCGGCCGGGGGCAGTAGGTTCGGTTCCTGCCCCAATCGCCACCGGATGATGGCGGTGGCGTGCCGCCCCCCCCTACACGTCATGCCGGACTTGATCCGGCACCTAGGGCCGCGAGCACCGTCGTTGGTGGTTCAGGAGGCCGGATTTAGTCCGGCATGACGGTGGGGTATTCGACGGCGAGCGTTGGTACGTTCCCGCATGCGACCCTCGTCGAACCGCAGCCCGGCATGGGCGAAGCCCATGCCGTCGGTCGGCGCTGTGGCGCCGCCGGCCGGCGACGCCGCGGGGTGTTTGCGATTGGCTTTCGCTAATCGCTCAAGCGGCGTCGATGATCGGTACGAACTTCGCCGCGGTCAGGCTCGCGCCGCCCACCAGCGCCCCATCGACATCGTCGACCGCCAGAATCGTGGCGGCGTTGTCGCCCGTCACCGACCCGCCGTACAAAATTCGTACGCCTTCGGCCTTGTCCCCGATCATCTGCCGCATCTTGGCGCGCGCGATTGCGTGGATGCCGGCGATTTCGTCCAGGGTCGGCGTCCGCCCCGTCCCGATCGCCCAGCGCGGTTCGTACGCCAGCGTCAGCCACGACCCGTCGGCATCGTCGGGCAGCGACTTTTCGACTTGCGCCTGCACGACACGCTCTGCGCGTCCCGCATCGCGCTCGGCTTCGGTCTCGCCGCAGCACAGGATGACGTTCAGCCCCTGGCGATGCGCCGCCGCGGCCTTGGCCCAGGCGTCATGGCTCGTCTCGCCCTGGTCGCCGCGGCGTTCGCTGTGGCCGACGATGACGAAGCGCGCGCCCGCTTCCTTGACCTGCGCCGCCGAGACGCAGCCGGTATGCGCGCCTTTGTCATTCTCGTGCACGTCCTGCGCCCCGATCGCTAGGGCGGGCACGCGATCCGCCGCGCGCTCGATCAGCGTGAAGGGCACCGCCACCGCGACATCGACGTCGGGACGGGCCGCCGCGGCCGCCGCGATCGCGTCCAGCTCGGCCAACGCCGCGCGATCGCCGTTCATCTTCCAATTGCCTGCCACCAGCTTGCGCCGCATCATGTCGTTCCCCTCGTTTTTCGTTGGCGCCTGCGATAGCGACCGCTGCGCGCGGCACAAGCTTGATGGGCGCCCTTCCCGTCCCTAAAGCGGCGCGTCACATCTAATCGAACGGCCCGTCAATGCTCAGCTTCTTCCGCCGCATCACCAAGTCCAAGCTAGGGATTCCGATCACGCTCGGCATTCTGGCGGTGATCGCGCTCGCATTCGCGGCCGGCGACATCAACAATGTGCGCAACGGGCCGACCGGCACGGGCTCGGCGGTCACCGTCGGCAATGCGGCGGTCGGCGAGGCCGATCTGCGCCAGCGCGTCCGCACGGCGTACGACAATATCCGCCAGCAGAACCCGACGCTGACGATGGAGGCCTTCGTGGCGCAGGGCGGGTTCGAGACGATCGTCGATCGCGTCGTCAACGACCTGGCGCTCCAGAAATTCGCCGAGAAGATCGGCATGGCCGCCAGCAAGCGCGCAGTCGATGGCGAGATCGCCAGCATCCCCGCCTTCCAGGGCTTCGACGGCAAGTTCAGCCAGGCGGCCTATGACAATCTGCTCAAGCAACAGGGCCTGACCGATAAGGGCATTCGGGAGGACATCGAACGCGGCATGTTGTCGCGTCAGCTGATCGCGCCGACCGCGGGGGCCACCCAGGTGCCGTCGCAGCTCGCGCTGCCCTATGCCTCGCTACTGCTGGAACGCCGCCAGGGCACCGTGGCGTACATTCCGGTTTCCGCGATGAGCACCGGCGCAGCGCCGACCGATGCCGAACTGCAGACCTATTACACTCGTCAGCGCGCGCGTTACACGATCCCCGAGCGTCGCGTCGTTCGCTACGCACTGGTGAAGGCGGCCGACGTCGCTGCGAATGCCAAGCCGACCGCGGCCGAGATCGCGCAGGCGTACAACCAGAACCGCGCGCGCTTCGCCGCCAGCGAGAAGCGTAGCCTGATGCAGGTCGTGCTCGCCGATCAGGCGGCGGCTAACGCACTCGCCGTCAAGGTAAAGAACGGCGAATCGATCGCTGCCGCCGCCCGCGCCGCCGGCCTGGAAGCGAGCACCGTTCCAGCCGGCGATAAGGCCGCGATCACGACCGCGACCAGCGCGACGATCGCCAACGCCGTGTTCGGCGCGTCGCAGGGCGCGGTGCTCGGGCCGCTGCGCTCGCCGCTCGGCTGGCACGTCGTCCGCGTCGAATCGGTTCAGCCGGTGCCGGGCAAGTCGCTCGCCGAAGCCACGCCGGAACTCACCGCCGAACTCGGCAAGGTGAAGGCGCAGGAAGCGCTGGCCGCGATCCACGACAAGCTGGACGACGCGATCGGCGGCAATGCGACGTTCGACGAAGTCGTCGCCGACGGCAAGCTGGCCGCGCAGGCGACCCGCCCGCTGACCGCCGCGGGCGTCGATCCCTCGACCCCGACCGCGCAGCCCGATCCGGTGATGCAGCGGCTGGCGCAGGCCGCGTTCGCTGCCGAACCGGGCGATTCGCCGCAGCTCGTCCCCACCGACGCGGACGGCAGCTTCGCTGTCGTCGGTATCGGCAACGTGGTCGCCGCCGCCCCGCCGCCGCTCGCGCAGATCAAGGAGAAGGTGCTCCGCGACTTCGTGATCGATCGCAACCTGCGCGCCGCCCGCGCGCTGGCATCGGCCGCGGTCGCCAAGATCAACGGCGGCACGCCGCTGACCGCCGCGTTGCAGGGCACCGGCGTCAAGCTGCCGCCGGTCCAGCAATTGAACGCCACCCGCGCCGAGCTCGCCCGCCAGGGTGGCCAACTACCCCCGCCGGTCGCGCTGATGTTCTCGATGGCGGCCAAGCGCGCCAAGATGCTGGAGGCGCCGAACCGCGGCGGATATTTCATCGTCTATCTGGACGGCATCCAGTCGGGCAACGCGGCGAACAATCCGCCGCTGATCGCCTCGACCCGTCAGGGCCTGGGCGGCGTCATCGGCCGTGAGCTGAGCGAACAGTTCGCGGGCTCGGTTCGCAAGGCGGTCGACGTCAAGCGCAACGACGCCGTACTGTCGCGTCTGCGCAGCGATCTGGCCGGCGCCGCGCCTGCCGGCAACTGATGTCGACCGAAGGGCTGGAAGCGGCGCGCGCCGCATTGGCGGCCGGCCGCCCGGCGTTGCTGTGGCGGCGTCAGGTGGCGGACACCGAAACGCCGGTGGCCGCCGCGCTGAAGCTGATCGAGCCCGGTCGCGGCGACTTTCTGCTCGAATCGGTCGAGGGCGGGTCGGTACGCGGGCGCCACAGCCTGATCGGCCTGGCCCCGGACCTGATCTACCGCGCACGCGGCAACGACGCTGAGGTCAACGAACGCTGGCTGACGGATCGTGATGCCTTCGCGCCCGCAGGTGCACCGACGCTGGATGCCCTGCGTGATCTGGTAGCGTCCTGCCGGATGGACGTTCCAGACGCCTTGCCGCGGGCAATGCCATGCCTGGTCGGCTATTTCGGCTATGAGACGATCGGCCTGGTCGAACGCCTGCCCCGCGCCGCCCCCAGTCCGCTCGACCTGCCGGACATGATCTTCGTGCGGCCGACCGTTCTGCTGGTCTTCGATCGGCTTGCCGACACGCTGTTCCTGGTCGCGCCGGTCTGGCCCGGCCAGTCGATCGAGGCCGCCGAGGCGCGGCTCGACGCGACCGCCGCTCGGCTGGCAAGCGCGCCCCTGCCCCCGCCGGTTCGCGCAGACCATGTCGAAATCGAACCGACGCCGGCGCTCGCCCCTGGCCGCTATGGCGAAATGGTCGCGGCGGCGAAGGACTATATCGTCGCGGGCGACATCTTCCAGGTCGTGCTGGCGCAGCGCTTCTCGACGCCGTTCACGTTGCCGCCGATCGAGCTCTACCGTTCGCTGCGCCGGGTCAATCCGTCGCCGTTCCTCTACCACCTCGACCTGCCCGGCTTCGCGCTGACGGGGTCGAGCCCCGAAATCCTCGTCCGCGTTCGCGACGGCGAAGTCACCATCCGCCCGATCGCCGGCACCCGCCCCCGCGGGAAGACCGCGGCGGAGGACGAAGCGAACCGCACGTCGCTGCTCGCCGATCCCAAGGAACGCGCCGAACATCTCATGCTGCTCGACCTCGGCCGCAACGACGTCGGCCGGGTCGCTCAGGCGGGGACGGTCAAGGTCACCGACAGCTACGGCATCGAATTCTACAGTCACGTCATGCACATCGTGTCGAACGTCGTCGGCCATGTCCGTGACGATGCCGATGCGCTGGAGGCCCTGTTCGCGGGCTTCCCCGCCGGCACCGTCAGCGGTGCGCCGAAGGTCCGCGCGTGCCAGATCATCGCCGAACTGGAGCCCGAGGCGCGCGGCGCCTATGCCGGCGGTGTCGGCTATTTCTCGCCCGACGGGTCGATGGACAGCTGCATCGTCCTGCGCACCGCCGTGGTCAAGGACGGTATCATGCACGTCCAGGCCGGCGCGGGCATCGTCGCCGACAGCGACCCGGCCTACGAACAGCGGGAATGTGAAGCCAAGGCCGGTGCACTGATCGCCGCCGCACGCGAGGCGGTTGCGCGGGCCGGCGAGGCCGGGTTCGGGCAGTGATGGAACTGCCTGTACCGAACCCCCCTTCGCGTTCGCGCCGAGCGTGTCGGAGATCGGTGCTTCGAAAGGCTCAGTACGAACGGGGTTGATTGACCCATGCGCTTAAGGCGCGTCCTGCCCCGCCGGGCTCGCCAGGAACATCTCCAGCAGCGCCAGCCGCTTGCCGATCTCGGCGCGATACTCCATCCCCTTCGGCGCCAGTGCGTACGCCCGACGCCACCAGCGCGCACCTTCGTGGAACTGGCCGGCCCGCACATAGGCCAGCCCGAGGAAGAACGGCGGCCCCGCCGTGTCGGGCGCCAGCTTGATCGCGCGGTCGAAAGCCAGTCGCGCCGGCGGCGACACGGTGCCGCCGTCGTGCAGCGCATAGGCATCGCCCAGCGCCGTCCACAGGCCCGCGTCATCCGGCCGTGCGTTGACCCCACCCAGATAAAAGCTCACCGCCGTCCGCGGATCGCCCAGCCGCTGAAGGGCGGTGCCAGCAGCAAAGTAGGTCGCCGTCTGGGTGTACCGGCCAAACATCTCCAGCCGCAGTTCGTTGATCGCAGGGTCGATCGTCAGCGACGTCTTGCGAGACGCAACCGGCTGGCCGGCCAGGCCGGGCCGCCCCTGAAGAGCATAGCCCGCCGCGCCCAGCATCAGTGCCGCGCCCAGGAACGACGCCAACGACCGCGACACGCCCAGCCGCAGCATCGCGATGAACGCCAGCGCCATCAGCGCAAAGAGCGCGAGCCAGCCCATCAGCGCCGCTTTCGCCGGAACGACACCCGTGCGACGACCACGCCCAGCACCAGCAGCAGGATCGGCGCGAGCCACAGCGGCGCGGTGACCGCCGAAAAGGGCGGGTCATAGGTGACGTAATCGCCGTATCGCTCGACCAGCCACGCGCGGATCTGACCGGGCTGCTCGCCACGCGCGACGCGTTCGCGGACCAGCGCCCGCATGTCCGCGGCCATGTCGGCGTCGCTGTCCGCGATCGACTGGCCCTGACAGACCAGGCAGCGCAGCGTCTCCATCAGCGCCTTGGCCTGCGCCTCCTGGCGCGCATCGGGCAGCTGCGTATTCGCCCAGCGCGCAGCCGGCACCGGCGCGCTGGCGATCGCAAGCGGCAGCAGGGCGATCAACAGCCACCTCATCGCGCCGCCTTCACCGCGGCGACCAGTTCGGCGACTTCGTCGGCACGGATGTCGCCGATATGCTGGCGGACGATCCGCCCGCGCCCGTCGATCAGGAAGGTTTCCGGCACCCCCGACGACCCGAGCGACAGCTGAACGCGGCTCGTCCGATCGTCGCCGATCGTCGCGTAAGGGTCGCCGTTCCGCTTCAGGAACCGCTGCACCGCGTCGGGTCGATCGCGGATCGCGATGGCATCGATGCGAACGCCTGCGCGCTTCAGCGCCATCAGATGCGGCGCTTCTGCGACGCACGGCACGCACCAGCTGGCGAAGACGTTCAACAGCCGCGGCTCGCCCTTGCCGAAGTCGGCTGAGGACAGACCGGGCTTGCCGGGGACGATGCCGTCGAGCGCGAAGGCCGGCACGGGCTCGTCGACCAGCTTCGACCGGACGACGCGCTCGGCCGGCGACAGCATTTCGCTCGCGACCAGCCACAGCAGGCCGGCGAAGACCACGAACGGCAGCCAGATCAGCCATCGCTTCATGCCCACATCTCCCGCGCATCGGTCCGCCGCTCGCGACGGACGCGGCCGACCAGCGACAAGGCCCCGCCCAGTGCGATCAGCGCGCCGCCCAGCCAGATGAATGTCACGAACGGCTTCCACCACAGCCGCAACTGCCACCGGCCGGCGCCGTCCGGCTGGCCGAGCACCGTGTAGAGCTGCCCGTCGATCCGCGTCGAAATCGCCGCTTCGTTGGTCGTGGTCGCGGGGTTGGCGAAGAAGCGCTGCTGCGGGCGCATGACCCGCATCGTGCCCTCGCCGCGGGTCACTTCCAGCCGCGCCTCGATGGCCGACCAATTGGGCCCGATCGTGGGCTTAACGCCGACGAAGCGGACTTCGAACGGCCCGACCTGCGTCACTTGATCCGGCCGCGCGGCGACCAGAGCCTCCCTGGTGAAGGCACTTTCCGCCGCCATGCCGAACAGCGCGACAGCGACGCCCAGATGCGACACGACCATGCCCCAGGTGAACAGCGGCGTACGGCGCAGGTTGCGCTTCCACAGCGGCGCGACGCTGGCGACGGCAAGCCCGACCGCGAGGCCAAGGCCGAGCAACGTCAGCACGCCCTTCCACGGCGCGAAGAAGGCGAACATCGACAGCGCCAGGGCGGTCGCACCGATCGGCCAGGTCAGCCGCTCGACCAGTGCGCCCCAACCATTCTTGCGCCAGCGCAGCAGTGGCCCGGCGGCCAGCACGACGACCAGCACCAGCGCGATCGGCCCGGCGGCCGCGTTGAAGAAGGGCGGGCCGACCGACAATTGCGTTCCCAAAGACGCCGCAACGATCGGGTAGAGCGTGCCGATCAGGACGACGCCCAGGATGACGGTCAGCAACAGGTTGTTGGCGACCAGCGCACCTTCGCGGCTCAGCGGTTCGAAGGTCGTGCCGGCGCGGACGGTACCGATGCGCAACGCGAACAGGGCGAGCGCACCGCCGATGTAGATCGCCAGCAACGCCAGGATGAAGCTGCCCCGCGTCGGATCGACGGCAAAGGCGTGGACGCTGGTCAGGATGCCGGAGCGGACCAGGAACGTCCCGATCATCGACATGCTGAACGCGACCACCGCCAGCATGATCGTCCAAGCGCGCAGCCCATCGCGCGTCGCGAGCACCGTCACCGAATGGAGCAGCGCGGTGGCGGCCAACCACGGCATCAGCGACGCATTCTCGACCGGGTCCCAGAACCACCAGCCGCCCCAGCCGAGCTCGTAATAGGCCCAGTACGAGCCCGCCGTTATCCCGATCGTCAGGAAGATCCACGCCGCCAGTACCCAAGGCCGCATCGCGCGCGCGAAGGTCGAGCCGACATCGCGCGTAACCAGCGCGCCGATCGCGAAGCTGAACGCGACCGACAAGCCGACGTAACCGAAATACAGTGTCGGCGGATGGAAGGCCAGACCCGGGTCCTGCAGCAGCGGGTTGAGCCCCATGCCGTCCGGCGGCGCGATGTCGAGCCGGGCGAACGGGTTGGACGCAAACAGCAGGAAAGCGAAGAACCCCAACGCGATCGCCGCCTGCCCACCCAAGGTCGCGGTCAGCGTGTTCGCCGGCAACCGCCGCTCGAACATAGCGATGGCCGCACCGGCAAGACCGAGGACCGTCACCCACAGCAGCATCGACCCTTCGTGGTTCCCCCACGCACCGGCGATCTTGTAGATCAGCGGCTTGTCCGAATGGCTGTTCTCCGCCACCAGCTTCACGCTCATGTCCGATTGCACGAACAGCGCGATCAGCAGGACGAAGGCGATGGCGCTCAGCGCTCCGCCGACGATCGCAACCGGGCGAACGGCGGTGGACACATCCTCGCGGGCCGTGCGCAGGCCGATCGCGGCCATCGCAAGCTGGAGCAGCGCAAGTGCGGCGGCGAGCCACAGTGCGGCGAGGCCGGCTTCGGCGATCACTTTTCCAACGTCTCGGTCTTGTGCATCGCGCCTGCCACCTGCGGCGGCATGTATCGCTCGTCGTGCTTCGCCAGGATCGTGTCGGCGACGAACGCGCCGTCCGCGCCCACGCGCCCTTCGGCGACGACGCCCGAACCTTCACGGAACAGGTCGGGCAGGATGCCGCGATAGGTCACCGGCACCTTATCGCGATTGTCGGTGACGACGAATGCGGTCGTGACCCCATCGGACAACTTCTTCACACTGCCGGCCTGCACCATCCCGCCCAGCCGGATCGGCGTCCCCGCCGCGACGTTCGCGACGCGCAGATCAGCAGGCGCGTAGAAGAATGCCGCCTGATCCTTCAGCGCAGACATGGCGAGCAGGACCGCCCCGATCACCGCTGCCACTGCCAACAGGACGAGCGTCAGCCGCTGATGCTTCGCCTTCATCGCCGCGTCAGCTTCTCGGCATCCGCCTCGGCGCGGCGCATCGCGCGGAACGACCATAGCGCGACCGCAAGGCTCGCGACACCGGTCAGGCCGTAGGCGGCGACGATGAACGGCCAGGCGTTCACGCGGTCGCCATCCGCCGCATCCGCGCCTCGACCCGGCCCTTCGCCAGCATCGCCCGCATCCGCATCAAGACGATGGCACCGAAAAACGCAGTGAAGCCCGGCACGGTCAGCGCCAGCGGCCATAGCAGCGCGTTCGAAATCGTCGATCCCGACACGGTGATGCTCGGCCCCTGGTGCAGCGTGTTCCACCAGATCACCGAATAGCGGATGATCGGCAGCAGCACGGTGCCCGCGATCCCGAACAGCGCCGGAATACGTCCGTCCCCGCCCCGATCCGCATCGGCCCGCGCCAGCGCCAGATAGGCGAGGTAGACGAAGAACAGCAGCAGCATCGACGTCAGCCGCCCATCCCACTGCCACCACGTCCCCCAGGTCGGCCGTCCCCAGATCGATCCGGTCGCCAGACACAGCGCCGCGAACAGCGCGCCGGGCACCGCTATCGCGCGCGCCGCAACATTCGCCAGCGGATGCCGCCAGACGAGGTAGACGATGCTCGACACCGCGATGCCGGTCCACCCGCCGGTGCCGAGCCAGGCGGTCGGCACATGGATGTAGAGGATTCGGACGCTTTCGCCCTGCAGATAATCGGGCGGCGTCTGCGTCAGGCCCGCCCAGACGCCGGCCGCGATCATCACGACGCCCAGCCAAAAGAGCACCGGCGTCAGCGGACGCGCGATCTTCAGGAAGCGGGCGGGATTGGCGAGGGCGTGGATGCTGGGCACGGTTCCCCGAGCCTCTAGGCGAGTTTCGCAGTCCCGTCACCTAGGAACAACGACCTACCGCGTCACGGTCGCATGCGCGGACGTGTAGGGCAATTGCACATATTCGAGCGTCGATCGCGCGACGCCGGCGACCGGCCCCGTCCGCCGTTTGAACAGTTCGGCCACGTTCAGCCCGACGCCCACGAACACTCTCCGCTCGGGCGTCAGGCCGATCTGACGATCGGTCTTTGAAAAATTCTTCGCGCGATACCCCAGATGCAGTTCGGCGAAGCGCAGCGGCGTCGTGCGTACGCCGGCGATTCCCGATCCCTTCAGCGCGAACAGGAATCTCTGTTTCTCGAATCGGTCGGGATCGCCCAGCCCTTTCGGCCGATCGGGCGGCACGAAGTAGGTGCGGAAATCCACCGTGTCGGCGACACCGGGCACGGTGTGGCGCAGCACCGAAAAGCCAACGCCGCCGGCGTTGAAAATCATGTCCTGCCAGGAAAAGCCGTTGCTGCGGTGGAAGCCGTCGTAGATCTCGCCATAGGTCTGCAGCGCCATGCCGAGCGCCGCCGCGGTCCACGCGCTCTTCGCTCCCCCACCGACCCGGCGCGCCATGCGTTTGTACAGGATATCGGTGAAGATGTAGCCGTTCCAGGCATGCGCCAGCTTGTCGAGCCCGAGCTGGCCGGTATTCCGCCCGAAATAGCCTTCGTCCACGAAGCGGAAGCGCCCTGTTTCGCCAGCGACCGTACGCAAGTTGGTTGCGGTCAGCACGGCCAATGCACCGACGGTTTCCCACTTCACCGCGCCCACGCGCTGACCGAACGTCGCGCTGTCGTCGCGAGGCAACCGATGCGAGGTGCGGTCGCTCGAGTCGGTAAGCGGACGCGCCGGCGTTTCCGGCGCAATGGCAGGATCGGTAAGGATCGACGCCGTGTCGAGTCGTTCGAGTTCCACGCTTTCGACCGCCGCCGGCGCCTGTTCCAGGTCTGCCACGCGCGCCGGAGCCGTCGTCGGCAGCACGATCGTGGCCAGATACGCGACCTGCTTTACACGCAACATTCTGCCCCAACCGTCACGGACGGGAAACGATCCGCACCGGGTCAGCCGCTGTCGGTCATGTCGTCGTCGGACGGTATGTAATCTAGGACATCTCCGGGCTTGCAGTCGAGATAGCGGCAGATGGCGGCCAGCGTACCGAATCGCACCCCCTTCACCTTGCCCGATTTCAGCAGCGACAGGTTCGATTCGGTGATGCCGATCGCCTCGGCCAGCTCCTTCGAACGGACCTTGCGCTGCGCCAGCACGACGTCGAGGTTGACGATGACCGGCATCAGACGAATTCGTCCAGGTCACGTTGCGCCTTCAGCCCGCCTTCGAGCGCCCAGACGGCGGCGTAAGCGGCGATCGCGAGCATCAGGCCGGTGCCGACGTCGACGAAATCGACCATGAAGTACCAATACTCGCCCTCAGGCGCACCTGGCGACAGCAGCGATGCCATCAGGCTCTGCGAGATGGGCTGCGCGAACGCCCACAGTATCGCCGCCAACGACGCGCGCCGAAGCCACGGCAACGCCTGCCCGAGACGGTTGCCGCGAGCACTGCCCAACCGCCTTAGTGCGATGCCGACGCCCATCAGCAGCGCGGCAAACGGCAGCGAATCGATCAACGACACACCGAAAATGCCCGCACGAACGACCGACCGGTCGATATAAATGGCGAGCTTCGCCTCGCCGCCCGGAGCCGCCTCGACCTCCGCCTGCACGTCATCGTCCAGCATCGCGATCGGGCGACTCTTCCAATGGCACCCCTCAGCGCAACCGAACGTGGGGGCCGGCCAGATGCTCAGCACGACCGGCTCCACCAACGTAACGGCGGCGAAGACCAGGAAGATCGCCCCCGCGATCCGGCAGACGCGCGCCTTCTTGGGCGGCAGGGAATAGAGGTCCGGCATCAGACGATCTCCGCCAGATCATGCTGCGCCCGCACGCCCGCCTCCAACGCCCAGGCGGTGATGCGGGCGACCAGCGCGAACATCAGGTTCAGGGAGGCAGCGGTCAGGTCGATCGGCACATGCAGGCCGCCGGGCGTGCCGATCGACAGTGTCGTTTCGACGATGCTGTTGCCGATCGGGTCGGCGATGGCGGCGAGGATCGCGACCTGCGACGCGCGGCGCAACCAGGGGAGCGCGCGTTCCAGGGGATAGCCATCGGCCGCGGCGAGGCGCCGGAGCGCGCCTGCCAGGATCAGCAGCAGCACGGCGAACGGCAGCCCCTTTACCGTCGCGCCGACGAACATCCACACGCGTACGACCGGTCGATCGACATACGCGTCGAACGCCACCCGCGCTGTCGACGACGCCACCACCTCCGGCCGGCGATCCTCCTCCAGCAGCCGCGAAGCATCGCTCTGCCACGCGCAATGTGGCTGCGTGCAGTCCAGACCGGGTCCGGGGAAGACCGCGACACTCAGCGCATGCACCGCGGTTATCGCCGCCAGCATCATGAAAACGGCTGCCGCAATGCGGCACACGCGTGCTTTCCTCGGTGGCAATGAATACGCGTTTAGCATCATATTCTTTCTGTTTGACAGAAATTCGTTGCCAACTTACATCAAAATCATCGGGGGCGACAGCCGCCGGGTGGGAGTATCGAAAATGATCGGATTAAAAAGCGCAGTTGGCGCCACGCTGGCGCTCGTCTCGGCACCAGCCATCGCGCAGGATCGCCCTGCGGGGCCGGAAGTCGGCGTGGGCGTGTATCGGCACGGCGCGAACTTTCATCCGCTCGGCGCCGAGTTCACCATCGACGCCCCGCCGCCGGGCGTGTTCTACCTCGACAGCGGGGAGGATCGGACGGTCGATGTGCAACTGCTTTACCGCACCGCACCGCTGAAAATCCTGCTCAAGCCGCGCCTGACCGCGAAGGCGCAGATCAGCACTGCGGGGCGGACCAGCTTCGCCAGCCTGGGCGCGGAATGGCGGCAGCATGTGCTGAAGGATCGGCTCTACGGCCAGGTCGGCATCGGGGTCACGATCCACGACGGCTATCGGTTCCTGCCCGATCCGTTCGAACCCGGCCTGTCGAATGCGGAGGCGTGGCGTCGCTACGACGTTGCGACGACGCGGGTCGGCTTCGGGTCGCGCGTGCTGTTCAATCCGAACGCCTCGATCGGCGTGCGGTTGAGCCGGCGTTGGGCGGCGGAGCTGTCGTGGGAGCACCATAGCCACCGAAAAATCTTCAACGATGTGAACCCGGGCATCGACCATCTCGGCATCCGCGTGATCCACGCGCTCGGCCGCAAATGATCCTCGCTGCATTCTTGCTGGCGCAAACCATACCGTCGCCGGGCGCTGCTCCCGAGAGCGACGTCGTCGTCACCGCGCGAAAGCTTCAGGCGTTGGATATTCGCTTGAAGCGGCGGCGCGGGACGCTGGTCTGCCAATATAAAAGCTCGAGCGGCGACCCGGCGCTCGATGCCGCCGCCTGCGCGGTCGGCATCGACTGCTACCAGAAGGCGAAGGGCGTCGCCGACCTCAAGGCTTGCGTCATCGTCGGCATGACCGCGCTGGTCACGCCGCAGACCGATCAGGCAAACATCGTCAGCACAACGCCCGAACTCGAAAGGAACCGACCGTGATCTTGGTCGCACTGCTGATCGTCCAGACGACAGCGCCCGCCCCGGCCGTCACCGACCCCGCGCCTGAGGAAATCACCGTCGCCGCCGAGCGCCTGAAGCGCTTTCGCGCGATCATGCGCAAGGACCGGAAGAGCGGCGAGATGCGATGTTTGATCAAACGGCAGAGCGGTGATGCCGCGCTGGACAAAGGCATCTGCGACGCGATGCTGGCCTGCGCGCCGAAGATCGAGAAAGACGCCGACATCCAGCCATGCATGGCCCCGGCGATCAGCGCGCTGTTGCCGCGCCACAAATGGATCGGTCGGCGCTCGCGCGGGCTCTAACGCGCGGCGACGGGGCCGGACGCGCCGACCCCGCAATCGGATTTCAGCCGCGACCGATCAGGCGGCGGGCGATTGAATCGGCGACGTCGCTCGATGGCTGGCCGGTGCGATCGGCTTCGTCCCACACCTGGACCAGGCGGTCAGGGATACGGGCGATGCGCGCTTCGACTTCGGCGCGGTCGCCTTGCCCCAGATACTCAAGCCCGACGTTGATGATGCCGCCGGCGTTGATGACATAGTCGGGCGCATAGAGGATGCCGCGATCGGCCAGCAGCTTGCCGTGGCTCGCCTGCTTGAGCTGGTTGTTCGCGCCGCCCGCGACCGCCTTGCACTTCAGCGCGGCGATCGACGTTTCGTCCAGGATCGCGCCCAGCGCGTTCGGGCTGACGATGTCGCATTCGGTCGCCAGCACGGCATCGGTCGACACGACCTCCGCACCCAGTTCCGCGCCCATCGCCTGCGCGCGATCGGTATTCACGTCGGCGATGGTCAGCACCGCGCCGTCCGCCGCCAGCAACCGGGCGAGCCCGCCGCCGACGCTGCCGATGCCCTGAATCGCGACGCGCACGCCACGCATCGAATCGACGCCCAGCGCGCGCTTGGCCGCGGCGTTGACGCCCAGATACACGCCCATCGCGGTGAACGGCCCCGGATCGCCCCCCGCCCCGCCGGCCGCGACCGGCAAGCCGGAGACGTGGCGGGTGCGGGTCGCGATGACCTTCATCCGCTCCTCCGACATGCCGACGTCCTCGGCGGTAACGTATTTGCCGCCGAGTGATTCAACCGCGTCACCGAAGGCGAGCAGCTGGTCTTCGGTAATCGTCGCGCCCGGCGCCGGCGCGAGCACGACGCCCTTGCCCCCGCCCAGCGGCAGGTCGGCCATCGCGTTCTTGTAGCTCATGCCCCGCGACAGGCGCAGCGCGTCGGTGATCGCGGTATTGTTGTCTGCATAATGCCAGAAACGCACACCGCCCGCCGCCGGCCCGAGCGCAGTCGAATGCACCGCGATGACTGCAGTCAGCCCGCTCTTCGGCTCGCGAATCAGATGCACGCCTTCGTGCTCGTCGAAATCGGGCAGGTCCCAGACAGCGCTCATGATTGCGGCTCCGCGGAAGGTTAGGAAATGTCTGACGTGCGCAATAATCTTTCGGCGCGCGCGACGCCAGCCTTTTCGGCCATCTTGCGGATGTACTGGGAAAAATGGGGCGGATGACGGGACTTGAACCCGCGACCCTCGGTACCACAAACCGATGCTCTAACCAACTGAGCTACAACCGCCGTGTCCGGTGGCGCTTAGCCGCAGTCGCGCAAACGATCAAGCACCTCTGGCATCGGCGCGTGCGCTTTGGCAAAAGAGCCCGCATGTTGACCGTCACCGTCGAACCGCACGCCAGCCCCGCGATCGGGTCGGGCTTTCCGTCCGAACCCGTCATCGGCCGTCTGCTGGCCGATCCTAAGGTCCAGCGTATTCCCAGCCCGAAGCTGGCGATGTTCATCCGAAAGGAATTTCTGGAACCCGAACTCTGCACGTCGATCATCGCTAAGATCGATGCCACCCGCCGCCCCTCGACCGTGTCGGACTACAACGGCGACGACCTGTTCCGCACCAGCGAAACCTGTGATCTCGCCTATGACGACCCCGACGTGGTCGAGATCGATCGCCGGATCGGCGTGCTGACCGGCCTCGACAATATGTTCGGCGAACCGATGCAGGGTCAGCGCTATGCGGTCGGTCAGGAATTCAAGGCGCACACCGATTATTTCGAGGCGTCGGGCGTCGATTTCGCCAAATATTGCACCGTGTCGGGCCAGCGGACGTGGACTGTCATGATCTACCTCAACCAACCCGACGCTGGTGGCGCGACGCGGTTCAAGGCGATCGACAAGATCGTGCAGCCGGAAACGGGCAAGCTGGTCGCCTGGAACAACCTGCGGCCCGACGGGCGGGTGAACCCCTCGACGCTGCACCACGGCATGAAGGTTCGGGCGGGGACGAAATACGTCATCACCAAGTGGTTCCGCGAACGCCACTGGCCGCGGTGACGAACCTCTCCCCCGGGCACGGAGAGATAGAAATTCGCGGAACGGACGGACGTGCCGCAAGTGACATCCTAGCGGAAAGTCCCCTCCACCACTGGCTTCGCCAGCAGTCCCCCTTCCCGGTGCCGAGAAGGATTAGGGTGCTTGGCAGGCCGGTGTTGCGGCTTGGCTATAGGGTTTCGTGAAGCAGCGTGCGAGGCCGGCGAGAACAGTCGCGTGGGTAGCCTTCGCATGCCCCCTGAGAGACCGCAGCCGGGCGAGGCTGGCATCGAGCAGCGCTCGATCGCGCTTTAGGAAGGCCCAAGTCCCGACGACATAAGCGTTCCAATCGAACGCCGCATCGCTGCTGCCCTGGTCCCGAACAGCGCCGAGCGCAGCGACCGCCGCTTCGTCCGCACGTCCAGCCAAGGCGAGGTTGCGCGCGACGTGAAACAACAGACTCGTCCGCCAGCGTTCGGTCACATCGCTTCGGCGGGCAAGGTAGTCCTGCCCTGCCTCTGCGGCCGCCGCGTGACATCCCCGCGACGATAACGAAGCAACGCTGTTTGGATTGTCGATGGACTGATCGACGTCGCCAATGGACAAGCGTGCATTGGCAAGTTTTTTGATCTTCGGCAAAAGCACACGACGCGCTATTACGCAGCACCGGCGGACGCCCCTCGACGCAGCCTGAGAGAGCGGTTGCCGCCGCCAAGATCAACCAGCGCATCGCGTCCCCTTCGATCCCGCGGTGGTAGTCAAATCACACCGTCGCGGGATCGGCAGGGTCCTCAGAGCTTAGCGCTCACGCCCAGCGAGAAGATGCGGCCCAGGCGGTAGCGGTTGACGTCGACCTTCAGGCCGTTGCCGAAGTCCTGAAACTCGCGGTAGCCGGTGCCGGTCAGATTGCGGCCTTCCGCCTTCACCTCCAACTCAACGCCGCGCACCGTAAAGCCCTGGCGCGCGACCAGGTCCAGTCGGAAGCCCGGGCGCTCGACCAGGTCGGGCAGGCGCACGCCGCCGCCGGCGGCGACGGGCCCGCGGTTGGTGACGCGGTCGCTGGCGTAATTCAGCAGCACCGTGAATTGCGACAGCGAGGCCGTATCCTCAATCCCCAGCTGGACGTTCACCAGATGGTCCGACTGGCCGACCATCGGCGCCCCGTCGCGGAAGATCACGTTGGCGGGTACAAAGGTCGGCGCACCGCTGATCGGCTGCAACGGGCTGGCGACCTGCTGCGTGCCCGCCGACACCGTCGAGTGAGTGTACGTATAATTAGCGATCGCGATCAAGCGGCGCGTCGCAAAGAAGTCGGTATCGAAGATCGGCTGGAGATCGAACTTCTTCGACACCTCGACCTCGGCACCGTACAGTTTGGCCGAGGGCGCGTTGGCGAAGCCGGTCTGGAGATTGTCGGTGCCGGCCGGGAAGAAGGCCACCGCCTCGATCGGGTTGTCGATCTTCTTGAAGAAGCCCGCCAGCGTGAAGCGCTGGTCACGACCGAAAAACCATTCGTAGCGTGCTTCGGCGTTCCACAGCTGCGAATCGACGAGCAACGGGTTGCCGAAGAACTGACGATCGCTTTCGAAATCCTGATAAATCTGCGGCGCGAGTTCGCGGAACTGCGGGCGGGCGATCGTCTTCGAACCATGGGCGCGCAGCTGCATGTCGCTGGCGAAATTCCAGGTCAGCGTCGCCGCGGGCAGCCAGTAATCGTTGGCGAGCCGCGTGTTGCGCGTGCCGTTGACGGTTGTGACGCGCTCGTCGGCCGTCTCATAGCGGACGCCAAAGTTCGCGCGCAGACCGTCGATCACTTCCGCCTCGACCTGACCGTAGCCGGCGTGGACGGTCAGCTCCGCGTCATAGGCTGCGGCGCCAAGCGCAGTCGACGTGTTCTGCAACACGATGCCGAAGCGCTGGATCGTCGAGTCGCTCAGCAGAAAATCGGGACGCAGCTGCGCGGCGACCGGGTTCAGCGCGACACCGCCGGGAAGCTGGTAGCGGAAGGTGTAACGGCTCGAATTGCGATCGGTATCGGCATAGTAGTAACCGGCCGACACGGTCACCGGACGGCCGACCGGCAGGCGGTACGACACGTCGGCCTGGCCCGACCACAGGGTTTCGTTCAGCTCCGAGAAGTTGACGGTCGCGCTCTGCAGGCCCGACAGGTTGTTGACGTAATCCCGCGCCGCCGCGTTGTACTGATAGGTGAAGGCGCGCTCGTACGGCGAGTTGCGCTCGGTTTCCGCATAGCTGCCGCGCAGGTCGAGGCTGACGTCACTGATCTTGAACTCGCCGACCAGCTGGCTGTCGATCAGCTGGCGTTCGAACCAGTTGGTATTCTGTTCGATGAACGGCTGGATGTCGCCCGGCAGCACGCCGATGTTGCTGGTGCTGCCCTTGGCCAGGCGCCCCTGCTTCAGCGTGTCGTGAATGTAGAGGTTGGTCCATCGGATCTTCTGATCACCGAATTCGGCGCCGAGGCCGAGCAGGCCGTTCACGATGACGCGGTTGTCGGTCAGGATCGTGCGGAAATCGCGGACCAGCGCGGCCGATGCGGCGTCGGTCACCTGCTGCGTCGCATCACGCGTGCGCCAGCCGTTGTTGATGCCCGCCGCGCCGATCAGGCCGAGACGCACGCTGCCGACGTCGATCGAGCCGCCGAAGCTCGTCTCGCCCGACAGGCTCGCCGGCAGCTGCGGATTCTGCAGCAGCAGCGTGGTCGGCGCGTTCGACAACGTGATGAGATCGGCCGGGTTGGTCACCGACGAGCCGGCGGCGCCGGCCTGCTTGATGAATCCCGGCACGGTGCGCTCGCCCGAATCATAGCCGGTCCAGTCGTAGCGTCCGCCATCATAGACGACGCCCAATTCACTTGTGGTGACGGTATCGGCGCTGACCGATCCACCGATCTGGAGGAAGCTCTTTTCCGGCACCGCGCGCGTCGTCAGATTTATGACGCCGCCCCCGAATTCGCCCGGATAGTTTGCCGAATAGCTCTTCTGGACGAGGCTGGAGGCGATGACGTTGGTCGGGAAGATGTCGAGCGGCACCACGCGGCGTAGCGGCTCGGGTGATGGCAGCGGCGAGCCGTTGAGCAGCGAGCTCGAATAGCGATCCCCCAAGCCCCGGACGTAGACGAAGCCGTTGCCGACGACCGACAGCCCGGTCACGCGCTGGAGCGCGCCCGCAATGTCGCCTTCGCCGGTCCGCGCGATGTCTTCCGCCGACAGCACCGAAACCACCTGCGGCGTCGCGCGGACGGTGTCGGGGATGTGCCGGCCGACGACGACGATGTCCTCCATCGCCTCCGCGCCGGGCGTCGAGGTCTCGACCGTTTCCTGCGCCGGCGTTTCGTCCTGGGCGGCAGGCGGGGTCGAGGCCGGCGGCGTGGCCGGGGTCGTGGTCTGCGCGAAGGCGGCAGGAGCCACCAGCGCGGAGCTCGCGAGGCAGAGGGCGATGATCTTCATGGGTCTAGCTTTCGGCAGATGTCGCGGAGGATGAGGTCCGGGGGCACTCTCGATCGCGCGCCCCCGGATACGTCATCAGCTCGGCAGGCCGGTGCAGGCGCCGCTGCCGGTGCCGAAGTTCGCTCGGTTCGAGTTGCAGGTCCAACCGCGGAACCAGGTGTCGTTCGGACCGGAAACCGCGCCGATGTAGCTGGTCTGGACCATGAAGCCGACGCCAGACGGGTTCAGCGTCGCGGCGTTGAACGCCGGGACGGCAAGCGTCGTGGCGGTCGGGTAGAAGCCGTTCTGCAACGCGTTGGCGGCGGTGCCGTTCGTCGTGTTGTTGCTACCGGCGGCGACCAGCGCTTCCTGCTCGGCCTGGGTCACGGTGATGCCGTTGACGGTCGTCGTCGCCGACAGGTTGCCGGTGCAGGCAAAGAAGATCGAGTTGAACACCGGAGGCCCACGATCCTGCAGCGCCGAATTGGCGGCACGAATGGTCGACTTGTCGCTCGACGAGGCTTCACCGGCCACGACGTTCAGGCACGGCGTGTTCGACACAACGATACCGTTCACCATCGTCACGTCGGCACCACCCCGGATGCGCATCGCGGCGTTGGTCGCGGTCGAGGTGTCGATGAAGGTGAAATTGGCCAGACGGTAATCCTGACGCGGCAGTGCGTCTTCGTTGCCGTTCGAATCGATCTCGGTCGAATAGTTATCGGTCTGCGTGTTGTTCGGCTTCTGCGCCGCGATCACGAACTGGACCAGGCCCTGCCAACCCACATCGGTATCCAGGCCGTCGTCGTCGGCGCCGGTCAGCACCAGATAGCGCATGTTCACACGGCCACCGAAGACTTCGATGCCGTCGTCCGACGAATTGTGGACCTGCACGTGGTCGATCGTCGTGCCCGAACCGACGCCACCCAGCGTCAGGCCCTGCAGTTCGTTATTCTGGCTGATGACGGTGCCCGAATAGCGGATCTGGACATAGCGGAAGGTGCCGCTGGTGTCGTTCGCGGTAGCACCGCCGTACAGCGCGTTGCCGGTGCCTTCGACGACGTTCTCGCAATTCACGCTGCCGCCGGCAACGGTCGCGTTGCAGTTCGAGATCGGCGCGCGGCCGGCGAGGATCACGCCGCCCCACAGACCCTGCGATTCGTCGGTCACGCCGCCGGTCAGGTTCTGCTGCGCGGTGAAGACGATCGGCTGCGTCTCGGTGCCTTCGGCATTGATGCGGCTGCCGCGGTTGACGATCAGAAAGTCGTTGTCCGAATTCGTCGTGTTGGCGAAGATCACCACGCCGGCGGCGATGTTCAGCAGGCCGGTCTGGGTGCCGGTGCCGGCGCCGCCTGCGTCCACGCCGACATCGACGCGGCCGTTCATTTCATACGCGACGCCCGCAACCTTCGCGAGGCTCAGCGTGCCGGTGATCAGGCTCGGCAGGCGGCACGCGCGATAATTGCCGACGACGCCGCCGTCGTTGAAGCCCGACGGGCACGAAGCAGCGGGCGTTCCCGCCGTCGGGGTCGGCGACGAGGTCGGTGACGGAGCCGGCGTCGGGGCCGGAATCACGATCGTGCCTTCACCCGGCGACGCGACGCTCGAGGCGCCGTCGCAGCCGGCGAGCGCGAGGGCGGCGGTGGAGCCTAGGAACATGAGCCCGAGGCGATTGAACTTGCGCATGACGTCTCCCGTGTCGTGATTCGCTAGAGGTGCGACTGTCCGGGAAGCGGATGCCCCCCGCGGCCGACTCAGATCCCCCCGGTCGGCCTTCGATCCGGGGCGCTAGGCGCGGGATGTGACGTGGACATTGAGGTTTGAGGACGCGGGCGTGACGTTGATGTTACGGATGTGTGACGAGCCGCAAAGTTGCACTCCGGTCGTCGCTTTCATGTTGGCAAAGCGTCGCCAACGATCGACTGTCCAATTGTGGTAGACAGTATTCAGATCGCCGTCTCCGCCAATTGGCTGCGCGATCTGGGGGCGTCAAGAGCGCGGCCAGGATCGTCGCTCGGCTCGACCTGATGGAACTGCGTTTCGATTTCGGTCCCGGATATCGCGCCTATGCGATCGAGCAGGCGACCGGATCGATCGTCATTCTGCTGTGTGGCGGCGACAAGGGCAGCCAGTTCCGGGACATCGCAGAAGCGAAACGACTGGCGGCGCAAATATGACAGAGGAAGGTTCGACCATGACCACCCCCACAACCGCATTCGACCCGGCAGCCTATCTGGATACGGAAGAACGGCGCGACGGGTTTTTGCGTGAGGCACTGGCGACGAACGACGCCCACCACATCGCCCATGCCGTCGGCGTCGTCGCGCGCGCGTCGGGTATGATCGATATTGCAAAGGCCACCGGAAAGTCCCGGCAGAGCCTGTATCGATCGCTTGACAAGGGCGGCAATCCGACGATCGACACGATTTTCGGTGCGTTGGAAGCGATGGGAAGGAAGCGCACACTCGCCTGACCCGACCGCGATATACGAAAAAGCCCGCCGGTCATACGACCCGCGGGCTTTTCTCGTCGGAAGGATGGTGGGCGCGACAGGGATTGAACCTGTGACCCCACCCGTGTGAAGGGTGTGCTCTACCGCTGAGCTACGCGCCCATCCTTCGTGGGAAGCGGGCCTTTACGGGGCTCTTCGCCCTCTGTCCAGCCCGATATTCGGCGGACCCATGACCGGGACTCGAACCCGGCAAACTCAGCGCGAACGCTTCGTCCCTGCCGACCAGGTCAGGGCCATGAACTTAGTTGACCGAGTCCTTCAGCACCTTGCCGGCCTTGAACTTCGGCTGGCTCGACGCCTTGATCGTCATCGGCTCACCGGTGCGGGGGTTGCGGCCGGTCGATGCCTTGCGCTTGCTGACCGAAAAGGTGCCGAAACCGACCAGACGCACTTCGTCGCCCTTCTTCAGCGCGGCCGAAATGCTGTCGAAAACTGCCTCGACCGCCTTGCTCGCATCACCCTTGCCCAGGCCCGATACGTCGGCGACCTGACCGATCAGCTCCTGCTTGTTCATGCGTAGAAACCCCCGTTTGAAACGCGCACGTCATGGGACGTGAAACTGGAATCGCGGGCGGACCCGCGTTGGACGGCGGGCAGTAAGCCGCGCCGTCCAGGCAGAGTCAAAGAGAATCGGTTTAATCCGAACGCAATCGCGCTTGAAGCTTGGCAATTCTCAATGATGCACGGTGTCGCTGGCCGGGGCGACTCCCTGGGGCGGCATCGCGGCCAGTTCGTCGGCATCGGTCCAGTCGATCGCATGCAATTCGTCGGTCAGCGCCAAGCGCAGCACTTCGTCGACATGCTTGACCGGCACGATCTCCAGCCCGTCGCGAATGTTCTGCGGGATTTCGGCCAGATCCTTCTCATTCTCATGCGGGATAAGAACGGTGGTGATCCCGCCACGCAGCGCCGCGAGCAGTTTTTCCTTCAAGCCCCCGATCGGCAGCACGCGACCACGCAGCGTGACCTCACCGGTCATCGCCACTTCGCGCCGCACCGGCACGCCGGTCAGCGTCGACACGATCGAGGTGACCAGGCCGATACCCGCCGACGGTCCGTCCTTGGGCACCGCGCCTTCGGGCAGGTGGACGTGGATGTCCTTGCGCATGAACAGGCTCGGCTTGATGCCGTAGCTCGGTGCGCGCGCCTTGACGAAGCTCATCGCCGTTTCCGCCGATTCCTTCATCACGTCGCCCAGCTTGCCGGTCAGCTTGATCGCGCCCTTGCCGGGCACGGTCACGCTCTCGATCGTCAGCAGCTCGCCACCGACTTCGGTCCAGGCGAGCCCCGTGACCGCGCCAATCTGATGCTCCTCTTCGCCCAGGCCATGGCGATACTTCTGGACTCCAGCGAACTCGTGGAGGTTCTCGGGCGTGATCGTGACCGTCTCGGCCTTCCCCTCCAGGATGCGGCGTAGCGCCTTGCGGGCGAGCTTGGCGATCTCGCGTTCGAGCGTGCGGACGCCCGCCTCGCGCGTGTACTTCTGGATCAGCGCGCGCAGGCCCTCTGTGGTGAGCGTGAACTCACCGTCCTTCAGGCCATGCGCCTCGATCTGCTTGGCGATCAGGTGCCGCTCGGCGATCTCGACCTTCTCGTCCTCTGTATAGCCCTCCAGCCGGATGATTTCCATGCGATCGAGCAGCGGCTGCGGCAGGTTCAGCGAGTTCGCAGTGGTCACGAACATCACGTCCGACAGGTCGATATCGATTTCGAGATAATGGTCGTTGAACTTGTTGTTCTGTTCCGGATCCAGCACCTCGAGCAGCGCCGAGGCGGGATCGCCGCGGAAATCCTGGCCCAGCTTGTCGATCTCGTCGAGCAGGAACAGCGGATTCGACGTGCCGGCCTTCTTCAGATTGGTCACGACCTTACCCGGCAGCGAGCCGATGTACGTCCGGCGATGCCCGCGAATCTCAGCCTCGTCGCGCACGCCGCCCAGCGACTGGCGGATGAACTCGCGACCCGTAGCCTTGGCGATCGACTTGCCGAGCGAGGTCTTGCCGACGCCCGGCGGGCCGACGAGGCACAGGATGGGTCCCTTCAGCTTGTTGGTGCGCGCCTGGACCGCGAGATATTCGACGATCCGGTCCTTCACCTTCTCCAGCGCGTAATGATCCTCGTCGAGGATCGCCTGTGCCGCGGCGATGTCCTTCTTGACCTTGGACTTCTTGCCCCACGGTAGCCCCAGCAGTACGTCGAGATAGTTGCGCACGACCGTCGCCTCGGCGCTCATCGGCGCCATGGTCTTCAGCTTCTTGAGCTCGGCGGTCGCCTTGGTCCGCGCTTCCTTGCTGAGCTTCAGCGTCGCGATCTTCTGGGTCAGCTCGGCGACTTCGTCCGAACCCTCGCCGTCCTCGCCCTCGTTGCCCAGTTCGCGCTGGATAGCCTTCAACTGTTCGTTGAGGTAATATTCGCGCTGGGTCTTCTCCATCTGGCGCTTCACGCGGCTGCGGATCTTCTTCTCGACCTGCAGGACGCCCAGCTCGCCTTCCATAAAGGCGAAGACCATCTCAAGGCGCTTCTGCGGGTCGGTTTCGATCAGCAGCGACTGCTTGTCGGAAACCTTCAGGCTCAGATTGCCGGCGACCGCGTCGGCCAGGCGCGACGGATCGTCAAGCTCGCCCAGCTGGACCGCGGTTTCAGCCGGCAACTTGCGGTTAAGCTTCGCATAATTCTCGAACTGCTCGATGACCGAACGCATCAGCGCCTTGAATTCGGGGCTGAGGTCTTCGGGCGTCAGCTTTTCGACGCCGGCCTGAACCGCATCGCGCGTCGCGTCGAGCTGGCCGTCGTCTGTCGCGACCGCGCTGACCGTCGCGGTCAGATGCGTGCCGGCGTCCTCCAGCGTCTCCAGCCGCGCGCGCTCGCGCCCGGCGACCAGCACGCGGACGGTGCCGTCGGGCAGCTTCAGCATCTGCATCACTTCGGCGGTGACGCCCAGGTCGTACAGATCGTCGCGGCCGGGATCGTCCTCGCTCGGGTCGAGCTGCGCGATCAGCAGGATTTCCTTGTCGTCCGCCATCGCGGCTTCGAGCGCCGCCACCGATTTGTCGCGGCCGACGAAAAGCGGCACGATCATATGCGGGAACACGACGATGTCGCGCAGCGGAAGGACGGGGTAGGTGGTCTTCATGAAATCTCCGAGAGCGGCGCATCCGGCCGCCTGACCGACGCTATATGGGATGGTGTCTGCCCGCGATCAACGCCACCGAAACGACCGACTGCACGCCCCGCGTCGCCAACGGGACTTGCCTGACCGGGACGACCCCGCAAAACTGCCGCGCATGATCACGCTCCTCCCGCTGCTGCTCAGCGTCGCCGCCGCCCCCGAAGCGGGCAAGCCCGAAATCACCGCGCAGACCGCGCGCTCAGGTGGCGCGGTGACACCCGATCAGGCGAAGCTGACCCTCGAAACGGTCGACCTGGCGATCGAGGTGTTTCCGGCGCGCGAGCAGATTTCGGGGGTGGCGACGTTGAACTTCATCGCCAAGGGACCGATCGATCGGATCCCGATCGATCTCGACAAGAATTTGCCGGCCAGCGCGATCAGCATCGACGGGCGGCCGCTGGCGGCGAAGTCCTGGACCAACCCCGACGGACGGATGATCATTACCCCGCCCCGCCGCATTCCGGCGGGCGCGCGCTTCTCGGTGAAGATCGCCTATGCCGGCACGCCGCGCGTCGCGGTGCGCGCGCCGTGGGACGGCGGCTTCGTCTGGTCGAAGACGAAGGACGGTCAGCCTTGGATCGCGACCGCGGTGCAGGGCGAAGGGTGCGACCTGTTCTGGCCCTGCGTCGATTCGCCGACGTTCGAGCCGAAGCGGATGGACATCCACATCACCGTGCCCAAGGGGCTGAAGGCCCCGTCGAACGGCGTGCTGAAATCGGTCGATACGCTGCCCGACGGGCGAACGACCTGGCATTGGTCGACGCGCAACCCGAACACCTATGCCATCGCGCTCAACATCGCGCCCTATGAAGAGATGAAGGGCAGCTACAAGAGCCGCTTCGGCAACACCATCCCGATGTATTATTGGTATCTTCCGGGCGAGGAAGCGCAGGCGAAGGGCCTGTTCGCCGAATTCGCGCCCACGCTCGACTTCTTCGAAAGCATGATCGGCCCCTACCCGTTCGGCGACGAGAAGCTGGGGGTGGTCGAGACGCCGCACCTGGGCATGGAGCATCAGACGATCAACGCCTATGGCAACGGCTACAAGAAGGCGCCCGAAGGCTTCGACTGGCTGTTCCAGCACGAATTCAGCCACGAATGGTTCGCCAACCAGCTGACCGCAGCCGACTGGGACGATTTCTGGCTGCACGAAGGTTACGGCAACTACATGCAGCCGCTGTACGGCCAATGGCGCGAGGGCGACGCGCGCTACTTGGCGATGATGCTGAAGAACCGCGAGTCGATCGCCAACAGGGCGCCGCTCGTATCCGGCCAGCCGCGGACCGAGGAGGACGTGTACGACGCCGACAAGAACGGGCCCGGCGGCGACATCTACGTCAAGGGCGGATGGATGCTCCACACGCTGCGCGGGCTGGTCGGCGACCCGGCGTTCTTCGAGATCACGCGCCGCGCGGTATATGGCCGCCCCGACCCCAAGCCCGGCAATTTCAGCCCTCGCTTCTCATCGAGCAAGGAATTTCGCCAGATCGTCAACCAGGTAACAGGCGCCGACTATGGCTGGTTCTTCGACGTGTACCTCGACGAAGCCGCCCTGCCCGACTTGGTCGAGACGCGCGAGGCTGGCCGTCTGACGCTCCAGTGGAAGACGCCGAAGAACAAGCCCTTCCCCATGCCGATCGACGTCGCGGTCGATGGCAAGGTCACCCGCCTGGCGATGACCGGCGGGCGCGACACGCTGACCGTACCGGAGGGCGCGCACGTCGTCCTCGACCCGATGGCCCGCGTCCTGCGGCGCTCGGCGGCGATCGAGGCGGTGCAGGCACAGGCGGCCGCGGCGCGAAAGAAATGACCGACCGCGCCAACTGGACCGGACGCGCTGTCGAAATGGCGGCGATATTCATGATCGGCGACGGGCTGCTCGGGCTGTTGCAGCCTAAGCGTCACGTCGAATTGTGGGAAAGCGATGCGGCAGGTACCGAAGTCCTCGTCGCGCCGTTTCGCGACAGGCCCGAGCGGCGCAGGCTCTACGGTGCGCTACAGATCGCCGCCGGGTTGGCTATCGCGGCGGGCCAACGGCCGAAAAAGTAATAAGCGCGGTGTCTGGCCCATGAAACCAAGACACCGCATCTTTCCGGTCAGCCGACCACCGTCCCGGGCGACGGCACGTCGATGCTGGGCGTGGGCGGCGATATTTCGGGTGGCGGTGTCGTCGGCTGAGCCGGCGTCCCTGGCGCTGCAGGAGTCTCCGGCTGCGGCGTGCCCGGTCCCGGCTGTCCTGGCATCGGCGGCGGCGGGGCTTCCGGCGGGGGGGCGTCGGGCGATGGAATGGGCGGTTCGACAGGCATCGACGTGATCTCCTTCAGCCGTTCCCAACGCCTGCAAATCGCAGCGGTTGCGCGAAACAGGCGCTTTGCTATAGAGCCCGCCGCAATCGGCGGCTCCAACCGTCGCGCGGGCGTGGCGGAATTGGTAGACGCGCTGGTTTTAGGTACCAGTATCGCAAGATGTGGGGGTTCGAGTCCCTTCGCCCGCACCAGCTTCCCGTTCTCACGCGATACGCGCGGGGGACCGGGTCGCCGTACACGGATTCCTCTTTTTAGTTCAGAAAGCCAACCCGCAACCATGCAGACCGTCGAGACGCTGAACGAAGGCCTCAAGCGCGCCTACACGCTGACCATCACTGCCAAGGACGTCGATGCCAAGGTCGATGCCGAAGTGAAGCGCATGGCCCCGCAGATCCGCATGCCCGGCTTCCGCCCCGGCAAGGTTCCCGCGAACCTGATCCGCAAGATGCATGGCGAGGCGATCGCCGCCGACGCGCTGAATTCGGCGATCCAGTCGGGCGTGCAGCAGCTGATGGCCGACAAGGGTCTTCGTCCTGCGATGCAGCCATCGGTGCGACTGAACGACGACTATGCGCCGGGCAAGGACGCCCAGGTCGAAGTCGAGCTGGAAGTGCTGCCCGACGTCCCCGCCCCCTCGATCGATGGCTTGAAGCTCGAGCGCCTGACCGTCCAGCCGGACGAAGCGCAGATCGACGCGCGCATCGCCGAACTGGCGCAGGGTGCGAAGTCGTATGACGACGCCGCCGAAGGCCACGCCGCGCAGACCGGTGATCTGGTCGTCATGGACTTCGTCGGCAAGACCGCCGACGGCGTCGCCTTCGACGGCGGGACCGGCACCGACATGTCGGTCGAAATCGGTTCGGGCCGCCTGATCCCGGGCTTCGAGGACCAGCTAGTCGGCGTGAAGAAGGGCGACGAGAAGCAGATCTCGGTCACCTTCCCCGAGGATTACGGCGCCAAGAATCTGGCCGGCCAGCCCGCGACTTTCGACCTGACGATCACGGACGTCCGCGTCGCGGGCGAAACCAAGATCGACGATCAGTTGGCCAAGAACCTGGGCCTTGAGAGCCTGGAGCAGCTGCGCGGCATTCTGAAGGGCCAGGCGGAGCAGGAACTGAACGGCCTGACGCGCACCCATATGAAGCGCAAGCTGCTCGACCAGCTCGCCGCCGGGCACGACTTCGCGGTGCCGCCGTCGATGGTCGAGGCCGAGTTCGACCAGATCTGGCACCAGCTGCAGCACGAAGCCGAGCATGAGGCCGACGTCGACGCAGCCAAGGCCGAGCTGGAAGCCGAGAAGGACGACTATCGCAAGATCGCCGAGCGCCGCGTGCGCCTGGGCCTGCTGCTCTCCGAGATCGGCCAGGCGAACGGCGTCGAGGTCAGCCAGAACGAGATGAACCAGCTGATCATGGCCGCGGCGCAGCAGTATGCGCCCGACCAGCGCGAGCGGTTCGTCCAGTATGTCCGCCAGGAGCCGATGGCCGCCGCCCAGCTGCGCGCCCCGCTCTATGAGGACAAGGTCGTCGACTTCCTGTTCGACAAGGCCGAGATCAGCGACCGCGACGTGACCCGCGAGGAACTGGAAGCCGCGATCGAGAGCGAGGACGGCTTCGACACCGGCACGCACACCCACGACCATGACAAGCCGGTCGCCCGCAAGTCGAAGAAGGCCGCGGCCGATACGACCGGGGACACGCCGGCTGCCGCACCGAAGAAGGCGCCGGCCAAGAAGAAGGCAGCCGAGGCAGAGGCTCCGGCCGCCGCCGACGAAGGCTTGGTCGAAGCCGAGCCGGTGAAGAAGGCCGCGACCAAGAAAGCGCCGGCCAAGAAGGCCGTCGAGCCGACCGCGGAAGGCGAGGAGGTCGCTGCCGCCGCCAAGCCGAAGAAGGCCCCGGCCAAGAAGAAGGCCGAGGCGTAAGCCGTATCTTCCCTCGCCCCGGCAAGGGGAGAGGGGTGCGCAGACTTGGCGGCTCTGCCGCCTGGTCGGACTGGAAGAGGGGTCAGCGGTCGTATCTCG
>CAJYOI010000024.1 GCA_913776045.1 uncultured Sphingomonas sp.
CCCGTTCCAGCGGCGAACGCCTGCTCGATCAGACGACCTGTCGATTGATCGAACAGCGCTTCCGGTATCGCCCGTCGCTCGACGGCTACGGCCGCCCGGTGCAGGCCGACATCGTCGAGAATCACGAGTGGGTGAACGAAATGACCGAAGAGGATTTCCGCGAACCCCCGCGGGTCGAGCGGCGCCGGCGGTGGTTTTGATCGACCAGCTTTCGTTCGTCATCCCCGCGAGGGCGGGGATCAATTCTGGCTGATTGATGGGTCTCACGACGACCGGCGACTATTGATCCCCACCTTCGCGGGGATGACGACGGGTGGCTAGGGCTTATTTGCCCCAATCCCCCGCCGCTGCCATCCATACGGCGACCGCCGCTGCCGCCGCGGTATCCGCGCGCAGGATTCGCGGGCCGAGCGACACGCCGACCGCCCCCGGCACCGCGCGCACCGCGTTGCGCTCTTCGACGGTAAACCCACCTTCGGGCCCGATCAGCACCGCCGCCGGCCCGGGCCGCGCGCGCATCGCTTCGAACGCGGGCTCCCCGCCCGTCTCGTCCGCGAAATACAGCGTCCGCCCCGCGTCCCAGTCGCGCAGCACCGCCGGCAGCTTTGCGAGCTCGGCGAGTTCGGGCACCGCCGTCCGCCCGCACTGCTCCGCCGCTTCGATCATGTGCGCGCGCAGCCGGTCGAGGTTCACCCGGTCGACCACCGTCCGCCGCGTCTCGGCCAGCACCAGCCGCGCGACGCCAAGTTCGCACGCCTTTTCCGCCAGCCAGTCGATCCGCCCCTTCTTCAGCGGCGCGGCGATCAGCCACAGGTCGGGGACGACCTCCGGCTCGCGCAGCCGATCGCGCACCACCAGCGTCAGGTCGCGTTTACCGACGACTTCTGCGACCGCGAGCCATTCGCCGCTGACGCCATCGAACAGTTTCACCGGATCGCCGACTTTCGTCCGCATCACGGTGCCGAGATAATGCGCCTGTCCCCCTTCGATGCGCACCGCAGTCCCTTCGGACAGCGGCGTCTCGACGAACAGGCGTGGAGTCGATTGCGGTGGCCAGGCGGGGGTGGCGATCATCGCCGTCAGATGCCGCGGACCCGGCGTGAAGTCGAGGGCTGGCGATCGGTGCCCATCATGGTAGCGTCCGGTAATGTCGATTAATCTCGCCTTGGCCGCGTTGATCGCGCTGGCTACGCAGACCGCCGCGCCTGTCCGTACGACTTGGGCGAAACTGACGCATGCTGAGGTCTGGTTCCGCGGTCGATTTACGGTTTACGAGTTCGGTCCCCGGCCCGGCGTTCCACCAGAGAAAGGATGGGTGCGTCGTACCCGAATGCTGGACAATGGACCGACGGTCGATTGGGCCGACAGCAATCGCTGCCCTGGCGTAGCCAAGGTTGTAAATGCGATGCGCCAGTTACCGCCCGTCAGGCCACTGTTGCCGGTTCCCCGAGACGGCGAAATCCAACCTCATGGCGTTTTCGTCACACTCGAGGTCGAGTCGAGCTATGGTGGTACTCTCCCGAGCCGGCTCACACTTGAGACGAGAGGCGGTACCCCTCTCGAAGCATTTGCAACTTTGGTTCGTAACGAACTCGAACCCTGCTGGAGCGCGACCCCGCCCGCCTGACGCTCACTTCTTGCCCGCGACCCGCGTCCACACCTGTTGCTTGCACCCCAGCCGCCCGAACAGGCAGCCTTCGCCGACCAGAGTGTTGGCGCCCTGCAGCGTGATCGTGCCCGAAAAGCTGCGGTCGAGGTCGGGGACGTACACCTCGCCCTCCCACACCCCGTCAGGCCCTTGTTCGAAATTGCGGAACAGCTGCGCGCCGACCAGCCGGCCGCCGCGCTCCGCGACGTCGGCCTTCGCCTTGTCGTTCGCCCAGACGACCGTCCCGCACATCGCGCCCCGGCCGCAGGGTGCGGTACGGATATGCACGCTGTTCGCGGCATTCTTCCACACGCCCTGCCATTTTGGCGGCGGGGCGGAGGCGGCAGGCGCGGCGATCAGGGCGGCGGCGAGAGCGGGGAGGATGAAACGCATGGCGGACTTTCCGAGAACTTTAACGCTGACGGGTGTATTCCCGCCCGTTTTAACAAGGCCTGTCCGGCTCGGGAGTTCCGGTTCGCCTGAACCTCGCATCCGATCAACGCGCGGTATCGACCGTCCGGTTCGCGATGCAGAACCAATATCGTGCGACGGTTCGACCGGATCGTCGGGTCGCAACGCGACGTGGCGATGACGCAGCCGACGGACTGAACCATGGTTTCGTCGCCGATCAGCGTCGGCCGCCGAACGTGCGCGCGCGCCACCGGCTTCGATCTCCGCCGGCGTCTGGCCGATCGCGCAGAGGCAGGCGTCGGCGGCTACGGTGGCGGCGAGGGGGCGCAGCATCGCATCAGGCTATGCGAAACGGACGGCTTGGCAACCACCACCACGAACCATTTTCCTACATCGCCGCAATCTGCCACAGACCGGGCATGGCCCGTCGTCCGACCCCTTCAGCCCCGCGCCGATCGACAGGCGCGCCGCACGTCTCAACTTTCTCAACTTACGCACGATGACCCCGGACCAGATCGTCCCCGATACCGAACACCGCGGCCTCGTCGGGCGTCTGCCGCCAAGGCTGCGCGCCTATGCTCTGCTCGCCCGGTTCGACCGGCCGATCGGGTGGTGGCTGCTGTTCTGGCCGGGCGCCTGGGCCGTGCTGCTCGCCGGGGGCTTGCAGACGCGGTGGCCGCTGATCGGCTGGTTCCTGCTCGGCAGCATCGCGATGCGTGGGGCTGGGTGCGTGTACAACGACATCGTCGACCGCGATCTCGATGCCCGAGTCGCGCGCACCGCAAGCCGGCCGGTGGCGAGCGGGGCGGTGTCGGTGAAGGCGGCGTGGGTCTGGCTGGTGGTACTCAGCCTGATCGGCTTCGTCGTCCTCCTGCAACTGCACCTGCCCGCGGCACTCGTCGCGCTGGCCAGCCTGGCGCTGGTCGCGGCCTATCCGTTCATGAAGCGGATCACCTGGTGGCCGCAGGCGTGGCTGGGCATGGTGTTCAGCTGGGCGGCTTTGGTCGGCTGGGTCGAGGTGACCGGCGGTTTGAGCCTGGAGGGTGCGCTACTCTACGCCGGGTCGATCGCCTGGGTGATCGGTTACGATACCATCTACGCACTGCAGGATATCGAGGACGACGCGATGGTCGGCGTCCGGTCCTCGGCGCGGGCGATGGGGCCGCGGGTACGCGGCGGCGTCGCGGGCTTCTACGCCGCCGCGCTCGCGCTGTGGGGCGGCGCGGTGTGGATGGCGCGGCCCGATCCGCTCGCGCTCATCGCGTTGCTGCCGATCGCGGGGCATCTCGGCTGGCAGGTCGCCACGCTGAAGCGGGACGATGGGGCGAACGCACTCGCCCGCTTCCGTTCGAACCGCAACGCCGGACTGTTGATGGCGCTGGCGTGCGCTTGCGTCGGCACGGTGCTTTGACCTTGGCGCCCCGGCTCCCTACCTGCTGCTGATGCTCAGTTCGACCCAAGCCACCGACGTCGCCCACCGCATCGTCGAGCGTGCCCGCGCCGCCGGGGCCGATGCCGCCGACGCCGTCTTCGTCGCCGACGGATCGACCGCGGTCCAGGTGCGGGACGGCGCGCTGGAGGATGTTGGGCGGTCGGAAAGCGCGGAGCTCGGCCTGCGACTGTTCGTCGGCACGCGGTCTGCGAGCGTCTCGACCTCCGACTTGTCCGACGATGCGCTCGATACGTTGGTCGAGCGTGCGGTGGCGATGGCGCGGCTGGCGCCCGAGGATCCCTGGGCGGGCCTGGCGCCGGCCGAGCGGCTGATGCGGGGGACGGCGCCCGAACTCGACCTCGACGACGGCGGCGACCCGGCGCCCGATACGCTCAAGGCGCGCGCGCTGGCCGTCGAAGAGGCGGCGCGCAGCGTCGCCGGAGTCGGCAAGAGCGACGGGGCGAGCGCGTCGGCGGCGCGGGTCGTCATCGCGCTGGCGACCAGCCATGGCTTTGCCGGCGGTTACACGCTCAGCAGCTATAGCCAGTCCGCTTCGATGCTCGCCGGGGCGACAGGTGAGATGGAGCGCGACTATGCGATGCACAGCGCCCGACACCACCGCGACCTCGAGGCGCCCGAGGCGACCGGGCGGCTGGCGGGCGAGCGCACCGCGGCGCGGGTCGGCGCGGGGCGGATCGCGGGCGGCGCGATGCCGGTGGTGTTCGACCGCCGGCTGTCGGGCGGGCTGCTAGGGTCGCTGCTCGGCGCGATCGCGGGGCCGGCGATCGCGCGCCGGACGAGCTTCCTGCTCGATGCGATGGGCACGCGCATCTTTCCCGCTGGCATCGTTATCGTCGATGATCCCCACCGCCCGCGCGGACTGCGGTCCCGGCCCTTCGATGGCGAAGGGCTGCCGGTGTCCCCGACCGAGATCGTCCGCGACGGGATGCTCGAGACGTGGCTGCTCGACAGCGCTTCGGCCCGCCAACTGGGGCTGGAGCCGACCGGCCACGCCACGCGCGGCGTCGGATCGGCGCCGGGAGTCGGCGCGACCAACCTCTATATGGCGGCGGGGCATGCGCCGCGGGACACCCTCATCGGCGAGATCGACCGCGGGGTGCTGGTGATCGAGACGATCGGCCACGGAATCAACGGCGTGACCGGCGACTATTCGATGGGCGCGGCGGGCTTCCTGATCGAGAAGGGCGAAGTGACCCGGCCGGTCAGCGAATTTACTATCGCCGGCAATCTGAAAGACATGTTCGCCGCGGTGACGCCGGCCAGCGACCTAGAATTCCGCGGCAGCGTCAACGCGCCAACGCTGCGGATCGACGGGATGACGGTCGCCAGTGCCTGACACGCTCGCCGGCATCGTCGCCGCGGCGCAAGACGCGGGCGCGCTCGCGATGCGGCGGTGGGACGAGGGGTTCGAGACCTGGGACAAGGCGCCGGGCCACCCGGTCTGCGCGGTCGATCTGGAGGTCGATGCACTGTTGAAGACCCGACTCGCGGCGATCGATCCGGACGCGGCCTGGCTGTCGGAGGAGACGGTCGACGACCCCGTGCGCCTCGGCAAACGACGGTTGTGGGTGGTCGATCCGATCGACGGCACGCGAGACTATATCCGCCGCCGCATCGGCTGGTGCGTATCGGTCGCGCTGGTCGAGGACGGCCGCCCGGTCGCCGCCGTGCTGGCCGCGCCGGCCCGCGAGGAGGTATGGAGCGCGACGCTGGGCGGCGGGGCGACGCGCAACGGCGTAACGCTGGCCGTATCCGACCGCACTCAACTCGCCGGCAGCCGCGCGCCCACCGACAGCCTGCCCCGCGAGGATCGCGACCTGGTCGCCGTCGCCAAACCCAATTCGATCGCGCTGCGCATGGCGATGGTCGCGGCAGGCGAGGCCGACCTGCTCGCGACGCTGCGCTGGGGCAACGAATGGGACATCGCCGCCGCCGTCCTGATCGCGCAGGAAGCGGGCGCGACCGTGACCGATGCGTTCGGCGGGCGGTTGGACTTCAACACCGCGGGCGCCAAGGCGTTCGGCGTGCTGGCGACCACGCCGGGCATCCACGCCGCCGCGGTCGAACGGCTGGCGGAGCGCGCGGCGAAGGCGGCGGGGTAGCGGCGTTAGGGTGTCAGGGTGTCGGCGTCGGGTCCTGAACGACGTAGCGGACCGGCACATTCGGCAAATAGAGCTTGGGGGGTGTCTGTCCGGCGGTGACCAGCATCTGATCGATAGGGATCGCGTCGTCCGCTTCTGAGGCGATGTACGCCTGAACCAGACGCGTGCCCTTGGTTGGCAGGTACTGCGCGGGGATAGCCATGGGTTTGCGGTTCATCATCGTCAGCCAGTCGGGACGGCCATCGACGACCTTCAACGGCGGATGGGCGACCTGCAGGTCGAGCAGGCCGCGGTAATTGCCGACGACGAGGGCGGTGTCGCCGTTGAACAGCGTGACGGACCGCGTGCCCAGCTTTGGACGGACCAGCGCATAGAGCCCAGCCCTTCCCGTCCGCTCATCCAGAGTCGTTTGATCGATCGTCAGCGGATCGATCCCCGTCATCGTCTTCAACCGGGTTGCCATCCAGCGCGTCGGCTCTCCCTCAGCGCTGGGAACCGGCTCTTCGGTCGCGTGGCTGAAGCCGACGAAGACCAGTGCCTTGGACCTGGGATTGGCGGCCAGCATCTTCGCGATGAAATCCGCTTGCGCGGTCTCGCGTCGGGCGATCCGCGCAGGCCAGCCGCCTTCGGTACCGTGGTCCGTTTCCTCATGCGCGAACGGGCGATAGCCAAGGGCCAAAGCCTGACGAATGAAATCGGCAAACACGGGATCGCGGGTGTAGTACCCGGTCGTGCGTCGGGCGTATCCGTCCGCCTCCAGCTTCGCCATCAATGCTGCGGCCTTCGCCGGATCCGCATCGTTGTTGAACGTCTCGACGCTCAGCAGGTCGTACCCGAGCGCACGCAATGCGCGGGCGACTTCGAGACCGAAGGCCCGGCTGCGCGGACTGCCGTGGCTTTCGTTCAGCACGACGACTCGCGTCTGGCGTGCGCGCTCTACGATCGCCGCAATCGCGTCGCGCGGGGTCGCTGTCGCGATCTGCTTCACGCCGGGGGCGTTGGGATCGATCGGTGCAGGCGCGCCGAGGCGCTCACCCGGAATGCCCGTCAGGACGCCTTGCAACTCCTGCCACTGACTGTAGGCGATCCCGTCGCGCGGCTTGCCGTTGGCGTCGAAGGCCCGCGATCGCAACACTTGGTCGGCATCGAGCAATCTGCCGTCCCGCTGCGCCTTCCACGCCGCGTTCATGACCTTGTTGTCGGCCTCGTCCATGTCCTGCGCCACGCTCGGCACGGTGAGCGCGAAGCCGGCAAGGGCCGCCAGAAATCGCCGCATCATGTCACTGGCTCTCCCATCCCTATCCGCCGGGTATCGGTGGCGCGTGAGCATGTGGTCAAGCGATACTGATGTGAATTAGCCGTCGACCGGTGCTGCGGCGCCGCCGGATAGAGTGGGTGTCCGCGGGGATGCGACCGGCACGCCCCCGGCCGAGGGCGGCCTGCGACGCGGCAACCGCCGAGCGCGGCCAGCGCGCGAGAGCGCTTCGGCCAATCGCGCGAAGGAACGGATGCGCGGGTCGGTGGTCATCCCTCCATTCCATCCTCGCGGTAACGAATCTGCAGATAGCGTTCGCGGGTCGACAGCCGGTCGAGGTCGCCCTGCGCGAGGCTCGCCGACATCTCGCCGATCTCTTCCTCGATCAGCTTCAGCCCGTCGGCCAGTTGCTGGTCGGGCGTGCGACCGTTGCGGGGGACGCGGCGCAGGGGTTCGGGGACCGCGGTGTAGCCCTTCACCAGCTCGGGCAGCTGCTCGCCGATCAGCTTGCGCAACTCGACCGCAACCGGCGCGCCGTCGTCGAGCGCAGTCAGTTGCGGCCCCAGCGTGTCGAGCCGGACACCGATCGCATCGACCAGGCTCTGCGCCGGGGCAGGCAGGGCGGGGCGCTGACGGTCGAGCCAGGCTTCGGTTTGCAAGGGCAGGGTACGCAAAGGCGCGGACGGCAGCGTTTCCGCCTTAACCTCCGGCGCGCCTGGCGCGAACGCCAGCACGACGGTCGCCGCGATCAACAGCGCCATCACCGCCAGCGCGCCGAACATGCCGAGCGGAATGAAGAAGCCGACGATCGTGGCCGCGATCAGGATCAGCGCGTCGACGATCGCGATGCGGGCGACGCGCTTGCCGATCTCGCTCTGGCGCGCCTTGCGCGACCGGACCGACGCGCCCCGCGAATTGCTGCGCGTGCGGTCGATCACTTCGGACGAGCGCGCGATCAGGTCGTCGACTTCGGACATCGGATCAGAGCGACTCGAGCTTGAACTGATCGGTCGCCGGCCCCGACATCTTGGCCTGCGCCTGACCCTCGGCGCGCGCGATATAGCCCTTCGACTTTTCGACTTCGCCGCTGAGCGTGTTGACCGTCGTCTTCATACTGTCGAGCGCCTTCAGCTTGAACACGTCGATCGCATCCATCGTGTCGTAGATGTTCTGGAATGCGCGCTGCAGCGTCTCGATCGGGATCGTCGAGGCGGCGGCCTGCTCGTGGATCGTCGCGGTTTGCGACTTGAGCAGCTTGCCCGTCGAATCGATGATGTTCGCGGTCGTGGTGTTGAGCGCGGTGATCTGTTCGAGCACGAGGCGTTGGTTGGTCAGCGCCTGCGCGACCGTCACCGCGGTGCGCAGCGCCGCGACCGTCGTGGTGCTGGCGCGGTCGACGCCCTTAACCAGCTCGACATTGTTCTTCTTGACCAGGTCTAGCGCCAGATACCCCTGAACGGTGACCGCCATCTGGGTCAGCAGGTCCTGCGTGCGCTGGCGGGTGTAGAACAATGCGGTTTCGCGGATCGCTTTCGCCTTGGCGGGATCGCTGTGGTCGAGTTCGTTCGCCTTGTCCTCCAGCGCCTGGTCCATCGTCTTCGACAGATGGATCATCTGTTCGAGGCGGCCCATCGCGTTCCACAGGTTCTGCCGCTCGACGTCGATCGCGGCATTGTCCATCAGCAGCTCGTCCTTGCCGCTGGCCAGGCTCTTCAGGATGGTCGAGATGTGCGTCTGCGACGATTTATACCCGTCGAAATAGTCGCGCATCTTGTTGCCGAACGGGATGATCCCGAACAGCTTCTTCGACGTCATCAGATTGCCCTGCTTGCCGGGATCGAGGTCCTCGATCGTCCGGCGTAGCGCGGCCAGATCGGCACCGACCCCGCTGTCCTTGTCCATCGCCTTGACCGGACGGTCGAGGAAGCGGTTCGACTGGCCGGCGGCCTCGCGGATTTCCTTGGCGCCCATCGCGGTGATGGCATCGACGCGCTTGCCGAATTCTGGCGAGTTGACGTCCTGTGCGACCAGGTCGGTCACGAAGGTATCGACACGCTCCGCCAGCTTCGACTTGGTGCCGGCGTCGACGGGCACCAGCCCTGCGGCCTTTTCCGCCTGCACGGTCGGCACCGGATCGGGCGGAGTCAGCGTCAGCGTGGGTTCGGCAGTCGTCGTTTCGGTGGCCATGGTCGCCCTTATCCTTCGTGCACTAGACACATAATACAGTTTGGCTGACTGACAATGCTGGATACCGCTGCTATATATCAACCGCAAGGAGCTGGTGCCGGCATGAACGATCTCAGCAATACGCCCAAGACCGCCAAGCTGTTCTGGAGCGGTCGCAGCCAGGCAGTGCGCCTGCCCAAGGAATTCCGGTTCGAGGGCGCAGAAGTGACGATTCGACGCGAGGGCGGGCGTGTGATCCTTGAGGCCAAGGATGCGAACGATCTTTCCTGGATCGACCGCGTTTCGGGTAGCTGGGATGAGGACGCGGCCCTGGCAGCGCTGGACCGGCCGGGTCCGGAGACGATGCCCGAGCCGCCGGTCCTCGATTGATGCGATTTCTGCTCGACACAAACACCATCGTCGCTCTGACCCGCCATCGCAACGTTCGGGTGAGGGACCGCATTGCCCAATACTACGGTGCGATCGGACTATCCTCGATCGTGATCCACGAACTCGCCTACGGTGCGTTTTGGAGTGATCGGCCGGATCACCATCTTCAGACGATCGATGAATTGCCGTTCGACAGGATCGACTTTACGGAGAGCGACGCCCGCGCCGCGGGACATGTCCGAGCGGCTTTGCGTCGTCTCTTCACGACGATCGGACCCTACGACACGCTCATCGCCGGCCAGGCCCTTGCCCGCGACCTGACGCTCGTCACCAACAACACCCGCGAATTCGCCCGCGTGGAGGGCTTGCTCGTCGAGGACTGGACGGCCGCTGCGACCCCACCCCTTCCCGCAACGCAGCATTTGCGCTAAGGGGCCGCCCGCAAGCGCTTCGCGACTGACCGCGGGTGCCTTCCGGGATTTTCGATGAACCTCCGCAATATCGCCATCATCGCGCACGTCGATCATGGCAAGACGACGCTGGTCGACCAGCTGTTCCGCCAGTCGGGCACCTTCCGCGACAACCAGCGCGTCGAGGAACGCGCGATGGATTCGAACGACCTCGAAAAGGAGCGCGGGATCACGATTCTCGCCAAGCCGACGTCGATCGAATGGGAAGGCACGCGGATCAACATCGTCGATACGCCGGGTCACGCCGACTTCGGCGGTGAGGTCGAGCGCATCCTGAGCATGGTCGACGGCGTCGTCCTGCTGGTCGATTCGTCGGAAGGCGCGATGCCGCAGACGAAATTCGTGACCGGCAAGGCGCTCGCGCTGGGCCTGCGTCCGATCGTCGTCGTCAACAAGGTCGACCGTCCGGACGAGCGCATCCAGGAAGTGCTCGACGAGGTGTTCGACCTGTTCGTGACGCTGGATGCGAGCGACGAACAGCTCGACTTCCCCGTGCTCTACGCCTCGGGCCGCAACGGCTATGCCAGCGAAGATCCCACGCGCCGCGAAGGCACGCTGGAGCCGCTGTTCCGCAAGATCGTCGACCATGTCCCGCCGCCGGCGCTGGATCAGGACGCGCCGTTCAGCTTCCTCGTGACGTTGCTCGATCGCGACAACTTCCTCGGCCGCGTGCTGACCGGCCGCGTTCAGTCGGGCGTGGTCAAGGTCAACCAGCCGATCCACGCGCTCGACATGGACGGCAAGGTCATCGAAACCGGCCGTGCATCGAAGCTGATGAGCTTCCGTGGGCTCGACCGCGTGCCCGTCGAGGAAGCACGCGCCGGCGACATCATTTCGCTCGCCGGCCTCAGCGTCGCGACGGTGTCGAACACCATTGCCGACATCAGCGTTACCGAAGCGATCCAGGCGCAGCCGATCGATCCGCCGACGCTTTCGATGCGCTTCGCCGTCAACGATTCGCCGATGGCGGGCCGTGAAGGGTCGAAGGTCACCAGCCGCATGATCCGCGACCGCCTGGAGCGTGAAGCGGAATCGAACGTCGCGATCAAGGTCACCGAAAGCGCCGACAAGGACAGCTTCGAAGTCGCCGGTCGCGGCGAACTTCAGCTCGGCGTGCTGATCGAGACGATGCGCCGCGAAGGCTTCGAACTCGGCATCAGCCGTCCGCGCGTGCTGTTCCGCGACGAGGACGGCCAGAAGATGGAGCCGTACGAAACGGTCGTCATCGACGTGGACGAGGAATTCTCCGGCACGGTCGTCGACAAGATGAATCAGCGCAAGGGCGAGATGACCGACATGCGCCCGTCAGGTGGTGGCAAGACGCGCATCACCTTCTCGGCACCGTCGCGCGGCCTGATCGGCTATCACGGCGAATTCCTGTCGGACACGCGCGGTACCGGCATCATGAACCGGCTGTTCGAGAAGTACGGCCCGCACAAGGGCCCGATCGAGGGCCGCAAGAACGGCGTGCTGATCTCGAACGGCGCGGGTGAGGCGCAGTCCTATGCGCTTGGGCCGCTCGAGGATCGCGGTATCCTGTTCGTCGGCCACGGCGAGGCGCTGTACGAGGGCATGATCATCGGTGAGAACGCCAAGACGGAAGACCTCGAGGTCAACCCGATGAAGGCGAAGCAGCTCACCAACTTCCGCGCGTCGGGCGGCAAGGACGACGCCGTCCGCCTGACCCCGCCGAAGAAGATGACGCTGGAGCAGGCGATCGCATATATCGACGACGACGAGATGGTCGAAGTCACGCCGACCAAGATCCGCCTGCGCAAGCGTCACCTGGACCCGCACGAGCGCAAGCGCGCTAGTCGAGCGAAGGCCGCCTGAGCGTAGTCGCAGCGTAGCTGTGACAAGCGCGAACTCAGGCGGTCCGGCCGGCATCGCTTAAGCGACGACCGACGACGCGGCTCTGCCGTGTCGGGCCAAGAAACAAGAAACGGTCGGGCTAACCCCCGGCCGTTTTCTTTTGTGGACACCACACCCCCGCATCACCCACCATCGCGGTCAATGCCGCGAATCCCCCCATGCCCAGCCTGCTGACGACGATCCTTCAGACCGGCTCGACGCTCGTCCTCGACGCCACGACCGGTCAGCGCCCGTGTCAGTCGACCGCGGAGGAAGTCGTCGTCTGCGCCCGCCCCGATCGCCTGACGACGATCCTCCCGATGACGGTCGCGGGCACCCAGGGCACGGTTCTCGTCGAACCCAGCGGCCCGCGCTATCTCGCGTGCAACCTCGACTTCATCGCGCGCGCCGGGATCGTCGGCGAGGGCCCCTATCCCATCGGCCGGGTCGGGCCCGTCGAGGTCATCGGCGCGCGGACCGAACTGCCGGTGAAAATCCTGGATCAGGAGTTCACGCGGCCGATCCGCTGGAGCCAGTATCGGGCGGTGCAGAGCGCCGACTGCGTCATCGGCCCGCGCGCGATGCGCTTTCGCACGGTTATCTTCACGCTGGGGCGGGATCGGCCGGATGCGGTCCAAACGATCCTGCCGTTCGATCGCTACGACGCTGGACGTATCTATGTAACGCTGCCCGTTGGAGCAGCGAAGCTACCCACGCGGATCGAGCTGGCGCATGCCGGATCGGTCCTGACCGCGCCGGCGGCCCGCCTGATCGCCCCGACTCTCGGCGGCACTGTGACCGGCCCGCCGCGCGAAGAGGTCATCATCGACGGCATCGTCCGACCGACCCGAACGATCGACCTGCGCCAGCCGCTGCGGATCGGGCCGGTTGCGCTATCCAGCCTGTCGGTTCGCGTCGCCGATTATGGCCGGGCGGACAAGCTCCAGACGCTCGCGCCCAACGAACTCGACGCGACGGACGAGACGGTGGTCGTGCGCGCCAAGCCCGAGGCGCCCGGCGCGGTCAGACTGCTTCGCGTGGGGCGCGAGGCGCTCACCGGATGCGTGTCGATCACGGTCGACATGCGCAAACGGGTGATGACGCTGCGCTGCTGACGCGTCACCGCCCAGTCGGCGCCACTCGCCAGATCGTGTTCGCCAGATCGTCCGCGATATAGAGCGCGCGGCGCTGGGGATCGAACGCTACGCCCACCGGCCGTCCGCGCGCCTTGTCGCCGATGATGAATCCGGTGGCGAAGTCCTGTGGCGGCCCTGCCGGACGGCCGTTCGCAAACGGAATCCAGGTCACCTTGTAACCGGCCAGATCCTGGCGGTTCCAGCTGCCGTGTTCGCCGATGAAGGCCCCGTTGGTGAAATTGCCGCCGAAGCCACCGTTCCGCGCAAACGACAGGCCGAGCGCAGCGACGTGGCTGCCCAGCGCATAGTCGGGCCGCGTCGTTTTCGCGACCATCTCAGGCCGCTGTGGGTGCACCCGCGGGTCGGCGTTCCGGCCCCAATAGGCGTAGGGCCAGCCGTAGAACGCTCCGGGGCGGACCTGGGTCAGGTAATCGGGTACCAGCCGGGGCCCGAGTTCGTCGCGTTCGTTGACGACCGCCCACAGCGCGCCGGTTTCGGGATTGATGTCGAGCGCGGTCGGGTTGCGGATACCGGTGACGAGCGTGCGGCGCGCGCCGCTTGCGGCGTCGATCTCCCAGATCACCGCGCGCTCTTCCTCGACCTCCATGCCGCGTTCGCCGACGTTGCTGTTCGATCCGATCCCGACATAGAGACGCCGGCCGTCGGGGCTGACCGTCAGCGATTTGGTCCAATGGTGGTTGACCTCCGACGGCAGCCTGGTGATCCGCTCGCCGCGCGTCAGCCGCGTCGCGCCGTCCTGGTACGGGAAGCGCAGCAGATCGCCTTGGTTGGCGACGTAGACATAGCCATTGGCGAACGCGAGGCCGTAGGGCGCGTCGAGGTCGGAGATGAACACCGTCCGCACGTCGGGCCGCCCGTCGCCGTTGGTGTCGCGCAGCAGTGTGACGCGGTCGCCGCCCTTCACGCTGGTCGTGCCAAGGCTCTTGATATAGCCGGCGATCACGTCCTTCGGCCGCAGCTTCGCCGCATGGCCGCCACGCCCCTCCGCCACCAGCAGGTCGCCGTTGGGCAGCACCAGCATCTGGCGCGGGATGGCGAGATCGGTGGCGATCGCGGTTGCGGTGAAGCCTGCTGGTACGGTCGGCACCGCGTCGCCCCAACCGATCGGCTTGGCGATCTTCATCGGCGGGACGAGCGTCTGGTCCTGCGCGGGAAGTTGTGGTTCGGCGCCGGTCTGGTTCAGGTCCTGCGGCTGGCCCCCACAGGCGGCGAGCGCGAGGGGAAGCGCGAGGGCGACGAGCGTGCGCGGGGTCATCGGACCATCTCCCGGTCGACGGTGGCGGAAAAGCCGATCCAGGCGGCGACGAGGATCAGGCCGGTCGACAGCAGCGACAGGATCAGTCCGGCGACCCCGACGGACGCCCAGGCATCGCGGCTATGCTGGAACGCATTTACCAGCCCCAGGACCCAGGCGACCGCGACACAGGCGAAGTAAAGACGCGCCGGCCCGCGATTACGGCGGCGGATCAGCAGCAACAGCGACCACAGCAGTACCGGCGCGCCGAAGACCAGCGCGAAGGTGATCATCCAGGCCGCGAAGTTCGACCACTGCATCTCGGCCGAGTTGAGATAGGTGATGTCCGCTGTCAGCGCGCCGGTGAAGAGCGCGATGGGAAAGGCGAGCAGGATCGCGTGGAGCGGGTGCAATAGCCCCGGGCGGGACGTGGCGAACATCGGCGAACTCTCCGGCGCCGTCCAAGCGGGAACGGCTCGGAGAAGGCAATGTGCGGGAGCAGGATTGGTTGCGTCTGCTGTGCTCGCGCGCCGGCGGGAGCCTAGAGTCGCAGGCGATGGGGCCCGTAACCCTGGGCTCTCGCCTGCGCGGGAGCACGGAAAGGCTTACTCCACTACGCGGTGCAGCGCGCAGATCTTGTTGCCCGCCGGATCGCGCAGATAGGCGAGGTAGAGCTTGCCGAACCCGCCGTCGCGGATGCCCGGCGCGTCCTCGATCGCGGTGCCGCCGTTGGCGATGCCGGCGGCATGCCAAGCGTCGGCTTCGTCGGGCGAGGCGGCGGCAAAGCCGATCGTGCCGCCGTTCGCGTGGCAGGCGGGTTCGCCGTCGATGGGCTTGGACAGCAGGAAGATCGCGCCGTCGTGCATGTAGATCACGCGGCCCTTGGGGTCGACGCGGCCGGGCCTGACGCCGAGTGCGCCGAGTGTCGCGTCGTAGAATGCCTTCGACGCATCGATGTCGTTTGCGCCGAGCATGACGTGGCTGAACATAGGTAGTCCTCTCCTCTTATAGATTTCGTCATTTTTGCGAAGGCGGGAATCAATTCCGGCTGGCCTGGCGATGCGATTCGCGACGTCGGCCAGAATTTACCTCCGCCTCCGCGGGGGGTGACGGTGGGCGTTTGGGCGGACCTCAGTATACCACCACCGACCGGATGCTCTCGCCCGCGTGCATCAGGTCGAAGCCCGTGTTGATCTCGTCCAGGCTCAGGACATGGGTGATCATCGGGTCGATGGCGATCTTGCCGTTCATGTACCAGTCGACGATCTTCGGCACATCGGTGCGGCCCTTGGCGCCGCCGAAGGCGGTGCCGCGCCAGTTGCGGCCCGTGACCAGCTGGAACGGGCGCGTCGCGATTTCCTTGCCGGCCTCCGCCACGCCGATGATAATGCTGGTCCCCCAGCCGCGGTGGCAGCATTCCAGCGCGGTGCGCATGACCTCGGTGTTGCCGGTGCAGTCGAAGGTATAGTCCGCGCCGCCGTCGGTCAGCGCCGCGACCGCGGCGATCATGTCCTCGCGGCTCAGCCCCCGCGCGTCGATGAAGTCGGTCATGCCGAACTGGCGGCCCCAGCTTTCACGGGCAGGGTTGAGATCGACGCCGACGATGCGGCCTGCGCCGACCATCCGCGCGCCCTGGATGACGTTCAGGCCGATGCCCCCGAGGCCGAAGACGACGACGGTGTCGCCCGCCTGGACCTTGGCGGTGTTGGTGACCGCGCCGACGCCCGTCGTCACGCCGCACCCGATGTAGCAGCTGGTCTGGAACGGCGCGTCCTCGCGGATCTTCGCCACCGCGATCTCGGGCAGCACGGTGAAGTTCGAGAAGGTCGAGCAGCCCATATAGTGGAAGATCGGCTGGCCCTTGTAGCTGAAACGCGTCGTGCCGTCTGGCATCAGCCCCTTGCCCTGCGTCGCGCGGATCGCGGTGCACAGGTTGGTCTTGCCGCTGAGGCACGACTTACACTGGCGGCATTCGGGGGTGTAGAGCGGGATGACGTGGTCGCCGGGCACGACACTGGTAACGCCGGCGCCGACTTCGCGTACGATTCCGGCGCCCTCATGGCCAAGGATGCTCGGAAAGATGCCTTCCGAATCGAGGCCGTCCAATGTGTAGGCGTCGGTATGGCAGATGCCGGTCGCCATGATCTCGACCAGGACTTCGCCCGCCTTCGGGCCTTCCAGATCGAGTTCGACGATTTCGAGCGGCTTCTTGGCTTCGAACGCGACGGCGGCGCGGGTCTTCATGGATCAGTCTCCGATAGTCGCGGGTTCGGTAGAAGAAAGGGCGGGCCTTCGACAAGCTCGGGGCGAACGGTTTATGGGGTGGGCATGCCGAACGTCACCTATCGCAGCTATCTCCGGCTGCCCGAACTGCTCGACCTGCAATCGCCGCTGTCGGAAGCGCATGACGAATTGCTGTTCATCGCGATCCACCAATCGAGCGAGATTTGGCTGAAGCTGTGTCTGCACGAGCTGCGTGCCGCACGGGAATCGTTGATCGCCGATGATCTGAACCCGGCATTCAAGATGATGAGTCGCGTCGCGCGCATCCAGGCGCAGCTGATCCAGTCGTGGGAAGTGCTCGCGACGATGACACCGGCCGACTATACCGCGATGCGCGGCAAGCTCGGCACGTCGAGCGGCTTTCAGTCGGACCAGTATCGGCACATCGAATTTCTACTGGGCAACAAGAAGCCCGAGATGATCGCCGTCCATGCCGGCGAGCCCGAGGTCGCGGCGGCGCTGGCGGAGGAACTGGCGCGGCCGAGTCTGTACGACGAGGCGCTACGCCTGCTGGCGCGGCGCGGGTTCGACGTGCCGGCCGACAAGCTGGAGCGCGACTGGACCCAGCCCTACGTCGCCTCGCCCGCGGTCGAGAAGGCGTGGGCCGCGGTCTATGCCGACGCGACCACGCATTGGGACATGTACGAGTTGGCGGAGAAGCTGGTCGATTTGGAATATCACGTCCAGCTGTGGCGCTTCGGGCATCTGAAGACGGTGGAGCGGGTGATCGGGTTCAAGACCGGCACCGGCGGAACCGCAGGGGTCGCCTACCTCGCCAAGGTGCTGGAGCAGGGGTTCTTCCCGGAGCTGTTGAGCGTGCGGACGGCGCTCTGACCATAGCCCACCGTCATCCCCGCGAAGGCGTGGATAAATTCTGGCTGGCCTGAGTGAGTCCCACGCCGTTTAGCGACTTTTAATGCCCGCTTTTGCGAGACCTCTGCGAAAGTAGCTGACTGGCGGTGATGGATCTGATTCACTGCTGGAGAGCAGCGGAAGGGATCGGGATGGATCAGCGTGGGTTTGCCGAGGCGTTTCTGCCGGCGAGTTTCGGTCGC
>CAJYOI010000025.1 GCA_913776045.1 uncultured Sphingomonas sp.
CCTTCCTCAAGAGTCCACAGATCGGTATGGCGCGAGGCGTCACGCTCTTTGCCCTGCAATCCTACCTGCCCGACCAGTTCAGCGACGCAACGCTCGCCAAGATCGACGCTGATCTCGCGACGGTGCCGGTCGCTAAGTAAGATCTGTGATCGTGCTGGCCGCGTGCTTAGACCATCATACCGGGTGCGAGATGGAAGGTGGCGCCGCAATGACCCAGTTTCGGTCGTTCGAAGGCCTTAGTCCGCGATCCGAAACCGGTCGTTCGTTCATCGCGGCAAAGCCTAAAGCGCCGGCGCCAAAGCGCGGGGCACTTTGTTGAAGGTTTTGGTCGTGCTCGCAGGGTCACCTCAGTGTTATCCGGTTGCCGTCGACATGGCGGAAGGCCTTCGAGCGGCAGGTGAGGAGGATCACCTGCATCCGCTGCGCCGCCTCCTGCAGGATGTCCGTCATCGTCTCGAGGCGCTGGTCGTCGGAATAGACGAGCGGATCGTCGAGGATGAGCGAGATCGGCTTGCCGTCGTCCAGGAGAAGGTCGGCGAAGGCGAGCCGCGTCAGTATCGCGAGCTGCTCCTGCGTTCCCCGGCTCAGGTCGCCGCAGCTCTCGTCCACGCCCGACCGCGAGACCCCGGCCAGCCCGAGCTCCTCGTTGAAGGACAGGCCGCAGCCGGGCAGCAGCCGTTCGACGTAGCGCGCCGCCCGGCGCGTGACGGGGGCGAGGAAGGTTCGGGACGCCTCGCTGGCCGCATCGGTAAGAGCCTGGCGCAGCGTCTCCAACGTGTCCGCCTCCTCCCGCAGGCGTTGGAGTGCGGCGTTGGCGGCCAGTTCCTCCTCCTTGGCTTCGGCGACCCGGCCTGCCGGTCCTGTGACGCTCTCGCGCATGACGGTCGCCTTTAGCGAGGCGATCCGGCCGGTGAGTTCGAGCCGCTCCTCCCCGGCGCGGACTGCCGCCCGGTCGAGATTCTCCAGGCGCCGCCTGATGGCGGTAACGTCAAAGGCCTTAGCGCCCTCACGGGCCTGTTCGAGCAGCTCGAACTTGGCGGCCCGGTCGCGCTGCAGTTCGCCCAGCGCGGCCTCGAAACCCGCTCGGTCTGCGTCTGCGAGCACGGCTTCCAGGCTGGCCTGGGCGGCGTCCACCTCCCGGCTGGCGGCCATGACGTCCGCCGTGGCGGTGGCGAGCAGCCTCTCCGCGTCCGAGAGCGCCGTCCTGCTGTCGTCGTGGGTGGCGCCGTCAGCGGCCTCGGCGAGCTTCGCGGTGGTGACTGCGGCCTCGCGCGAATCCAGGTCGTCGTCCGGCGCGACGAGATCGTCGGCGGGTTCCTCCAGCGTGGCGACGAACGCGCGGAGGGCGTCGGCGCCCGGCGGTAGCCCGATCGTCGGATCACCCGGACACGCGGCGGCGATCTGCGCGCGCAGGGTGACGAGCTCGCGCGCCGCCGACGCCGCGCGCTCGTTTCGCGCAACCCCGTCCGCATGCGACCCCAGGCCAAGTGCGCGCAACGCCGCGGCGAGCTGTTCCCTTGCGGCCGCGAGGTCGGCCTCCAGCGACAGCCCCGACCCCTGTGGCGGCCGGACGACGATGCTGCCGGCCGACCCGATCTCGAGCCGGGTGGTCGAGAGGACGTCCAGGCTGGCAACGTCGCTGGGCGATCCGTCAATGCGAAGGTCGACGCCGCTCGCCAGCTCGATGTCGACCTTCACGGCCCCGGCCTCGAACCTGGCCAGCGCGGCGACCTCCTTCCGCTCCAGGCTGCCGAGGTGGGCAAGATCGTCGTCCTCCAACGCGAGGGCGGCTTCGACCTCCAAGGCGCGCTCACGCTCCTCGAGCTCGGCGAGCGTCTTGCGGGCGTCGATGGCGCGGCGGGCACCGGCAGCGGCGACGAACGCCTTCATGCGTTCACGGGCCGCGCCCAATTCCGCCTCGCGTTCCGCGCGCGTTCTCCGCACATTCTCCATTGCGGCGCGCTGCTGCTTCTCCTCGATGACGGCCGCGTCGACGGCCGCCTTGGCCTCATCCTCGCGGGAGCGCGTTCGCTCGATCTCCTCTGCCGCCGCGGCGACACGTTCCTCCGCGAGATCCAGCCGTTCCAATCGTGCGGCGGCCGCCCTTGCGAGTTCCTCCGCGCGGCCGTGCTGCGCCTCGGCTGTGGCAAGGCGGAGCGACGCCGTCTCCGCGAGCTTCTGGTCCTCCTCCAGCCTCCGTCGCTGCTCTACGGTCTCCGGATCGGCGATGTCCCGCTCGACGATGCGCAGCCGCGCCTTGGCTCCGTCGAGGTCGGTCAGCGCCTGCTCGTAGTCGCGATAGGCGGCCTCGGCCTGCTGGCGTGCTGCGACTGCCGACGCGAGCCTCGTCTCGGCCGCCGCCAGCTCGCCGCGCGACTTGCCAGTAGCCGGGCTGCGGAGCGCGCCGTAGGCCGCCTCGACGCTGCTGCGAATGGCGTCGAAGCGCCGACCGCCGGTCACGGCGCCGACTTCCGCCTCGAGAACGCCGCGGACACTGTCGCGGACGATCCTGTTAGGGCTCTGGACCTCGAGGGCGCTCATCTGCTCAACCCAGAGCATGCCGAGCGGTCCCCGCGTCTCGGGATCGCTGCCGCGGTTGTTGCCGCGCTCGAAGCCGAGCAATTCCTGGAGGGCCTCCTCGGCGGCATCGCTCTCGCGACGACCCCCGATCCCGGTCAGTCGCACCGATGCCGACTTCATGAACTGCTTCTCGAGCGTCCAGGGCCGACCGCCGACCACGAAGTCCACGACGACGCGCGGCGCCACGTCGTCGCCGATCGGCACGTAGGACCGCACGAGTTCGGTCTTGGCCGAGTGCCGGATGAAGAAGGCTGCGCGCAGGGCCTCCAGCACCGTCGACTTCCCGGTCTCGTTGGGTTCGACGACCACGTTGAAGCCGTCGGTGAAGCCGTCGATGCGGAGCGGATCGCGGAACTTGCGGAAGTTGGCGATCTCCAAGGACTTGATGATCATGCCGCCACCTCCGCACCCCGGCGCATGACCTCCACGTAGAGACGCTCCAGCGCGGCTGCCGCGACGCCCGCATCCGGGCCTCCCGCCTCCGCTCGCGCCTGGAGCGACGCGGCCGCCGCGGCGAGCGCGCCCTGGACGTCGATGCGGGCGACGTCCTCCGGCGTGGGCCTGGCGACGAGGCCGCTGGTGTCGACGTCGAGGTGCCTGAGCTCGTGCGCTACTTTGTCGTCTAGCTCGGACGAGATGGCCACCCGCTCGGCCAGCTTCGCCGCGCCGGAGAGCTTGAGGCTGAGCAGCACGTCGGACAGGCGCGCATCCGATCTCAGATCTTCGACCTCCCGACGAAGGTCTTCGACACCAGAGACCTCCCAGCGGCGGGAGAACCAGCGGTAGCGGCCCGTGTCGACGCGCTCGAGCGTCGGGACGTCTCCCTGGCGCACTTCCACCGAGATGCAGGCTCCCGGTTCGTCGCGCCCGAACCGATCGGTCTCAGGCGTGCCGCTGTAGGCCGTGCGGTCCCCGACCGTGAGGTAGCCGTGCCAGTCGCCCAGGGCGAGGTAGTCGAGTCCCGCCGACTTCGCCCGGTCGGGCGGGATGAGGTTCGCGCTCTCGCCTGCAGCCCCGAACTCGGTGATCGAGCCATGCGCGAGGCCGATGCGGATCGCACCCGGCGGCGTGGGCATGTCGACCATCGCGGCCGTGGGATCCGATGCCGTCTTCCGATGCTCGAGCGGCGCCGGCAGCAACCACGCGTTGCTCTCCAGCTCGACCGCTTCCGGCGTGTCCACGACGCGGACCCGGGCTGGCGCGACCCGACGGACCCGGCTCCACAGCCCACCCGGACGGGCATGGTCGTGGTTGCCGGGCATGAGCCACCACGTGACGTTCGCGCGATCCATGCGGGACAGCGCCTGCATGACGATGCGGTCGCCCGGGTCCACGTTGTCGAACACGTCGCCCGCGACGACGACGTGCGACGCACCTCGGTCGGACGCGACGGCGGACAGCCGGTCGATCGCGTCGAGCCGGGCCTCCGACAGCGCCGCCGAGACTTCGGCCGGGAAGCGCCCGAAGGGTTTACCGAGCTGCCAGTCGGCCGTGTGGATGATCTTGCAGGTCGCCATGCGCGTGCTCCTGTTGTGGGCTCGGATTGTGACCGAGACCTCTTCTGCTTCTGCTTCTGTGCCGGAAGGTCGTCATCATGGACGCTCGAGACGTATGACCGCGATGGGCACGTAGCGGTGGAATTCCGCATGTCCCTTCCTGAGCGGGCACCGCCACTCTCCCACTGGGTAATGCGGATCGTGCCAGCAGCTGTCGGCGAGTGGCAGGCAGCGATACTCCGGGAATGGGAACGGCTCCACCTTGCCGGTAAGCCCGTCCCGCATTGACCGGCCCTTCGCGGTCAGGTCGACGCGCCACAGCGCGTAGCAGTCCGCCGGGGCTTCCAGCTTCGTCGTCGTGATCAGGCCGCGGCTTTTCAGCGCGTCGTAGGTGGGACGCGCCCACCGACCGAACCGCTGGGTGGTTCCAGCGCCCTCGACGATCGAGACCAGCACGCGTTTCTGTTCCGTCGTCAGCTTCATGGCACGGGGCTAACGATGAAATTTCGACGGAGGGGATGCCGATCATACGCCATAGCGCTTGTTGCCCCCGCTCGTGATGCAGTAGCGCCCGCCGCGCGGTCCGATGCAGACCTGCGAGCCCGAGCAGGGGCAGCCTGATCCGAAATAGCCGCCGCCCCCGCCGCGGCGCCGGCCGGATGAGCCGCGATGTCGCGATCCGCCGTGCCGTCTTCCGGACCTTACCGTCTTGCTGGCCACGTAGCCCGCACCGGCGGCGGCTACGCTCGACCCCACGCCCGTCGAGATCAGGCCCTGCGCGCTCGGCCTCGCCGCTTCCGTCGCGTTGCCGCTCCCGCCGGGAGCGCTGGACAGGAAGGCGTTCGACACCCAGCAGTCCCCGCCGGTTCGCGTCAGGCGCGCCCATTCGCCGCGTCGTTCCGCGACGACGACCTGGTCGTTCCGCGTCAGACCTTCCGAGACGGCTGCCGAGGCGTCGGGCTCGCGCCGGCAGTTCAGGCTCCGCGCCGCCACGTAGGCCGATTCCGAGATGGCTTGCGGAACGCTTGCGTCCACGGAGTTTCCTGGTGCGTCGCTGGAACCCGACGAGCACTTCCCGACGAGGAAGAGGACGAGGATCACGACGAAGACCAAGCCGCAGCCTTGCCCGAGCGCTGCGTTCTGCTGAGTCGTGGCCGGGGTTGCCGGACGCGGAGGTGCACGGTTCGGAGCCGGTGGCCGGCGCCCAGACGCCCTGTCGATCCTGACCGGTTTTCTCAAAGTCTATCTCCCCCCGGACCGCGATTCCCCCGACGGTCCCGACGGCAGACTGCAAGACGGATCCGTTCTGGGCAACAAGTCGCTGTGTGGATTGAAATAAGCGGTCCAGCCGATAGTCTGTCGTTAGACGAGCCTGCGGGAAGGGAGTCGTCCGCAGCCGGGGGGAAAGGACTTGGGAGACGAAGACGTGCGGCCGCGCTGGGTCCGCGACCTGACGCGTTTTTTGCCCCTCAAGAGCCAATTCGTGCTGACGGGCAACGTCCGCGACCTGCAGATCCGGGACGTCGGCGGCACCGCGGTGGCCGCCAGCCTCTCGGACGTCCTCGCCGCCGCGCTGGGCGACGCCGGCTACGCCGAGGTCGTGCGCTACGATCCCATCGCCGGGTTCACGGTGCTGCCGAGACCCGACGGTTCCCTAGGCGACGCCGATGGAGTGCTGACGAGCCTCGGCCTCACGCCCTCGAACGGCAGGGCACCGGCCGGGCCCGACCTGTTCGGGGCGACGCTCGAGCGCCTCGTCGGGCTGGACGGTCCGCCGGTCGCTCTCGTCGCCGACTTCGCTTCCCGGCTCGTCGTCCGTAACGACGCGCTGACGCCGCAGGAGCAGGCGCTGTTCACCCGTGCGTTGGTGCTCGGCCAGTCCGCCGAGCCGCGCCCGGTGGGACCGGATCGCGCGCCGCGCTACAACTGCGTCGTCTGGATCGCCGAACGCGAGGGCGATCTTCCGGACTGGCTGACGATAGACAATCCCCGGTTGCGCCATATCCCGATCGCGCCGCCCGACCGCGCCGCCCGAGGGGCGGTGGCACCGTCGCTGGTGAGGGGCATGCCGGGCGCCCGCGCAGCCGGTCAGGAGGTCGTCGAGGCCGCGGTCGCCGACCTCGTCGACGCAACGGAGGGGATGCTGCTGGTCGACCTGAGTGCGGTAGCGCAGCTTGCGCGCACCGAGGGCGTCGCGGTGCAGGACGTCGCCGAGGCGGTCCAACGCTACAAGGTCGGGGTCACCGAGGACGCGTGGCGCAAGATCGAGCGTGGTCGGATCCGCGACGGCGCGGACATCATCAAGCGACGCGTCGTCGGCCAGGACCACGCCGTCGTGCACATGCTCGACATCGTGAAGCGGGCCGCCACGGGCATCGGCGGTGGTCGCCGCGGCGGTCGCCCGCGCGGCATAGCCTTCCTCGCCGGGCCGACCGGCGTCGGCAAGACCGAACTCGCCAAGACGGTCACCGAGCTCCTGTTCGGCGACGAGAGCGCATACATCCGTTTCGACATGTCCGAGTTCAGCGCGGAGCACGCCGACCAGCGGCTGATCGGCGCACCTCCCGGATACGTCGGTTACGACGCGGGCGGTGAACTCACCAACGCCGTGCGGGAGCGCCCCTTCTCGGTCGTCCTCTTCGACGAGATCGAGAAGGCGCACCCGCGCATCCTCGACAAGTTCCTGCAGATCCTCGACGACGGGGTCCTGACGTCGGGACGTGGCGACAGGGTCTACTTCTCCGAGGCGCTGATCGTCTTCACCTCGAACCTCGGGATCTACTCCACCGCCGCCGACGGCAGCCGCCGCGCCAACGTGACGCCGGACCAGCCGTTCGAGGAGGTGCGCTCGCGCGTCCGCGCGGAGATCGGCAACCACTTCAAGCTGGTCCTGAACCGCCCCGAGATCCTCAACCGCTTCGGCGAGAACGTGATCGTGTTCGACGGCGCGTCGCAGCAGACTGATCTCGGCGCGGAGGTCTTCGAAGGCGAGAGCGGTCTCGCCGGTGGATTCATCGGTAGGCTGGGTCATGACCGCAGCCTACCGCCCCAGCCCGCGGCCCCGCGAGAGGCCGAGCCAGTTCTGGAGATCGTGGGACAACAAAGCTCCGCCGGAGGAGCGGATTCCAAGTTCTTTGACCCGGGTACGCAACAGCGACTCGAGCTGGGGGTCGCGCTCGAGGCTCTTGGCCATGCCGGTCATCGCCTCGCGAACCTCATCGCCGCGCCAGCGCTCGCCGTTGCGGTCGAATGCCGCCGCGCGTTTTGCGTGTCTGGTCCAGTCCTCGACAAACCGGTCTGCACGAAGAGCGCGCTGCTCACGCATCTTCTCGTCCAGCGTCAATGCGCGAGCAGCGCGCTGGTCGCGCATCTCGGCTTCCATCATCATGGCGCGGACAACCTGCGTCGTCCTTCCCTTGGCCGCCTCCTCGATGAGCCCATGGTCGGCGTTGAAGACAGCGCGGATGTCGCGAACACCGTCGGGACGAACCGCCTTCAGCGCCGAGACTGCTGCATCGAGAGCGACCTGCTGGTGGGGGAGCGGCTCGAACCCCTGACGACGGCTTTGCATGATGTCGGCAACTGCTCGGCCCACCTTCTCGACCGCATGATCGAGCGGAGACCGCTCAAGTTCGCGGCTTGTCGTCCGGGTGAGCCTGAGACCGGCAAACCGGTCGCGTGGCTTTGACACCGCAAGCTCGGCCGATTTGTCCGCGGCCGGGTAATCGGAGGCCATGTCCTTGCCCCGCTCGCGCGACAGCGTCGCGGCCAACCGGTCATGGTCGGCAAAATCATCCCGGCCATAGTGGAGGTCGACACCATCGCGGTGCCGCGACAACGCGACATAGGCGGCATGGCGATCAAGCCCCGGCGTCGCCAGCACATGGACGCGGTCGACGGTCATGCCCTGCGCCTTGTGGATGGTGGCGGCATAGCCATGATCGACAGCGGCATAATCCTTGATGTCGAAGGATATCGCCGTGCCGTTGTCGAGCATCACCGCCATGCGGGTGGCGGTCACGCTCTCGATCCGCCCTAGCGAGCCGTTCTTGACGCCCAGGCTGCGCTCGTTGCGCCCGAACATCACCCGGTCGCCGGCAGCAAAATGCCGCTCGCCTTTCTCGACCTGCAGGGCGACATCGTCGCCAAGCTCATCCCGCGCACGCAGTCGATTGCGCGCAGCCTGGTTGAGCAGCGCCACCTCGTCATTGGTGTGGGTGAGGATGATCCGACTGGCGCCGGGCTCAGCCTGGCGCTGTCGATCCCACCGGTCGATCAGATCAACCCGCGCCGCCTCGCGAGTCTCGGCGACATGGATCGCGTCATGCTGCTGGTATGCCGACAGCGCTTCGCCGGTTCGCTCGGTAGCGAGCTGGCGCGTTGCCATGCGCTGCCAGTCTTCACGCTGGCGGCGAATGTCGGTGATCTCGATGCTGCCATGGCGCTCGGCGACACTGCGGAAGGCAGCCCCGGCTTCGATCGCCTGGAGCTGTTCGGGGTCGCCGACCAGCACGACCTTAGCGCCGCGCTTCTCGGCTTCGGCGATCACCCGCTCGAGCTGGCGCGTACCAATCATACCCGCCTCATCGATGATGAGGATCGACTTGTCGGTCAGGAGTTCACGCCCCTGCCCCCATTGATGCTCGAGGCTGGCAATCGTGCGCGACGCGATGCCCGAGCCACTTTCAAGGTTCTCGGCGGCGATGCCCGATAGCGCCAAACCCTGGACCTGATAGCCGGCGCTCTCCCATGCTTCGCGTGCCACGCCCAGCATCGCCGACTTGCCGGTCCCGGCATAGCCGACGACGATACCCAGACCCCGGCTGCTGGTGACATGATCGAACGCGCTGCGCTGTTCGCTCGAGAGGGTCAGTCCGCGCATCTCGGCACGGACGAGCGCCAGCTTGCGATGCTGGTCATTCAGCCCATGACGACGGCTCGCCTCGAGCTTTACCGTAGCGCGTTCCAGCCGCGCTTCGGTGTCGAGCATGTCGCGGCTGGTGAAGCGCTCTTGCCCCCGTCCATCCTTGCCGAGCTTGACCAATTCGGGCGAGGCTCGAACTGCCGCCATCACCTGGTCGAACTGCTCCTTTCCCTCGCTATGACGATGGACAAACATCGCTAAGTCACGGGTAGTGAAGGTCGCCTGCGTCCGGGTGATCGCAACTAGGGCGATGGCCGGGTTGGCGAGGAGCTTCTCGCCATTGGCGCGAGCAATGGCGTGATGCTCGGTAAGCCGCTCGCTGCTGAGCCCCTGCTCCACCATGCGCGAAGCGGCCGGGCCGATCTTGTGCTGGGGCTCTAGGTCGATGCCTTGTGCTTCCAGGCTACGGTGATCGACCCGTGCGTCGATATCGAGTTCGGCCAGCCTGGCGTTGACGTGCCCCGCCCAGCGCTCGCGCCAGGTCTCGAGCAGATCGGTGCGGTTCC
>CAJYOI010000026.1 GCA_913776045.1 uncultured Sphingomonas sp.
GCGACCGAAACTCGCCGGCAGAAACGCCTCGGCAAACCCACGCTGATCCATCCCGATCCCTTCCGCTGCTCTCCAGCAGTGAATCAGATCCAGCACCGCCAGTCAGCTACTTTCGCAGAGGTCTCGCAAAAGCGGGAATGACGGTGGAGGGGCTCACGCGACGTGCGCCGCCGCGGCCTTCAGATCCTCGACGAAGCGGGCGTATTCATCCTCCGCCTGCGCCTTGTCGGGCAGGCGCAGCAGGTAGCTTGGGTGGACCGTCACCCACCCCGTCCCGCCGCTCGGCAGCGCGATCGGAGCGCCGCGCGTCTTCGAGATCGTCACGACCTTGCCCATCAGCGATCGCGCCGCAGTGGCGCCCAGCGCTACGGTCAACTCCGGCTTCACCAGCGCCAGCTCTTGGTCGATCCACCAGCGGCACGCGTCGATCTCGCCCGCATCGGGCTTGGCATGGATGCGACGCTTGCCGCGCGGTTCGAATTTGAAGTGCTTGACCGCGTTGGTGACGTACACGCCCGCGCGGTCGATGCCGGCATCGCCCATCGCGCGGTCGAACACCTGTCCCGCCGGGCCGACGAACGGGTGGCCCGCCAGATCCTCCTGATCGCCGGGCTGTTCGCCGACGAACATCATCCGCGCATCGACCGGGCCTTCGCCGAAGACGGTCTGGGTGGCGGGCTTGTAGAGGTGGCAGCGGGTGCATCCCATCGCCTCCTCGCGCAGCGCCGTCCAGGCGCCCGCGATATTGCCGCCGACTGCGCTTCGTGCCTTGTCGATCATCGCCACCTCGCGTGCCTGCGCGCCCGCGACCAGTTGGCCGACCAGCGCGGTTTCCGGCATGTTCTTCCAATATTTGCGCGGCATTTCCTTAAGCATCGCCGCCACCTTCAACCGCGCGGGATTGAAGATGGAGGCGTAATAGGTCTTCCACACCTCCTCGATCGGGTCGCCGTCGGGCGCATCGGCCCGGCTCGCGGGCGGGCCTTCACTGAGCGTCGTACCGTCCCAGTGGATCGACAGTTCAGGCGTCAGGATCGACCAGCGCATGCCGGTGAAGCGGTTGACGAAGAAGCGCGCGTTTTCCCGGACGATATGATGTTCGGGTTCGAACCACGCGACGTAGCGGGTCGCTCCGTCATCCTCGACTTCGCGAAAACGCACGAAGGCGCGCATCTTGTGAATGTCGCGGCGGACCGCCTTCGCCATCTCGTCGAGGCGGCGGATCAGCGGATCGGCGCGGTCGTCGACCAGCTTGGGTTGGGCGAGCACGCGGGTGAGCGCGGTGTAGAGCAACGCCCAGCGCTGCGGGTCGGCGTGGAGCGCGACGGTGCGCGCCAGGTCGACGAAGGGGCGCGGCACCGTGAAGGCGGGGGCGTGGGATTCGAGGACGGCTTCGTCGCCGAACAGGTCGGACGGGGTTTCGCCGACCTGCCACACGACGTCCGCGGGGGACACGAGCGCGGCTGCCAGGTTGCGCGCGGCGTCGCGCCAGCCGTCGAAATCGTCTTGCGAAGCCAGGGTGGCGAGGCGCACGACCTAAATCCTCCCCGTCACGGGGAGGGGAACCAGCCGCAGGCTGGTGGAGGGGGCGGGCCGCAGGCGGGTCGCTCGCGGAGAGCCCCCTTCACCACCGCCTTCGGCGGCGGTCCCCCTCCCCGTGCCGGGGGGGATTCTCGTCACTCCCGCTCGTCAGCCCCGGCCGGCTGTTCCTTCGCCAGCTCCAGTTCCTTCGGCTTGCGCTCCTCATATGTCTCGGCAAGCTGTTCCTCGGTCGCCTTGTCCAGCTCCTTCGACGCGGCCGGGAACATCTCCTCCTCTTCCTCCTCGATGTGGTGGAGGTAGCGGTGACGCATGTGGAGGAACTTCGACTCCCATTCGTCGCTGCCGAAATCCAGGTCCATCATCTCGCCGATCAGGTCGTCGACTTCCTTGTGCTCGCTGACCGAATGGCGCGCGTCGTCGCGCAGGTCGGGGTTGCCGAGCATCGTTGCGTAGAGCGACTCTTCCTCGGCCGCGGCGTGGGCTGCGATTTCGACGCGGAAATTCTCGAACAGCTTCTTGCGCTTGGCGGTGTCGCCGCTCAGCTCGCCCAGTTCCTTCAGCATCGCGCGGTGCTTGTCGTGATCGGCCTTCAGGTCGAGATAGATTTGAGCTTCTGCCATGGAATGTCTCCTTCGCTGGCGCCAACCGGCGAGCGCGCGCCGTGTTTCACCCGCGAGTCATTCTCAGGCGAACAGCTCCATCTGCTCGCGTTTCGGCGCGACCAGCGGACGCAGGTCGGCGCGGCCGTCGATCAGCGTCGGGCGCCAGTCCTCGGTCACGATGAACGGGCGGATCTTGGCGATCGACACGGTGAGACGTGCGACGTCGTCGAGCCGCAGCCGCCGCCAGCGCCGCGACGACAGGATCGCTCCGACCGCCTTCGTTCCGAGCCCCGGCACGCGCAGCAGCATCTCCTTGGGCGCGCGGTTGACGTCGACCGGAAATCGCTCGCGGAATTTCAGTGCCCAGGCGAGCTTGGGGTCGATGTCGAGCGGCAACATGCCGGTCGCCGGATCGACCGCCGCCTGCACCTCGCCCGGCGTATAATCGTAGAAGCGCATCAGCCAGTCGGACTGATACAGCCGGTGCTCGCGCATCAGCGGCGGGCGCTTCAAGGGCAGGACCGACGACGCTTCGGGGATCGGGCTGAACGCCGAATAATAGACGCGGCGCAAGCTGAAGCGATCGTAGAGGCTCGCCGCCTTGCCGACGATATCACGATCGGTCGCGGCGTCGGCGCCGACGATCATCTGGGTCGACTGGCCGGCAGGGGCGAACTTGGGCGCGGATTTGTATTTCTTGCGCGCATCCTTGGTGTCGATGATCGCACTCTTGGTGTCGGCCATCGCGCCTTCGATCCGGCCGATATCCTTTTCGGGCGCCAAGCGCTGGAGCCCGCCGACGGTCGGCAGCTCGACGTTGATCGACACGCGATCGGCGTAGAGCCCGGCCAGGTGGACCAGCTCCGGGTCGGCGTCGGGGATCGTCTTCAGATGGATGTAACCGCGAAAGTCATGATCCTCGCGCAACGACCGCGCGACCTCGACGATCTGCTCCATCGTGTAGTTGGACGATTTGATGATGCCCGACGAAAGAAACAGCCCCTCGATATAATTGCGGCGGTAGAAGCTGAGGGTGAGGGTCACGACCTCCTGCGCCGTAAACCGCGCGCGGCGGACGTTCGACGATTTGCGGTTGATGCAATAATGGCAGTCGAACACGCAACTATTGGTCAGCAGAATCTTGAGCAGGCTGATGCAGCGGCCGTCGGGCGCATAGGCGTGGCAGATGCCGCTGCCCTCGGTCGATCCGATGCCCTTGCCACCCACCGAGTTGCGCTTAGAAGTGCCCGACGACGCGCAGGACGCATCGTATTTCGCCGCATCGGCGAGGATTTCGAGCTTTTCCCGGACATCGAGCTGGGCCATCGCGTTCGATATACGTTCTCATTGCCGGAGTGTCCAGAATGGCGGTCGAAACAGTCAG
>CAJYOI010000027.1 GCA_913776045.1 uncultured Sphingomonas sp.
TGGCGACGCGGAAGGCGGCGAGCTTGGCGCCGGGGTTCTCGACGCCCTCGACCTCCAGCCCCACGCGGGTCAGCGCGTCGGCGACCTCATCCGTGGTGGCCGTCGTGTCGAGATGCTCTTTCAGCCAGCTAAGCGTGAACTTCATGCGCCGACTCCTCCCGACAGCGTGGGTACGTCGAGCGCGCCGAAGCCGTAATGCTTCAGCCAGCGGAGATCGCCGTCGAAGAACGCGCGCAAGTCATCCATCCCATATTTGAGCATCGCAAGACGATCGATCCCGCAGCCGAAGGCGAAACCCTGCCATTCGTCAGGGTCGTACCCGCCCGCCGCGATCACCTTGCGGTGGACCATGCCGCTGCCCAGCACTTCCATCCAGCCTTCGGCCCCGCCGATCACGCGCTTGCCGTTGACGATGGAAAAGCCGACGTCGACCTCCGCCGAGGGTTCGGTGAAGGGGAAATAGCTGGGGCGCAGGCGCAGGACGATGTCGTCGCGCTCGAAGAACGCCTTCAGGAACGTCTCCAGAGTCCACTTCAGGTGGCCCATGGTGATGCCCTTGTCGATGACCAGGCCTTCGACCTGGTGGAACATCGGCGTGTGGGTCGCGTCCGAGTCCGAACGGTAGGTGCGGCCCGGCGCGATGATGCGGACGGGCTTGGTACCGCCGGCGGCCTTCATCGCGCGGATCTGCACGGGGCTGGTGTGGGTGCGCAGGACCATCGGCCGCTCATGCTCGCCGGCCAGATAAAAGGTGTCGTGCATCGCGCGCGCCGGGTGGGTTTCCGGAATGTTGAGCGCGCTGAAATTATGCCAGTCGTCCTCAATCTCCGGCCCGGTCGCGACCGCGAAGCCCAGGTCGGCGAAGATTTCGGCCAGTTCGTCCATCACTTGGGCAACCGGATGCACCCCGCCGGTGGTCGGCAGATCGACCGGCAGCGTCATGTCCAGCGTCTCGCCTGCCAGCCGCGCGTCGAGCGCGTCACGCTCCATCGCTGCCTTGCGCGTCGCGATCGCGTCGGTGACGGCTTCGCGCAGGGAATGGATACGCGGGCCGGTTTCCTGGCGCTCCTCCGGGCTCATGCCGCCCAGGGTCTTGAGCAGGCCGGTCACGGCGCCCTGCTTGCCCAGCGCATGGACCCGCACGGCGTCGAGCGCATCGAGGCTGCCGGCGGCATCGATGCTGGCGAGCAGATCGGTGCGGAGTTGGTCGAGGTCGGTCAAAATGTCGCTCCGTCATCCCCGCGCAGGCGGAGATCAATAGTCGCTGAACTTGCGATTGGCTCGAACCCCAAGCCGATGGCGAGGTCAACCCATTCGGGATTGCTTCGCTCGATCAGATTGAGCTTCCAGTCGCGATTCCAGTGTTTGATGCGTTTTTCGCGGATGATGGCGGAGTCCATGTCTCCATGAAATTCGCACCAGGCAAGGTGGGGGGCACACTTCTCGTAAGCCCAGCCTTTGGTCACGCCGTTCCGGTGCTGATACAGCCGGGCCATAAGGTCGGACGTGACGCCGGTCTACAGGTCGCGGTATCGCCCGCTGGCGAGGATGTAGACGCAGGTTTTTTCCATTCCCGACCACCTCCTCGTCACCCCCGCGGAGGCGGGGGTAAATTCTGGCTGCCGTTTCGCTTTCTTACCCGAACCTGAGCCAATTTATCCCCGCCTGCGCGGGGATGACGGATGAAAGGGAAAGGCGCTCTCGAAACGAAAAGGGCGCCGGTGGTTCCCCACCGACGCCCTCTCTATCACTTCGGGCCGCCACGCCGTCGGACATGATCGGCTTTGCCGATCCTGCCGCCCGCCGTAGCGAGTCCTGAATTAGCTGGCGCTAATTCAGGCCGCTGCCGGCAGCGCCGCCTTCGCCTGCGCGATGATCGCGCTGAACGCGGCGCCTTCGTGCATGGCGATGTCGGCCAGGACCTTCCGGTCGAGTTCGATGCCCGCGAGCTTCAGCCCGTGCATGAACTGCGAATAGGTCAGGCCTTCGGCGCGGACGCCGGCGTTGATGCGCTGGATCCACAGACCACGGAAGGTCCGCTTCTTAACCTTGCGGTCGCGATACGCATACTGGCCGGCCTTTTCGACGGCCTGGCGGGCGATGCGGATCGTGTTCTTGCGACGGCCGTAATAGCCCTTCGCCTGATCCAGAATCCGCTTGTGCTTCAGACGGGTGGTAACACCACGCTTCACTCGTGCCATGTGTCAGGCTCCCTTAGCGCAGGCCGTACGGCGCCCACTGGCGCACGTGTGCCACATCGGCATCGGCGAGCACCGAGGTGCCCCGGTTCTGGCGGATGTACTTCGCGTTGTGCGAGATCAGGCGGTGGCGCTTGCCTGCGACACCGTGCTTGACCTTGCCGGTGGCGGTGAACTTGAAGCGCTTCTTCACCCCACTCTTGGTCTTGAGCTTGGGCATTTTCGTCCTTTCGTTCGGGCGATTTTCGAACAGCCCTGGCAGCCCACACTGGCCAGGCCATTCCGTATTTCAAATCGCGGAAGGTCGCGCCCCTAGCTCAAGCCCCGCCGGAATGCAACCACAGCGGAACCCGCACCGCCTCTGCGGATTGAACCGGTCCATGGCCGATACGACAGCGCATCGTCTGCCGATCCGGACGCCGCTTGCGGCCGGGCTGTCGGTCCTCGTCTCGATCCTCGGGCTCATCGTGCTCGCGTGGACGATCCTCTATGTCACCAAGGGGCGATTCCTGCGCCCGACGTTCGAAAGCGTCGTCGGCAGCCTGACCAACCGCGAGGTCCGGGTAGGGGGCGATTTCCAGCTCTATTTCGACCCGCTCGATCTAAAACTTGTCGCGCAGCGGATGACGATCTCCAACCCGTCCTACGCGACCAGACCCTATCTGTTCGCCGCCGATTCGATCCATACGCGAATCGCGCCCTTCTCGCTGATCTTCGGCCGCCGCCACGCCCGTTTTCTCGACCTGCGCAAGGCCGCGATCGACCTGGAATGGGATCCGCAGCACCGCACCAACACCTGGACGTTCAGCGAGTCGAAGGGGAAGCCCGTCCAGTTCCCGATCATCGACCGCGCGACCGTGGTCGGCACGACGCTGCGGTACAAGGATGCGAAGCTTCAGCTGCTGACCGACCTGAAATTCGAATCGATCAGCTCCACCGGCACGCGAATCGACGATTCGGTACGGTTCTCCGGCGACGGTGTGACGCGGGCGACGCCCTTTACCGTCACCGGCGCGTTGTTGTCGCCCAACGAAACCGCGGCGCGGGGTCGGAACCAGCTGATCCTGCGCGCGCGTGCCGCCGGCAACGTCATCACCGTCGGCGGTACCCTGCCGAGCCTGGCCGATATCGAAGATGTGCCGTTGCGCACCACCGCACGCGGGGCAAACCTTGCGACGCTGCTGAACATCATCGGCGTCGTCATTCCGGAGACGCGCGACTATCGCCTGTCGGCCAACATGGTGAAATCGGGCGACGCCTATTCCTTTACCGGCCTGCGCGGCACGTTCGGCGACAGCGACCTCGCCGGCAAGTTCACAGCGGATGCCAGCGGCGAACGGCTGCTGCTGACCGCCGACCTCGCCACCCGCACGCTCGACATCATCGATGCCGCACCGTTCATCGGCTACAATCCCGATACTGTCGCTGCGAAGGGCGCGATGGCCGCGGCGGCCGAGACGGGGGCGGCGCCCGCGCGACTGTTGCCCGATGCGACCTTTCCTGTGGCGGCCATGCAGCGGTTCGATGCAAAGGTCGACTGGACCGTCCGCACCGTCCGCTCGCGCAGCATTCCGATCAGCGACGTCAGCGTTCGGCTCGATCTGAACCGCGGGCGCCTTGCGCTGTCGCCCTTCACCTTCGCCATGGCGCGCGGCAATGTCGCGTCCGACATCCTGTTCGACACGCGCCAGCGCCCGACTGCGGCGCGCTACGACATCCGTCTCGCGCCGACGCCGCTCGGGCGATTGCTCGCCGGATGGGGCGTCGAGGAATCGGGCACCAGTGGCACCGTGCGCGGGCGGATCGACCTCGACGGGCGCGGCGACACGATTCACGACACGCTCGCGTCGTCGCGCGGGCGGATCGCCTTCGTGCTGCCGGCGGGCACCTTCTGGACGCGCAACGTGCAGTTGGCCGAACTCGACATCGGCACATTCGTCCAAAAGATGTTCGAGGATAAGCTGAAGGAGCCGGTGCGGATCAACTGCGGCCTGATCGGTTTCACGGTGCGACGTGGCGTGGCGGCGGCCGATCCGATCCTGATCGACACGCAGAAGAATGTCATGCTCAGCCGCGGCGGCTTCTCGTTCCGCAACGAATCGATCGACCTCGCCTTCCGCGCCGATTCAAAGAAGTTCAGCCTGTTCGCCGGCCAGTCCCCGGTGCGGATCGGCGGGACCTTCGCGTCGCCTAGTTTCGACGCCATCAGCCCCGAACTGATCGGCCGGGCGGGCGCCGGGCTGGGGCTGGCCGCGGTCGCGACGCCGCTCGCCGGTATCCTCGCCTTCGTCGACGTGGGCGATGCCAAGTCCGCCGACTGCGGCCCGGTGCTGGCCGGCGCCTCCGCCCGCGCGCAACGCACGACCAAGGGCGAACCGCGCGACGATGTCGGCAAGAGCACGACCGCGACGTCGGAGGACGGCAAGCGGACAAAGGGCGAGCGTAAGGAGCAGCGGAAGAAGTTTCTGGGGATATTCTGAGCGGACGGCCGGCGATTTGCGCAAGGAAATCGCGGACCCGTCACGCCCGTCAGACGGCGCCGGCTGTGCCGGCGCCGTCTGACGGGCGTGGCATCTCCTGCGATCGCTGGCGCCATCGCATTGAGCCAGCGCCCTATCTACCCTGCGCCCGCCACCGCCGCACGGTGCGCGTGATGATCGCATCTTCACCCCCCGTCTCGCGCCACAATTGCGAGAACAGCGGGTCGCCCGATGCCGGTCGCTTCGTTTCGTCGAGCGTGTCGAACAGCACGCGGATCGGGGTCGCGACGCCTTCGCCGCAGACGATGCATTCGCGGTTTCTGAGCGCGGGGATCGAATCGAGGAACCCGCGCGCGCCTTCGGGCATCGCGGCGCGGACATAGGCCTGGTCGCGGTCGTTGTTCAGGCGCATCGACAGGATCGTACCGCACTGCGACAGCACCCCTTCGGCCAGATCCGACGGGCGCTGGGTGATCAGGCCCAGCGACACGCCGTATTTGCGGCCCTCCTTGGCGATGCGGCTCAGGATGCGGCCGACCGACGATCCGTCGGCGTTGCGTTCGTTGGGGACGTAGCGGTGCGCTTCCTCGCACACCAGCAGGATCGGGCGTTGCGGTTCGTTGCGCGACCAGATCGCGAAGTCGAATGTCATGCGGCTGAGGACCGCGACGACCACGCTGGTGATCTCGTTCGGGACGCCCGACACGTCGATAATCGAAATCGGGCGGCCATCGGCGGGCAGGCGGAAGATCTTGGCCAGGAACTGCGCCATCGTGTCGGCGACCAACATGCCGCTGAACATGAAGGCGTAGCGCGGATCGCCCTTCACCTCCTCGATCTTGGTCTTGAGGCGCAGGTAGGGCGCGGTATCGCCGGCGCGGTCGAGCTTGCCCATTTCCAGCTGGATGAAGTTCAGCAGGTCGCTCAGCAGATAGGGGATGGGCGAGTCGACCGTCAGCTTGCCGAAATCCTGCGCCAGTCGGTTCTTGTTCTTGGCCTGGAGCAGGCACTTGGCGAGGATGTCGCCATCGATCTGCCGTTCAGAGCCCGAGGTGGTGACGAAAACCTCGCAATGCTCCTCGAAGTTCATCAGCCAATAGGGCATCTGCAGATTGGTGACGTCGAAGACTTCGCCGGTCGTCTTGAACGCTGAGCCATATTCGCCGTGCGGGTCGATCATCACGATGTGACCTTGCGGCGCCAGCTGGCAGATGCGGTGGAGGATCAGCGCAGCCGCGGTCGATTTGCCGGTGCCGGTCGACCCCAGCAGCGCAAAATGCTTGCCGAGCATCGCATCGATGTAGAGCGCGGCGCGGATGTCCTTGGTCGGATAGACGGTGCCGAATTCGATATGCGCGCGGTCGTCGGCGGCATAGATCTGCTTCATGTCCGCGGTCGACACCGGGAACACCGACGTGCCGGGCGATGGGTAGCGGGTGACACCGCGGCGGAAGCGATAGAGCTTGCCGGTTAGCTTCTCCTCATCACCTTCGCCCAGAAAATCGATCTGGGCGACGACGCGGTTGCCGTGGCTGTCAGACAGCTTCATCGCGCGGACGTTGGCGATCAGCCAGGTGCTGCCGACGCGCAGCTTGATCTGGCTGCCGACCTGCCCCGCGTTGGCGATCGACGGATCGGGATGGTCGGCCAGTGCATCGAGACAGTCGAGGTCGAGCACGATCTGACTCGACGAGCCTGAGATTTCGAACACGGCGCCGATCTCGGCCGGGGTGGGCAGGGACTCGGCCTGCCGCGCGCCGCCGCTCGCGAGTGGTTCGGCGCCTTCGAACCCGCGCCGTTCCCATGTGTCCGCCATTCGAAACCCCTTGGATTGCAGCCTGGATCATGCGCACGAAAGGGTTAACAACGGGTTGGGCGGACGCTCCAACCCCTTGGAAATTCGCCGGAACGGGTATCAGACCCGCCGGGCGATCACCGCCGCGCCCCAGCCGAACGCCAGCGACAGTACGACCGCGACCAGTCCGTAGATCAGGCTGTGCTGGTCCGCGGCCTGGGCGACGAAGCGTTCGAAGCCCGACTTGCGGATGTCGATCTGGCGTACGGCCGCGGCCTGGACGCGCCCGTCCTGGATCAGGAAGGTTTCGGCGGTGAAGCGCCCCACGGGCACCCGCGCCGGGATGCGGACGCGTGCGCGGTAGAGGACGCCGTCGGTGATCTCGACCGCCTTGGCATCCTCGTAATACAGGCCGCTTCGCCGAAGCAGGTCGACCAGGCCCGCATCGAACCGCGCCTGATCGTCGGCCACCGCTCCGCTGGCGGGCGACAGCTGCAGGCTTTCGAGGCCCAGTTCGTAGATCGCGCGGGTGCGTTCATCGACGATTTTTTCGATCGGGCGCGACGACGCGATGGCGTAGAACCCCGGTGCGGAGCGATAGCGCATCCGTTCCGCATTCACCCAGATGCCGGCGACCTTTTCCTTTTCGCGCACCAGGATCGATTGGGCCGGCCCTTTGACGACGACGACGATGTCCGCCGGGCGCTTCGGATCGGGCGCTACGCCGCGCGGATAGAGGATCGCGCCGAACAGCAGCAGGTCGGCGCCGGTGAAGGAATAGGCGATCTCGATGTCGCGCTGCGACACGTCCGGTACCAGCACCGGCTTGGTCGCACCGAGCAGGAGCGGCGCGAGCAGGAGGAGAAGCCAGCCCCTCACGACATCGATATCGTGTAGATTTCGTCGGGCCGCCACGCGAGGCCCAGCAGCATCCGCACCGCGACCAGCAGCACCATGATGGCCAGTGCCAGGCGCAGATATTCGGGCTTCATCTTCTGGGCAAAGCGGGCGCCGACCTGCGCGCCCGCAACCGACCCAAGCAGCAGCAGGCCGGCGAGTACGACATCGACCGCTTTGGTCGTCAGCGCATGGACCAACGTCGCGGCGGCGGTCACGAACACGATCTGGAACAGCGACGTGCCCACCACCACCTGCGTCGACATGCCGAGCAGATAGAGCATCGCCGGCACCAGGATGAACCCGCCGCCGACACCCAGCAGCACGGTCAGCATCCCGACGACGAAGCCCAGCAGCAGCGGCGCGAGCGGTGAGATGTAGAGGCCCGAGGCATAGAAGCGATAGCGCAGGGGCAGCGCGGCGACGATCGGATGGTGACGGCGCTTGCGGGGTTTGGGCGGGCGTCCGGATCGCACCGCGCCGATCGCGCCCAGCGCCTCGCGCAGCATCAGGGCGCCGATCGACCCGAGTAGCAGGACGTAGAGGATCGCGATGACGGTATCGATCTGCCCGCTCGTCTGCAGCAGGCGAAACACGCCTGCGCCTGCGATCGACCCCAGGATGCCGCCGGCGACCAGCACGATGCCCATCCGCGTATCGACCCCGCCGCGCCGGAAATGCGCCATCGCGCCCGACACGCTCGCGCCCGTCACCTGGCTGGCGGCCGACGCGGCGGCAACGGTCGGCGGGATGCCGTAGACGATCAGCAACGGCGTCGTCAGGAAGCCGCCGCCGACCCCGAACATCCCCGACAACAGCCCCACCCCACCGCCCAGCAGAACGATGACGAGGGCATTCACCGACAGGTTGGCGATGGGCAGGTACAGGTCCACGCCGCATCAGATAGCGACAAATCGCGGTGGGGCGAACCCCCGTCTCCGCATCGATCCGTCGCAGCCTGCAAGACGAGGCGAGCCCCTTCGGCGACGAACTGAACGATGTGGTGGAACTCATCTCAACTCGTCGGGAAACGCCTGCGTTTCGCCGCCACGTGCTTGGTTGCGCCGCCGCGACCGGTAAGTGGGGGTCATCGAAGTTTTCCAGCGGGACCGGGGGGTCTTTCCACCAATGTTCGCACGTTTTGTCGCGGTTGCCGCCGCGCTGATGACCCTGACGATCGCGGCTCCCAAGGCCGAAGCCAAGTTCTGGCAATGCGCGCCTTTCGCCCGCATGATCTCGGGCGTCGATATCCGCGGCAATGCGCTGACGTGGTGGAATCAGGCGGTCGGCAAGTACGAGCGTGGCGCTGCGCCGAAGAAGGGTGCGGTCATGTCGTTTGCCGCAACCGCCAAAATGCGCTTCGGCCATGTCGCGATGGTGTCGAAGGTGCTGAACGCCCGCGAAGTCCTGCTGACCCACGCCAACTGGTCGCGCCGCGGCGGTGTCGAAACCGACGTCCGTGCGGTCGATGTGTCGGACAAGGGCGACTGGAGCCGCGTGAAGGTGTGGTTCGCTTCGAACGGCGGGCTCGGCACCTCGAGCTATCCGGTCAACGGCTTCATCTATGCGGACGGCGCGCCGAAGGCTGAGCAGATCGCCCTGCCGAAGGTGACGATCGCTTCGGTCGCACCGGTGGCAGTCGCCCCGATCGTCCGCGCCGCCGCCTTCGCGCTCAACCTGGACTAACTCCCGATACCCGCTCGACGACGAGGCGGGGGCGGAGAGGATCGCCCTACAACGCGCGTGGCGTGAAATTCATCGCGATGCCGTTCATGCAATAGCGTTTGCCGGTCGGCTTCGGGCCGTCGTCGAAGACATGGCCCAGATGCCCGCCACAGCGCCGGCAATGCACCTCCACCCGTGTCATCCCCAGCGTCCGGTCGGTCGTGGTTGCGACCGCGGCGCGCAAGGGCGCCCAGAAGCTCGGCCAGCCGGTGCCGCTGTCGAACTTGGTCTTCGACGTGAACAGCGGCAGCGCGCAGCCCGCGCAGTTGAACACGCCGGCGCGATGCTCGTCGTTCAGCGGACTGGAGAACGGGCGCTCGGTATCCTGCTGGCGCAGTACGCGATAGGCGGCGGGCGACAGCTTCTTGCGCCACTGGGGGTCGGTCAGCGTGACTTCGTACTTGGCCAGGGCAGGCCAGGCGGCAAGTGCCGGCGCGATGCCGGCAGCGGCGAGCAGGGTGCGGCGAGTGGTCAGCATGAAGCGGATGTAGGAAAGGTGCCGCGGCACGGGTAGGGGGCGGTGGTTCAGTGGGTACGGTCCCCACCCTTCCGGCCGTCATTCCCGCGAAAGCGAGACCTCTGCGAAAGGAGGTCTGGCGTTGGTATGACGTGTAGCCGAGGCGGTGGCGGTTGGTTTGACGGGAGTTGGCTTGACAGTTGTGGCAAATTCGATGTCGCAACCCGTCTCTGTCGT
>CAJYOI010000028.1 GCA_913776045.1 uncultured Sphingomonas sp.
CGCGTGCGGGTCATGGCCAATCCTCCAGCCGTTCGCCCTGAGGAGGGGCGGAGCCCCGTCTCGAAGGGCATGGGCGACGGTGCTTCGAGACGACACTTCGACAGGCTCAGTGTCTCCTCAGCACGAATGGCAGAGTAATTCGCAAAACGACCCTTCGCAACTTCGCAACTTCGCATTTGCCCTGCGCCTTGGCCGCGGGCAGGAAGGTGGCTTGCACGGCCAGGAGAGTTGGATGTCGTCCACCATCGCGGAACTGGAGAAGCGTCGCGCCGCGGCACGGATCGGCGGCGGGCAGAAGCGGATCGATGCGCAGCACGCCAAGGGCAAGCTGACCGCGCGTGAGCGGCTCGACGTGCTGCTCGACGAGGGCAGCTTCGAGGAGCTCGACATGTTCGTCGAGCACAATTGCGTCGACTTCGGGATGCAGGACCAGGTGATCCCCGGTGACGGCGTGGTGACCGGGTCGGGGACGATCAACGGCCGGCTTGTCTTCGTCTTCTCGCAGGACTTCACCGTCTTCGGCGGCTCGCTGTCGGAGCGGCACGCGCAGAAGATCTGCAAGATCATGGACATGGCGATGAAGGTCGGCGCCCCGGTCATCGGGCTGAACGATTCGGGCGGCGCGCGCATCCAGGAGGGCGTGGCGTCGCTGGGCGGCTATGCCGAGGTGTTCCAGCGCAACGTGCTGGCGTCGGGCGTGGTGCCGCAGCTGTCGCTCATCATGGGCCCCTGCGCCGGAGGTGCGGTCTACTCCCCGGCGATGACCGACTTCATCTTCATGGTGAAGGATTCGAGCTACATGTTCGTCACCGGCCCCGATGTGGTGAAGACGGTGACGAACGAGGTGGTGACGCAGGAGGCGCTGGGCGGCGCGATCACGCACACCACCAAGACCAGCGTCGCCGACGTCGCGTTCGAGGACGATATCGAGGCGCTGCTGGCGGCGCGCGACTTTATCGACTTCCTGCCCGCCTCGAACCGCGAAGGCGTACCGGAGCGGCCGACCGACGACCCGTGGGACCGTATCGAGGACAGCCTGGACACGCTGATCCCGGCGAGCGCCAATCAGCCCTATGACATGCACGAGCTGATCCGGAAGGTCGTCGACGAAGCCGACTTCTTCGAGGTCCAGCCCGCGCACGCCGCCAACATCATCTGCGGCTTTGGCCGGATCGAAGGGCACACCGTCGGCATCGTCGCCAACCAGCCGATGGTGCTGGCCGGGGTGCTCGATATCGCCAGTTCGAAGAAGGCGGCGCGGTTCGTGCGCTTCTGCGACGCATTCGAGATCCCGATCGTGACCTTCGTCGACGTCCCCGGCTTCCTGCCCGGCGTCGCGCAGGAGCATTCGGGCATCATCAAGCACGGCGCGAAATTGCTCTACGCCTATGCCGAGGCGACGGTGCCCAAGCTGACTGTCATCACCCGCAAGGCCTATGGCGGCGCCTACGACGTCATGGCGTCGAAGCATTTGCGTGGCGACCTCAACTACGCCTGGCCGACCGCCGAGATCGCAGTGATGGGTGCGAAGGGCGCGGTGGAGATCATCTTCCGGGGCAAGACGCCCGAGGAAATCGCCGAGCGGACCGCGCAATACGAAGCGCGCTTCGCCAACCCGTTCGTGGCGGCGTCGAAGGGCTTTATCGACGAGGTCATCATGCCGCACTCCACGCGGCGGCGGATCGCGCTGGGATTGCGCAAGCTGCGGGGCAAGCAGCTCGAGAACCCGTGGAAGAAGCACGATAACATTCCGCTGTGATCAGGCATCTTGTCTTTCTTGTATTGGCTGCCCTGATGCTGAGCGGGGCGTATAGGTCTATTCAGTCTGGGTGGTTCCTTGGCAATGGCCGTCCTAGGCGAAGCGAGCAGCCGATTTATTTTTGGGTGTTTGTAGTTGCCCTCGCTCTTCTTGCGGTTGGTAACATCTATTATCACTTGCCCCCGCTGTTGGAGCAATTGTCATGATCCTCGGCCGCCTCAACCACGTCGGCGTCGCGACGCCGTCGATCGGCGATAGTATGGTGTTCTACCGCGACGTGATGGGCGCGACATCGATCGGCGCGCCGTTCGACCTGCCCGCACAGGGCGTGCGGGTGTGTTTCGTCGATACGCCGAACACGCAGATCGAGCTGATCGAGCCGCTGGGCGACGCCTCGCCGATCCGGGCGTTTCTTGAGAAGAACCCGGCCGGGGGGCAGCATCACCTCTGCTACGAAGTGCCGGACATTTACGAAGCGCTGGCGTGGTTCCGGGGGAAGGGCGCGAAGGTGCTCGGCGAGCCGCGGATCGGGGCGCATGGGACGCCGATCTTCTTCGTTCATCCCAAGGACATGGGTGGGGTGCTGACCGAGATCATGGAGACGCCGCGTCATGGGCACTGATCGTTCCCCGGCGAAGGCCGGGGCCCAGCTATGGGCCGGTTGCGTCTGGACCCCGGCCTTCGCCGGGGAACAGCTATGACCGACAAGCCCACCCTCACCGATTGGCAGACCGCCGCCACCAAGGAAGTTAAAGGCCGCGACCTCACCTGGCACACGCCGGAGGGGATCGCGGTCAAGCCGCTTTACACCGCCGAGGACGTGACCGCCGACCCCGGCCTGCCCGGATTCGCGCCGTTCACCCGCGGCGTGCGCGCATCGATGTATGCCGGGCGTACGTGGACGATCCGCCAGTACGCGGGCTTCTCGACCGCCGAGGAATCGAACGCCTTCTACCGCCGCAACCTCGCTGCGGGACAGAAGGGCTTGAGCGTAGCCTTCGACCTCGCCACCCACCGCGGCTACGACAGCGACCACCCCCGCGTGCGCGGCGACGTCGGCAAGGCGGGCGTCGCGATCGACAGCGTCGAGGATATGAAGATCCTGTTCGACGGCATCCCGCTGGATGAAATGTCGGTCAGCATGACGATGAACGGCGCGGTCATCCCGATCCTCGCCTTCTTCATCGTCGCGGGCGAGGAACAGGGGGTCCCTCAGGAGAAACTGGACGGCACGATCCAGAACGACATCCTGAAGGAGTTCATGGTTCGGAACACCTATATCTACCCGCCCGAACCGTCGATGCGGATCATCTCCGACATCTTCGCCTATACCTCGGCCAACATGCCGAAATTCAACAGCATTTCGATTTCCGGCTATCACATGCAGGAAGCCGGCGCGACGCAGGTGCAGGAACTGGCCTTCACCATCGCCGACGGCATCGAATATGTGAAGTACGGTCAGGCATCGGGCCTAGACATCGACAAGTTCGCCGGGCGGCTGAGCTTCTTCTTCGCGATCGGCATGAACTTCTTCATGGAAGTCGCGAAGCTGCGCGCCGCGCGCGTGTTGTGGCACCGCGCGATGACGACATTGGGCGCGCAGGACGAACGCTCCAAGATGCTGCGCACGCACTGCCAGACCAGCGGCGTGTCGCTGCAGGAGCAGGACCCCTACAACAACGTCATCCGCACGACGATCGAGGCGATGGCGGCGATGCTGGGAGGGACGCAGAGCCTGCACACCAACGCCCTCGACGAAGCCATCGCGCTGCCGACCGACTTCTCCGCGCGCATCGCCCGCAATACCCAGCTGGTGATCCAGGAAGAGACCGGGATGACCAAGGTCGTCGATCCCTTGGGCGGCAGTTACTATGTCGAGGCGCTGACCACCGAATTGGTCGACCGCGCCCAGGAAATCATTGACCGCGTCGAGGCCGAAGGCGGCATGGCGAAGGCTGTCGCCGCGGGTTGGCCCAAGGCGATGATCGAGGAAGCGTCGGCCGCCCGCCAGGCCCGCGTCGATCGCGGCGAGGAAGTGATCGTCGGGGTCAACAAGTACAAGCCCGCGAAGGACGAGGAGATCGAGATCCTCGCCATCGACAACCACGCGGTGCGCGAGGCGCAGGTGGCGCGGCTGGCCAAGGTGCGCGAGACGCGCGACGAAGCGGCGTGCATGGCGGCGCTCGGTGCGTTGCGTGAAGCCGCCGCTAATCCTCCCCTGCAAGGAGAGGGGGGCCAGCCGAAGGCTGGTGAAGGGGGCGTGCCGCAAGGTGTGTCCCATGCGGAGCCCCCCCTCCGTCAGCCTGCGGCTGCCACCTCCCCGTCCCGGGAAGGATCGAATCTCCTCGCCCTCGCCGTCATCGCCGCCCGCGCCCGCGCTACCCTCGGTGAAATCTCCGCCGCGATGGAGGCGGGCTTCGGCCGCCATGAAACCGTGCCCACCCCGGTCAAGGGCATCTACGCCGGCGCCTTCGACAGCGACGCGCGCTGGAGCCGCCTGCAGGCCGGCGTTACCGCCACCGAACGCCGTCTCGGCCGCCGCCCCCGGATGCTCGTCGCCAAGATGGGTCAGGACGGCCATGACCGCGGCGCCAATCTGGTCAGCAGCATGTTCGGCGACTTAGGGTTTGAAATCGTGCCCGGCCCGCTGTTCCAGACGCCGGAAGAAGCCGCGCAACTGGCGATCAGCAAGGACGTGGACGTCGTCGGCGCCTCCAGCCTGGCCGCCGGGCACCTGACGCTGATCCCTGAACTGATCGGCCATCTGAAGGACGCCGGCCGGTCCGACATCCGCGTCATCGCCGGCGGCGTCATCCCGCAGCAGGATTATCAGTCGCTGCGCGACGCCGGCGTCCAGGCGATCTTCGGTCCCGGCACCAATCTGATCGCCGCGGCGGAGGAAGTGCTGCGCCTGCTCGGCCACAACATGGCGCCCGAAGGCGAGGCCGCCTGATGACGCTCGGCTGGTCGGTCGAGGAACTGGTCCCCGCCGCGCGCGGGGGCGGGGCGTTGCGCATGGGGCTGAAGCGCCTCTCGCCCGACGCCTGGCTGCATGGCCGTCTCGACACGACCACGCGCGCTGAAGCGTTCGATATACATCCCGACAGCGTCCAATCCCTCCCGTGGGCCGCCGACGCGCAGGCCGAAGCGGCTGAAGTGATCGGCAGCGATGCCAGCGACTTGGCCGGCGCAGCGCGCATGGTGTGGGAAGACCTCTGTCTGGTCCAGACGCCGCCGCAGGGTGGTGCGCCGGTCCTGTCGGCGGGCGCGGTCGCGTTTCCGACCGACTGGCGACTGGCGGACAAGCTCGGCCAGCCGCTCGTGGCCGTCCACGCCCCGATCCACGGCTATGCCGAGCAGCTATCGGCCGGCGTCGATCACTTCATCGCGACGCTGGCGCCGGACATGATCTTCGGCCGCGCCAACTGGTTCGTCGTCGCGTCCGACGACTGGCGTTACCTGCCGCAGGACGACGTCGCGACCCGCTTCGCCCACGTTACCGCCGAAAATGCTGGCGACACGCTTTTCGTCCGCAGCGAACGCCAGACGCTGCGCCGCCTGCCGCGCACGGGCGCGGTGCTCTTCACGATCGGCGTCTACGTCAGCCCGCTCGCCGCGCTGTCCGACGCAGTCGTCGGCCGGGTCGCGGCGTCGGTCGCGGGCGTCGGCAGCGGCGAGCATGAACGCCGCGCGGCACCGCAATACGTCGCTGCGCTGGCGGCCTATGCGGCGGCGCGGCAATCGACGGCTTTGGGGGAAGCGGCATGATCGAGGATGATGGCGACCTGACGGGGGAGGCGCCGTTCCCGCGCTCCTACGACTTCTTCAAGCACATGACCGGCATCGCCCTGGTGTCGATCGGGGGTGTGTTTGCGTTCCTGGACGGTAACGGTGCGCGCATGGAGCGCAGGCAGGTCATCTCGGTGCTGATCTTCCTCGGCCTGTCGGGGGTGACCAGCCTGCTGATGGCGACGACCCTTGCCGGCGTGGAGGTCAAACCGACCGACCGCGCGAAACTCGCCAAATCGATCCGCTACGGTCAGTTCGCGGTAACGTTCCTGCTGTCTATCGGTCTTGGCAATTTCGTCCCGGCCTTCGTAACGGGCGTGTTCAAATGACCACCGACGCAACCACGATCGAACCCGATGTCGCGCAGGACAAGGTCGCCCTGCTCTACGATTATTCGAAGCACCTGCTGTCGCTCGCGCTGCTCGGCATCGGTGGCATCGTATCGCTGTCGCAATCACCCCAGGGGCAGAAGATTCCGGGGCTGATCGTGTCGATCATGCTGGCCGCACTGGCGCTGGCGGGATTTTGCGCGCTCAGTTGCAGCGCCAGCATCCTGCGAGCGCGTCAGCGCGATCTGCCCGTGGGGCAGGGCGCCTGGCGCAGCAGCCAGGCCGCGATGATGTTCCTCGGTATGGGCGTCGGCGGCTTTCTCATCATCTGGATCGAAACCCTGTTATGACCGTCCGCACCGACTGGACCCGCGATCAGATCGCTGCGCTCTTCGACCTGCCGTTCACCAGCCTCGTGTTCCAGGCGGCAGAGGTCCACCGCGCGCACCACGCCGCGGACGAAGTCCAGCTGTCGACGCTGCTCAGCATCAAGACCGGCGGCTGCCCGGAGGATTGCGGCTATTGCAGCCAGTCGGTCCATGCGGAGTCGGGGCTGAAGGCGACCAAGCTGATGGACGTCCGCTCCGTGCTTCAGGCCGCCGCGCAGGCGAAGGACGCGGGGTCCACGCGCTTCTGCATGGGCGCGGCCTGGCGCAATCCCAAGGACCGCGACATGGACGCGATCGTGGCGATGGTGGAGGGCGTCCGCGGCATGGGGCTGGAGACGTGCATGACGCTCGGCATGCTGACCCCCGCCCAGGCCGAACGGCTCGCCCGCGCGGGCCTCGATTACTACAACCACAATATCGACACGTCGCCCGAACGCTATTCTTCGGTCATCACGACAAGAAGCTTCGATGAGCGCTTGGAAACATTGGATAATGTCCGCTCGGCGGGCATCAATGTCTGCTGCGGTGGCATCGTCGGTATGGGGGAGGATCGGAAAGATCGGGTCGGCTTCCTCCACGCGCTCTCGACCCTCCCCGAACACCCCGGCTCGGTCCCGATCAACGCGCTGGTGCCGGTGAAAGGCACCGTGCTCGGCGACATGCTGGCCGACACGCCGATGGCCAAGCTCGACGACATCGAATTCGTTCGCACCGTCGCCGTCGCCCGCATCACCATGCCCCGGAGCATGGTCCGCCTGTCCGCCGGCCGCGAGAGCATGTCGGAGGCGACGCAGGCCCTCTGCGTCCTCGCGGGCGCCAACTCGATCTTCACCGGCGACAAACTCCTGACCGCCGGCAACGCTGGGGATGACGCGGACGGCGCGCTGTTCGCGAAGCTGGGGTTGCGACCGATGGCGGCGGAGTGCCGGATGGCGGAGGCGGCGGAGTGATGCCAACCGCCCTTAGAGTTCTCGGCCTTTTAGCCGCGTCATTAGGATGGTGGTTGATTGCGGCGCTGGGGCTTTTTCTACTCTCGTTTCCTTGTGGCCTCGGACCAGATGCAGCGTGTGCTGATACTAGTCCGATCGTGATGGCGGTGGCGATTGTCGCCTCTGTCGCTGGTTATGGGGCGTTAGCCTTTCTTCTCGTCCGACGTTGGAGCCGCTAGTGTTCAAGAAAATCCTGGTCGCCAATCGTGGCGAGATCGCCTGTCGCGTGTTCCGCACCGCCAAGCGGATGGGGATCGCGACCGTCGCGGTCTATTCGGATGCCGATGCGCGCTCCCCCCACGTCCTGATGGCGGACGAGGCGGTACGGCTCGGGCCGGCGCCGGCGGCGGAGAGCTATCTGAAGGCCGAGCTTATCCTTGAGGCGGCGCGCGCCACGGGGGCGGACTGCATCCACCCCGGCTACGGCTTCCTGTCCGAGCGCGAAAGCTTCGCGCGGGCCTGTGCCGAGGCCGGCATAGCCTTCGTCGGCCCGCCGCCGAACGCCATCGCGGCGATGGGCGACAAGATCGAGTCCAAGAAGTTGGCGAAGCAGGCCGGCGTCAACGTCGTCCCCGGCTATCTGGGGGAGATCGCCGACACCGACCAGGCGGTGCGCATCGCATCTGACATCGGCTATCCGGTGATGATGAAGGCCTCGGCCGGCGGCGGCGGCAAGGGGATGCGGCTGGCGTGGTCCGAACAGGACGTGCGCGAGGGCTTCGAGGCGACCAAGCGCGAGGGCCTCGCGAGCTTCGGCGACGACCGCGTGTTCATCGAGAAATTCATCGAAAGCCCGCGGCATATCGAGATCCAGGTGCTTGGCGACCAGCATGGTACCATCCTGTACCTGGGCGAGCGCGAATGCTCGATCCAGCGGCGTCATCAGAAGGTGGTTGAGGAGGCGCCGTCGCCCTTCGTCAGCCCGGAGATGCGCCGCAAGATGGGCGAGCAGGCCGTCGCCCTCGCACGGGCCGTGGGCTATTACAGCGCCGGCACGGTCGAACTGATCGTCTCGGGCGCGGACACCACCGGCGACGCCTTCTACTTCCTGGAGATGAACACCCGCCTGCAGGTCGAACATCCGGTGACCGAAGCGGTGACCGGCATCGACCTGGTCGAACAGATGATCCGCGTCGCGGCCGGCGAACGCCTTGCGTTCGGACAGGACGATATCCGCCTCAACGGCTGGGCGATCGAGAACCGCGTGTATGCCGAGGACCCGTACCGCGGCTTCCTGCCCAGCACCGGGCGGTTGGTGACGTACCGCCCGCCGGCGGCTGCCGAGACGCCATACAATCCTCTCCATGCTGGGGAGGATAAGCCCTACACCCGCGTCGACGACGGCGTCCGCGAGGGGGGCGAGGTCAGCATGTTCTACGACCCGATGATCGCCAAGCTGGTGACCTGGGCCCCGACCCGCGAAGCTGCGGCCGATGCGCAGATCGCCGCGCTAGACGCGTTCCGGATCGAGGGGATCGGCCACAACATCGATTTCCTGTCGGCGATCATGCAGCACTCCCGGTTCCGCTCGGGCGAGCTGACGACGGGGTTCATCGCCGAGGAATATCCCGTTGGCTTCCAGGGCGCGCCGGCGTCGCCGGAATTGCTCAAGAAGCTGGCCGCGGTCGCAGTGCTGATCGATCTGGATCGCACCGATCGCGCGTCGACCATTTCAGGGCAGCTTGGCGACCGGATCGTCGGCTCGACGGAGCGCGTCGTCACGATCGCGGGAGAAAGCCATGACGTGATCGTCGACGGCTATGACAGCGGCCTTCTCGTCAATTTCGATCCGAACGATCCGCCGCTCGACATACGGCATCATTATGCGCCGGGATCGCCGCTGTTCAACTGCACGGTCGATAACGAACCGTTCCATGTCGGCGTGCGTCGTGATGGTTCGGGCTGGGTGCTGACTGCCCATGGCGCGAGCCACAAGGTGCGCGTCTATCCGAAACATGTCGCGGCACTTGCCAGTCACATGATCGAGAAGGTCCCGCCCGACACCTCGAAGCTGCTGCTCGCCCCGATGCCAGGCCTGCTGACGCGCATCGACGTTTGCGCAGGCGACAGCGTTCAGGCCGGTCAGCCGATCGCGGTGATGGAAGCGATGAAGATGGAGAACATCCTGCGCGCCGAAAAGGCGGGAGTGGTGAAGGCGGTCAACTTTGCCGCGGGCGACAGCGTCGTGGTGGATGCCGCGATCGTCGAGTTCGAATAAGGCGTGTCAGGGCGCGCGCACTTCGGTCAGGAATCTCCTGACGTCGCCCGACACGGTCGCGGCGGTGGCCTGCAGTCTGTGCGCGAAATCGCGAAGCTCCCCGGCGGCATCGGCGGCGGCCGCGGCACTGTCGTCGATTTGGCGGACGTCGCTGCCGATCGCGCGCGCGGCATGATGCGCATCGTCGATGCTGGCGGCGACGCGTCGGGCAGCGGAGCGATGGTCGGCAACCGCAGCCCCGATCCGGCCGGTGATGTCGGCCACCGCCTCGATTGCTTCGACTACCGCGTCATGCTCGCCCGCGACATCGTGGACCGCGCCGCGAACCATGCGGACGTTGTCGGCGATCGCGGCGGCGGCGCGGCTGGTCAGGGCGGAGAGTTGCTTCACTTCGCCGGCGACGACGGCGAACCCGCGCCCGGCCTCGCCCGCGCGGCTCGCCTCGATCGTGGCGTTGAGCGCAAGCAGGTTTACCTGTGCGGCGATGGCTGCGATCTGTTCGACCGCACCGTCGATCGCCTGCGCGGTGTCGCTGAGCGCGGCGATCCGCTGGCTGCCGCGCCCGACTTGGGCGACCGCGCGGTCGGTGCAGGCGTGGGCGGCGAGCGAGGCGTCGTCGATCAGCGCCAACGCCGCGATCAATTCTTGTTCACGCGTCGCCAGGCTGGCGATGCCGGATTCGGCCTGGAGCGAGGCGCCAGCGACGGCCGCCGCGGTGGCGCGGGTCACCTGCGCGCGGTCGGCGGTGGCGCCGGCCTGCTCGTCTACCGTCCGCGCCATCGCGCTCAGGTCGGCCGCGAGCGAGCCGGTCCTGGCCTCGAAGCGAGCGATCGCGTCCGCGATGCGACGCGCGCGGCTCAGTTCGGCGCGCGCCGCCGCCAGGCGCCGTTCGCCGTCCATCGCGACCAGTCGGCGATTGGCGATCGTCGCATGCAACCGACTGCTGACCGTCACGATGATCCCATCAGTCCCGCCATCTCGCATGTACAGGTCGAGCAGAGCGTCGCGCCCGAGCGACATCTCGCCGGTCGGACAGGGACGAACATGCGCCGCGATCGACCGCCCGTAGGCGGGGTTGCGCATCAGCGCGTGGCCGTATGGATTGGCGAGCAACGGGCGGATGTCGCGTTCGAACATCGCACCGACCGGCCGATCGGCGGCATCGACGACCGGCAGCAGGCGCAGGTCGGGATCGTCGCGAAACCGTTCGACCGCCTCCAGCATCGTTCCGTCCTGTCGGATCGCGACGGGGCGACGTTCGGCTTCCGTCAGCCAGACGGATTCGCCATCGGGGAGCGGGATATTCAGCGCGAACATGACGCCGTCTGCTATCGGCCGGTGGTAAACGCGGGCTTAGCCGCGGATGACGGTTCGATGACAATGGTAAATTATCTCGCGCCGTACGCGCGAAATGGAGAGTAATGATGCGTGATATCGACCATGTGATCGCCGGGACCGGCGGTGCCAGAGCCAGCCGCTTCAGTGACGTCTTCGAGCCGAACAGTGGTCAGGTGCAGGCGCGCGTCGGCTTGGGCAGCGCAGCGGACCTGGAACGCGCGATCGAGGCGGCAAAGGCTGCGCAACCGGCGTGGGCGGCGACCAATCCGCAACGCCGCGCGCGCGTGCTCTTCAAGTTCAAGGAACTGGTCGAGGCGAACATGGACGCGCTCGCCCACACGCTGTCGAGCGAGCACGGCAAGGTCATCGCCGATGCCAAAGGCGATATCCAGCGCGGGCTGGAGGTCATCGAATTCGCCTGTGGCATCCCGCACGCGCTGAAGGGCGAATATACGCAGGGCGCGGGGCCGGGGATCGACGTCTATTCGATGCGGATGCCGGTCGGCATCGGTGCCGGTATCACGCCGTTCAACTTTCCGGCGATGATTCCGATGTGGATGTTCGGCGTCGCCATCGCCTGCGGCAACGCCTTCATCCTGAAGCCGAGCGAGCGCGACCCTTCGGTGCCGGTGCGCCTCGCCGAACTGATGCGCGAGGCCGGGTTGCCCGAGGGCATCCTGCAAGTCGTCCACGGCGACAAGGAGATGGTCGACGCGATCCTCGACCATCCGGCGATTTCCGCCGTCAGCTTCGTCGGCTCCAGCGACATCGCGCAGTACGTCTACAGCCGCGGCGTCGCTTCCGGAAAGCGCGTGCAGGCGATGGGCGGGGCCAAGAACCACGGCATCGTCATGCCCGACGCCGATCTGGACCAGGTCGTTGCCGACCTGTCGGGCGCGGCGTTCGGATCGGCGGGTGAGCGCTGCATGGCACTTCCGGTCGTCGTGCCGGTGGGCGAGAAGACTGCCGACAACCTGCGCGAGAAGCTGATCCCGGCGATCGACGCGCTGCGGGTCGGCGTGTCGACCGATGCCGAGGCCCATTACGGCCCGGTCGTGAACGCCGCGCACAAGCAGCGGGTCGAAAACTGGATCCAGATCGGCGTCGACGAGGGCGCCGAACTGGTCGTCGACGGCCGCGGCTTCTCGCTGCAGGGGCATGAGCAGGGCTTCTTCATCGGACCCAGCCTGTTCGATCGCGTAACGCCGCAGATGCAGAGCTACAAGGAAGAGATTTTCGGCCCGGTCCTCCAGATCGTCCGTGCGCCCGATTTCGAAACCGCGGTGCGCCTGCCGAGCGAGCATCAGTACGGCAACGGCGTCGCGATCTTCACCCGCAACGGCCACGCCGCCCGCGAATTCGCCGCGCGCGTGGAGGTTGGAATGGTTGGCATCAACGTGCCCATCCCGGTACCGGTCGCCTACCACAGCTTCGGCGGCTGGAAGCGCAGCGCGTTCGGTGACGTCAACCAGCACGGCATGGAAGGCGTGCGCTTCTGGACGAAGGTGAAAACGGTGACGCAGCGCTGGCCTGATGGCGGGGTGGGAGAGGGCGGCAACGCCTTCGTCATCCCGACAATGGAATGACCCGCGACCGCGTCTCCTCGGGCTCGCCCTACGAAGCCACCATCGGCTTCTGCCGGGCCGTCCGCGTCGGCAATCGTATCCTCGTATCGGGAACCGCGCCGGTCGAGGACGATGGCAGCTCGACGCCCGGCGGTGCCGGGTGCCAAGCCGAGCGGTGCCTGGCGATCATCGTGCGCGCGATCGAACAGCTCGGCGGGTCGGCGGAGGACGTCGTGCGCACGCGGCAATATCTGGTCGATGCCGCGGATGCCGATGCGGTCGGGCGGGCACATGGCCGCTGGTTCGCCGACGTGCGTCCGGCATCGACGATGGTCGTCGTCGCCGGCCTGTTGCGCCCCGAATGGCGGGTCGAGATCGAAGCCGAGGCCGAACTGTCGTGATGCGCTGGCTGCTCGCGATGGTATTGACCCTCGTTGCCGTTCCAGCCTCGGCGCAGGACAAGCGTATCGCGTTCACCTTCGACGACGCACCGCGGCGGGCAGGCGCGTTCCTGACCCAGGACGAGCGGGTGACGCGTCTGATCAAAGCGCTACGCAAGGCGCGGGTCGCCCAGGCCGCCTTCTTCGTCAATCCGGGCCATATCGTGCCGAGCGATCCCGGCGCAGCGGCGCGGATCGACGCCTATGTCGCGGCCGGCCATGTGATCGCCAACCACAGCTTTTCGCACCCGAGCCTGACCGACGTGACGGCCGACGCCTATCTCGCGGATATCGATGCCGCAGAGACGTGGCTGCGCGGGCGTCCGGGCTATCGCGCGCTGTTCCGCTACCCGCAGCTGAACGAAGGCCGCGCCGACAAGGCCAAGCGCGACGCGGTGCGCGCAGGGCTTGCGGCGCGGGGTTTGCGCAACGGTTATGTGACGATCGACGGATATGATTGGGCGCTGGAAAATCTGACGGTCGAGGCGGCGCGGGCGGGCAAGGCGATGGACCGCGAGGCGCTGCGCGACCTTTATGTCGAAACGCACGTCGAGGCGGCGGAATATTTCGACGGCCTCGCCCGCGCGACGCATGGCCGGTCGCCGGCGCATGTCCTGTTGCTCCACGAAACCGATCTCGCCGCGCTTTATCTGCCCGATCTGGTCAAGGCGCTGCGGCGCAAGGGCTGGCGGGTCGCGACCGTAGACGACGCCTATGCCGACCCGATCGCGGCCGAGGCGTCGCGCTACGACGTGCGGTCGTCGCAGGGGACGTTGACCGAAATGCTCGCCTGGCAAAAGGGGCTTCCCGCGCCGCGCTGGTATGCGCGCAACGATGCACAGGTGCTCGGCAAGCTGTTCGCCACGCGCGTGCTGAAGGAGGGCGTCGAATGATCCGGACCCTGACGTTCCTGATCCTGCCCTTGCTCACAGCCTGTTCGGCGTCCGAGCCGACCGAACGCAACGCTGCCCCGGCGGTGCAGAACGAGGAGGCCGAGATCCGGGCGGCACTCGCCAACGGCACGGTGCCGCCGCTGCCCAAGACCGTGGCGACCCAGACCAAGACCCTGCCCGCCGAGCTTATCGGCACCTGGACCGCCGACAGGAGTGGCGGCTGCGCGCCCGGTAACCTGATGCGGATCGAGATCACACCGACCGAAATCCGCTATCACGAAAGCGTCGCCCGGATCGAAAGCGTGGTGAAGACCTGGCCCGAAGGCTATGGTGTCGACGCGCAGGTCACCGGCGAGGGCCAGACCGAGCGTCGCAGTTTCGACCTGATCCCCCGCGTGAACGGAACCTTGATCCGGTCCGAAGCGCCTTATCCCGATATCACCTATACCCGCTGCAAGGTTGCCCCATGACCGATCAATTCAACCTGACTCCCGACCAGCGCGAGATCCAGGAGCTCGCGCGCCGTTTCACCGCCGACCGAATCACGCCGTTCGCCGCGGAGTGGGACGAGAAGCACCACTATCCCGTCGATGTCTGGAAGGCCGCGGGTGAACTTGGCTTCGGCGCGATCTACGTCGGCGAAGAGGACGGCGGCATCGGTCTCGGCCGGCTGGAGGCGGCACTCATCATGGAGGCGATGGCGTACGGCTGTCCCGCCACGTCTGCCTTCATCTCGATCCACAACATGGCGGCATGGATGATCGCGCGGTTCGGGACGCAGGCGCTGAAGGACCGGTTCCTCCCCGATCTGGTGTCGATGGACAAGATCGGCAGCTATTGCCTGACCGAGCCGGGTTCGGGCTCCGACGCCGCCGCGCTCAAGACGACCGCGCACCGCGACGGCGATCACTTCGTGCTGAACGGCACCAAGCAGTTCATCTCGGGCGCCGGCTACAACGACGTCTATGTCTGCATGGTTCGCACCGGTGACGAGAAATCAAAGGGCATCACCTGCTTCGTGGTCGAGAAGGACACGCCCGGCCTGTCGTTCGGGGCGCCCGAGCGCAAGCTCGGCTGGAACGCCTCGCCGACGGCGCAGGTGATCTTCGAGGAGTGCCGCGTGCCGGCAGAAAACATGGTGGGCGCAGAGGGCGAGGGGTTCCGCATCGCGATGTCGGGGCTCGACGGCGGGCGGCTCAACATCGGCGCCTGTTCGCTGGGCGGCGCGCAGCGGTGTCTGGACGAGGCGATCCGCTATACCAAGGAGCGCCAGCAGTTCGGCCAGCCCGTCGCCGATTTCCAGAACACGCAGTTCACGCTGGCCGACATGGCCACCGACCTGGAGGCGGCGCGCGCGCTGCTCTACCTCGCCGCGGCGAAGGTCACCAACAACGCGCCCGACAAGTCGCGCTTCTCTGCGATGGCCAAGCGGCTGGCGACCGACAACGGGTCGAGCATCGTCGACCGTGCGCTGCAGCTGCACGGCGGCTACGGATATCTGATGGACTATCCGATCGAACGCTTCTGGCGTGATCTGCGCGTCCATTCGATCCTGGAGGGGACCAACCAGGTCATGCGGATGATCGTCGGCCGCGATCTGGTGCGGCAGTGACCGATCCCTGGACTCAGGCCGTTACGGCGATGACCGAAGCGATGCGCAAGCCCCTCGGTGCCGCGCCGACACGGCCCTACGATCCCCTCGCGCTTTTCCAGACGATGGGCGAATTCACCGCCCGTACGATGGCAGATCCGCAGCAGCTGTTCGCCGTGCAGGCAGAGGCGGTGCGCGAGTGGGGGCGGTTCTGGTCCAACGTCTGGACGACCCCGACCGACAAGCCCCGTGACCGCCGCTTCGCCGCGCCCGAATGGCAGGACGATCCCTGGTATCGCGCGATCCGCGATGCCTATCTGCTCGCTTCGGCCCAGATGCGGCGGCTGGCGGCGGGCGCGGGGGGCAATACCGCCGATCGGGCGATGATCGCCTTCCTGCTCGACGGCTGGCTGAACGCTGTGTCGCCGACCAACTTCGCGATGACCAACCCGCAGGTCGTCTACCGCACGCTGGAGACGGGAGGGGCGAACCTGCTGGCGGGCTTCGCCAACCTGGTCGAGGACGTCGCCAGCGGCAGGGGCATCGTCAAGCGTCGTACCGATCCGAACGCCTTCGTGAAGGGCGAAACGATTGCCGCGACGCCGGGCGAAGTCGTGTGGCAGAACGACCTGTGCCAGTTGATCCAGTACACGCCCGCGACGCCGCAGGTCGCGGCCGAGCCGCTGCTGTACGTGCCGCCGCTGGTCAATCGCTTCTACATGATCGACCTGCAGCCCAGGTCGAGTCTGGTAAAATGGCTGGTCGACCAAGGCCGCACCGTATTCGTCGTCTCGTGGATCAATCCGACCGAAGCGCACCGTGACAAGAGCGTCGAGGACTATGTTCTTTCGGGCATCGTCGAAGCCGCTGGCGTGGTGCGAGAGCGGACGGGCCACGCCCCAGACTTGTTCGCCTTCTGCCTGGGCGGCACGCTGACCGCGATTGCACTCGCCTATCTGGCGGCGAAGGGGCGGGCGGACGAGGTCAACTCGGCAACGCTCATCGGATCGATGGTCGACTTCGCCGACATGCGCGACTGGTCGGCGTTCGTCCACGAAGCGCATCTGACCGCGCTGGAGGGGCATCTCGAGCGGCAGGGCTTCATCGACTCGGTGGAACTGCAACAATTGTTCGCGGCGATGCGGGCCAACGACTTGATCTGGTCGTCGGTGGTGAACCACTATCTGCTCGACAAGCCCGCACCGCCCAGCGACCTGCTCTATTGGTTCGAAGATGGCGCGCGCATCCCGGCGGCGTTCCTGAAGAGCTACAACCGGGAGCTGCTGCTGAACAACGCGCTCGCCGAACCTGCGGGCTTTGCGGTCGGTGGTGAAGCGATCGACCTCGCCAAGATCAGCACGCCCGTTCTGTCGATCGCGCTGAAGGACGACCACGTCTCCGCCTGGGAAGCCGTCTACGGCGGCGCGCGGATGATGAATGCGGACTTTGTACTCGGCGGGTCGGGCCACAATGCCGGCGTCATCAATCCCCCCGCGGCGAACAAGCACGGATACTGGATCAACGACGCGACGCCGGCGACGGGCGCCGAATGGGTGCAGGGCGCGACCAAGCATGACGGATCGTGGTGGCCGTGGTGGACGCTCTGGCTCGACCGGCACGGTTCGGGCGACCGTGTGCCGGCCCGCACGATAACCGACGGGATCGAACCCGCTCCTGGCTCTTACGCGAAGGCTGAATGACCTATTCTATGACTGACACGGTGCTCGCCGAACGCGATGGTTCGGCGGGCCGCCTGCGCCTCAACCGGCCCAAGGCGCTCCATTCGCTCGACCTTGCGATGGTGCGTCAGATGACGCACGCGCTGCTGGCGTGGCGCGACGACCCCGACATCCGCATCGTGCTGATCGACCATGCCCCCTCGCCGGATGGCGATCCCAAGTACGCGAGGGGCTTCTGCGCGGGCGGCGACGTGGTGACGATCGCCAAAGCGCTGGAGGGTCGCGAAAAGGCCGCGCGCTCGTTCTTCTATGAAGAATATCGCCTCAACCACCTGATGTACACGTTTCCGAAGCCGGGCGTTGCCTTCATGGACGGGGTGACGATGGGCGGTGGCGTCGGCATCGCCTGCCCATGCCGCTACCGCGTCGCGACCGAGCGAACGGTATTCGCGATGCCGGAGACGGCGATCGGCATCTTCCCCGACGTCGGTGGCGGGCGCTACCTCTCGCGGCTGCGCGGGCGGGTGGCGCAATATCTCGCGCTCACTTCCGCGCGGCTGACCGGCGCGGACTGCAAGGCGCTGCGCCTGGCGACTCACTACCTGCCATCCGAAGCGCTCGACGAAGCCAAGCGCCGCATCGCTGCCGATCCGTTCCGGGTGGAGGCGATCCTCGACGAACTGTCGATCGTCCCGCCCGAGGCCGAGATCATGGCGCGCTTGGGCGTTATCGATCGCTGCTTCGCCGCCGACGATCTGGACGCGATCCTCGCCTGTCTCGACGCCGAGCAGGACGATTGGGCCGCCAAGACCGCCACCAGCATTCGCGCCAAGTCCCCGACCGCCTGCGCAGTGTCGCTGCGCATGCTGGTCGAAAGCCCGAAGCAGCCGCATTTCGTGGACGAGATGCGGATGGAATATGCCCTTATGGTCCGCATGATCGCGTTCCCCGACTTTGCGGAGGGCGTGCGCGCGCTGCTGATCGACAAGACCAGCGATCCGCAGTGGCAGCCGCAAGCCGACACCGATCCCTTCTTCGAACCCTTGTCCCCGATCGACGCCTGGAGCCCGCTATGAGCATTTACGAAACCCTGATCGTCGAACAGCGTGAAGGCGGCGTAACGCTCATCACGCTCAACCGCCCGCAGGCGCTGAACGCGCTCAATTCGCAGGTGCTGAGCGAGCTGATCGCTGCGCTGGAGGCGTTCGATGCCGACGCCAGCCAGGGCTGCGCGGTGCTGACCGGCAGCGCCAAGGCGTTTGCGGCTGGCGCCGATATCAAGGAAATGCAGGCGATGGACTTCGCCCAGATGTACGGCACCAACCACTTCGGCGGCTACGACCGCGTCACCGCGACGCGCAAGCCGGTGATCGCGGCGGTCGCCGGCTATGCGCTGGGCGGCGGGTGCGAGCTTGCCATGATGTGCGACTTCATCCTGGCCGCCGACACCGCGAAGTTCGGCCAGCCGGAGATCAAGCTGGCGGTCAGCCCGGGCATGGGCGGATCGCAGCGCCTGGCCCGCGCGGTCGGCAAGGCCAAAGCGATGGAAATGTGCCTGACCGGCCGGATGATGGACGCCGCCGAAGCCGAACGCGCCGGGCTGGTGTCGCGGATCGTCCCGGCCGACGACCTGGTCGAGGAAGCGGTGAAGACCGCCACGACCATCGCTGGCATGGCGCCGCTGGCGGTCAAGGCGAACAAGGAAATGGTCAACGCCGCGTTCGAAACCGGACTGACCCAGGGTGTCGCGTTCGAGCGGCGGCTGTTCCACGGGCTGTTCGGGACCGCCGACCAGAAGGAAGGGATGGCGGCGTTCGTCGAGAAGCGGCCGGGGAATTGGTCGGGGCGCTGAGCGGTTGGACGGCTATCACGTCTTTTTCGGCCACGTCGCCATTGTCGCGGCCCTCGTATCGTTGATCGTTGGGGCCGTCGTTCGTCGGCCAATCACCGCGTTGGCGGCACTTGTCGCCACCACCTTTGTTGCGACATCGTTCTATATGCTGATCCTCTATAAGCCCGGAATGACGATCGGCATGTCGATCAGTGCATATACCACCGCGTTCGTCAGCCCGGTCATTCTGGGCGCCGTGATTCTAGCGCGCTCGACTCGAAACCTCACAGTCTGGAAATTCTGATATGACTCGCATTGCCTTCATTGGCCTCGGCAACATGGGTGGCGGGATGGCCGCGAATCTGGCGAAGGCGGGGCACGACGTCCGCGCGTTCGACCTGTCGGTGGAGGCGCTCGACCGGGCGAAGGCGGCGGGCTGCCTGCCCGCCGAAAGCGCCGCGGCGGCGTGCGACGGGGCGGAGGCGGTCGTCACGATGCTGCCGGCGGGCAAGCATGTGGAAGGCGTCTATACCGACAGCATCTTCGACGCAGTGCCCAAGACCGCGATCCTGATGGACTGTTCAACGATCGACGTCGCGACCGCCAAGCGTGTCGCGGAAGCCGCCGCGGCCAAGGGCCTGACGATGGTCGATGCTCCCGTTTCCGGCGGGATCGGCGCGGCCAATGCCGGCACGCTGACCTTCATGGTCGGCGGCTCGGCAGCGGCGTTCGACCGAGCCGAGCCGTTCCTGTCAGATATGGGCAAGGCGGTGATCCATGCCGGTGCGAACGGCAGCGGCCAGGCAGCGAAGATCTGCAACAACATGCTGCTCGGCGCATCGATGGTCGCGACGTGCGAGGCGCTGGTGCTGGCTGAGAAGTTGGGGCTCGACCCGCAGAAATTCTACGACATCGCCAGCGTGTCGTCTGGGTCGTGCTGGTCGCTCAACACCTATGCCCCGCTGCCGGGCGTCGGGCCGCAGTCGCCGGCGGACAATGATTATCAGGGCGGCTTCGCGGCGGCGTTGATGCTGAAGGACCTGCGGCTGGCGATGGAGGCGGCCGGTAGCGTCGACGCCGATACGCCGATGGGCAAGCGGGCGACCGAGCTGTACGAGGCGTTCGTGGCTGTGGACGAGGGGGGGCACGACTTCTCGGCGATCATCCGGACTTTGGGGGCGAAGGGCTAAATCGACCACCGTCATCGCCGCGCAGACGGGGAGAAATTCTGGCTGGCTCTCGTGAGCCTCAGGGCCTCCAGCGACTATTGATCCCCGCCTCCGCGGGCATGACGGAGGGTGCGCGGTGGGGCAATGTTAACCCGCCTCCGCTAATCGCGCGGACCCAAAGGAGTCCCCCCATGCGCCGTCCCGCCCTCGCTCTCGCCGCCGTCGTCCTCGCCGCACCCGTCGCCGCCCAGCAGGCGGGCGCGCCGTTCACCGTGCTGGAAACCGGCCAGGGGTATGCGACGCTCGACGAGGCCGTCGGCTCGATCCGCATGGGGCGGGGCACCATCCTGATCCAGCCGGGCACCTATCACGAATGCACCGTACAGGCGGGCGGGGACATCACCTTCAAGGCGGTGCAGCCCGGCAGCGTCACCTTCGACGGATCTCCGTGCGAGGACAAGGCGATCTTCGTCCTGCGTGGACGGAGTTCGACGGTCGACGGCATCATCTTCCGCGGCGTGCGCGTGGCGGACGGTAATGGCGCGGGCATCCGGACGGAGATGGGCAATCTGACCATCACCAATTCGATGTTCCTCGACAGCCAGGAAGGCATCCTGGGCGGCGAGCCGACCAATCAGCAGATCGTCATCGATCGCTCGACCTTCTCAAGGCTGGGCACCTGCGACGAGGCGCCAGACTGCGCGCACTCCATCTACCTCGCCAGTAAGGGATCAGTGACGATCACCCGCAGCCGCTTCGAGAAGGGGACGGGCGGGCACTACGTCAAGCTGCGTGTCCCGAACGTGCGCATCGTCGACAACAGCTTCGACGACACCGGCGGGCAAAAGACCAACTACATGATCGACCTGCCCGAAGGCGGCACGGGCATTATCGCGAAGAACAGCTTCGTTCAGGGCCGCAACAAGGAGAATTGGACCGGCTTCATCGTCGTCGCTGCGGAGAACCGGACGTACCGCTCCAACGGCTTGCGGGTCGAGGCCAACGATGCGCGACTGGCCCCCGGTGAAACCCGCAGCCCCGCCTTCGTGGCGAGCTATAGTCGCGACGCACTGGCGATTGGTGACAACCGGTTGGGGGCGGGCGTGCGCGGGTTCGAGACGCGCTGAGCGGTCATCACGCCCAGGCCAGAATCAGGCGGCCGTTTGCCGGCACCCGGAAATCGAGTGCGGTCTGTACGGCGCGTCCCGCAGGCGCGTCGCGCCCGGGAAGATACGATAGTGCGCGGCGTGGCCGATCTCGCTTTCCCAGGTTGCGCAATTGTGGAGGAAGCTGCCGAGAAAGACGCAGCTCTGGTCGATATAGACTTTCCGCCCGGCGATCCGCCACAGCCGCAGGCACGCCGCCGCGCCCCAGGCGGTCAGGTTCGCCTGATAATTGATCTTGAACCGCAACCCCATCGCTGGGTCGATCGCCGCACGCGCTTCGCCTTGCGGATCGTCGTTCGCGTCGAGGCGGGACAGGTCGTCGCGCGGCTGGAACGGCAGTCAGAGCGGCGCGGTGGGGTAATCGTGGTGGTCACCCGGACCGCCTCCAGCCTATCGTTGGCAGCGCGGATCGTCCCGACATGTTCTCCGATCGCGATGGTCACTTGCGGGCGGACGTCTTCGCCCTCCCGGCAATCGGCGGCCAGGCATTCGAATGAGATTGCAAGATAAGGCGACGCGCATTGCCACGCCACCGTTGCGTGGCCGGCGCAGGATCAGCCAAGTCGAATCCTGCGCGCTCAGTACCTAAGCGGCGAGTGATCGGGTTGCGAATTCGGTGAGAACGCGCGCACCGCCGTCGGCCAGCGCGGTCTTCAGCGTGATCAGATGGGGGGCGACTCCGCGGCTGTCCTTCGATGTCGTATCCGGCGGTGTCATCCCCGGAGAAGCGGTGCACCCAATGCGCGTTCCCGTTGAAATCGCTCGCCTCTACCTGGGCGATACCATTTCTGCGATGACCGCCGCCTCACGCTTTTCCGGCCTGATATAGATCGATGTCAGCTGCGGCAACGCGGCCTTCAACTCGGTTTCGATCGTTTCGATCAGCGTTTCGCCGTCGCCCATCGTCAGCGTGTCGTCGAAGTCGGCGCTTACCGCGACGAAGATCGCGTCGGGCGAGGTATGGATCGTACGGACGTGATTGACCGATACGATCCCAGGATGGCGAGCGACATGCTTGCGGATCGTCGCGACGAGATGCGGGTCGGCCGCCTCACCGATCAGCAGCCCCTTCGCCTCGCGCGCCAGCAGGATCGCGACTGCCGCCAGCACCAGTCCGATCGCGATCGAGGCGACGCCATCGATCCGCGGATCGCCATAGGCATGGCTGGCCCAGATGCCGATACCCGCGAAAGCCAGGCCGATCAGCGCCGCGCTATCCTCGAACAGCACCATGAAGCCCGCTGGGTCTTTCGATCTCCGGATCGCGCGCCACCAGCCAAGCCCGCCGCGGCTGGCATCGAATTCGCGGACGGCGATTGCCCATGACGTCCCCTCGAGCGCGACCGCGATGCCGAGCACGATATAGTTGACCGTCGGATCGCGCAGCGGCTCGGGCTTCAGAATGTGGAGGTAGCCTTCGTAGATCGATACGCCCGCGCCGATCGCGAAGATCAGCATCGCGACGACGAACGCCCAGAAGTACAGCTCGCGGCCGTAACCGAAGGGGTAGGCGGGGTCGGGCGGCCGGGCGGCGCGCTTTTGGCCGTAGAGCAGCAGGATCTGGTTGCCGCTGTCGACCAGCGAATGGACGCCCTCCGTCAACATCGACGACGATCCGGTGATGCCGGCGGCCACGAACTTGGCGATGGCAATGCCGACGTTGGCGGCCAACGCGCCGTAGAGGACGATGTTCGCGCGGACGGCAGCGAGGAGGCTGGATGTGCTCACGCCCGCTCAAGCGCCGGGCGGGCGCGGGCGTTCCGCGGCCGGCTTTCGCTTGGGAAGAATTAGGTCACCGTCATCGGCGCAACCGCCACGTCCGCCAGCCGCTTCGGCTCATGGATCGGGCATCCGTTGAACGCGCCGCGATAGTCCGCCGAGAATTTGTACGTGTCCTTCCGCGCCCGGTTCACCGCCCCCAGCGGCTGGTGCGCTGCCAGGCCGTGCCACACGCTGAACGCCAACTTGTCCTCCTGCCGCTCGCTGGTGCCGTAGACCCACGCCGCCTGCGGCGCGACGGTCAGCGTGGCGACCGTGCGATACGGGCTCGCCTCTTCGTCCCACACCGCACTCGCGTCTTCGATAGGCATCGCGTCGAGATCGGTGTTGAGCTGCACGCGAAGCTCCCACGTTCCGCCCTGTTCCTCCAGCAACTCGTTCATCGCCTCGCGATTGGCATCGGGCCGGCCGGTTGCGTCGATCGTCTCGTCGGCGAAATCCTTAATGCCGCTGACCGGCACGAACTGGAATTTGGCGATATGGTCGCCGTAGCGGAACGGCGCCTGGCTGAAGTAGCTCGTGCCGAGCGGATGCACCGGTTTCGCACCGCCAAGCGTGTTAAGCAGCACCGATTTCTGCCCGACCGCCTCCAACCCCGCTTCGAACGCACGCATAACCGTGGACAGGACTTTCTTCGCCCCCTCCGCCTTGTCGGTCGTCGCGGCGAGCATCTTGAGGTTTCCGAGGAATTTTTCCGGCGTTGGTGCTGCAAAGGCGGGCGCGTTGGCGGTCACGAAGTCCTGTGTCGTGTCGCCCTCGCTCCCCGGAAGCCGCTCGCCCGCAACGCCCAGAACCTTCACCGCCAGCCCGCGCGGGAGGCGGATCGCGTCGTCCAGGATGTCGCCGGCATTGGTCGAGAAGCGCAGGATCGCGTCATAGTCGCCTGCCTGCGCGAACAGCCCTTGCGCGAGTTCGGGGGGCAGATCGCCGTGAACGGTCAGCCTGCCCGGCACGAGCCCGTGCGACTTGGCATGGACCGATCGGACGGCATGGCCGTAATCCTGCGACGTGGTGTCGAGGATCGCCTTGAACTGCTCCTTCAGCCCGGCGATCGTTTCCGCCTCATCGGTTTCGGGGCGTTCTACGTCCGCGCTGTAGCGTACCGGCTGGCTCATGTCACAAACTCCGTAAATGTCATCGCTGAACCATTCCCCCTGCGGCCCGTTCCGTTCTAACGTGGCTGGGTACTTGACGGGACATTCGACATGGCGGGGAAGAAATCGACATCGCGCGCGGGCGGTTATTGGGGTCCGGCGGGGGGCTGGGGATCGATGCGATCGGTTGCCGAGATCCTGAAGCGCGAGAGGGTCGGGCCCGAAGGCATCCGCGAACTGACCCGGCTCAACAAGCCGAAGGGAGTCGCCTGTGCCAGCTGTGCCTGGCCAAAGCCCGCCGACCACCACGCCGCCGAATTCTGCGAGGAAGGGGCAAAGGCGACCGCGTGGGAGCTGACGTCGCTGCGCACCACGCCCGAATTCTTCCAGAAGCATACGCTGACCCAGCTGCGCGGCTGGTCCGATTACGACCTGGAGCAGCAGGGGCGTCTGACGCATCCCCTGCGCTATGACGCTGCGACCGACAAATATGTCGCGTGCGACTGGGGCGAGGCGTTCGATGCGATCGGCGGAGCGCTGAAGGCGCTCGATCCCAAATCGGTTGTCTTCTACGCCTCGGGCCGCGCGAGTCTGGAGACGTCGTACATGTGGGCGCTGATGGCGCGGATGTACGGCAACCAGAATCTGCCCGACAGTTCGAACATGTGCCACGAGTCCACCTCCGTCGGGCTGAAGGCCGCGATCGGCGTGCCGGTGGGGACGACGCGGCTCGAAGATTTCGAGCATTGCGACGCGATCTTCTTCTTCGGCCAGAACGTCGGGTCGAATAGCCCCCGCATGCTGCACGACCTGCGATCGGCGCGGCACCGCGGGTGCGAGATCGTCGTGTTCAATCCGCTGAAAGAGCGCGGGCTGGAGCGGTTTACCGATCCGCAGAACCCGGTCGAGATGGCGACGCTGACCGAAACGCGGATGGCGACGCAATACCATCAGGTGCGCGCGGGTGGTGACATTGCGGCTATGACCGGACTCGCCAAGTTCCTGGTCGAATGGGACGATGCGGCAAAGGCCGCCGGCGATCCAGCCGTGCTGGACCATGAATTCATCGAACAGCACACGCACGACTTCGCCGCCTTTGCCGACCATGTCCGCGCGGCGGATTGGCACGCGATCGAGGCGGAGAGCGGCCTGACCCGCGAGGCGCTGGAACAGGCCGCCCGCGTCTATGCCCGGTCGAAGGCGGTGCTCGGCATCTACGGCATGGGCCTGACCCAGCATGTGAAGGGCGTCGACAACGTACGGATGATCGTCAACCTGCTGCTGCTGCGCGGCAACATCGGGCGGCCGGGCGCGGGGCCGACGCCGGTGCGCGGGCATTCGAACGTGCAGGGCCAGCGGACGGTCGGCATCACCGAAAAGACCGAACTTGCGCCGGTCGAGAAGCTGAAGGAGCTCTACGGCTTCGATCCGCCGACCGAGAAGGGGCTCGACACGGTCGAGGCCTGCCGCGGCGTCATCGACGGCAGCGTGAAGGCGGTGATCGGGCTGGGCGGCAATTTCCTGCGCGCGGTGCCGGAGACGGGGCTGATGGAGGAGAATTGGCCGAAGCTCGACGTGTCGGTGCAAATCGCGACCAAGCTGAACCGCAACCATCTGTTTGCAGGACGGGTCACTTACCTGCTGCCGTGCCTGGGACGGATCGAGGAGGATGTGCAGGCGTCGGGACCGCAGGCGGTTACGGTCGAGGATTCGACCAGCTGTATTCATGGGTCGCGCGGCAAGGCGAAACCCGCCAGTCCGCACCTGTTGTCCGAAGCCGCGATCGTAGCTGCGCTCGCCAAGCGGATCTGCCCGCCTAACGACCGCGTCGACTGGGACGCCTGGGTCGCCGACTATGGCCGCGTGCGCGACGCGATCGAGGCGACGTACCCGGACAAGTTCGCCAACTTCAACCAGCGCCTGTTCGAACCCGGCGGCTTCTGGAAGGGCAACACGGCGTCCGAACGCATCTGGGAGACAAAGAGCGGCAAGGCCGAATTCTTGGTACCGGCGGAGCTATCGGCGACGGGCTTTGCCGACAGGGATGGGCGCTATCGCCTGATGACGCTGCGGTCGAACGACCAATTCAACACGACGATCTACGGCTATTACGACCGCTTCCGTGGCGTAAATGGAACGCGCGACGTGCTGTTCATGAACAGCGAGGACATCGCCGCGGAAGGCCTGCACGAGGGCCAAGTCGTGACGTTGATGAGTGACGCCGACGACAACCATGTGCGTCGCCGCGAGGGGCTGGTGGTGACGCCGTACAGCATCCCGCGCGGGTGCCTGGGGGCCTATTACCCAGAGTGCAACGTGCTGATGCCGGTGGAGCATCATGCGGAGGAAAGCCACGTCCCGGCGGCGAAGTCGGTGCCGGTGCGGTTCGCGAAATGACATCCCTCGTCCCCGCCGTCGCGGAAATGACGATGAAGGGGGTCAGATCGTGCGCCCCCGCGGCACCGCGGCGATCACCGCCGCCGCCAGCGTTCCGACGCATAGCTGATACGGGAACGCCAACGTCGTCAGCCCCAGCCCCATCCACGGCTGCAACAGCAACACGGTCACGAACCCGCCCGCCAGCGCCGCAATGACCGAAATGGTCGTGCCGCGCGTCGTGAACACCGCCACCGCGTATACCCCCAGCAAGCCGGCGTAGGCGAAACTCATCACGCTCAGCGCGAACTCCAGCAGCGGCGTGTCGGTGTACCGTTGCCAATAGAAGCTCAGCACCGCCGCGGCGAACATGGCCAGGCCGACGATGCCCATCCCCCAGCGTCCGGCGTGGACATAGTGCCGCTCAGGCTTCGCCGCCGTCCGCTCGCGCCACGGACGATAGAAGTCGCTGATCAGCACTGACGACATCGCGTTCAACGCCGAATTGGTCGTTGCCACCGCCGCCGCCGTCACGCCGATCGTCACCAGCCCGCGCAGACCCGGCGGGATCTGGGTCAGGATGTAGCGGACGAACACCGTCACCTTCTCGCCAGAAAACTGCGTCGCGGCGGTGTTGGCCGTGCCCATCAGGTCGGGGCGGTTGTAGAAGATGTGCAGCAGCAGCCCGATGGTGATGAACATCGCGATGATCGGGATCGACGCGAGCGCCGACAGGATCAGGCCGCGCGCGCCCGTTTTCGCATCGGGCGAGGCGAGCAGGCGTTGCGTCGTATCCTGGTCGAGCCCGGCATTGGCGACGTTGAGCAGGAACAGACCGGTGAAGATCGACAGGATCGTGAAGGGCTTGGCAAGGTCGGTCGAGGGATCGAACAGCAGCAGTTTGTGTTCGGCCGACAGCGCATCGACCATCTGGCCGGTGCTGGCGGGGATCGAGGTCCACAGGAACACGAACACCGCGATGGCTGATCCGACGTAGATCACGAACTGGATCAGGTCGTTCCACAGGACCGACCTGAGGCCGCCGACGAAGGTGAACAGGAAGGCCGCGACCATGACCGCGGCGGCGGCGAACATGATACTGCCGGCCGACACGCTGGAGAACATTACCATCGCGATGGCGATCGCCGCGAGGTAAACGCGCGCGCCGCCGGCCAGTACCCGCCCGACCAGGAACATGCCGCCTGCCGCCCGCTTCGCGCGCCCGTCGAAGCGCTGGCCGAGCAGCTCGTACACCGTCGTGACCTTTGCGGCATAGAAGCGGGGGATGAGCACCTTCGCCACGAACAGCGCGGCGAACACCGAACTCAGTACGCCGCCGAGATAGGTGTAGTCGCTGCGGTATCCGTAATCCGGGCCGCCGAGGAACGTGGCGGCCGACTGGGTCGCCGACAGCACCGACACCGCCGCGAGCCAGGCCGGAACGGTATGGCCGGCAAGAAAATATTCCTCCGCATCCTTCGTCTTGCGCCGCGAGAAGATGTAACCGCCAAGGATCAGCACGGCGACGTAAGCAGCGACGACGATCCAGTCGAGCGGGGCGAATTGGCCTGTCATGGGCGGATGGTAGCGGGTAGCGGCGCATGTGCAACTTCATCGTCCCCGCGCAGGCGGGGACCGATCTCCCGGACTATCCGCGGGGCGAGCGCGAGATGTATTCCCACCTGCGCGGGGATGATGGTGGCTGGATTCAGGCCCGCACCGCCCGCATCGCCGCGGGCCACAAGAGCACTAGCGCCGCCACCGACGCCGCCAGCGTCGCCAGCGCTGCGCCCAGCGCCTCGAACCGCGGCACCAGCACCATAGCGGCCAGCGCCAGCACGCCGACCGCGGCCAGCCGGATACGGAAGGCGCTCCCCGCGCGGCCGGTGCCGATCAGCATCGGTTCGAACCCGATACCCATCACGTCGATTGCGACCGCCAGGCTGAGCACCAGCACCAGCGGCCAGGCGGCGGTATAGGCCTTGCCGCCGACCAGATGCAGCGCAGGTTCGCCCAGGATCGGCACGGCGAGGCAGATGACCGCCCCCACCGCCAGCGTCAGCCGGGTCGACTGACGGAACAGCCGCCGCAGGTCCTCGCGGGAGGTCGCCCGGTCCGCGCGCGAAAACTCCGGAAAGATGCCGCGCGAGAACATTTCGGCGATCTGCGCCAGCGCCTGGCTTAGCTGGAAGGCGAGGCGATAGGCCCCCGCTGCCGCCGGCCCAGTCACGAGTCCGACGACCACGACCACGCCCTGGCGCCCGGCCGCATTCAGCGTCGCCGATACGTTGGTAAGCGCGGCGAAACGCATCAGCCCTGGATGTTCGCGCCACACGCCCACGCTGCCCCGCCACCCGCGCATCAGCCCCGGCGCGACGCGCCACACCGCGCGCCAATGGACGATCGCCGTCAGGATCTCGGCAGCACCCCAGGCGATCAGGAAGCCACGCACATTCGGCCCCGTCGCCACCACGATCGCGGCGCCGATGAAGCGCATGACGGGCGTCGTCGATTCCGCCGCCGCGCCGATGCCATAGCGATCGTAGAGCCGCAGGACACCGATCGCACTCGACCGGATCGATACCATTAGCACGATGCAGAACACGATCGCGTCGCGCGTCATCGCGTCGTCCCAGCCGAACCGCGCATCGAGCGCCCACAGGACTATGGTGACCACGACGCACCCGGCAACCGCGGCCACGGAATCGAGCATCGCGCAGAACCGCACCAGCCGGCCCAGTGCCGCGGTGTCCTCCGCGACCTGTAAAGGCACGCCGTAGCGCACCACGACCTGCCACGACTGGAACAGCATCATGGCCGCGACCGCCTGGCCGATCGACAGGATCAGCATGAACTGCCCGAAGCCCTCCGGCCCGAGCGTCCGCGTAGCGAGGCCGAGGTAAACGAGGCTCAGCACCGCGCCCAATCCCTTGCCGGTCAGCAACCAGCCGACATTGCGCAACGCCCGCCGGAAGGGGCTTGCGATCTTTTCTTCCCCGCCCAAGGTCTTAGATATCGCGAGCAATGCGCATGACCCGCCCCCTATCGCGTCCTCCGCGGGCGCGCCACCAGTGAAGATCGGCTTTCTCTATAACCACGACGCCCTGCATCAGGTCAGTCATACCGCACCGGTCATCGCTGCGCTGGCGCGGGATCGGCGAGCCGAAGTGACCGTCCTGACGTCCAGCGACGCTCAGGCCACGCGGGTGCGCGAACTGATCGGCGGGCAGGCGGCCGCGACGGTTCGTTTCGTCGCGCTGGATATCGGGCCGCTTTCGCGCCTGCTCGACGCCGGCCTGCGCTGGATCGCACCGTTCCGCCGCGTCGCGGTGCTGCGCGAAAATCTCCCTGAATTCGCCCGCCTCGACGCGCTCGTCGTGCCCGAGACGACCAGCCTGATGTTGCGCGACCGCTTTGGTCTGACCGACCTGAAGTACGTCTGGATACCGCACGGTGCCGGTGACCGCTCGGTCGGATTTCGCAGCGTGATGAAGGGGTTCGATCTCGTCCTTCTGTCGGGGACGAAGGTCCGCGACCGGATGCTGGCGATGGGCCTCGTCAAGCCCGACAACCACGCGATCGTCGGCTATCCGAAGTTCGAGACGGTCGACCTGACGCGGCGCCCACGGCTGTTCGGCGACGATCGTCTGACTATCCTGTACAACCCGCATTTCGATCCGCTGCTAAGCAGCTGGTATCCCTGGGGCGAGGCGGTCGTCGATGCGATCGTGGCGCGCGGCGACGTCAATCTGGCAGTCGCGCCGCACGTCATGCTGTTTCAGCGTCGCATCCACGCCTCGGTCGAGCATCGCCGCCTGCACTGGCGTCGTGACCTGCCGCCGCGGTGGCAACGGCGGCCTGGGCTGATCGTCGATCCGGGCAGCCCGCGATCGATCGACATGAGCTACACGCTGGGCGCCGACATCTACATCGGCGATGCGTCGAGCCAGATCTACGAATGGATTGCACGGCCCCGCCCGGCGATCTTCCTCAATCCGCGCAGCATCGGCTGGCGCGACGACCCTAGCTTTGCGCATTGGCATCTGGGGGAGGTTGTCGACGATCTCGCCGACCTCGGCCCGGCGATCGACCGCGCGCTCGTCGATCCGTATCGCTTCGATGCCGTACAGCGCGACGCCTTTGCTCGAACCTTCGATCGCAGTGCGCGTCCGGCCGCCGAACGCGCGGCCGAGGCCATCCTGTCGCTGGCTTGAACTACGTCGGGCCGATCGCGCCGCAAACGTAATAAATTTGTCACTCAAGGGAACCAACCCCTTGTGAAGCGTTAGTAGGCTAACCAATTGCCGGCGCGCTGTGAAAAATTCGATTTACGATAGCCTCGCATTGCCGCGACTTGCGTTCACATCTTTAGATGTGGCGCCGCCGCGTGCTGAACCCGCCCGCACCTATCGTCGTGGCGCGACGCCGGGGCTGGTCGGGCTGATCCGCAACCCGCGTAGCCGCCGTAATATCGGTGCCGCAAACGCTCTGGTCTATCGCCACAACGTCATCGTCGAAGCCCCCGAAACCCGCGAAGCGCTGCGCGATGCGCTGGAGGTGTTTGCTGCGCGCGGCATCGATCTGCTGGTGATTGACGGCGGCGACGGGACGATTCGCGACGTGCTGACGTGCGCGGGCGACAGCTTCCGCGACCAGTGGCCCGACATCGCCATCCTGCCGACCGGTAAGACCAATGCCCTGGCGATCGACCTGGACCTGCCCGCCGATTGGACGCTCGACGAAGCGATGGAAGCGGCGGTGCGCGGGCGGACGATCGCGCGCAGTCCGGTCGAGATCGTCGACCGCGCCGTTGCACGGCCGCGGGTACGCGGATTCCTGTTCGGCGCGGGCGGCTTCGTCGATGCGACGCAGCTTGCGCAGCACACGCACAAGGCGGGCGCGTTCAACGGCTTGGCGGTCGGGCTGGCGCTGGCCGGGGCAATCGGATCGACGCTGTTCGGCCGCGCCGACAACCGCTGGCGCCGCGGCAGCCGGATAGCGCTCCGCTATTCGGCCGATGCGCGCCCTATGCACGGCGCCCAGACGACCAGTGATATGGCGCGCTACATGATGCTCGCCTCGACGCTGGAGCGCCTGCCGGTAGGGCTGAAGCCATTCGGCCGAATGCGGCCGGGGCTGAAAAGCCTGGTCGTCGATGCGCCACCGCGCGGACTGGCGAGCAGCGTGCCGTTCCTGCTGGCGGGGCATGAGGGCGCCTGGCTGGAGGCGCGGGGCTATCACCGGATCGATGCGAGCGCGTTTGACGTCGATCTCGACGCCGGCTTCATCCTCGACGGGGAGATCTTTCCCGGCGGACAGTATCGCGTGTCGCAGGGCCTGCCGCTGCGCTTCGTCGTCCCGTGAATGCGGCACTGGCCGCGCTGGTCGCGGCGTCGCTCGACCGGCCGGTAGCCGCACCGGTGCGGGCATTCGCGGCGGAGCTTGCGCAGGGGGCGGGCGCGCTGGCGGTGCTGTTCTATGGATCGAACCTGCGCACCGGGTCGCTGGAAGGTGTGCTCGATTTCTATGTGCTCACCGACGGCCCGCCCGAGCGAGGTCTATGGCCGCGGGTCGGCTATCAAGAATCGAACGGCCTGCGCGCCAAGATCGCGACAATGACGCTCGCGATGTTCGAGAAAGCCTGCGACGATCGCACGATTGATACGACGATCTGGACGCGCTTCGTTCAGCCTGCCGCGCTGGCGTGGGCGGCGGCGGGCGCCCGGGCACGGGTCGAGGCGACGATTGCGGCTGCCGCGATTACCGCGGGGCGGTATGCCGCGGCGTTGGGGCCGCGGGCGGGGGAGGCGAGTGACTATTGGTGCGCCCTGTTCCGCGCGACCTATGCCGCAGAATTGCGTGTCGAGGCGAAGGGGCGGGAGGAACAGATTCTGGAGGTCCACGGCGATCACCTGAACGCACTGCTCCCGGCGGCGTGGGGTGCGGGGAACGTGGTTTTCCGGGTTGCCGCACCAGATCGATTTCAAGTCGAGCTGCCCCCCGAAGGGCGTGCTCGCGTCCTTACCCGCTGGAAACGCCGTCAGCGGCTGGGGCGCCCGCTCAACATCGTCCGCCTGGTCCGCGCAGCCTTCACCTTCGATGGCGCCGCCCGCTACGCCGCTTGGAAGATCGAGCGGCACACCGGCGTGTCCGTCCCGATTACGCCGTTCCGCGAACGCCATCCGGTGCTGGCCGCGCCGGGCGTGTTGTGGCGCGTGTGGCGGGCGCGGGCGTGAGCTTCTCCGCCGTCATCCTCGCCGGGTCGCGGGGCGGCGCAGTCGATGCGGTCGCCGAGGCCGAAGGGGTGTCGCACAAGGCGCTGATCTCGGTCGACGGACGAACGATGCTGGAGCGGGTCGCGGACGCGGTTCGCGCGGCGGGGGCTCAGACGGTGGCGGTGTCGGCCAACGATCCCGCGGTCATCGCTGTGGCCCAGGCGCTGAGCCTACGCGTGCTGCCGCCCGCTGCCGGACCGAGCGACAGCGTGGCGACAGCGGTCGCCGGTCTCGGCACGCCGCTGCTGGTCACGACGGCGGACCATGCGTTGCTGGAGCCCGAATGGATCACCAGTTTCTTGCACGACGTGCCGGCCGGAGCCGATATCGCCGTTCTGCTCGCCGAACGGGCGCGGATCGAGGCGGCGATGCGCGACACGCGGCGGACCTATCTGCGCTTTGCCGATGGCGCGTGGTCGGGCTGCAACCTGTTCTACCTCGCGACGTCTGACGCCGCGCGCGCGATCGGGCTGTGGCGCGCGGTGGAGGCGGATCGCAAGCGGCCGTGGCGGATCGTCCGGCGGTTCGGGGTCGGGACGTTGCTGCGCTACCTGACGGGACGGCTGACGCTGGCGGATGCGGTCGCCCGGCTCGGGCGGACGGCCGATGTGCGCGCGGCGGCGGTCGCGGCGCGCGATGGCCTAGCCGCGGTGGATGTCGACAAGCTGTCCGACCTGGCCGACGTCCGCGCGATCATCGCCAATCGACGATAGGCCAGCCACGTTCTCCAGCCATAGTGCGGAGTCGGGCGTGCGGGTTCACCGCAATGGCCTCGTTGGCCCAAGCGAAGGTCGGTTCGTCGGTCGCATGGTCCGAATAGAAGCGGACGTACGCATCGGCTCGGGCAAGCCCCTCGCGCGCCATCCATGCCTCGATCATCGCCAGCTTGTCGGCGCCGTAGCAATTGGCCCCGGCGATGCGGTGGGTGACGCGGCCTTTGGCATCGACCTCGGCTTCGGTCGCGATGACGTCGTCGATGCCGAGCGCCGCGGCTATGCGGGCTGCGTAGAAGCGATGAGCGGCGGAGGCGACGACGATGCGATACCCCGCCGCGCGGTCGGCGGCGATCTGCGCGCGCGCGCCGGGGCGGACGTGTCGGGCGAAGCGGTCGGCGAAGGATTGCGCGACTGCGGCGGACTGGTCGGGTGCCAGCGTGCCGACCATCAGGCGGTGCATCAGCTGCTTAAGCGTCCGCCGCTCGATCAGTCCTGCGCGATAGGTCAGCATCGCGCCGACGACCACCGGCGCGAACGCCAGCCGCCACGGCGCGCGGGTCCGGGCTGCGTGGAGCACGAACGGCGTCCATGTCGGCACCGCAGTGATCGTGCGGTCGAGGTCGTAGATGGCGAGGCGATGCATAACCAACCCCGTTCGCACCGAGCACGTCGAAGTGCTGTCCTTCTTTGTGCCGCGAGAATGGCGCCAAAGAAGAAGGGCAGGGCTTCGACGGGCTCAGCCCGAACAGTAGGAGAGCTTACCGATCATACGCCTTGGGCAGAGCGCCCTCGACGACGTTCAGATAGCGATCGCGCAGCTGGCGTTGACGCGAAGTCATGGGCTGCGGACGGCCGTCGATCCAGATCGCCTGCGGCTGCGAGGCGACTTCCAGCGGATCACCATCCCACAGAACGACGTCGGCACGCCGGCCGGGGCGCAGCGAGCCGATCTCGGCACCCATGCCCATCACTTCGGCCGGCTTCGACGTGATCGCCGCGAACGCGCGGCCCCAGTCGAGGCCCGTCGCGCCCGGTACCTTGGTGATCGCGACCAGATTGCCTGCGAACTGGCGCACGACGTGCTCGCCGCCCGACCCGTCGAAATAGATGCCGACCGTGACGCCCGCCGCCGTCATGCGGCCGACGTTGCTTTCGGTCGCGGCGACCTGTTCGAACGACGACGGCAGGTCGGCGAGCGCATAGGCCAGCACCGGCACCTTCGCCGCGGCAATCTCGCGCGCGACCATCCAGCCTTCGGTCGCGCCCGCCAGGATCAACTTGATCCCCGGATAGCGCGTCGGCAGCGTCAGCACCTGGCGGATGTCGCTCGCCCGCTCGACGCGGACGACCAGCGGCACCTTGCCGTCGAGCACGTCGAGCAGAGCCTGCGCGTCGGCCCGGGTCAGCAACGCATCCTTGCTGCGACCGTCATAGCCCGACGGATTCCGACGATAGTCCTGTGCCATGGCGAACGCATCGGCCAGTGCCGCCCATGCCGCCGGGCGGCTGCCCCCGGCCGATCGCGCGCCGTCTTCGCCCAGCTGGACGATCTGGAAGGCGCGGGCCTTGGTCACCGGATCGGGATCGGCGCCGAGGTCGATGACCGCGCCTTGGCCACCGAAGATCGACTGACCGCCGCCACCGCTGATGAGCGCGCGGGTGACGCCGCCGAGACGCTCGTTGGCGATCATCACCGTTTCGGGATTGACCGATGTCGAGACGTCGATCGCCGCCGAATAGGGCGACTGGCGTGCCGAGGTGTCGTTGCTTTCGCTGACACCGCCCGCATCGACCAGGCCCAGGTCGCCGATGCCGGTAACGATGCCCGCCGATATCCACTTACCTGTCGCATCGACCGTCTGCGCGCCCGCGGGCACCGCAACGCCCGATCCGGCCGCGACGACACGCCCGTCGCGGATGACGACGGTACCGTTCGGAATCGGCGCGGAACCATCGCCGATCGCGACCGTGCCGCCGGTGATGGCGATGGTCTGCGCACCGGCGGGAGCCGCGATCAGCGCGGCGGCGGCGAGGAACAGGGCCTTCACTTGACGTCTCCCATGCCAGGCTGGCCGATCTCGAAATCGCTCACCGGTCGCAGTCGGGGGTTGTTCATATCGTAGAGCATCGCGCCGTCGACCCAGACCTTCTCGGGCCGCGAATAGACGCTCATCGGGTTGCCGTTCCACAGCACGACGTCAGCCATCTTGCCGGGCTTCAGCGATCCGGTGACCTTGTCGATGCCCAGCGCCTTCGCCGGGTTGAGCGACAGCCAGGTCCAGGCGAATTCGTCGCTGACGTTTATGCCCGCACGGCGCCCGGCGGTCAGTGCCTTGGCAACTTCCTGGTTCAGCCGCTGGATGCCGTTGGCGTCGTCCGAGTGGATCATCACGCACGCGCCCGCCTTGTGCAGCAGCGGCAGATTCTCGTGAATGCCGTCGTAGCTTTCCATCTTGAAGCCGTACCAGTCGGCCCACACGGCCGCGCAGGTATCATTCTGCTTCAACAGGTCGCCGATCTTGTACGCCTCGACCGCGTGGTGGAACGCGCTGACCTTGTAGCCGAATTCCTTCGCCATATCCATGACGATGGCCATTTCATCGGCGCGATAGCAGTGGTTCTGGACCAGGATCTCGCCTGACAGCACGCCGCGCAGTGTGTCCATCGCGATGTTGCGGGCAGGCGGCTCGCCGCCGTCCTTTTCGTACTTGTCCCAGCGGCGCTTATAGTCCGCCGCCTGCGCCCAGGTCGCACGATCGACCGCGACGTTGCCCATGCGGGTGGAGGGCTGGCGACCCTTCGATCCATAGACGCGCTTCGGATTCTCGCCGCACGCCATCTTCAGGCCATAGGGCGCGCCGGGGAACTTCATCCCCTGCATCGTACGGGCGTAGACGTTCTTGAGGACGACCGATCGCCCGCCCATCAGGTTGGCTGAACCCGGCAGGATCTGCAGCGTGGTCACGCCGCCGTTCGCCAGCGCGCGGCTGAAGCCCGGGTCCTGCGGCCAGACGCTGTGTTCGGCCCAGACGTCGGCGGTGACCGGGCCGGTCGCCTCGTTCCCGTCCGAATGCGCCTGCACGCCGGGGGAAGGATAGTCGCCCAGATGACTGTGGATGTCGATGATTCCCGGCGTCACCCACTTGCCCGTACCGTCGATGACGGTCGCGCTCGCCGGCGCCTCCACCGACTGGCCGATCGCGACGATCTTGCCATCGGCGAACAGCACCTGACCATTCTCGATCCGCCCGCCTTCGCCGTCATAGACGGTGACGTTGCGGACCAAGGTCGGCACGCCCGGATAGGGTCGGTAGGTCGAAGGGAAGGGATTGCGGTCGTACGGCTTGCCCGGCTGCTTTGCCGGCGCGGCGGAGGCCGACTTCGCCTCCTGCTTCTGCCCGCAGGCAACGAGCGCGGACGCGGCAAGCAGCGCGCACGCGACGCGCGTGAATCGACGGTTCATGATGGCCCCTTTTGTTTGTAACCCATTGGTAGGGCGAGCCGGTGGGTCGATACAAGCGCGAAACGAGCGGCGCGGTGGATCGTCCGGCAGCGTCCCGCGTTCGTCCCGCTGGCGGTTTGGGGAAAGTTTTATCAATACGCGTTTCGGGCCGGCGGCCCTGATCCTGCTCGCGGTCAACGCCCCGGCGCAGGCACAGACGACCGAGGTCGTCGTCACCGGTCGCGGCTTGGCGCCCCGGCCGGGCGATGCCGCGTTCGACGTCGTCACCATCGCGCCCGAACGCATCGCGGAGTCTGCCAGCGCTCGGCTGGAATCGGTGCTGGCCGACGTTGCCGGCCTGCAGCAGTTTCGCCGGTCGGATTCGCGCACCGCCAACCCGACCAGCCAGGGCATTTCGCTGCGCGGCATCGGCGGCAATGCGTCGAGCCGGGTGCTGCTGATCCTGGACGGCGTGCCGCAGGCCGATCCGTTCGGCGGCTGGGTCGCGTTCCCGGCCTATGCCACCGATCGTATCGGGCTTATCCGGGTGACGCGCGGCGGCGGAAGCGGTTACTTCGGTGCGGGTGCGCTGGCCGGCACGGTCGAGCTGGAGAGCGCTGGTCCAACGGGTGCCCCCATCGCTGGATCGGTCGCGTATGGCAGCCGCAATTCGGTCGATGCTAAAGCATCTGCGCTGCTCCAGAACGGCAGCGGATTCGCGACCCTGTCGGCCGCCTATGCACGCGGCGACGGCTTCGTGCCGGTCGTCGCCGAAAGCCGTGGCCGGGTTGATCGCGCCGCACCTTATGAACAGGCGTCCGGCGCCGTCCGCGCCGTGCTGCCGATCAGCGGCGATATCGAGTTGCAGGCGAACGTATCCGCCTTCGCCGACGTCCGCGATCGCGGCACCGACATTACCCGCAACCGCAGCGAAGGCGCCGACGCCAGCATTCGCCTGGTCGGGCGGGGACGCTGGGGTTTTTCCGCGCTTGCTTATCTCCAGACCCGTGGGTTCGCGTCGCAGTTTGCCGCCGTCGATGTCGCGCGGTCGACTGTCACGCCGACGCTCGATCAGTATAACACGCCGGCGACCGGGCTCGGCGCGCGCGTGGAGCTGGTGCCGCCGGTAGGGGCAGGAATCGATTTGAGGCTGGGCAGCGATTGGCGCGACGTGACGGGGCGGACGCAAGAGCTTTACAGCTTCACCGCCGGCGTGCCGACACGTCGACGCGAGGCGGGTGGATCGTCGGAAACCGCGGGTGTGTTCGCCGACGCCAGCGTCGAGCGCGGCGCAGTGACACTGACGCTCGGCGGGCGGGTCGATCGCTGGCGGATCAGCGACGGCCACACGCGCGAGGCTTTGCTGACCGGAGGCGCGCCGCTGACCGACGCGATCTATTCCGATCGGACGGGCACCGAGTGGACGGGGCGCGCCGGGCTGGCGGTCGCGCCGATAGAGGCCGTGCGGCTGCGCGTCGCGGCCTATCGCGGCTGGCGGCTGCCGACACTCAACGAATTTTACCGCCCATTTCGTGTTGGCGCCGACGCGACTGCCGCCAACGCCGCACTGGCGCCCGAACGGCTGACGGGGTTCGACGCCGGCGTGTCGCTGACCCCGTTGCGTGGCGCGTCGATCGGTGTGAGCGTCTTTCGCGACCGCCTGACCGGCGGAATCGCCAACGTCACCGAGGGGCGGGGGGCGGGAATGTTTCCCGGCGTCGGTTTCGTCGCGGCGAATGGCGTTTACCGCGTGCGGCGCAATCTCGACGCGATCCGATCGACCGGGATCGAGTCGGACGCGCGCTACGATGCCGGCCCCGCCTTCGCGCTGCTGTCGTGGAGCCACGTCAATGCGCTCGTGTCGGCCAGCGGCACGGCGGCGGCGCTCGACGGCCTGCGGCCGGCGCAGACGCCGCACGACCTCGTGTCCGGCACGATCGGCTGGCGGCGCGATGGACTGACGGTGTCGACCACCGTCCGCCACGCCGCGCGGCAATTCGAGGACGACGCCAACAGCCGCACGCTGGCACCCGCGACGACGCTAGACGTTTACGCCGCCGTTCCGCTGGCGGCAAAGCTGGCGGTCGAATTGCGGGGCGAGAATCTGTTCGACGAACGCGTCGAGGCGGGTGTCGCCGGCACTGGCATCATCGAACGTGCTACTCCTCGAACGCTGTGGATCGGACTGCGGTGGGCGCGGTAGTGCAAACGTCCGCCCGGATCACGTCCGGGATGACGAAGGCGTCTCGGATACCCCTTGCCACCCGTGCGCGACAGACGTCAGATAGCGCTAACACGGATCAGGGAGGGGAAGAGTGGCGCATCCACAACGCGCGAATACCGGCTTAATCGCGGCGATCGTCGCGGTGGCAACCATCGGCGGGCTGCTGTTCGGGTACGACAGTGGCGCAGTGAACGGGACGCAGCCGGGGCTGAAGGCCGCGTTCGCCTTGAGCGAAGGCGGCCTGGGCTTCACCGTTGGGTCGCTGCTGATCGGCTGTTTCGTCGGTGCCTTCCTCGCCGGCCGGCTGGCCGACGTGATGGGGCGGCGCAAGGTGATGATGCTCGCCGCTCTATTCTTCCTGGCCGGTGCGCTGGTGCAGGGGTCTGCGCACGAACAATAGCTGTTCGTCCTGGCGCGCTTCGCCGGCGGCATGGCGGTGGGCGCGGCGAGCGTGTTGTCGCCGGCTTACATCTCGGAGGTCGCGCCGGCGAACATCCGTGGGCGGATGACGACCGTTCAGCAGATCATGATCATCATCGGCCTGACCGTGGCGTTCGTCGTCAACTGGTTCCTCGCCCGCGCCGCCGGCACCTCGACCGCGCCGTTCTGGGCGGGCATCGAGGCGTGGCGCTGGATGTATCTGATGCAGGCGATCCCCGCCGCGGTATTCCTGGTCGCGCTGACGATGATCCCGGAAAGTCCGCGCTATCTGGTGGCGAAGGGCCGGATCGACGAGGCGCGCACCGTGCTCGCGCGGCTATTCGGCAGCGCGGAGGCGGAGGCGAAGCTCGCCGATATCCGCGCGAGTTTCTCGGAGGATCACCGCCCGCGCCTGTCGGATCTGAAGAATTCCGTCACCGGGCGCATCCGCCCGATCCTGTGGGCCGGCCTGCTGCTGGCGGTGTTCCAGCAGTTGGTCGGTATCAACGTCATCTTCTATTACGGCGCGACGCTGTGGCAGTTGGCGGGCTTTACCGAAGACCAGTCGCTCCAGATCAACATCGTGTCGGGTCTGGTATCGATCGCAGCGTGTTTCATCACCATCGCGCTGGTCGACCGGATCGGTCGCAAGCCGTTGCTGCTGATCGGGTCGGCGGGCATGGCGGCGACGCTGATCGCGCTCGTCTATGCCTTCGCCAACGGATCGGTCGATGCGGCGGGCAAGCTGTCCCTCTCGAGCGAACTGGGCACGATCGCACTGGTCGCAGCGAACCTGTACGTCATCTTCTTCAACGTCAGCTGGGGCCCGATCATGTGGGTGATGCTGGGCGAGATGTTCCCCAACCAGATCCGCGGCTCGGCGCTGGCGGTCTGCGGCTTCGCGCAGTGGTTCTCCAACTATTTAGTCGCGCAGAGCTTCCCGCTAATGGCGGCGGGGCTGGGGCTAGCGGTCAGCTACAGCCTGTATGCCGCAGCGGCGGTCGTCAGCTTCTTCCTGGTCCAGCGGTTCATCCACGAAACCAAGGGGGTCGAGCTGGAGAATATGAAGGGCTGAAAACACGTTCGGCCTGCGCCTATCGAAGGGTCGTTCTTCTACCGCTAGCGGCACGAAGAACGATGCTTCGACAAGCTCAGCACGAACGGTGAAGGTCAGTGCAGGTTCGGCGCCGCTTCCCCCGTGTGCCGCACCTTCGCGCCAGCCGCGGCCAGCGCGAACACAACCAGCGCCGCGTAGCAAACTGCCGGCACGATGAACGCGGTCGCATAGCTGCCGGTCGCGCCCGACACGATGCCGGTCAGCGGCGGGATGGCCGCGCCGCCCACGATCGAGAAGCACAGGAAGCCCGATGTCGCTTCCTGGCTGGCGGTCGAGCGCTCCAGCGTCAGCGTGAAAATCACCGGGAACATGATCGAGTTGAACAGCCCCATCGACAGCGCGGCAAAGCCGGCGCCGACGCCACCCACGAACAGGACGTAGCTCGCGATTCCCACGTTGATCGCCGCGAACACCGCCAGCAGGCGTGCCGCGGGGAAGCGGGTCAGCAGCGCCGAGCCGATGATCCGCCCGACCATCGCGCCGCCCCAATAGAAAGACACGGCCTTGCCGGCTTCCAGCAGCGACACGCCGAGTACACCGTCGCTGCCCATCGCCAGTCCCAGCAGCGGCGTGCCGAACGCCGCGTCCGACCGGCCCCAGATCGCATCGGAATTGAGGAACAACGCCATCTGTGTCCCGATCGCAACTTCGGCGCCGACGTAGACGAAGATGCCCAGGCCCCCGAGTACCGCCCAGCGCGACGACAGCGCTTCCGAAATCGCAGCGCCGAAGCCCTTGGGTGCGGCCCCTTCCGGTGCAGCGGCGGCGACCAGCTTGCGCATCGTGAAAAAGAACAGCAGCAGCAGGACTAGCAGCCCGGCGATCCAGAAGAACGCGCGGTCGATGCCGCCGAGCGCGGTCTGGCGAACGGCTTCGGTGATGACGGTGCCTTCCTTCACCTCGACGCCCTTCAGGAACAGGGTCGCGCCGATCCAGGGGCCGAGGAAGGTGCCGAGGCTGTTGAATGCCTGGCTGAGGGTCAGGCGGAAATGGCTGCGCGACGGGTCACCCAGCACCGCCGCCAGCGGGTTCGCCGCGACCTGCAGGATGGTGATCCCGCTCGCCAGCGTGAACAGGCCGAGCAGTACCAGGCTGTAGATCGCCGCATTGGCCGCGCCCAGCATGATCAGGCACCCGGCGATCATCAGCGTCAGCGCGATCAGCACGGTCGGCGCCGACTTGCGCCGGCTGAGCAGCGCGGCGGCGGGGAAGCTCATCACGCCGTAGGCGATGAAGAAGGCCGACGCGCTTAACTGCGCCTGCAGGTCGCTCAGCGAGAAGATGCCCTTCACCGCCGCGACCAGCGGGTCGATCAACGAAGTGATGAACCCCCATGCGAAGAACAGGGTGGTGACGGTGGCGAATGCCGCCGTCGTGTTGGCGCCCGCCTGGGGTGCCGGCCGTGTGGACATGTCGCCCTCCCTGGGAACCGGTTTCATGGTTTCTTTCCGTTCGTCTGTAGAGGGTCGGGGGCGGGTCGCAAGGGGGCGATGCCCCCCCCGGAAGGGGAGGTGTCCCGCGCAGCCGGTCGGAGGTCTGTCACCCTCTCCGAATAGCGGGACACCCCTCCGTCACGCTGGCGCGCGCCACTTCCCCTAGCAGAGGGGCGGCATGAAGATTGACCTGCGCCACCCACACCCCCATCACGCCCACCATGACCGACTTCACCGCCACCCGCGCGCTGTTTCACCTGCCGGCGGGCGTCACCTATCTCGACGGCAACTCCCTCGGGCCGCTACCGATCGCCGCGCAGGAGCGTGCGCGCCAAGTCGTGACGGATGAATGGGGCGAGATGCTGATCCGCGGCTGGAACGCTGCCGGCTGGATGGCGGCGCCGGGGCGCATCGGTGATCGGGTCGCGCGGCTGATCGGTGCCCCTGCGGGCAGCGTGGTGATGGGCGATACGCTCAGCATCAAGGTCTATCAGGCGCTCGCCTCGGCGCTGGCGATGCGGCCCGACCGGCGCGTCGTGCTGTCCGACAGCGGCAATTTCCCGACCGACCTGTACATCGCGCAGGGACTGCTCGCTTCGCTCGGCCCCGATTATCGGCTGAAGGTCGTCGCGCCCGAAGCGGTCACCGATGCGATCGACGAGAGCGTGGCGGCGACGCTGCTGACCGAAGTCGACTACCGCACCGGCCGCCGTCACGACATGCCCGCACTGACCGCGACGGCGCATGACGTGGGTGCGATGACGATCTGGGACCTTGCCCATTCGGCCGGCGCGGTGCCGGTCGACGTCAGGAGCGGCAGGGCCGATTTCGCCGTCGGCTGCACGTACAAATATCTCAACGGTGGTCCCGGTGCGCCCGCGTTCATCTACGTCGCGCCTGAGCACCATGACGTGGCGTTGCCTGCGCTGTCCGGCTGGATGGGCCATGCGGCGCCCTTCGCCTTCGACCTCGACTATAGCCCGGGTAGAGGGATCGAGCGGATGCGCGTCGGCACACCCCCCGTCATCGCGCTCGCCGTGCTGGACGCCGCGCTCGATGCCTGGGAGGGCGTCGCAATGCCCGATGTCCGCGCGCGGTCGATCGAACTCAGCGAAGCGTTCATCGCCGGGGTCGAGGCGACGTGCCCGGGCGTCGAACTCGCGTCGCCCCGTGACCCGCAGGCGCGCGGCAGCCAGGTCGGCTTTCGCCACCCGCAGGCCTATGCCGTGATGCAGGCGCTGATCGCGGATGGCGTCATCGGCGATTTCCGCGCCCCTGACATCCTACGCTTCGGCTTTGCACCGCTCTACAATGATATGGCGGACGTCGATCGCGCCGTGACGGTTCTTGCCGATATTCTGGAAACCGAACGCTGGGATCGGCCGGAGCATCGCGCTCGCCAAGCGGTGACGTGACTTCGGCCGTTGCTCCGCAGGAAGTCGATTGATTGATGTCAATCGGGGAACTTCGCCCGCGATGACCGGTTCGGCGGCCATGGACCAGACCCGCCCCAACGCCCGCCATTATCCGCTGCTTGCCCAGCCCAACGTGCACCTGCACGGGCCGGTGAACGATGCGATGTACGACAGCTTCCGCCAACAACTCGTCAACGCGCCGAGCGAGGGGAGCCTGGTCTTCTCGATCACGACGCTGGGTGGCGACCCCGAAGTCGCCCGCGCAATGGGCGACGACGTGCGGCTGATCGGCGAATACACCGGCCGCGAGACACTGTTTCTGGGCAAAGTCGCGGTCTATTCGGCTGGCGCGACATTCATGTCGGCCTTTCCCAACGACAAGCGGTTCCTGACGCGCGGCACGCGGATCATGGTCCACGAACGCCAGATGACCGCGAGTGTGGAGCTAAACGGCCCGCTGAGAATGCAGGTCGCCAACCTGAAGGCGAAGCTCCACGAGATCGAACAGTCGATCCGGATCGAGGAAGAAGGCTTCCGCGCACTGATCGCCGGGTCGAGCGTCGATTATGGCGAGCTACTGAAGAAGGCGCCGAATAACTGGTACATCGATTGCCAGGAGGCGCTGGACATGGGCCTGATCCTCGACGTGATCTGACGGGCCGGGGCGCGGCTTTTCAGCAAAGCCTCACGCCCCGCTCATGCCGCTCACCTCGGCGGTCGGCCATCACGGCGGCTCCACATTAGGAGCCACCTTATGGCCTATGACCCGACAATCGCGCGTACGCCGACGATTAAGCTTGCCTTCGCGATCTTCGTCGCCACCGCGCTGACTATCCCCCTCTTCGCCGTCTATCTGCTCGTCTACGATCGCCAGACCCAGTCGGAAACGGCGCGCGCGTCGATCGCGCAAGGGTGGGGCGGGGCGCAGACGATCGCCGGCCCGATTCTGGTCATCCCCTATCAGGCGGACACGACCGAGACGGTGACCCAGAACGGCCAGCCGACTGCGCGCACGTCGCGCGTCTGGCGCGAACTGCGCATCGCGCCCGAGCTTGCCGACATCCGATCGACGATCGCGCCGGAGCGGCGGAAGCGGTCGATCTATGAAGCCGTCGTCTATTCGTCGGCGACCAAGGGACAGGCGCGCTTCACGCTGCCGACCGACCTGACGCGGTACGGCGTCACCGCCGATGCGCTGGCACTCGACCGCGCCGAACTGCGCTTCGGCCTGAGCGACGCGCGCGGCCTGTACGGCCCGCCGCCGGTCGTCGCCATCGACGGAACGCGCCGTGCCTTGCGTCCGGGGAAGGGCGTAGAAGCGACCGGCGGATCGGGCTTCGTCGCGCCATTCGACGCGAGCATCCTGCGAGCAGGAGCGATCGTCGCGACGTTCTCCTACGACTTCCGCGGCAACACGAGCCTGATGCTCTCGCCCTTCGCCGGTGACACGCGCTGGACCGTGACGTCGCCCTGGCAGCACCCGAGCTTCGGCGGCGGTTTCCTGCCCGCTCAGCACAGCCGCGACGCCGCCGGCTTCACCGCGCGCTGGCGCGTCGGCAACTTGGCGCTGGGCAAGGCGCTGGTCGAAGCGGGCGCACCGCCGATAACCGAGCCTCGGCCGGTCGCACCCGAAGCGACCGAACACCTCGCCGGCGTGACACTCATCTCGCCAGTCGATCTCTACGCGCAGGTCAATCGCAGCGTGAAATACGGCTTCCTGTTCATCGGTTTCACCTTCCTGGCGTTCCTGATGTTCGACGTCGTCGGCGGCGTGCGCGTATCGGGAATCGAATATCTGCTGGTCGGGGCCGGGCTGGTGCTGTTCTTCGTCATGATGCTCGCCTTTGCGGAAGTGATCGGTTTCGCCGCGGCCTATCTCGTTGCGGGCGGGGCGATCATCGCGTTGTTGACCGCCTATTCCGCCGCAGTGCTCGGCAGCCGACGCCGCGCGTGCTTCATCGCCGCGTTGCTCGCGGCGCTCTACGGCGTGCTCTATGTCCTGCTCAGCCTTGAGGAATTTTCGCTCCTGATCGGCTCGATCCTCCTGTTCACCGCGCTGGCGAGCATTATGTACCTCACACGCAACATCGAATGGGGCGGGCGAGAGGCTGCGATAGCGGCGGACTGAATTCGCAAAGGGTGATGCGCGTGACGGTTGAGCCCGCGCGCATCAACCGCTATCGCGCCCTGCAGAGAAGGACGGATACAAGCGATGGCCGAATTCACCCTGCCGAAGAACAGCAAGATCACGGGCAAGGGCCGCGTGCACAAGGCGCCGGCCGGGGCGACGCGCGTGAAATCGTTCAAAATCTATCGCTACGATCCGGATTCGGGTGAAAATCCGCGTTACGACACCTTCGAGATCGACCTGGACGATTGCGGTCCGATGGTCCTCGACGCGCTCATCAAGATCAAGGCAGAGCAGGACCCGTCGTTGACCTTCCGCCGGTCGTGCCGCGAGGGCATCTGCGGCTCGTGTTCGATGAATCTGGGCGGCAAGAACGGCCTCGCCTGCACCACCGCGATCGAGGACATCAAGGGCGAAGTGCGCATCACGCCACTGCCGGCGATGGATGTCATCAAGGACCTCGTCCCCGACTTTACGCATTTCTACGCGCAATACGCCTCGATCAAACCGTGGCTGCAGACGGTCACGCCGGCGCCGGCGGGCAAGGAGCGGCTTCAGTCGCCCGAACAGCGCGAGAAGCTGGACGGCCTGTACGAGTGCATCCTGTGCGCCTGCTGCTCGACCAGCTGCCCGAGCTATTGGTGGAACAGCGACAAGTTCCTAGGGCCCGCGATACTGCTCCAAGCGTACCGCTGGCTGGCAGACAGCCGCGACGAGATGACCGGCGAGCGTCTGGACGCACTGGAGGATCCGTTCCGCCTTTACCGCTGCCACACGATCATGAACTGCGCGAATGCGTGCCCGAAGGGCCTCAGCCCGGCCAAGGCGATCGCGGAGATCAAAAAGATGGAAGCCGAGCGGATCATCTGATCCAAAGGTTTCAAGAAGGGTAGTGCTTCGACGAGCTTAGCTCGAACGAGGAGGGCGGTTTGCTCTCCTCGATCCGTTCGCGCTGAGCCTGTCGAAGTGCTGCCTTTCTTCATGCTGCGAGCGATAAGCCAAGATGCCCAACGTCCTCGCCCGCTACGAAGCGCTCGTCGCCTCGGGCGAACTCCGCCCCGATCCTGCGCAGGAAGACGCCGCCCGGCGCCTCGCTGCGCTCACGACTGCACTCGAAACCCAGGAGAAGCCCGGCCTGATCGGCCGCCTGTTCGGGCGCGCCCCGGAAGTGCCGCGCGGGATTTACATGTGGGGCGGGGTGGGGCGCGGCAAATCGATGCTGATGGATTTGTTCCACAGCTGCCTGAAGATCGACCAGAAGCGTCGCGTCCACTTCCACGAGTTCATGGCCGAGGTCCACGACCGCCTGCGCCGCGAGCGTGAGAAGGAAGCCGGCGATCCGATCCCGCCGGTCGCCGCAGCCTTGGCCGCGGACGTGCGCGTGCTGGCGTTCGACGAATTGGTCGTCACAAACATGGCTGATGCGGCGATCCTGAGCCGTTTGTTCACCGGCCTGTTCGATCGCGGTGTAACGATTGTCGCGACGTCGAACCGCGTGCCCGGCGATCTCTACAAGAACGGTCTCAATCGGCATCTTTTCCTGCCCTTCATCGCGCTGATCGAGCAGAAGATGGACGTCGTCGCGCTCAACGGCCCGACCGATTACCGGCACGATCGGTTGGGCAGCGGGGAGACGTGGCATGTGCCGACCGGCGACGCCGCGACGCAGGCGGTGACCGAGGCCTTCTTCCGCCTGACCGACTTCGACCCCGCCGACCGTAAGCATGTTCCGAGCGAGGATTTGCCTATCCCCGGCGGGCGGACGCTGCATGTGCCCAAGAGCCTGAAGGGCGTCGGCGTGTTCAGCTTCAAGCGTCTGTGCGGCGAACCCCGCGGCGTGCCAGATTACCTGACGATCGCGCGTCACTTCCACACCGTCATCATCGTCGGCATTCCCCGCATGGGACCGGAAAACCGCAACGAAGCCGCGCGTTTCGTGACGCTGATCGACGCGCTGTACGAGCACAAGGTCAAGCTGCTTGCGACCGCCGATGCCGAGCCTGACGATCTGTACGTGGCGGGTGACGGGGCGTTCGAATTTGAGCGCACGGCGAGCCGGCTGATGGAGATGCGGTCGGCCGATTACCTCGCACTGGGCCACGGTGCGGAGTAGAAAAAGAGCGGTTTAAAGAAGGCGCAAAGGCGCGAGGGAAAGCGTGCCGTTGTTGCTCTGTCTCACCGCCACTCCGCCATTCTTACTCCCTCTCCACCGCCGTCCCGGCGAAGGCGGAGATCAATGGTCACTGGTCATGGCGAGGCTCACGACGTTCAGCCGGACTGTGTTCCCGCCTGCGCGAAAATGACGTTGCGGAAGTGGAGCGCCCCTCCTTCTTCGCGCCTTTAAGCCTCTTCAGCGACCATTTCGTCTCCTTATCGCTATTGCGATCGATTATCGATTAAACTGTAAGCCCCCCTGCTTTACGGGTTGCCCCCGTCGCGTGATGGGCCTATGGCCCGCCTCGACTTCGCGCGTCTGTGTTTGTTGTTCGGGCGCGCCCGATGCTCATGTTCGCGAAGGGAGAGACGGTTTTGGCTCGCAAGAAGATCGCGCTGATCGGCGCCGGGAATATCGGCGGGACGCTCGCGCACCTGGCGGCCCTGAAGGGCCTGGGCGACATCGTGCTGTTCGACGTCGTCGAAGGCGTGCCGCAGGGCAAGGCGCTCGACCTGTCGCAGTGCGGTCCGGTCGAAGGCTTCGATGCCAAGATTATCGGCTCGAACGATTACAAGGACATTGCCGGCGCCGACGTCATAATCGTGACGGCGGGTGTCGCGCGCAAGCCGGGCATGAGCCGCGACGATCTGCTCGGCATCAACCTGAAGGTTATGAAGGCGGTCGGCGAAGGCATTGCCGAGCACGCCCCCGACGCGTTCGTCATCTGCATCACCAACCCGCTCGACGCGATGGTGTGGGCGCTGCGCGAGTTCTCGGGTCTGCCGCACCAGAAGGTTGTCGGGATGGCCGGCGTGCTCGACTCGGCGCGCTTCAGCCACTTCCTCGCCGAGGAGTTCAAGGTGTCGGTGAAGGACATCAATACCTTCGTGCTCGGCGGCCACGGCGACACGATGGTCCCGGTCCTCGAATATTCCACCGTCAGCGGCATCCCGGTCAGCGACCTCATCGAAATGGGCATGTCGACCAAGGAGCGCGTCGACGAGATCATCAAGCGCACCCGTGGCGGCGGCGGCGAGATCGTCGCGCTGCTGAAGACCGGTTCGGCCTATTATGCGCCTGCCACCAGCGGTATCGCGATGGCCGAGGCGTACCTCTACGACCAGAAGCGTATCCTGCCCGCGGCCGCGCATCTGACCGGCCAGTACGGCGTGGACGACCTGTACGTCGGCGTGCCGGTCGTGATCGGCAAGGACGGCGTCGAGAAGGTCGTCGAGGTCAAGCTCAGCGACGAGGCGAAGGCCAACCTCCAGGTCTCGGTCGACGCGGTCAAGGAATTGCTGGTCGCCTGCAAGGGGATCGATGGTTCGCTGAATTGAGCGAGTAAGTGACCCGTGCCCCGGCGAAGGCCGGGGCCCAGATGCGGGACGGTCTGGGGTGTAGAAACGCGGTTTCGTCTATATCGTCGCGAGCGGTAAGAACGGAACCATCTACATCGGCTCCACCAGCAACCTTCCTCAACGCATCTGGCAACACCGCAACTTCGTCGCGGACGGGTTCACGAAAGAACACAAGTGTCACATCCTCGTCTGGTTAGAGGTTCATGACACGATCGAAGGCGCTCGGTTACGCGAACGTCGAATGAAGGAATGGAAGCGAGGCTGGAAGCTACGCGAGATCGAGGGCGAGAACCCGGACTGGGAAGATCTCTACCCGCAGATCGTGAATGGCTGACGCACCGCACCTGGACCCCGGCCTTCGCCGGGGTACAAAGAAGGGATCGGATCTAGGATGAGCATCCTCGTCAACAAGAACACCAAGGTCATCACCCAGGGCATGACCGGGGAGACCGGCAGCTTCCACACCAAGGCGGCGCTGGATTACGGCACGCAGATGGTGGGCGGCGTCACGCCGGGTAAGGGTGGCACCGAGCACCTCGGCCTGCCGGTGTTCAACACCGTTGCCGAAGCCGTAACCAAGACCGGTGCCGATGCCAGCGTCATCTACGTGCCGCCGCCCTTCGCCGCGGATTCAATCCTGGAAGCGATCGACGCCGAAGTGCCGCTGATCGTCTGCATCACCGAAGGCATTCCGGTGCTCGACATGGTGAAGGTCAAGCGCGCGCTGTCGGGCAGCAAGTCGCGCCTGATCGGTCCGAACTGCCCCGGCGTGCTGACGCCGGGCGAATGCAAGATCGGCATTATGCCGGGCAGCATCTTCTCGAAGGGTTCGGTCGGCGTCGTGTCGCGCTCGGGCACGCTGACCTACGAAGCGGTTTTCCAGACGACCAACGCCGGCCTGGGCCAGACCACCGCGGTCGGCATCGGCGGCGATCCGGTCAACGGCACCAACTTCATCGACGTGCTGGAGCAGTTCCTGGCCGACGATGCGACCGCATCCATCATTATGATCGGCGAAATCGGCGGCGACGCCGAGGAGCAGGCCGCGCAGTTCCTGATCGACGAGGCCAAGCGTGGCCGCAAGAAGCCGATGGCCGGCTTCATCGCGGGCCGCACGGCGCCTCCGGGTCGTCGCATGGGCCACGCCGGCGCGATCGTGTCGGGCGGCAAGGGCGACGCCGAGAGCAAGATCGCGGCGATGGAAGCCGCCGGCATCAAGGTCGCGGATTCGCCCAGCCTGCTGGGCGAGACGCTGGTTTCGGTGTTGAAGGGTTGACACCAGACTGCCCTCTCCCTGGACAGGGAGAGGGATACCGAAGCTGGCGAGCTCGCTCGCTAGCGTAGGTTGGGATAGGGTTGAGCGAGCCGCAGGCTCGCGTCGAGCTACGCTCGACCACCCCTCACCCAGCTCCGACCAAGGCCCTGCGGGCCTAAGTCTGCGCAACCCTCTCCCCTCTGCGAGGGGCGAGGGAGAGGACGTAAAATGGGCTACGAAGGCCAGGATTTCTCGGATATCGCCGGCGGTGTATCGCAGGCGTTCGTCGACACGCTCTACGCGAAGTATAAGAGCGACCCGTCGGGACTGGAGCCCGGCTGGCGTGACTTCTTCGAAGGGCTCGAGGGCGCCGCGACGGGGCCGTCCTGGGCCAAGAAGACCTGGCCGCTGACGGAAACGGACGCGCTCACCGCCGGGCTCGACCCGACGCAGATGGAGCCGGCGCCCAAGCCCGCGAAGCCCGGTGCGAAGTCCGCGCCCGCTGCAGCTCCGGCTGCCTCGCCGGACGCGATCCGCGCCGCTGCCGACGCGTCGATCCGCGCGATGACGCTGATCCGCACGTACCGCGTCCGCGGCCACCTGGCGGCGAACCTAGATCCGCTGGGCTTGTCGACACGCGAGCTGCCCGAGGATTTGCGCACCGAATACCACGGCTTCACCGACGATCAGATCGACACGCCGGTCTATCTCGGCGGCGTGCTCGGCCTCCAGACCGCGACGATCCGCGAGCTGGTGACGATCCTTCGCGCCAACTACTGCGGCAACGTCGGCCTGGAATATATGCACATCGCGGACGTGGAGGAACGCAAGTTCCTGCAGGACCGGATGGAAGGCCGCGACAAGGCGATTCAGTTCACGCCCGATGGCAAGAAGGCGATCCTCAGCAAGGTGATTCACGCCGAGGGTTACGAGAAGTTCCTCGGCAAAAAGTACGTCGGCACCAAGCGTTTCGGCCTGGACGGCGGCGAAAGCATGATCCCGGCGCTGGAAAGCGTCATCAAGTATGGCGGCCAGCAGGGCGTCCGCGAGATCGTCTACGGCATGGCCCACCGCGGGCGCCTGAACGTGCTCGCCA
>CAJYOI010000029.1 GCA_913776045.1 uncultured Sphingomonas sp.
ACGCTGGAGACGGCACGCAAGAACAAGGATCTGGTGGTCCTCGACCGTACCGAAGTGCAGGCGACCCGCCGATCGCTGTTCGGATTCCCACTGCCGAAGATCCGGTTGTTCGGCGGGGGCGATGGCGGGGACGGTGCCGACGCGGTCAAGCAGCTCGACGGCAAGGTTCGTGGCGTGACGGCCGCTGCGCTCAACCGCTGGGTCTTTCAGCTGGAGGACGGAACGCGCTGGATCACGACCGAGAATGACGAAGGCTATCCGCCGCGGGTCGGCGAAACCGTCGTTATCCGCCGAGCGGCGCTCGGCAGCTATGCCGCCTCCTTCAACAAGCGGCGATCGCTGAAGGCGCGTCGGATCGAATAAAAAAAGGGGCGGCTCCCATAAGGAACCGCCCCGCTGAGGTTTCAGCTTACCGCCCTCAGAACTTGAAGTTCGCACCTGCGCGGAACGATCGGCCGATCAGGCCGGGCAGGTGCCACGACGCCAGATAGTTCGGCTGCGTGGTGTAGAAGGTGTTCGGATAGAACGGCGCCCGCGCGTTCGTCACGTTGCCGACGAAGCCGAAGAAGCTGAACTGGTCGTTCACCTTAATCGTCGCGTTGATGTCGGTGTAGATGAACCGGCGGATGCGGCAGAAGGAATTGCCGCCCTGGGCGTCCTTGTAGACCGATGCATTGCACGACGTGTCAAGGCTGCCTTGGTCGGTCGCGACCGCGCGCATCGCACCGACGAAGTACGTCGTCGCGCTTAGCGAGAAAGTGTCGGTCAGGAACGTGTTCTGCCAGTTGCCGCGCCACTTCGGCGTGCCGCCGCCCGACGACAGGTCGGCCGGGCCGACCGAACCGGCGAAGCGCTGGACCGAGCCGTTGTCGAGATGACGGTCGAACTTCAGCGTGCCCTGCAGGTCGAGGCGGCTTTCGAAGCGCAGCCCTTCGCTGATCGGCGCCTGGACGTTCGCGGTGAACTGCACGCCGGTCGTGACGTCGTAATTGACGTTCACGTACGGCGCGTTGAGCACCAGCAGACGCGGGAGTGCATTCAGCGCGAAAGGATCGGCACCGTCGATGACGTTGCACGAATAGCCCGCACCGACCGCGGCAACCTTCGCACAGCCGGCGGCCGCTGCTGCTGCTGCCGACGCGAAGCTCTGGTTGGCGACCGAGTAATAGGCGTTGATCGCTTCACCCGCGAGCGACCCCGCGGTGATCAGGCCCGACTTCTTTACGTTGAAATAATCCGCAGTTAAGCTGAGCCACGGCTTCGGCTGGAAGATCGCGCCGACCGTGAAGCTGCGTGAGGTTTCCGGCTGAATGTTCGGATTGCCGACATAGCCGCGGCCGACCGAATAATTGGCCGTGTACCCGGCGTTGTTCGGGTGCGCCGCACGGAAATCGGCGTTCGGCGTGTAGCCGACGAAGCCCGAGAACGAGCTGCGCGGATCAATTTCGGCGAAGGTCGGGGTGCGGAAGCCCTCCGAATACGACCCGCGGATCGAGATTTCGGGGATCGGCGTGAACTTCGCGCTGACCTTCGGCGAGAACTTGTTGAACCCTTCCGAATAGCTGTCGTAGCGGCCCGACAGGTTGACGCTCAGCACGTCGAGGATCGGCGCGGCGGCTTCGAAATACGCCGCCCACACGTCGCGGTCGCCGAACGCCTGGGCGGTCGACAGACCCGGCACGTCCAGGTTCGGGTTGGCGCTGCGGTTGTTCAGCTTTTCCTTGCGGTACTGACCACCGACCGCGAGCTGGACGTTGCCGCCCGGCAGTGCGAACAGGTCACGCGACACCGACGCATCGGTCGTGAAGATCGACGAATCCGACAGCGACGTGATCGGCGGCAGCACCGAATCGCGCACCGCCTGCGAATTCAGGCTCGGGTTCACGAAATTGTACGTGCCCGTGTTGATCGCGCGGACCAGGCCGTTCAGGTTGGCGAAGCCGGTCTGGATCAGTTCCAGATTGTCGCGCGAATAGCCGACGTCGACCGCCCAGCGCCACGTATCGGCCAGCGTGCCGTGCAGGCCGCCGGTGATGCGATACAGTTCGTTGGTCCGCTCCGACCCCGCCTTCACGTCGCCGAAAAGGTAATAGATACGCGCCGCATTCGCCGCGGCGATCGCCGGCGTCGCTGCCAGGTTGGTCGCATACGGGTTGTTCGGGTTCAGCTGACGATCCGCAGCCGTCGCGCAGTTCACACCGGCCGAGCAGATGAAGTACGGCAGCACGATGCCCGGATTGCTGGTCGAGGTGCTGGGCGCGCCGCCGAACGCCTGATTCTGGCGGATGCCGCGCGGCAGCAGGGTGATGTCGACCTTGTTGTTCGAATAGCTGCCCTGGACATAGCCCTCGACAGTGTCCGCCAGTCGGAAGCTGAGGCGGGCCTGGCCGGCATAGCGACGCTGCTTCGGCAGGATCTGGACATATTCGCGGGTAAGGTCGTGGGCGCATGCCGTGCCGACGCGCGACGATGTGTTCTCCGAGAAGGTACCATATGGGCAGCTGCCGAGCGGCGTCAGCGACGTGAAGATCGCCGGGTTCGTCGCATTGGCGATGCTGCCGGCGAGCGGGTTGTTGAGATCGGTCTGAGTCGTACGCGTGACGACCGCGTTGGTCGTCGGGCTGGTCAGCGTGTCGTCGCCGCGGTTGTTGTCGACGCCGCCGGCGGCCCGCAGGTCGAGCGTGTTGAACGGGAAGCCGCGCGAATCCGCAGTAATCTTCCCCGAATCCTCGAACTCGCCACCGACGTAGAAATTCCATCCTTGGGTGTCATAGTCGCCGATGCCGCCCAGCAGGCGCAGGCGGTACTTGTGGCCGTCGCCCTTTTCGGTCACGCCGGCTTCGGCGCCACCGTCGATGCCGGTGAACTTCTTGCGGGTGATGATGTTCACCACGCCGCCGATCGCGTCCGCGCCGTACAGCGACGATGCGCCGTCCTTCAGCACTTCGATCCGGTCGACGCCGACCTGCGGAATGCTGTTGAGGTCGACGTACGAGTTATGGCCATCGTCGCTCAGCGGGAAATTGGCGACGCGCAGACCGTCGACGAGGACCAGCGTCGAGGACACGCCCAGGTTGCGCAGCGAGATCGCCGAACCGCCGGCCGAAAAGCCGCTGGTGAAGCCGATGCCGATCGAGCCGGCGCCGTCGGCCGCCGCCTGACGGATCGCGTCGGCGGTGTTGGTGATGCCGGCGCGGGTCAGGTTCTCCGCGGTCACGACGGTAACGGGCAGCGCGGTCAGCGTGTCCGCGCCGCGGAACAGCGTGCCTGTGACGACGACATCCTGCGCCTGATCGTCGGCGGCCGTGTCGGTGGTCTGGGGCACGGTCGCCGTCGTGTCCTGCGGGGCAGGCGCGGTCTGCGCCAGCGCCGGTTGCGCGAAGGCCGCGGCCGACAGCAACAGCGTCGACGCCAGTATGCGCCGGCGGAAGGTGGAGATCATGGTTTTTCCCTTCGATCGTTTCTTTTTTATCGGTGCGCATGGACGCGCACGGCCGACGGATCGGTCGAGGGGATATCTGCCGCTCAGGCTGCGGCGACAATCTGGATAAGGTTTATACGATTACCGTGTTGCAACCCTACAACACCAATACAGATCAAATATCTGCGTTATGTCTTGGCGATCGCAATCACGGTTTCGGCCATGGCGGGCGAACAGATCAGCAGGTCCGGCAACCAGGTTTCCGCGCGGTTGTAGACCAGCGGGCTGCCATCCAGCCGGCTGACATGCAGCCCTGCCGCCAACGCGACCGCGGCGGGCGCGCAATTGTCCCAGGCATATTGGCCGCCCGAATGCAGGTAGATGTCGGCGTCGCCCAGCACCACCGCCATCGCCTTGGCACCTGCCGATCCCATCGGGACCAGTTCGCCGCCCAGTGCCTCGGCGACGCGCACGGCTTCCGCCGGCGGGCGGCTGCGGCTGACGACGATCCGGGGCGGCACGCGCGCCGGCGGTGCGGCGCGGCAACCTTCGGTGCACAGAGTCACCCCGCGCGCCGGCAGGGCGACCGCGCCGACTTCGGGCCGCCCCTCGATGCTCAGCCCGATGTGAACCGCCCAGTCGGGGCGCATCGCAGCATATTCGGACGTCCCGTCGAGCGGATCGACCACCCAGCAGCGCCGCGCCGAACATCGGCGAGGATCGTCCTCGCTTTCCTCCGAAAGGATGAAATCGTCAGGTCGCGCGGCGCGCAGGCGTTCGAAGATCAGCGCGTTGGCGGCGCGATCACCCTCATCACCCAGCGCCCTGCCCTCAAGCCGCCCCGCGTGCTGCAGCTGGTGGAGCAGCGCCCCCGCTTCGGTCGCGATCTCGCGAGCCAGCTCTGCGTCGGTCAAATCACCGGGCTCCACATCCCGACCACACGGTCGACGATCAGTTCGGCGGCATCTTCGGGTGAAAACCGGCCGGTGTCGATACGGATGTCGGGTGCCTCGGGCGGTTCGTACGGGCTGGAGATGCCGGTGAAATTGGCGATCTCGCCCGCGCGCGCCTTGGCATAAAGGCCCTTCACGTCGCGTTCCTCGGCGACCGACAGCGGTGTGTCGATGAAGATTTCGAGAAACTCGCCCTGCGGGATCATCGCGCGGATCATCTCGCGCTCGGCGCGGAACGGCGAGATGAAGGCGGTGAGCACGATCAAGCCGGCATCGGTCATCAGCCTGGCGACTTCGCCCACGCGGCGGATATTCTCGATCCGGTCGGCGTCGCTGAATCCCAGATCGCGGTTCAGGCCGTGGCGGACATTGTCGCCGTCGAGCAGGAAACTGTGTTTGCCCAGCGCGTGCAGCTTCTTCTCGACCAGATTGGCGATCGTCGACTTGCCCGAACCCGAGAGCCCCGTGAACCACAACAGCTTGGGCGCCTGCCCCTTCTGCGCGGCATGGGCCTCGCGCGTGATTTCGATATTCTGCCAATGGACGTTCTGCGCGCGGCGCAGCGGCCGGTCGATCATCCCCGCCGCGACGGTCGCGTTGGTCAGCTTGTCGATCAGGATGAAGCCGCCCAGATCGCGGCTGTCGGCATAGGGCGCGAACGGGATCGCGCGGTCGGCGTGGACGTGGGCGACGCCGATGTCGTTCAGCCCCAGCGTCTTGACCGACAGATGCGCGAGCGAATTCACATCGATCGCATGTTCGGGCGGACGGACGGTGGCGCTGACGGTGGTCGCGCCGGTCTTCAGCCAATAGGCGCGGCCGGGCAGCAGCGGCGTTTCGTCCATCCAGACGATCGTCGTCTCGAACTGGTCTGCCGCCTCGATAGCCTTATCGGCCGCCGCGACGACGTCGCCACGCGAGCAATCGACCTCGTCCGCCAGCGTCAGCGTCACCGACTGGCCGGCCTGTGCCGCGTCCAGATCGCCGTCGAAAGTGACGATCCGCGCGATCCGGCTGGTCTTGCCCGACGGCACGATCCGCACCGCATCCCCCGGCCGCACGACCCCGCGCGCGATTCGCCCGGCAAAACCGCGGAAGTCGAGATTAGGCCGATTGACCCATTGCACCGGCATCGCGAACGCACCGGCAGCGTCACGTTCCGCATCGACCTCGACCGTCTCGAGATGCTCGAGCAGGGTCGTACCCGCGAACCACGGCGTATGCTCGGACAGCGTCGCGATATTGTCGCCGCCGAGGCCAGAGATCGGGAAGGCGACCGGCGGCGCCATGCCGATCGACGCGGCGAACTGGCTGAACTCGGCGACGATCGCGTCATAGGCGGCGCGGTCCCAGCCGATCAGGTCCATCTTGTTGATCGCCAGCACGACGTGACGGATGCCGAGCAGATTTACCAGGAAGCCATGCCGCCGCGTTTGGGTCAGCACGCCCTTACGCGCGTCGATCAGAATGACCGCCAGGTCCGCGGTCGACGCGCCGGTGACCATGTTGCGCGTATATTGTTCATGCCCCGGCGTGTCGGCGACGATGAATTTGCGCCTGTCCGTCGCGAAGAAGCGGTAGGCGACGTCGATCGTGATCCCCTGCTCGCGCTCGGCGGCGAGGCCATCGACCAGCAGCGCGAAGTCGATGTTCTGCCCCTGCGTGCCTAGCCGCTTCGAATCCGCCTCCAGCGCGGCGAGCTGGTCGTCGAAGATCGTGCGACTGTCGTAGAGGAGCCGGCCGATCAGCGTGGACTTGCCGTCGTCGACGGACCCGCAGGTCAGGAAGCGCAGCAGCGACTTGTCCTGATGGCGCG
>CAJYOI010000030.1 GCA_913776045.1 uncultured Sphingomonas sp.
CCCCACGGTCCGGGCCTTTTGTGCGCCCAGAACACACGCACCTTCCGCGACCGTGCTGATGCCGGTACAAGTCGCCTGACAGCTGGATGGGCGGCGCTTGCCGCCGCGTGCGCTACCCGGCTGCACCAAGATTGTCTCGATGAGCAGGCGAATAACTTGTCGTGCGGCTGCACCATGGTCCGCGGCGAGGTATACGATCGCGCGCGTGTACAGTTTCTCATAGTTCGTTGGCAGGCGCACGACCTGCGACGCGGGCGCTGCGGCGATGATTTCGTCCAATCGCCGTTCCTCGGCTTCCAGATCCTTCTGTGGACATCATCGATTGGGCCGCGTGACCCACATCCAACGACCTCCGACAAACCCAGGACGGTTCATCAGAGCCCTTTTTGGACGCCGATTGACAGCCCTAACCAGAGAATGAAGGTGAAGGGATGACGCTGCCTCTTCAAGCACGGTACATCCGCTCGTGCCTAATATCTTCTCCGGCGGCCTAACCGATCGGGTGGATGATGAAGAGGATAATTGCATTTGTTGGCGTATTTCTTTCCGTGGCCCTCGCGTCGCCGGTATCGGCCAAGGCACCGGTTCGTGCTGCGCTGACGGCATCGTCGTTCATCATATGGTGTGACTGCGACACGCCGGATAAAAGGGCGTCGATCATAGAGAAGATCGGTCGCGCCGGCGGCAGAGTATTCTATGTTTATGAGCAAATGGGTGGACTGGCAGTTACCGTGCCAGCGACCCGCAACGCTGCCGCAGTAGAGAGGCGGCTGCGCAGAATCCCAGGCGTTTTTGGGGTACATCCGGATCGTGCCGTGCAACTCTACAAGCCTAGCGGGCCGCAATAGGACGCTTGGCGCGAAGGGCTTTCGGTCACATTCGCTATTTGGAGGCGGGGTCGACTTGCACGTTCAATCAGCCAAGCCGTCATAACGACGCCGGGCGGACTCGACCTCGGCGACATGATCCTGCGTCCAGCGATCCAGTGCCTGGAACGGCGGGCCGAGTGTCCGGCCAAGTGGCGTGATCGCATATTCGACGGCGATCACCGTATCTGTCGTTATCGTCCGTTGCAGCAATCCGTTCCGCTCCAGTCGCCGTAACGTCTTCGTCAGCGAGGTCTGGGTGATGCCGTCCAGCGACCGGCGCAGCGCGTTGAATCGCAGCGGACCCGGACAGAGTGCCCCGAGGATCAATGTAGTCCATTTATCGGCAATCTGATCGAGCAGAACGCGACTGGTGAAGGACGACGATGACGGGTCGGTCGGCATAGGTTCACCCGAGGATACTTGGTCGCATTACGGTGCCTTGTTGCGACCAGGTACGCAATCGCTACCTGATACGTGTATCAGGAGATGACGCATGACCTATCCGAACTTCGCGACGTTGCGGGTGACGTCATCCAACGGCGTTGCACATGTCGTGATCGACAATCCGCCGCTCAACCTGCTCGACGTGCGACTGATGACCGACCTCGATACGTTTGCCGCGTGCGTCGAGGATGACATTGCGGTCCGGGTGATCGTGTTCGCCAGCGCAGACCCGGATTTCTTCATTCCGCATGGCGACATGGCCTTCGTCGACGATCCATCGGCCTTTGCCGACCTCACGATCGGCGCAGATCAGGATGTCCGGCTGAACCCAATGCAGCGGCTGTTCGAACGGCTGCGTGCCCTGCCGCAGGTTACCATCGGCAAGCTCGCGGGAAAGGCGCGTGGGGGCGGTGCGGAACTGCTGCAGGCGCTCGACATGCGCTTTGCCAGTCTGGAGCGCGGCGCGCTGGCGCAGATGGAAGCACCGACCGGCATCATTCCCGGTGCGGGTGGCACCGTCTATCTGCCGCGACTGGTTGGGCGAGCACGCGCACTCGAAATCATCCTCGGCGCCGAGCTGATCGATGCCGCGACCGCCGAGCGTTATGGCTGGATCAACCGCGCGGTCCCGGACGTGGAACTCGACGCCTTCGTCGACCGGTTGGCGCAGGACATCGCGGCGCTTCCGGATGGCGTGATCGCGGCGGCCAAGGCGGCGGTCGATGCGAACTTCGCCGATCCGCTCGCCGCGCTGCTCGTCCAGAACACGCTGCTGGGCGAGACCTTCGCGCGTCCGGCTGCGGCCGAGCTGACCCGCCGGGCACTGGCGAACGGTGCACAGACCCGCGACGGCGAGCGCGACCTCGAGGCGATCCTGCACCCGTACCGCTGACGACCGGCCCGCCGCGTCAGGCGGTCTCTCCCCCATCCTGTTCATCGGCTTCGAGGTTCCCGATCAGCCGGTGCAGCAGGGCGACGAGGATATCGGTCTCCCGCGCGCTGAACCCGCGCAACGCGCGCGCATTCTTGCCCAGCAATACCTCCCGCCCGATCGCGGCAATCGCCTGTCCGCGCTCGGTCAATGCGATCATCGCTGACCGCCGGTCGCTTTCGTGCGGCGTGCGGGCGATTAGATCCATCGTTTCGAGCCTCCTCAGCAGCGCGACCATCGCCGGCTGCTTCACCGCAGATGCACACACCAGGTCACGCTGCGCCATCGGCCCCTTCCACGACAGCAGCATGACCGGCCCGATGAGCGCCAGCGTCACCCCGTGCGGACGCAGCGCCGCATCGACTACCCGGTTGAACACCGTCGCGGCATGATTGGCGAGGTAGCCCGGCGCGGCGATCGCTTCGGGATGGATGTCTGTCCGGTCGGTCATGGCACACCGTAGGGTCGGGATGGCAGAGGGATCAATGAAACATCATGGAAAATCACATGTGATATATCCGTTTAGCCAGTAGTTGCGTTGGAGGTTGGTAGGCATGGAAGGCAGGGTTTTGGTCACTGGCGCAAGCGTCGCCGGGGTTACGGCGGCATGGTGGCTGGCGCGACAGGGCATCGCGGTCGATCTGGTCGAACGGGCGGCGTCATTTCGTGGTGGAGGACAGAATGTCGACGTCCGCGGCGCAGGCCGTGCCGTGTTGCGACGTATGGCATTGGAACGGGCGGCGCTCGACCTCAGCACCGGCGAATACGGCACCGACCTGGTCGACAGCGACAACCAGGTGATCGCCCGCTTCGGCGTGGACGAGGGTGGCGACCGGGGCCCCACCGCTGAGCTGGAAATCCGTCGCGGTGACATCGCTCGGTTGATCTACGACGATCTCGGCGACGGCGTGGACATGCGGTTCGGCGACCATGTCGCGGGCATCGTGCAGGACGATGCCGGGGTCTACGTCACCTTCGCCAGTGGTCGCACCGGGCGCTATGCGACGGTGATCGTGGCCGAGGGGGTCGGATCGTCGACGCGCGAACTCGTCTTTCCCGGCGAGAACGATCCGCGCTGGATGGACATGACCGTCGCCTATTTTTCGGTCCCGCGCCACGATCATGACGGCGACTATGCCCGCCTCTACAACACGACAGAGGGGCGCGGCGCGATACTGAAGCCGGATCGGGAGACGACGACGCTGGGCGCGTATATCGGCATGCAGGGCAAGGCTGACGGTACCCAGGATTGGGACAGCGACAGCCAGAAACGCCATGTCCGTGAACGCTTCGCCGATGTCGGATGGGAAATGCCGCGACTGCTCGATGCGATGCAGGCGACCGACGACTTTTATTACGACGCGATGCGTCAGGTGCGGATGGACCGCTGGTCGAACGGCCGCGTGTTCCTGACCGGCGATGCGGCATGGTGCCCGACCGGTCTGTCGGGGATCGGGACAACGCTGGCGATCGTCGGCAGCTATGTATTGGTAGGCGAACTCTGCCGGAATGGCGATCCGACGGCAGCCGCGTCCGGCTATGAAGCGGTGATGCGGCCCTATGTCGAGGAGGGGCAAAGCCTGCCCAAGATCGTGCCCCGGCTGATGTGGCCGCACAGTCGGCTCGGGGTCGGTGCGCTGCGCACCGCCGCCCGGATCGTCAGCGCTGCGCCGCTGCAAAAGCTAGTGACAGCGAACTTCGCGCGGGATGCCGAAAAGGTCGATCTGCCCGAATATTCGTTGGCGACCGGGCAGGCCGCCAAACCAGTCGAGTGATGAGGGCCGGTCCTGGTAGCGCCGGGACCGGCCGCTCGATCAAGCGGCAGTCTGGTACAGCTCGATCAACATGCCTTCATTGTCGCGAATGAAGACCCAGCGGTCACCGCTGCCATCGGGCACATCGCTGACCGGGTAAGCCTGCTCAACGCCGTTCGCCAGCAGCTCGGCGAGCGTCGCGTTAATATCGTCGACCGAAATCGCGAAGTGGTTGATTCCACCGATGCGTAGGTTGCTGAGCGCTTCCTTGCGCTCCAGCGCCATCGGGGCGGCGCCGTCGATCTGAAACAGCTCCAGCTTCACCGCGCCGCGCCCGATGAACGCAACCCGCGCACCGGGAAACCCGAAGGTCGACAGAACCGCAAAGCCGAGATGGCGTTCATACCAGGCGATCGTCGCGTCGAGATCCTCCACGATGACGCCGATATGGTGAAGCGATTGCAAGCGCGCGGACATGGTCGATGTTCCTCAGATCGCGGGCTTGATAACCCACTCACCTATATCATTATCGATGCAAAATGTTGCAAGGTGCTGACGGCGGACAAGACCGCACGCCACTTGGCCGATCCGAATGCCACGTCGGACGGTAAGAGAGGCGGAGCGTGCGACGGGGAGCGCGGACGGGCTGTGAGCCACCCAAACGATCGGTCGCTCGGGGGGCGCTGCTAGCGGAGGTCAGCGCGCGAGGCGGATGAAATCACTAGTTTGCCCAGCTTATCGCGGCACGCTGCCCCGATCGTCATCAGGCGGCGGGCGGCCTTCAAACTACAAAAGTCCTTAGAGCATCCGCGGCAAGACGTCGGTATCCTTCCGAGCATCGACGAACCGATGCTTCAGCACACCGGCGATATGCAGGATGATCAGGCCGAGCAGCGTATAGGCGAGCGTCTTGTGCAGCCATTGGAAGATAGCGAAGGCGCGATCATTCTTCGCCAGCAGTTCGGGCAGTTCGATGCCGAAGAATGGCACGCCATCGCTCTGGGTAAAGCTGCTCGACATCGCATAACCCATCAGCGGCACGATGACCGCGAGTGCCAGCATCACATATTGTACGACGGTCGAAAGCCGCGCTTCCCACAGCGCCAGCCCGGGTGGGTGACTGGGCAGGATCGAGCGCATGCGCACCACGATCGCCACGGTACCTGTCAGAAAGGCCAAGACGCCGAATTCCTTGTGAACCGGATAGAACCAGTCGAAGCGGGTGGTTATCGTTTCCGGTAGCGTCGTCATGATCCAGCCCAGCCCTATCAGGCCCAGGATCAGCCCGGCGCGGATCCAATGAAGGATCCGGTTCGGTAGCGGATAACGGGTCGGAGTCGTGTGATCGTGCGTCATGCGGGCCTGTCGAAATATATTAGTACAGGTGCGAAAGTGCTCGCCCTCGAGCCGTCCACTCCCTGCTCAACATGGCATATTGGAACGTATTTTCGAAGATGGGATGCCCCTCCGCATCGTTGATGAAGGACACGAAGTCGAGGAACAGTCCTTCACGCCGCATACCCAGCCGTTCGCACAGGCGCTGTGAGCGGACATTGCTGTCCTCCACATAGGCATAGATGCGACGCACGCCGTGTCTCCCGAACAGTCCGTCAAACAATGCCCTGGCCGCCTCGAAGGCATAGCCTGAACCCGCATGGACGGGATTGAAGTGCCAACCCACCGACACCGTATCACCCTCGCGGACGGCAAACAGATCGCCGATCAGCTCATCAGTGCCGGTTAGGCAGACCGCTACATATTCGTCGCCCTCGGCACGCTTGCGTGCCTCGGCTTCAGCGGCCGCCTCATCGGCGACGGCCATCGAAACGAAGCAGGAGGCTTTGGGGCAGTGCAAATAGGCGAAGAGCGCGGGCCCATCGCTGTCGGCGAAACGACGAAGCGTCAGACGATCGGTAACCGTTGAAATCATCGTGCTGATGCCTTTTCTGTGCCGGCAAGGTTGCGAGATGTCATCCATGACAGGAGCTGGTCGAACCACTGGTCGCTTGTTGTGCCTTGTCGATGCAGGTCGAAGCCATGCCCGCCGCGCTCATACAGGTGCAGTTCGGCCGCTACCCCCGCCTTCCGCCATGCCTGATAGAGCAGGACCGGATCGTTGGGCTGATATTCGTCGTCGGCTGCACCCGCGATGAATGCGGGCGGAGCGCCCGCAGGCACCGGAATGCGCAATCCACCATAGATCAGGCCGACGAAATCCGGCCGCGAGCCTGCGTCGCCGATCGCCACATCGGCCGAGAAATAGGCTCCGAGTGATCTGCCTATTGCTAACCACCATTTTGCGATCGGCGCTACACGGTTTCGCTACGATCAGTGGGGCTTGCAGCCGGTCGGCGCCTAACGCCCCCGCCCGGGCAATTCCACCGGCTGGAATTTGCCCAGCCCGCAGCTTGCGCCGTGCGACAGGCCGGGGTCCTGCAGCACGGTGATGATATCGACGTCGCACAGCCTTGGCTGCGGCAGGCTGTAGGCAAAGCGGCGCTCGAAGCCGAGGCTGGGGCAGCTATGCGGCAACGTGTTGCGATAGGTACGGCCGCTGACCGTGAAGTCGATCACCCGATCGCTGCGCACCTGGCTGCGCAGGCCGATCGTCGCGATGCACGATACCGGCTCGCCGATGGCGCGCGCGGGGGGCACTTGATCGTCGCGGGCGAGCGCGGGGGCGGCGATCAGCAGGGTCAGGCCAAGGGCTAGGCGGGTCATGGCATGGGCTCTCAGGCAGCAGCGGCGCCGGCCGCGGATTTGGGCAGCGGCGTCTTGGGCTTGAACGGACAGAGATCGACAACGATGCATCGCCAGCATTCGGGCTTTCGCGCCTTGCAGGTATAGCGGCCGTGCAGGATCAGCCAGTGGTGCGCGTGCAGGCGGAACGGCTGCGGCACAACCGTGTCGAGCTTGTGTTCGACCGCGACGACATCCTTGCCGGGCGCGAGCTTTGTGCGATTGCACACGCGGAAGATGTGGGTGTCGACCGCGAAGGTCTCGTGGCCGAAGGCTGTGTTGAGCACGACGTTCGCGGTCTTGCGCCCGACGCCCGGCAATGCCTCCAGCGCCGCGCGATCCTCCGGCACCACGCCGCCATGGTCGCGGACCAGGGCCTCGCTCAGCGCCAAGACGTTCTTCGCCTTGGTGTTGTTGAAGTTGATCGTGCGGACATAGTCGCGGATCGCGTCGAGGCCGAGTGCGGCCATTTTTTCGGGCGTATCGGCGACCGCGAACAGGTGGCGGGTCGCCTTATTGACGCCCGCATCGGTCATCTGCGCCGAAAGTGCGACCGCGACCAGCAGGGTGAAGGGGTTCGAATATTCGAGTTCGGTCACCGGATGCGGGTTGTGCTCCGCCAGCCGGTGGAAGAAGGTGACGACGTCGGCCTTCTTCAAAGCCCGAGCACCTCCGCCATCGCGTAGCGGCCGGGCGCCTGCTTTGCGAGCCACAGTGCCGCGCGCACCGCGCCGCGGGCAAAGATCGCGCGGCTGTCGGCGCGGTGGACCAGTTCGATCCGCTCGCCCTCGCCGGCCAGGACGACGCTATGGTCGCCGATCACCGATCCGCCGCGCAGGGAGGCGAAGCCGATCGTACCCTCGCTGCGCGCGCCGGTCACGCCCGCGCGGTCGTAGACGCTGGTTTCGGCAAGCGTCGTGCCGCGCCCGTCGGCGGCTGCCGCACCTAGCAGCAGCGCGGTGCCCGATGGCGCATCGACCTTGTGGCGATGGTGCATCTCGACGATCTCGATGTCCCAGTCCGAGTCAAGGCGCGCCGCGGCCTCGCGCACCAGCTGCGCCAGCAGCGTGACGCCGAGCGAGGTGTTGCCGGTCTGAAGCACCGCAATCTCTGCCGCCGCCCCGTCGATCAACGCGTGGTGCGCGCTCGACAGGCCGGTGGTGCCGATGACGATCGGCGTGCGGCTTGCGCGCGCAGCGGCGAGGTGGGCCTCGAGCGCCGCGGGGCTGGAGAAATCGACCAGCACGTCGGCGGCCTGCGCCAGGGGAGCGGGATCGTCTTTCGCGTCCGTGCCGCCGGCGTGGCGTGCGCCCAGCCCTGCCAATTCCGCGGCGATGGCCTGACCCATCCGCCCCATGCTGCCGTAGATACCGATCGCCGTCATAGGCCAGGCCTGTGGCACATGGCGGCAGCGCGGCCCAGCCCCTACGTCGTCGCCAGCCGCGGTGGCCACCGAAAGTTGCGCTAAATGCTCAAGACGGTGAAAACATCTGACGTCGTAATGACGGCAGATGACTTGGATCATATGGGGCAGGCGGTCGATCCGAAACGATGCCGTGCTGCGCGGGCTTCCGATCGAGACGCCGACCGTCGTCTATATAAAAGGACGGTCGCCGCTGACCGAATTCGACTGAAGGCCGCGCAGACGCGTATCTCAACCGACGGCGGATGCGATCTGCACCGTGTTCTTGCCGCCCCGTTTCGCACGATAGAGCGCGGCGTCGGCCGCCCCCAGCGCGCTGCTGACGTTCTCGGTGAACAGCGTGACGCCGGCCGAGAAGGTCACGCGACCGATCGACAGGCCGGTTTCCCGATTGACCAGCGACCGCGTCGCCAGCTTCTCGCGAACCTCGTCGAGCAGCATGACGGCTTCGTGAACACTGTGTCCTTCGATCAGGACGGCAAATTCCTCGCCACCGTATCGGCCCACGCAGGCGTTGCGGCCCAGCTCGTTCGTCAGGAAAGACCCGACGAACTTCAGCACGCGGTCGCCGGCCTGATGACCATGCACGTCGTTGACGCGCTTGAAGTCGTCGATGTCGCACAGCGCCAAGGCCAGCCGGTGCGGCGTCCCGTCGCCATCGCCCAGCGCTTCGGTCACGCGGCGTTCGAATCCGCGCCGATTGGGCAGGCCCGTCAGGTGATCGCGTTCAGCCGCGTCGCGCGCGCGGTCCAGGTCTCCGCGCAGCCGGTCGGCCTCGCGTCGGGTCTGCTTCAGCTCGATTTCGATCAGCCGCGTCGTTTCCACGACTTCGCGCGTCAGCCCGGCGATGCGTTTCAGCGTGCCGGTCGGGTCGGTCGCGAGCTGGCTCTGCGCCATGTCCAGCGCATCGCCGTAATCGCGTGCCGAGGTCTGTGAGAGATCAGTCGCGCTCATGCATTCGGTCAGGCGCGCTTCCAGTTGCTCGGCGAGCGACGCCAGCGTCTGCGGGACCGATTCCGTCGGGCGAAGCTCGGTCATCAACTGCGCGATCGCCTCGGCGGTCAGCGGTTCGTCATCGGCCAGCATCTTGCCGATGGCGGTCGCGATCGATCGATCGTGGCCGGTCAGATAGGCGTGGGCGACTTCGAAATGGATCGGCAGCGGAGCCAGACGATGGGTTTCAAGAAAGCCGCCGATGTCGGCGTAAAGCTGGCGCTCGACCCGGCGGCGCATGTCGGTTTCGTCCGCGACGGCAACCGGGCGGGCGGGGGTGGCAGGTGCTGCACCGAACAGGGTCGCCAGGCGCGACAGGCGAGGCGTCGGGGTGGACAGGGTGGATGCGGTCACGTCAGTGTCCTCCCCCCGACGACTGTGGACGCTTGCGGCTTCACGGCACGGCGTCGACTGGGCGTCGCGGCATAGGGGCGTGTGGCTAGATGACGGCACCTTGCCGTCGATGACGTTACGGCGGACGTCGTTCCAGCTGTCGCCGAACCAATAAGGGGCTTTTTCGGCGTGAATGATCCGGTCGATCGGGTCCGGCCCGGCGGTGACGGTGTCCTCTTGGGGTATAAAGCGCTGGGTCGGAATGCCGTAGAAGGCGCGGACCATCGGCGTCGTCGGTTCGTCGATGTTCCCCTCCAGCACGATGCCGAGCCGGTTGGACGCCAGCCGTACGAGCCCACCGGTCGGATGGATGCCGATGCTGGCGATGAACGCGTCGAGCAGACCGTGGTCGAAATGCCCTTCCGAGGAAAGCATGCGTGCCAGCGCGTCGTTGGCCGACCAAGCCCGCTTGTACGGGCGGTTTGAGGTGATCGCGTCATAGACGTCGCAGATTGCGCCCATCCGCGCGTGCAGGCTCAATTGCTTGGCGCTCAGGCCGAAGGGATAGCCCTTGCCGTCCACACGTTCGTGATGGTGCAGACAGACGTCGAGCGCGACGGCCGATACCTCCGGGCTGTCGATCAGGATCTCATAGCCTTTTTGGGGATGGCTGCGGACGATGACGACCTCGTCGTCGTTCAGGCGGCCGGGCTTGTCGAGCACCTCTTCGGGAATCGACATCTTGCCGATATCGTGAAGCAGGCCCGCCATGCCGACGACGCGCAGATCCTCCTCGGGCAGGCGCAGGTGCCGTGCCAGGTTGATCATCAGCGCGCAGACGGCGACCGAATGGAGATAGGTATATTCGTTCTTGTGCTTCAGGCGGGTGACCTTGATCATCGCCGACGGATCACGCGCGACGGAGGCGGCGATTTCATCGACCAGCGGCTCGACCGCCTCCACCTTGATCGCCTGGCCCATCCGTGCCTCGCCGAACATGGCGGCCACGGCTTCCTTGGACTTCTGGACGGTTTCCTGCGCGCGATCGACTTCGGTGATCTTGGCCCGGCGGACGCGACGGCGGGGGCCGACGCTGGAAGCCTTTTCGGCGATGGCAAGCGGCAGGTCCGGTGCGATCGTGCGGTCGTCGAGAATGTCGTCGGCGACCTCGGCGACCTCGGCGACCTCGGCGACCGGCAACGGCGCGGGACCCAGTCCCTTAGAGGTGTCTATCGTGACGCCGATGATCCCCGCGTCGCGCAGCCGGTCGATGTCCGATGCGTTTTCCAGCCAGAAGCGCTTCTTCCAGAACGGGCTGGCCAGCAAGGAACCGTCGATGGAGTCGATGAAGACTTCCGGACGCAGCCGCTCTATTTCGACGCGCATCAGCATTGTACGTAACGAAGCCCCCCACAGGCGTTGCAAACTGTACGGACGATGTAGGCGGCGATCTTTGAACATAGGTTAAATGGTAGGGGCACTTTTCCGCATAATGAGTATAGTGGTCGCGATAGCCTCCGCCGGGGAACCGGGGTAGGCGGATGGCATGAGCGACATTCGCAGCATCGTCGTCCTGACGGGGGCGGGCATTTCCGCCGAGAGCGGTGTCGCGACGTTTCGCGGCCCCGGCGGTCTTTGGGAAGGACACCGCGTCGAGGATGTCTGTACGCCCGAGGCGCTGGCCCATGATCCGGACCTCGTGCACCGTTTCTACGATCTGCGCCGCGCCGCGCTGACGATTGCCCAGCCCAATGCCGCGCATCGTGCGCTGGCGCGGCTGGATGCCGCCTGGCCGGGTGAGCTTCTGATCGTTACGCAGAATGTCGACGATCTGCACGAACGCGCGGGCGCCAAGCGATTGCTACACATGCACGGCGAACTGCGATCGGCATTATGTGCGCGGTGCGGGGCGCGGCAAGCCTGGCAGGGCGACCTGTCGCCGGGGACGGCGTGCCCGACCTGCGATGCACCGACCCTCAGACCCGACATCGTGTTCTTCGGCGAGATGCCGTACGACATGGACCGGATCGAGGCGGCGCTGGCGACGTGCGATCTGTTCGTGTCGATCGGCACGTCGGGCGCGGTCTACCCGGCCGCCGGCTTCGTGCGGACGGCGCGGTGGAACGGGGCGCATACGATCGAGCTCAACCTCGATCCGTCCGATGGCAGCATCCATTTCCACGAAAGCCGGATGGGGCCGGCGGGCACACTGGTACCCGACTGGGTCGATGCCGTGCTGGCCGACGCCTGATGCGACTGTTCGTCTTCGGGCTGGGCTATGCGGCGGGCCATGTCGCGAGTGCGGTGCAGGCGCGCGGCGCAGTGGTGATGGCGACGGGGCGCTCGGGCACCATCGCGTTCGACGACGCCGATGCGGTGCGTTCGGGGCTCGCGGCGGCGACGCATGTCCTCTCGTCGGTGCCGCCCGGCGACGGCGATCCGGTGCTCAAGCGCTACGGCGCCCTGCTGGCGGGCAAATGGCTCGGCTATCTGTCCTCGACCGGCGTCTATGGCGATGCCGGTGGCGCGTGGGTCGACGAGAACGCCCCGATCCGCGGGCGGCGGGCAAATCGCAATGCCGCCGACGCGCGCTGGTTGGCGATTGGCGCGCGGGTGTTCCGCCTGCCCGGCATCTACGGCCCCGGCCGCTCGCCGATCGACCGGCTGCGCGAGGGTAAAGCGCATCGCACGGGGCTTGCCGATCAGGTGTTCAGCCGCATCCATGTCGAGGATCTGGCGCGCGGCGTGATCGCGGGCTTCGATGCGCCGGCGGGGGCGTACAACCTGTCCGACGACTTGCCAGCCAGCCAGGACGATGTCGTCATCTATGCCGCACGTCTGATCGGCGTGGCGCCGCCGCCGGTCGTATCGCTCGACGACCTGTCGCCGATGGCGCGCGCGTTCTATGCCGAGAACCGCCGGGTCGCGAACGGCAAGGCGCGGCGCGTGCTCGGCTGGCGTCCGCGCTTTGCCGATTACCGGTTGGGCCTGCGTGCGGTGAGTGCGACGACCAGCCCGACCATCGCCAGCGCCGCGCCGCCGGCGGCCAGCAGCGACCAGCGATAGCCCTCGAACAGCGTCGACAGCAGCATCGCGATGACCGGGACCAGCACGCCCGAATAGGCCGCCTTGGCCGGGCCGATCACCCGGATGACGCCGTAATAGAGCGGGAAGGCGATCGCCGAGGCGGCAAGCCCCAGATAGAGCACGCCCGCCCAATAGACCGGCCGCGGATCGAGCACCGGCGGGCCGACCGTGGCGAAGGCATAGGCGGCATCCAGCGCGGCGCCGATCAGCATCGATACGCCCAGCATCGACGACATCGGATAGCGTTTCGCGGTCTGCGTACCCTGCAGGATGTTGGCGCTCGACGCCGACAGCACGCCCGCCAGCGTGAAGCCGATGCCGGCGAACAGCTTCGCGCCGCCGCTCGGGTCGCTGCGCAGTTCGTGGATGAACAACAGCGCGACCCCGGCGATCGCGATCGCCGATCCGAGCAGCAACTGCCGCCCGAGTTTCTGCCCCAGGAAGATCCGCCCCAGCAGCGCGTTCGGCACCAGCATCAGCGCGAAGATCACCGCGACCAGGCCCGATGTGATGTAGCTTTCGGCGCGGTAGACGAAGTTGAAATTCAGCACGAACTGCGCGGTGCCCAGCGCCGTCGCGAACCCCAGCCCTCGCGCATCGAGCGGCAACGGGTCGCGCCGCCACGCCGCCCAGGCGAGCATCGCGACGCCGGCGACGACGAAGCGATAGGTGACCGACCAGCTCGCCGGTACGACGCCCAACTGGCCCGTGATGACGATCCACGTCGACCCCCAGATCGCGGTGACGATCGCGAAGGGCAGGAGTACCGACAGGCGGGTCGATTGCGGACGGTCGGCAGCGGACATGGCGGTGCTTTAGCGCAAGCCGGGCGCGCGGCCAGCCTGTTTGCGCTTTCGCCGCCGATACCGCGCCTGTCGCGGCACTTCCGGGGTTCCGCCCGGAGTCGAACACGGTTAACAGCCTGTGGCATGGACGCCACACTCGCACCGATGCCGCTGGAGGGCCGCTTTGCCGGCCGCGAGCATCTGTTCGCGTGCCGCGTCTATTTCGAGGACACCGACCTGTCGGGCGTCGTCTATCACGCCAATTACCTGCGCTATATGGAGCGCGCGCGATCCGCGATGTTGCGCGCGGCCGGCATCGACCAGCGCGCGGTACATGAAGCGGGTGAGGGCGTGTACGTCGTCCGCGACATCGCACTTCGCTATCTTGCGCCCGCGCGCCTCGACGACACGCTGAGCGTCGTCTCGCGACTGATCCAGGTTCGCGCGGCATCGGTCGTCATTCATCAGAGAGTCATGCGGGACACGGTCCAATTGACGGACGCGACGGTGGAGGCGGCTTTCGTCGGTCCCTCCGGACGTCCGCGCCGCCAGCCGGCTGGGTGGACCGACATCTTCGAACGCCTGATCTGGCAGGGGGAATAGGACGGACATGGAGTTACTTGCCAACACCGACGCCGCGACGCTGTCGCCCGTCGCGCTGTTC
>CAJYOI010000031.1 GCA_913776045.1 uncultured Sphingomonas sp.
TGTCGGACCGGACAAAGCCTTGCGTCCGGACAAGGATCGCAACACACGAGACGAACTCGACGCGATGGCCGCCCGGCTGCGCGCCGCCTGGCCGAAGGAGTGATGTGATGCGTACCGCCCTGCTTGCCGCTGCCCTACTTCTCCCGACGACGGCCATCGCCGCCCCGGCACCGGTCACCGGCCGTTGGTTGACGGTCGAAGGCAAGGCGGTCGTCGAGATCGCACCCTGTGGCGCGCAGCTGTGCGGACGCATCGTGAAGGTGCTCAAGCCCCGCCCCGGAGGCCCGGCGGTCGATGCCAACAACCCCGACCCCGCCAAGCGCCGCCAGCCGATCGAGGGGCTGTCGATCCTGACCGGCTTTATGCCAAAGGGCGATCGCTGGGGCGGCAAGATCTATGATCCGGAAAGCGGGCGGACCTATCGCTCCGAACTGTCGGCGGAGGGTAACACGCTGAAGGTAAAGGGGTGTTTCGGTCCCTTCTGTCGCAGCCAGGACTGGACGCGCCTGCGCTGAACCAAAACGGGACGCGACCGGGTCGCCTTCGCGTTCAATAGGATGCTATCACTTTCGCTGAAATCGCGGGAGTGGAATGTGAAGAAGCCTCAGACAGTCGCGGCGCTGACCGACCTCGGCCGGGTGCAACTGTCAAAGAGCTTCTTCCTGCGCGATTTTCTCAGCTCGGAAACCGCGGCGATGCACGGCCTGTCGAACGTGCCCGACGATCCGGACCTGGCCATCGCTGCCGGTACGCGACTGTGCGAGGATCTGCTGGAGCCGCTGCAGGATGCGTTCGGGCGGATCGCGGTGCGCTCGGCGTATCGCTCGAGCGAAGTCAACGCGCTGTGCCACGCCAAGGGCTATGGCTGCGCGTCGAACGAGCGCAACGCCGCCTATCACATCTGGGACCGCCGTGACCCGAAGGGCCATATGGGCGCGGCGGCGTGCATCATCGTGCCGAACTTCGCCAATCGCTTCGACCAGCCGGGCGACTGGAAACGGCTGGCGTGGTGGATCCACGACCATCTGCCCTATGCGACGATGGAGTTCTTCCCGACCAAATGGGCGTTCAACTTGGGCTGGCACGAACGGCCCTTGCGCGCGATCATGAGCCATATTCCGGGCGATCGCGGGTATCTGACCAAGCCGGGAATGGCGGGGCACGACGAAGCCCATGACGCGGAGTGGGCAGGGATTTTGCCGGAGTAGGCACAAACACTGGCGTCATGCGGCGCTGAAGGTACATAACAACCGGCGTTGCGTTCTTGGAGAGAGCCATGAAGTCGACATGGTTGGCCGGTCTCGTACTTGGCTGCTTAGCGACCGTCGGCGTTGCACAAACTAAAGAGCCTATTCTCGATCCGTCGCAGGCGATCGCCGCAGCCGATGCAAGGCGCGATGGCTTGCACGGGCGCTTCGTAATGACTGTGCTGTCGACGGGGGCGTCGCGATCCGCGACCTATCTGAACGCGACCGCCGACTATCGTGCACCTGATGCGCTGACGTTCCGCCTCGCGCCCAACGTCGCAGCGGCAATGGAAAAGCGATTCGGCGCGCCGGCAACCGATTATTTCAAGGGCAAGCGCGTCACCGTCGAAGGTATCGTTCAGCGTCGGATGATCGTGAACAGCCAATATGGCAGCGCGAAAAGCTTCAATCGCTGGACACACGAGGTCTATGTTAGATTGCCCGGTCAGATCATCGCCGTCGAATAGGCGACGGACTGAGTCTTAATCGGCCGTAGGCACCGCCATCAGACGGGCGAACTTGTTCTTGAACGCCGCCAGCGCGCTGCCCGACAGCTGCTGAACGCTTTCGAACGTCACCTTGCCCGGGTTGATCGGCGTGCCGTTCTTCCACAGTTCGTAATGCAGGTGTGCGCCGGTCGACATACCGGTCGAGCCGACATAACCGATGATCTGGCCCTTCGAGACACGCCCGCCGCTGGCGACCGCGATGCGGCTCATGTGGCCGAAGCCGGTCGCCAGGCCATTGCCGTGCGACAGCTTCACGAACTTGCCGTAGCCGCCCGCCCAGCCGGCCATCTGAACGACACCGTCCATCGGCGCGCGGATCGGCGATCCCATCGGCGCGGCGATGTCGAGGCCCTTGTGCATGCGGGCGTACCCCAGCACCGGGTGGCGCCGCATGCCAAACGCCGAGGTCAGGCGTCCGGCGACCGGCATCACCGCGCCCGACGTGCTCCTGGCGCCGATGCCCTTGGCGTCGAACCACTGGTCCTTGCCGTCCTGATCGAACCGGACGAGCTGCAGCTTGCGCGCGTCGCCCGAGAGACCGGCGTAGATCAGCTTCCCGAGCTGGACTTCGCCGGTTTCAGCACGCGCGCGCTCGACGATCAGGTCGAACTGCTCGTTCGAAGCGATGCGACTCATCGGGACGCGGCTGGCGATCGAGCGGATGAAGGCTTCGACGGCCTTGGCCGGCACGCCGGCGGCGCGCGCCGAACGATAGAGGCTGGGGCCGACGCGGCCCTGGATGCGCAACGGCGTATGGTCGATCGCGATCGGCACCGCCGTCACCGCCAGCGCGCCGGCATCGCGGACGACCTTCATGCCGAGATCGAAGCGCGCGCGAAAGCTGAGCGATTCGAGCGGACGGGCCTCTGCCCTGCTTTCCCGCCGGCCGAGCGTCAGCTGCAATTGGGTGCCGGGCTTCAGTTCGTCGAGCGGCAGGCGCTGGGCGACCATGTCGGCGACCTGCGCCGCCTCGCCATCGCCAACCCCGGCGCGTTCCAGCGCGCGGGCAAAGGCATCGCCCGAGGGCAACGTCGTCGACAGCTCCAGGATCGGGCGTTCGGGCGTATCGGTCAGCGGGCGCACCGCGGCGGTCGGCGCGAGGCGGCGGCCCGAGGTGGCGCCAAAGGCGAGCGGCGCAATCGACTGCGCGCGCGCCTCGTCCCAATCGGCGCCCTCCATAACCGGGGCGGCGGGGCGATAGAGCGGTTTGAAACCGGGCGCGAGCGCGATCGTGACCGCACAGAGTGCCGCGCAGGTCGCCGCGCCCCGCCACCATTCGCGGCTGCCGATGTTGGCGCCGAGATCGGGAACCAGATCGATGTCGCTGAACGATTCGCGCCACCGGTCGAACCGGCTGACAGGCTGTGCCGCCGTTACCGGCGCACGACTGAACCGCAGCGCGCTCGCGCCGCCGGCACCGTCCAGATCATGATCGTTGCGCAGATACACTGCGGCGCGTGCCCCCACATCAGAAACAGCCTGCCCCGATACCCATCAGGCCGTGGCGGCGAGCGTTGTGGGGCGGAAAAGCTAAAGTCAAATTAACCCGGGCACTTGGAACGACGGCTTGCGACGAGGCGAGGGAAGGGATCGACGAAAAGCCGCGCGCACGCGATTCCTTGACGTAACCCATTGCATCCGCGCGTCCGGGCGTCGATCTTAGCCTCAAGATGAGCAGTTTCGCGCGTTCCGCCGTTACCGCGGTGCTGGGTCCGACCAATACCGGCAAGACCCATCTGGCCGTTGAGCGGATGTGCGGCCATTCGAGCGGCATGATCGGCTTTCCGCTGCGCCTGCTGGCGCGCGAGGTGTACGACCGCGTCGTCAAGCTGAAGGGCGAGAAACAGGTCGCGCTGATCACCGGCGAAGAGCGGATCATTCCCCCCCAAGCGCGCTATTTCCTGTGCACCGCCGAGAGCATGCCGATCGACAAGGATGTCGCCTTCGTCGCACTGGACGAGGCACAGCTAGGCGCCGATCCCGAGCGCGGCCATGTCTTCACCGATCGGCTTCTGCGCGCGCGGGGCCGCGAGGAGACGATGATCCTCGGCTCGGCGTCGCTCAAGCCGCTGGTGAGAACGCTGGTGCCGGAAGCGGAGGTGATCGAGCGGCCGCGTTTCTCGACGCTGAGCTATGCCGGCGCGAAGAAGCTGTCGCGCCTGCCCAAGCGGTCGGCGATCGTCGCCTTCTCGGCGGAAGAAGTCTACGCCGTCGCCGAAGCGATTCGCCGGATGCGCGGCGGGGCGGCGGTGGTGATGGGCGCGTTGTCCCCGCGCACCCGCAACGCGCAGGTCGCGATGTTCCAAGCCGGCGAGGTCGACTACCTCGTCGCGACTGATGCGATCGGCATGGGGCTGAACATGGATGTGGCGCATGTCGCATTCGCCTCTCTCACCAAATTCGACGGCCGCCGCACGCGTCGGTTGACGGTGCCGGAGATGGCGCAGATCGCCGGCCGCGCCGGGCGGCACCAGCGCGACGGCACGTTCGGGGCGCTGGTCGAGGAAGGGCCGGGCGCGTTCACGCCGGAAGAGGTCTTCGCGATCGAGGATCATCGCTTCCAACCCCTCGACTTCCTCTATTGGCGCGAGGGCGAGCCGGACTTGTCGTCGGTCGATGCGCTGATCGCCAGCCTGGAGCGCAAGCCGACCGAGATCGTCCTGCGGGCGGCACCCGAAGCGCTCGACCTGTCGGTGCTGAAGCGTTTATCGAACGAGCATGTCGTGCTGAACTGCGCCCGCTCTCCGGCAAGCGTCGCGCGGCTGTGGGCCGCATGCGGCATTCCCGATTTTCAGAAGCTGGGCGTCGAGCCGCACAGCCGCTTCGTCGCGCGCGTGTTCACCCACCTGACCGAAGGCAGCGGCCACATCCCCTTCGCCTGGTTCGCGAGCGAGATCGCGCGGCTGGACACGGTGGCGGGCGACGTCGAGACGATCGCCGGGCGGATCGCCGCCACCCGGACCTGGGCCTATATCGCGCACCGCGTCGGCTGGCTGGCCGATGGCCCGGAGGCGCAGGCCCGGGCCCGGGCGCTGGAGGAGCGGCTGTCGGACGCGCTGCACGAGCGGCTGACCCAGCGCTTCGTCGACAAACGCACGACCGCGCTGCTGCGCACGATCGGCGCCGATCATCGCCACCTGCCAGTCACGATCGGCGAACAGGGCGAAGTGAGCGTCGAGGAGCATGAGATCGGCCGCCTCGACGGCTTCCGCTTCACCGTCGCCCCCGATGCGCGCGCGACCGACAAACGACTGTTGCTGGCGGCGGCTGAAAAGCGGCTGGCCGGCGAGTTGGGCAAGCGTGGCGCGGCGCTGGCCGAGGCGACGGACGCGGATCTCGGACTTGACGATGGCCACATCCTGTGGCGCGGCGCAGAGGTCGCGCGGCTCGGGCCGGGACCGCGGCTGACGCGACCGGCGATCGTCGTCGACCGTGCGCTCGATTGCCTTGACAAATCGGTGCGTGAGCGCGTCGCGGATCGCCTGACGCGGTGGGTGACGGACAGGACGCAGCGGCTGACCCCCGCCCTCGCCCGGCTCGACGCACTCGCCGACGATGCCACCGCCCCGCCCGAATTGCGCGCCGTGGCGATCGCGCTGACCGAAGCCGGCGGCCTCGCCGATCGTGCGACAATTCCCGACGTAGAGCGGATCGATCCGCGCGCGCGACGCTATCTGCGCGACCTGGGCGTCACCGTCGGCACGCTCGACCTGTTCGATCCCCGCCTCACACGTCCCGGGCCGGCGCGATGGCGCGCGGCGCTGCTGGCGGCGCGAGGGCGCACGACGGTTCTGCCACCCGAGGGCGCGACTGTGGTGGTCGGCGGAGCCCCGATGGCAGGCTTCCGCCGGGTCGGCACACAGCAGGTCCGCCTCGACCTAGTCGAGCGCATCGCCCGCGCCGCGCACGATGCCAGGGCGGGACGGAAGCCCTTCGCCCCCGACCCCGCGCTCGCGACCTCGATCGGAGTCACGCCCGACACGCTCGCCAAGCTCATGGTGCGCCTCGGCTTCCGCGCGGTGAAGGGGGATGCGCCGGCCTGGGTATGGCAGGGCCGGCCGAAACTCGTGTCGCCCAGAAAACCCGAACCGCCACGACGAGACAACGCCTTCGCCGTCCTGGCCGGCTTCGGGAGTCCGCGTGGCTGACACGATCCGCCTCGACAAATTTTTGTGGTTCGTGCGCCTCGCCAAGACGCGTAGCTTCGCGCAGGAGGTGGCTGAGGCGCGGCATCTGCGGATCGACGGGCGGGTGATCGAAAAGGCGGCGGCCTGCGTCCGGGTCGGCAACACGCTGACCTTTCCCCTGCACGGGCGCGTCCGCGTCATCCGTGTGCTGGCGCTCCCGGTCCGCCGTGGCCCCGCGCCCGAAGCGCAGGCCTGCTATGCCGACCTGACTGAAAACGTCTCGCAGCAAGCCCCAGGTGATTGACGCACCGGACATCGGCCAATAGCGGGGGCCGCGTTCGAAGGAGTTGCCCCAATGACCTATGTCGTCACCGATGCCTGCATCCGCTGCAAGTACATGGACTGCGTCGAGGTCTGTCCGGTCGATTGTTTCTATGAGGGCGAGAACATGCTCGTCATCAATCCCAGCGAGTGCATCGACTGTGGTGTGTGCGAGCCCGAGTGCCCGGCCGAGGCGATCCTGCCCGACACCGAGAACGGTCTCGAAAAGTGGCTGGAGCTCAACACCACCTTCTCGGCGCAGTGGCCCAACGTCACTCGCAAGCTCGACCAGACCCCGCCGGATGCGGATGAGCACAAGGGCGAAGAGGGCAAGTTCGACAAATATTTCTCGCCAGAGCCCGGCGCCGGCGACTGAACGGTAGCGCACCTGCCGCAACGGCAGGCCGTGTCAGCGCTGTCGATCGGCGGAATTTCGCGCTTTGCGAATCCCTTACCTCTGCCCGGACGCTGGTAATTTTATTGCGACTGTGTTAAATGGGTCGGGACGAGGGCGATGGGTTCGCCGCTCGCCCGGAGAAGCACAGACCTGCCCCGACGTTGCCGACCGGTCCTCGGTCACGCGCAACCTTTATGTCGGGCCAGGGAATACGGAAAGGCTCAACGCACATGGCTGCTAAGGCGCTGTCCTTCGTTGTCGGCGATTATGTCGTTTATCCCAAGCACGGCGTCGGTCGTGTGATCGAACTCCAGAAGCAGGAAATCGCGGGCACCAGCCTCGAACTCTATGTGCTGCGCTTCGAAAAGGAGCGCATGACGCTCCGCGTGCCGACCAACAAGGCCGAGAGCGTCGGTATGCGCAAGCTCAGCAGCGACAAGACGCTGCGCGAGGCGCTCGACACGCTGAAGGGCAAGCCCAAGGTCAAGCGCACCATGTGGTCGCGCCGTGCCCAGGAATATGAAGCGAAGATCAACTCGGGCGACCTGGTGTCGATCGCCGAAGTGGTCCGCGACCTGTTCCGCGCCGACGACCAGCCCGAGCAGAGCTATTCCGAGCGGCAGATCTTCGAGGCCGCCACCAGCCGCCT
>CAJYOI010000032.1 GCA_913776045.1 uncultured Sphingomonas sp.
TGTCCGACCCGATCGTCATCGCCCACCGCGGCGCCAGCGGCCTGCGCCCCGAACACACCATCGCCAGCTATACGCTTGCGATCGAGCAGGGCGCCGACTTCATCGAACCCGATCTGGTGCCGACCAAAGACGGCGTGCTGGTTGCGCGGCACGAAAACGAGATTTCGGAAACGACCGATGTCGCCGGCCATCCTGAATTCGCCGATCGCAAGGCGACGAAGACGATCGACGGCGCCAAGGTGACCGGCTGGTTCACTGAGGATTTCACACTCGCCGAACTGAAAACGCTGCGCGCGAAGGAACGCCTGCCGCTGCTGCGCGGCACCAAATACGATGGCCAGTTCGATGTGCCCACCTTCGCCGAGATCATCGCCCTGGCGAAGGCACATAAGGTCGGCGTGTATCCCGAAACCAAGCATCCGACCTATTTCGCATCGATCGGGCTGGAAACGGACACGCCGCTGGTCGCGCAGCTGAGGGCGGCAGGCTGGGACAGCGCCGACGCGCCGGTCTTCATCCAGTCGTTCGAGGTCGCGAACCTGAAGCGGCTGAAGGACATGACCAGGGTCCGCCGGATTCAGCTGATGGACGCGAAAGGCGCGCCAGCCGATGGCACGATGCCGAGCTACGCCGCGATGACCACGCCCGAGGGGCTGAAGGCGGTTGCCGTCTATGCGTATGGCATCGGCCCGAACAAGACGATGATCCGCGATGGCGACGCAGTGCCGACGTCGCTGGTCGCCGACGCCCATGCCGCGGGGCTGAAAGTCCATCCCTGGACCTTCCGTGCCGAGAATTACTTCCTGCCCACCAGCTTGCGCACCGGCATCGATCCGCGAGTGCATGGGCGTTTGACCGACGAGATCGCACGCTATCTCGAACTCGGCGTCGATGGTTTCTTCACTGATTTTCCGCTAGAAGGTTCCCGCGCCCGCGACGCTCGCCGGCTGCGCTGAGGGGGCCTGTTCCTTGCGTAACGTCCTGATCCTGCTGCCGATCGCGGCGCTCGGCCTATCGGGCTGCATCGCCAAGACCGCGTTCGACGTAGTCACTTTGCCGGTGAAGGCCGTCGGCCAGGCCGCCGACTGGGCGACGACCAGCCAGGACGAAGCCGACCGCAACTATGGCCGCCGCATGCGCAAGGCCGAAGCCCGCGAAGGCAAGGAGCGCCGCGAATGGGAAAAGCGCTGCCGCCGCGATCCCGATTGCGGGCCGTATGACGGCTATGTCGCGGCACACGACCGGAAGGTTCGGTAAAGCCCGCCGCGCTCCCGCGCCTTGGGCGCCCAAGGCGGCACAGGATGTCGTCCGCGCCGCTAGGTGGACCTCGCTAAGATCCCCCCTACCGCCACCAGCACGTCCGGATGCAGCTGCACGCCCAGATGCCCGCTGCTGACCTCGATCGCGGCGCAGTCTCCGCCCCGGCAAGCGGCGCCGGCGACCAGGCCGTCCGACGCGCTCCAGATCGCCGTCGCCTTCACGGGCAACGGCCGAACGATCTCCGCCGCCAACTCGGAGACGTGCGGATCGTCGACCCGCTCGCCGGTAAACAGTTCGAACGCGCGCCACACCCGCGTCGCATGGGGGTGGCCGGCATAGGGCGAGCTGATCGTGATGACTTCCCGCACCAGATCGGACCGGCGATGCGCGACCAGCCGCGCCATGATGCCGCCCAGCGACACACCGATCAGCGTCACCGGCTGGGCCGCCTCCGCAGCGAAGGCCTCGACCCGCGCGATCAGGCGGTCGGCCTCCGCCCCGATCGTCCGCGTGCCGAGGTTGCGCCCCAGCCCCCAACCGCGCGCGTCATAGCCGATCCGTCGCAGAAATCCGCGCAGCGCGACGTTCGACCGGTCGGAGTTGAACAGCCCGGGCAGGACCATCACCGGCCGCCCGTCGCCGCCCTGCCCTACGCCGAGCCCCCGCCAGCGCCATGCCAGCCGCGCGACCGTCACCGCCGCGCGTGGCCATTCGCGCAGGGTCAGACTGAGCGGTGGCGGTGGGATGCGGGCGGTCATCGCGGCAACCAACGCATGACGCTGCCCGAGGTTGGCGTCCATGCCCCGACGCGGATACCGGTGTGCCGCAGCGCGTCGCCCGTCCAGGCATTACACGTGCGCAGTGCGCTGTACGTCCCCCGCGCCGGGTAGAAGACGTCGTCCGGGCCATAGCCATAGATCGGCGCGCCGCCCGCGAAGCCCGCACGGATGAACGCCGTCAGCCGCGCGAATTCGTCCGGCCGCAGGATGACCGATCGCACATCCGGCCCTAGCCGAGGCTCTGGAATGGCATCGACGTGCATGACCGTCCGAACGCTGCCGAACGCCGCGCCCAGCACAGTCATCGGCCGCACATCTCTCCACGTCGGCGTTTCGACATAGAAGGCGCGGTCGCCCCAGCCGAAACTGCGCCAGCGATGCGCGGCATAACGCGGGTCGCGAAAATCCTGTGTTCGGACGATATCGCCCCACCCCGCCGCCGGCACGACGATGCCGGTATGAATGCCGTTGTCGATCACATAGATGCGAATGCCCGCCCCCGCCGGCTGCCAGTCGCGATTGACGGGCCACATCCCGCCGATCGCCGCGGCCGTCGCCCAGAGCGCCACCACGATCAGCGGCAGCGCAAGCAGCCAGCGAAACGCGCGGTATCGTATCATTTGCAACTATGCTAATCCCTGGCCATGGCCGACGACACGCACGTACTCGCTGCCCCGCCGGAGGGCGCCAACGCCGACTGGACGATCCCGCAGGACTGGTCGCACTATACGCCGCAAGAGCATGCCACCTGGGATACGCTGTTCGCGCGCCAGGTGAAACTGCTGCCGGGCCGCGCGTCGGAGGCGTATCTGCGCGGGCTCGACGTGCTCAAGCTGTCGAAGCCCGGCATCCCAGATTTCGAGGAGCTGAGCGAGCGGCTGACCAGGCTGACCGGCTGGAGCGTCGTCGCCGTCCCCGGCCTGGTTCCGGACGACGTCTTCTTCGACCATATGGCCAACCGCCGCTTCGTCGCCGGCAACTTCATCCGCCGTCCCGACCAGCTCGATTATCTCCAGGAACCCGACGTCTTCCACGACGTGTTCGGCCACGTCCCGATGCTCGCCGACCCGGTGTTCGCCGATTACCTCGCCGCCTATGGCCGCGGCGGCCTGCGCGCGCTGGAACTGGGCGCGCTGAAGCAACTCGCCCGCCTCTACTGGTACACGGTCGAGTTCGGCCTGGTCGCGGAACCCGAGGGGCTGCGCATCTATGGCGCCGGCATCGTCTCCAGCTTCTCCGAATCGAAATTCGCGCTGGAGGATCCCAGCCCCAACCGCCTCGGCTTCGACATGAAGCGGGTGATGCAGACCGATTACCGAATCGATGATTTCCAGCAGACCTATTTCGTCATCGACAGCTTCGACGACCTACTCCAACAAACGGTCGAAACCGATTTCGCGCCGCTGTACGCAGACATCGTCGGCACACCCGCGATCCCCGTCGATGCGGTTCTGGCGGACGATCATGCGGTGACTATCGGCACGCAGGACTACGCGCGGTCGAAGTCGGCCGCCTGAGCCTCGCGCGCCGGGTCGATCACCAGCACAAGCCGCCGCGCGCCGGTCCCTGCGATCGGTGGCGAGCGATGAACGATCGCTCCGTCATCGGCCCACCGACGCCCCTTGAACAACGCGACGTCGCCGGTCGCTAGTTGGCGGATCGGCAGTGCGCCGATGTCGGCTCCCGCCCGCAACCGCGCGGCGGCGTCGTTCGACAGCCACTGCGTGCCGGCGCCGACGTAGGTGCAGATCAGTCGCACGCTGACGAAATCGGCATGGAATTTTCGACATGCGTCGGTCTCGATGACATCCAGCCGAATATCGACCGAGGCGCAGTCGCCGATTCTGCCCAGACAGGACGCCAATTGCGCGACGTCCGCGGCGATCGTGGGAATGACGGCTGGTTCGTACCCTGCCACGAAGAGCGCCTCGAGAATGTGCGGGCCGACAGACCCGACTGCTGCCGTGAAGGCGACATCGTCGACCGACGCCAGCGCGCGCTCGGCGGGCACTCGCACCTCTTTCACCCGCGGACAGATGGCCAGGTTGACGCCGGTGCCAAGGATCGCCGCCAGATCATCGATCGTGTCCGCCGTCACCACATGGTCAGGACGGTCATCGTTCGGGAAAACGGCTGTCGAAGACGACGACGACCAGGACGCGGCAAGCAGAGGCGACATGACGGCTCTTTTACGTTATGATGCAACATAACACTATTCGCGCAGACCACGCGCGACAAGCCCACGTTCGGCGAGCCGTTGATCCGACGCTGTGAAGGGAAGTGGTGGACAGGGCTGGATTCGAACCAGCGTACGGGAAACCCGGGCAGATTTACAGTCTGCTGCCTTTAACCACTCGGCCACCTGTCCATCAGGTCTGCGCCCCGAAGGACGGTCGCTCGTGGTGAAGCGAGGGCGCCCAATGCCGAAGCGGATGCGTGCTGTCAACGCACCTTTATGCGTTGCGAGTTGCCTTGCCACCCGCACAACGCCCGCATAGCAGGGGGCGATCGAATTTTTTCGACCAGGGGGAAAGATTATGCGCCGCCTAGCATTCGCGCTTGCCGCCACAACGTCGCTCGTCGCCGCGCTGCCTGCCGCGGCGCAGACGGTCGATCGTACCGTCATTGCGCGGATCATCGACGAAGGCACCAACCAGTCCGAAGTGATGGTCAACAGCCAGTACCTCATGGACATGATCGGCCCGCGGCTGACCAATTCGCCGGGCATGCGTAAGGCCGAAGCCTGGACGATGGACAAGTTCCGCGACTGGGGCCTGAAGAACGTGCACAAGGAAGGGTTCGATTTCGGCCGCGGCTGGTCGATCGAACGCTCCAGCGTCCGCATGATCTCCCCCCGCCCGATCCAGCTGACCGCGATTCCGATCGCCTGGACGCCGGGCACCAACGGTACGATCACCGCCCCGGTCATCGTCGCGCCGATCAGCGCCGAGCGGCATTTCGACAAGTGGCGCGGCAAGCTTGCCGGCAAGATCGTCATGATCTCTCGCCCGACCAATGGATCGGAGGAAACCGATGCGCCGTTCGAGCGGCTGACCGGCGACCAGATCGCGAAGCTCGATACGTTCCGCCAGCCGCGCTACGACCCCGAGGCGGCGGAGCGCCGACTGAAGCGCAACGACTATATGAAGAAGCTGGTCGCTTTCCTGAAGGCCGAAGGCGCGGTCGCCTATGCCACCGAAAGCTACCGCGACGGCATGCTGGTCCACGGCGAAGGCTATCTGTTCGGCATCGGCGACACCTCGCCGATCCCCGGTATCCAGATCGCTGCGGAAGATTATCGGCGCCTCGCCCGCATCGCGAAGGTCGGCCCGGCGCCGGTGCTGGAGGTCAACAGCGACGTTCGTTTCGACGACAGCGACGCACAAGCCTACAACATCATCGCCGAAATCCCCGGCACCGACCCGAAGGCGGGCTATGTCATGGCCGGCGGGCATCTCGACAGCTGGGTCGCGGGTGACGGCGCGACCGACGACGGCGCGGGCGTGATGATGGTCATGGAGGCCGCGCGCATCCTGTCGAAGATGGGCGTTCGCCCCAAGCGCACCATCCGCTTCGCTTTGTGGGCGGGCGAGGAACAGGGCATCTTGGGCAGCCTGGCCTATGTCGAAAAGCATCTGGCGACGCGCGGGACGGGCGCGAACACCCAGACCGGGCTCAACCGCTACATGGGCTGGGGCAACCGCTGGCCGGTCACGCCGCAGCCGGGCTACAACGACCTTGCAGCGTACTTCAACATCGACAACGGCGGCGGCAAGCTGCGCGGCATCTATGCCGAACAGAATATCGCCGCGGCGCCGATCCTGCGCGAATGGCTGAGCCCGTTTGCGTCGATGGGTGCGAAGGACGTCGTGATTTCGCGCACCGGCGGCACCGACCATGTGTTCATGCAGCAAGTCGCGGTGCCGGGCTTCCAGTTCATCCAGGATCCGCTCGATTACGAATCGCGCACCCACCATTCCAGCGCCGACACGTTCGACAAGCTGAAGGGTGACGATATGCGCCAGGGCTCGATCGTGCTGGCGGGCATGCTGCTTCAAGCGGCGAACGCCGACAAGCCGCTGCCGCGTGGGCCTCTGCCGCAGCAGCCCAAGGTCACCGATCCGTTCGCCTACGCCGATCCGGACGAAGACCGGTGAGCCGCCGTCCGCCCAAGACCGGGCATCGCCCCGGTAAGTCCGCCGCCTCGTCGCGTCCCCGCTTTTGGGGGCGCCACCCGGTGCTGGCGGCGCTCGCCAACCCCGAACGCCGCATCCGCAAGATCTGGGCGACGCCCGATAGCGTCGGCTTGCTCGGTAAGCCCGACCCCTCGATCCCGCTGCTGATCGCGGACGCGCAGGATCTCGCGCGGCTGGTGCCCAGCGACGCGCCGCACCAAGGGCTGGTGGCGGAGGTCGATCCGCTGGAGGACATCTGGCTTGGCGATCTGCTCGCGCAGGGACGGGCCGACGACCGACCGATCATCGTGCTCGACCAGGTGACGGACCCGCACAATGTCGGGGCCGTCCTACGGTCGGCGGCCGCATTCGATGCGCTGGGCATCGTCACGCAGGATCGCCACGCCCCGCCCGAATCGGGCGCGCTCGCGCGCTCGGCGTCGGGCACCCTGGAGACGGTGCCCTGGGTTCGCGTCGTCAACCTGTCGCGTGCGCTCGAGGAGATGGCGGAGGCGGGATATTGGCGCATCGGCCTGACCGGCGCCGGCACCGTGACGCTCGGCGAAGCGCTGGGGAAGCAGAAAGTCGCGCTGGTGCTCGGGTCCGAAGGCGAAGGCATGCGCCAGAACGTCGAGGCGCATTGCGATCTGCTGGCACGGCTGCCGATCTCGGACAAGGTCGAAAGCCTGAACGTGTCGAACGCTGCGGCGATCGCGCTCTACGCGGTAGCGGCGGCGCGATAAGCCGAGCGGGCGTCCATTGCATCTTCGTCATGCCGGACTTGATCCGGCATGACGGTAGTATATCGGAATTTTACCCGTGAACGCCATCGAAACGACCGGCCTGACCAAGACGCTCGGCGGGCGCCGCGTCGTCGACGAAGTCGCGCTCGCGGTGCCGACCGGGTCGGTCTACGGCTTCCTTGGCCCCAACGGCGCGGGCAAGACCACGGCGATGCGACTGCTACTCGGTCTGATGCGGCGCGACGCGGGCGAGGTGCGTTTGCTGGGGCACGCAATGCCCGGCGACGCGCGCGCGGCACTGGCGCAGATCGGTGCGTTTATCGAGACGCCGGGCCTCTACGACCACCTGAGCGGACGCACCAACCTCGACCTCACGCGCCGCCTGCGCGATCTGCCCGCCAGCGAGGTCGACCGCGTCCTCGAGATCGTCGACCTGACCGATGCGGCGCGTCGGCGGGCGGGCACCTATTCGCTCGGCATGAAGCAGCGGCTGGCGCTGGCGCGCGCGCTGCTCGGCAATCCTCGGCTGCTGCTGCTCGACGAACCGACCAACGGCCTCGACCCCGATGGCATCATCGCGATGCGCGACCTGATCCGCGACCTGCCGCAGGCGACCGGCTGCACCGTCTTCGTATCCAGCCATCTGCTGAGCGAAGTCGAGCAGATGGCGACGCACATGGGCATGATGCGCGACGGGCGGCTGGTGCTGCAGGGCGAGGTCCGCGCATTGATCGGCACGGCGCAGACGGTACGGATCGCGCTCGACGATGCGCACCGCGGCGCGGGCGTGCTGACGGCCGCCGGGCTCGACGCGACGATCGCCGGCGAGGCGCTGGTACTCGCCGGCGATCCCGACGCGATGCGCACGGCCACCGCCGCGGCGCTGCGTCATCTGATCGACGCCGGGATCGCCGTGTTCAGCGCAGTGCCCGAAACGCGCTCGCTGGAAGGACTGTACCGCGACACCGTCGCACTGGGGGAAGCATAGTGATCGCGCTTATCCGCGCCGAAGTAACGAAGCTGCGCGGGTCGCTGGCGCTGCTACTGGCGGTCGCCGCCCCGGCCTTTCCCGCCCTCCTGGTGCTGCTCGGCATGCTCGGCAGCAAGCGGACGCCGACGTGGAACAGCGTCTACCTCAGCTTCGCGCTGCCGGTCTGGTCGCTGTTCCTGATGCCGATGACGATCGCCGCCTTCGTCGCGCTGGTCGGGCAGATCGAGCACCGATCGCGCGGCTGGGACCATCTGCTCGCCCTGCCGATCCGCCGCTGGCAGCTGTTCGCGGCCAAGTTGATCGTCACACTCGGCGTCATCATCGGCATGACGGCGCTGATGCTCGCCTTCGCGACCGGCGCAGCGGCGCTGGCAGGCACGATCCGCGGGGCGATGCCGTTAGGTGCGATTCCGTGGGACATGGTGCTGGATCGCACGGCGGCGATGCTCGTCGCCAGCGCCGCGTTCAGCGTGATCCTGCTGTGGACTGCGCTGCGCTTCGCCAGCTTCGTCGTGCCGCTGGGCATTGGGATCGCCGGCGTGCTCGTCGCGCTGTCGGCGATGATTACGCGGACCGACAAGGCGGATTACTTTCCGTGGCTGTTGCAGGTGAAGGTGTTCCAGTCACCGAATCCTTGGACGTACGCCTTGATTGGCGGTGTGGCGGGGGCGGTGATCGCGGTGGCGATGGTCGCGGCAATGGCGCGGCATAGTTTCCGGTAGGAAGGCGCCCGGCGCCATATTTCGCCAATCTCCCGAAGGCGGGAATCCACATTCGCCGAACTCGGTGAAAGTCACCAGAGCCAGCCGGACTGTATGCCCGCCTCCGCGAGTATGACGGTGGTTGACGAGATTTGCGCGAGGCAAGCCGATAAATCGTGGCTAAGCCATTGCCGCGGCAAAGCCGCGTCGTCGGTCGGGCTTGCAACCCGTCGACCGTGATCCGGGGCCGCGACGCGGATGAACGTCGCTAATCCGCTGCCCCGATCAAGCCTTCTCCAACGTACACTGCAACGGGTGCTGGTTCTGCCGCGCGAAGTCCATCACCTGGCCGACCTTCGTCTCCGCGACTTCGTAACTGAACGTCCCGCACACGCCGACGCCCTTCTGATGGACGTGCAGCATCACCTGCGTCGCCTGCTCCATGTCCATGCGGAAGAAGCGCTGCAGGACCAGCACGACGAATTCCATCGGCGTGTAGTCGTCGTTCAGCATCAGCACGCGGTAGGGCGTGGGCTTCTTGGTCTTAGCGCGGGTCTTGGTCGCGACGCCGGTATTGATGCCGCCGTCGTCGTCATCGGAGCGTTGGCCAGAGGCGGCAATGGGGGAAAGGATAGTCGTCACGCGCGGTAAAATATGCGCGCGGTCGCCGCCGGACAACCCCGCCCCGCGGTCAGCGGGCATGAAAAAGGGGCGGCCGCCGCGTGGCAACCGCCCCTCTTCATCATGTGCCGGCAAAGGCACCGCTCACAGTTACGCGGCGGTCTTCACCTTCTCGACCGCAACCGCGAAGCGGTTCGACAGCGGCTGGGCGGCGTCGCTCGACAGCTTGATCATCGCTTCGGTCGTCTTCGACGACTGGGCGACCGCCTGGTCGAACGCCGAGCGCACGAATTCGCTCTGCAGCTGGAAGAATTCGGTCGGCGACTTGACCGATGCCATGTTCTTCAAAGCCGCCGTCATGCTCTCGAACGAACGACGGGTGTAGTCGGCGGCGTCCTGGCCGAGCGTCTCGAGGCCCTTGGCCGCGATCTTGCCCGATTCGACCATCGCTTCGACGTTGCCCTTGCCGAATTCGCCCATGTCGGCGACGGCCGACTGGCTCTTCGAGAACATCGCCTTCGCGCGATCGCTGACGTCGGTGAACATCTTCGGGGTTTCGAACTGGGTAGCCATTTTAGTCACGTCCTTCTCTACGGTAGGAGCGACCTTGGGGGTCGCGGAAACGACGGTTTCCACCGCCTGTTGGATTGTCTTAGGTGCCGCGGCGACCGCCTCGACCGCCTTGGCGACGACCGGCGCAGTGGCGGAGGCGATCGGCTTCACGGCGGCCTTCACCGTCGTAGCCGGAGCAGCGACCGCCTTCGCGATCGGCTTGGGCGCCGCTGGCTTGGTCGGGGCGGCGATCGCCGCCGGGATCGTTGCGGCAGGAGCCTTGACCACCGCCTCGATCACTGTCTTCGCGACTTGGGTCTGCGCGTTGGCCGCGGTCGAAACGGTATCGGCAGCCGCTTTCGCGACGTCGCCCGTCACCTTGGGTGCGGGGCGCGCGGTCTTTGGAGTCTTGCTCGCCATCACATGCACTCACATTGTTGCGGTGCACAAATAAGGAAGTGCCAAATGTTTTGCAAGCAGATTTTGTGCACTGCAACATGAGTCGATTTGGCTGCAGTCGCAGTGCCTGGGTCAGCGCGCGCGGACATACTCCCCGGGTGCGTCGGCGATCGCCGCCAGCTTGCCCTTGCCCGGCACCCGCGCACCCTTCGCCTTGACCATCGCGTCGCCTTGCGCGCGAATCCAGTCGATCCAGTCGGGCCACCAGCTGCCCTTGGTTTCCTTGGCCCCGGCGACGAAGTCGGCGAGCGTGTCGACTGTCGCGTCGTTGGTCCAATACTGGTATTTCCCCGCCACCGGCGGATTGACCACGCCGGCGATATGGCCCGATCCGGCCAGCACGAACTTCAGTGGTCCGGCGAAGTGATGCGTGATCTTCCACACGCTCTCGGCCGGCGCGATATGGTCCTCGCGCCCCGCCTGGACATAGGTCGGCGTCGTCACCGTCGTCAGGTCCAGCGGCACGCCCAGCACGCTCAGCGATCCGGGCACGACCAGCCGGTTGTCGCGGTACAGGTCGGTCAGATAGCTCTGGTGCCAGCCAGATGGCAGGTTGGTGACGTCGCCGTTCCAGTGCAGCAGGTCGAACGGCGCATAATCCTGCCCCATCAGGTAATTGTTGCTGACGTAATTCCAGATGAGATCACGGCCGCGCAGCAGGTTGAACGTCGCCGCCATGTAGCGTCCGTCGAGATAGCCGTCGGTCGCGAGTCCCCTGATCATCGCCAGTTGTTCGTCATCGACGAAATGCTGCAGCTCGCCCGCACTTGCGAAGTCGACCTGCGCGGTGAAGAAGGTCGCACTCGCCGCCTTCTCCGCCTCGCCCCGCGCTGCCAGCACCGCCAGCGTCGCGGCTAGCGTCGTGCCGGCCACGCAATAGCCGATCGTATGGACCGACGGCACCTCGAGAAGGTCGCGGATCGTGTCGATCGCATCCAGCTGCGCGGCGACGTAGTCGTCCCACTTCACGTCGGCGAGGGACGCGTCGGCCGACTTCCACGACACGACGAACACCGACAGCCCCTGCGCCACCGCCCAGGCGATAAAGCTTTTCTCGGGCGTCAGGTCGAGGATGTAGAAGCGGTTGATCCACGGCGGGAAGATGACCAGCGGCGTCTCCAGCACCTTCTCGGTCGTCGGCGTATAATGGATCAGCTCGTACAGCCGGGTGCGGTGAACGACTTTTCCGGGGGTGGTCGCGATGTTGCGCCCGACCTGGAACGCGTCCGCATCGGTATGGGTCAGTTGCCCGCGCTGAATGTCGGCCAGCATGTTCTGCAGGCCCTTCAGCAGGCTTTCACCCTTCGTCTCAATCGCCTTGGCGATGACCTGCGGGTTGGTCGCGGCGAAATTGGACGGGCTCATCGCATCGACGAAGCCCTTGGTCGCGAAGCGCAGCCGCTCGCGCTGCGCGTCGTCGATCCCCTCGACCTGATCGACAGTCTTCAGCAGATGGTCGGCGATGGTCAGATAGCTCTGGCGCAGGAAGTCGAACACCGGCTGTTCGCGCCACTCGGGTGCCTTGAATCGTTTGTCGCGCGCCTGCTCGGGCGTTTCCTGAAACGGCTCGGCGGCAGCGGGATCGAGGAAGCGCTGCCACAGCTTCATCGTATCGGTCCAGAAATCGGTTGACGCCTGCATCATCTGCGCAGGGTCGATCGTCATCGTGGGGATGGCGGGCGTCGTGATCTTGGGCGCCGCCTGCACCGCATCGATGCCCGCCTCCAGCATCATCTGCTGCGCACGGCCCAGCACCCACGTCCAATGCTGCATGTCGGCCAAGCTCGGCATGGTGGGCTGGGTCGTGTCGGGCATGGCGTCCTCTCCGTGTGTAGAGGCTTTCTAACGCGTCCGTGCACGCACGTCATTCCCGGATGCGTTCGAATGGCGTAGGAAGCGGCCGCAACCGAAAGGGAGACCGATGTCCGAAGAATTCTACCGCATGAAGCGCCTGCCCCCCTATGTCATCGCCGAAGTCAACGCGATGCGGGCCGCGGCGCGTGCGGGGGGTGAGGACATCATCGACCTCGGCATGGGCAATCCCGACCTGCCGCCGCCGGCGCATGTGCTGGAGAAACTGTGCGAAGTCGCGATGAAGCCCGACGCCCACGGCTATTCGCAGTCGAAGGGCATTCCAGGGCTCCGCCGCGCCCAGGCGAACTATTACGGCCGCCGCTTCGGCGTCGAGCTCGATACCGAAACCGAAGTCGTCGTGACGATGGGCTCGAAGGAAGGCCTCGCCAGCTTGGCCACCGCGATCACCGCGCCGGGCGACGTCGTGCTGGCGCCCAACCCCAGCTACCCGATCCACATGTTCGGCTTCATCATCGCCGGCGCTACGATACGCAGCGTGCCCACGACCCCGGACGAACGCTATTGGGAAGCGCTCGACCGCGCGATGGCGTTCACCGTACCGCGCCCCAGCGTGCTCGTCTGCGGCTATCCGTCCAACCCGACGGCGGAGACGGTCGACCTCGCCTTCTACGAACGGCTAGTCGCCTGGGCGAAGGAGAACAAGGTCTGGATCCTCAGCGATCTCGCCTATTCGGAGCTTTACTACGACGGTAACCCGACGCCCTCGATCCTGCAGGTGCCGGGCGCGAAGGACGTCGCGGTCGAGTTCACCTCATTATCGAAAACCTATTCGATGGCCGGCTGGCGCATCGGCTTCGCGGTCGGCAACAAGCAGCTGATCGCGGCGCTGACGCGGGTGAAGTCGTACCTTGACTACGGTGCCTTCACGCCGATCCAGGCGGCGGCCTGCGCCGCGCTCAACGGCCCGCAGGATATCGTCGCCAAGAACCGCGAACTGTATCACAAGCGCCGCGACGTGCTGGTCGAAAGCTTCGGCCGTGCCGGCTGGGACATCCCTGCACCGAAGGCATCGATGTTCGCCTGGGCACCGCTCCCCCCGGCGCTGAAGGACATGGGCAGCCTGGAATTCTCAAAGCAGTTGCTGACGCACGCCAAGGTCGCGGTGGCGCCGGGCGTCGGCTATGGCGAGGATGGCGAAGGCTATGTCCGCATCGCGCTGGTCGAAAACGAACAGCGGCTGCGCCAGGCGGCACGCAACGTGAAGAAGTACCTGCAGTCGATGGGGGTCAACACGGGAAGCAAGGCGGCGGGCTGAGCCCCGCGACGCACCCGCCGATTGCTTTTCACCCCCACCCCCGCTATGGGCGCCCGCTTGCCGCAGCAGGGTCATCCCTGGAGGCCTGCCGGGGCAAACGAACATTAGCATCTAGCGAATCGGAAATACGACAATGAGCGACACGCTTAACCTGTCGGCCGAGGCGCGTGACCGGGCTGGCAAGGGAGCCTCCCGGGCACTGCGTCGCGAAGGCCGCGTCCCCGCCGTGATCTACGGCCTGAAGCAGGATCCCCAGAGCATCAGCGTCAACGAGCGTGAGCTCATGAAGCTGCTCAACACGGGCCATTTCATGAATTCGGTCGTGATGGTGAACGCTGGCGGCAAGGCCGTGCGCACCCTGCCGAAGGACGTCAGCTTCGACGTCGTCACCGATCGCCCGCTCCACGTCGACTTCCTGCGGATCGCCGAGCATTCGACCGTCACCGTCGCGGTGCCGATCGTGTTCACCGGTGAGGACGAAGCCCCCGGCATCAAGAAGGGCGGTGTGCTGAACATCGTCCGTCACGAGCTGGAACTGGTCTGCGATGCCGCCGAAATCCCCAGCGAAGTGACGATCTCGCTCGCCGGGCTCGAAGTCGGCGACACCATCCACATCTCGAACGTCACGCTGCCCAAGGGCACCGAACCGACGATCGACGACCGCGACTTCACCATCGCCACTGTCATCGCCCCGTCGGCGATGAAGGCCGATGTCCAGGAATCGCTTGCTGAAGCCGATGCGCTGGCCGCCGAAGCCGCTGCCGAGCAGCAGGCGGAAGCCGCTGAAGCCGACGCCGCCGAAGGCGATGCGGCCGAAGGCGACGCCGACGGCGAAGCCAAGGGCGAGTAAGCCATGTGAAGCCCTCTCCCCTTCAGGGGAGAGGGTTGGGAGAGGGGCAGTGCCGCGGGCGACAGGTCTCGATGAGACACCGCCCCTCTCCCCGGCCCTCTCCCCCAAGGGGGAGAGGGAGGTTACGCGATGCAACTCTGGGTCGGCCTGGGCAATCCGGGCCCCGAATATGCCCTCAACCGGCACAATGCCGGTTTCCAGGCAGTCGATGCGATCGCCGAAGTCCACGGCTTTTCCGCACCCAAGAAGGCTTTCCAGGGCTGGACGCAGGAGGGGCGCGTCGGGGGTGACAAGGTCGTCATCCTCAAGCCCGGCACCTACATGAACGAAAGCGGCCGGTCCGTGCGCGCGGGGCTCGACTTCTTCAAGATCGCAGCCGCCGACATCACCGTCTTCCACGACGAGCTCGACATCGCGCCCCTCACGCTCAAGGTTAAGAGCGGCGGCGGCACCGCAGGCCAGAACGGCCTGAAATCCATCGTCCAGCACATCGGCCCGGACTTCCGCCGCGTGCGGATCGGCATCGGGCATCCGGGCCACAAGGACCGCGTGACCGGCCATGTACTTTCCAATTGGCACAAGACCGAAGTCGAGCCGCTCAGCGACCTGCTCGGCGCGATCGCGGCGGAGGCCGATTGGCTGGCCAAAGGCGACGACGTGCGTTTCATGAACGACGTCGCACTCAGGATGCGCCCGTGATCACGCTGCTGCTCCTTGCTGCCGCTGCTGATGCACCGGCCAAGCGCTGCGGCTGGATCGCCAATCCGACGCCCGGCAACTGGTGGATCACCGACCGGGCCGGCGAATGGCTGCTCGGCGCGCAGGGCGGGTATCAGGCGCCTGGGCTCGACACCCTGCCCGACCTGACCGAGCGCGAATGGGTGCGGACCAACGGTTCCTACGGCTATGGCTGCGCATGCCTGACGATGCAGGTCGATCGCCGGTCGAAGCGGGTGACGCGCGTCCTGTCCGCACAGCAGCGCCCGCTCAAGGCTTGCCGCGCCGACCGTCGTCTCGCAAAGCCCTGACATGCCGACGCGCCTGCTATTCCCCACCCAGTTCTACGAAGCCGATCTTGGCGACACCACCCTCGTCGACGAGCTTGCCGACGCATGCCGCGACCTGGCCAGCGAGGACCGCGCCGGTCGCGCATGGTCGAAACAGCATGGCTATCGCGGTTACACGAGTTACGCCTCGCTCGACGACCTACCCTTGCGTGACCCGCGGTTCGAAGACCTCGTCCGCCTACTCAACCGCCATGTCGCCGCCTTCGCCAAGGAATGCGGCTTCGAGCTTGGCAAGAAGCTGAAGCTCGACAGCCTGTGGGTCAACGTCCTGAAGCCCGGCGGCACGCATAGCGGCCACATCCACCCGCACAGCGTCGTCTCGGGCACGGTCTATGTAGCGGTCCCACCGGGATCGGGCGCGCTGAAGCTGGAGGACCCCCGCCTGCCGATGCTGATGGCCGCCCCGGCGCGCCCCGACACCTTCGTCTATGCCGAACCGCAGGTCGGCAGCGTCTTCCTTTGGGAAAGCTGGCTGCGGCATGAAGTGATGCCGAACGCGGCCAAACAGGACCGGATTTCGATCAGCTTCAACTATCGTTAACCACGATCTGCCAGTGTTGCCTGGCAGTACGATGCGGCGAATCGAAAAAGGTTCCACTCAACTCGTCGCGTTTTTCCGCAGGTGCGAAGCAAAGCGATTGCCGACCGGCGCGCCTTGCGTCAGCACGATCCGACCGGGCGGGGGGCCTGGTGTCGATCCGTTCGTCACTGAGGGAATATCATGCTGGAAGTCATGGCCTTTTCGTGCAGCTTGCTGCTCAGCTTCGTGATGACGGGCGTCGAGCGGAACCACCGCCAGCGCCGCCCGCATCACCCGATGCTCGTCCACGCCGGCTATGCCTTGGTCGGGCTCCTGAGCGCTTCGGCGATCCTGCTGACCAGCTATGCCGCGGGTTCGGCGCTCGGCTACGTCTGACGCGTCGCTTGGGGTGGCAATTGCGCCGCCCTTCCCCTATCGGCACCGGCTGAAAACGCTTTTCCGATAGGTTTTTTAGACATGGGTTTCCGCTGCGGCATCGTCGGCCTGCCGAACGTCGGCAAGTCGACGCTCTTCAACGCGCTCACCGAAACGGCTGCCGCGCAGGCCGCCAACTATCCGTTCTGCACGATCGAGCCGAACGTCGGCAACGTCGCCGTCCCCGATCCGCGGCTGTCGAAGCTCGCCGAGATCGCCGGCTCCGCCAAGATCATCGAGACGCAGCTGGGCTTCGTCGACATCGCCGGCCTGGTCCGCGGCGCGTCGAAGGGCGAGGGCCTGGGCAATCAGTTCCTCGGCAACATCCGCGAAGTCGACGCGATCGTCCACGTCCTGCGCTGCTTCGAGAACGACGACATCCAGCACGTCGACAACAAGGTCGATCCGATCGCGGATGCCGAGACGGTCGAGACCGAGCTGATGCTCGCCGATCTGGAAAGCCTCGAAAAGCGCGTGCCGAACCTCGCCAAGAAGGCGACGCAGGGCGACAAGGAGGCGAAGGTCGCCGCGTCCGTGCTCGGCCAGGCGCTCGACCTGCTGCGCGACGGCAAGCCCGCACGGTTGACCAAGCCCAAGGACGTCGAGGAAGAGCGCGTCTTCGCGCAGTCGCAGCTGATCACCGCCAAGCCGGTGCTCTACGTCTGCAACGTCAACGAAGAGGACGCCGCGAACGGCAACGCGCTGTCCGCCAAGGTGTTCGAAAAGGCCGCGTCCGAGGGGGCGCAGGCCGTCGTCGTGTCGGCCGCGATCGAGGCCGACATCGCGACCATGCCGGTCGAGGACCGCGCCGAATTCCTGGCCGAGCTGGGACTGGAGGAAACCGGCCTGACCCGCGTCATCCGCGCCGGATACGACCTGCTCAACCTGCTGACCTTCTTCACGGTCGGTCCCAAGGAAGCGCGTGCCTGGACGACGCACGTCGGCGCCAAGGCCCCGCAGGCGGCAGGTGAGATCCACACCGACTTCGAACGCGGCTTCATCCGCGCCGAAACGATCGCGTTCGACGACTATGTCCAGTTCAAGGGCGAAGCGGGCGCGCGTGACAACGGCAAGCTGCGCTCGGAAGGCAAGGATTATGTCGTCAAGGACGGCGACGTGATGCTGTTCCGCTTCAACGTTTGATAGCCAGTCAGGTGATCGGTTCGGATTGACCGCGGTCATCGCGGATGCGACGAACCGATGATCTTGCGACGGGGAGAGCAAAGGTGTACGATTCGGCTATGACGCTTCGCCCACTGCTCGCCGCTGCCGCCCTGCTCGCCGCGCCCGCGGTGCAGGCGGCCGACCCGTCGCCGTCGCCTCAGACCGCCGACAGCGCTCCGCGCGCCGAAAACAGCCCGCGCGCCGCAATGCCGCGCAAATCGGCCGAGCGGAAGCAGCCCGGTCTCCCCGCCCGTCCGCGCATCTTCGATGCGCCCGGTGTCGCGCTGATGATGATCCCGGCGGCATGGGACCCCGAACGGGCGACGATGTTCAACCGCTGACCGATCGTACCGATGGCGCTGGCCGTCTGGAGATTGTCACGAGTCTGAGGCACAAGGCCGGGATGCGTATCTTGGTCCCACTCGCCTGTCTGGCCGCCCTCTCGCTCGGCGCCTGCGCCGTCACGCCGCCCGCGGCCGGTGTCGCCGTATCACCGCCTGCCACCCCGCAGGTAGCCCGCGCGCCGGTCACGATTCTGATATCGATCGACGGCTTCCGCCCCGACTATCTCGATCGCGGGATTACGCCCGACCTCTCGCGCCTGGCGGCCGGCGGCGTGCGCGCCGCTATGCGACCGTCCTTTCCGTCCAAGACCTTCCCCAATCATTGGGCGATCGTCACCGGCCTGCGCCCCGACCGCAACGGAATCGTATCGAACAATATGGAAGACCCCGCCGGCAAGCGGGCGAAGTTCAGCATGGCGACCGACGATCCCTGGTGGTGGAATGCCGCGCCCCCCTTGTGGGTCGATGCCGAGGCCGCGGGCATCCGCAGCGCCGCGATGTTCTGGCCCGGCGCGTCGGTCGCCTATGGCGGCGCGCGCGAGGACGAATGGCCGAACGACGTTCTGGGCGGGGCGCGCCCGAACGACTGGATTCCTTACGGCGAAGCGGTCGACGAATCGCAGCGGGTCGACACGATCATCGACTGGCTCCGCCGCCCGCAGGCGACCCGGCCGACCTTCCTGACGCTCTATTTCGAGGAGGTCGATACCGCGGGTCATCGCTACGGACCGGACGATGCGCGGACGAACGCGGCGGTGGCAAAGGTCGATCGCGCGATCGGCTATCTGACGACCGAGCTGGCCAAGCTCGGACAGCCGGCCAACATCGTCGTCCTGTCCGACCACGGCATGACGCCCGTCACCGCAGATCAGGTGATCCCGCTTAGCGACCTGGCGTCGGAAACGGACGGCCGCGCGGTCGAAACGGGAGTCTTCGCCAGCTTCCAGCCCCTGCCCGGTCGCGAGGATGCGCTGGCGGCAAGCCTGTCGCGTCCGCGCGACCATGTGCAGTGCTGGCCGCAGGGGCAGATCCCGGCGCGCTTCCACTATGGGTCGAACCCTCGCATCCCGGCATGGCTCTGCCTGGCCGATCCCGGCTGGCGCATCATGCCCAAGCCGCCCACGCGACCGGACGGCGGCGAACACGGCTATGACAACGACGCACCCGACATGCGCGCCCTGTTCATCGCCAATGGCCCGGCTTTCCGGCGGGCAAAGACCCTGCCGCTGTTCGACAACGTCGACATCTACGCGTTGATCCGGCGCGTCATCGGCCTGCCGCAGGCGTCGGGCAAGGACGGCAAACTGGCGCCGGTCGAGGGAGCGCTTCGCTAGACTGGACGCTCAATCCCGTCGGTCGCGCCGGTTTTCGCGGCGCAACTCGCGGCGGTCGTCGCGATATTCGCGGCGATATTCCCGCCGATCTTCGCGGCGCTCGCGCATATATTCCTGCGGAGAGGCATTGCCGCGGCGATATTCCTGCCAGTCGCTGCGACGGTCGCGCCAATAGGCGCGGTCGTCGGCGCGGCGATCGTGGGCATAGTCGTTCCAGTTATCGCGAATCTCGCGCCGATCGCCCCGCCAGTCGCGGCGGCGCCCCTCCCAATAGGCCTGCTGGCGACCGTCCCACCGGTATGGCCGGCGATATTGGTCGTACACGTAATAGCCGGTGCCGGGGTAGTAATAGTCGCCGTACCAGCCCCAATACGGGTTGCCGTAGGCGGCATACCCGCCGTCGTAATAACCACCATCATAATAGCCGCCGTAGCCCGCGCCATAGCCGACCGAGACGCCCGAATAGCCGTAGCCATCGGTGCAGGCAGTGAGTGCCAGACCGCCGGCGGCGGCGAGCACGATCAGGGGTAGCTTGGCCATGGTGAACTCCCGTGTCATCATGAAAGTCTGCTGGCGGGAACGTGGTGGTGGGTGTCGCGGTTCCGCGGGGCGGTCGGCCCACGCGCGCCTGGGCCGCGCACGGGCCCCGTCCGCAGCCGAAGCGAAATGCCGGTCGGTGATCCACGCCGAATGATTTTTTAGGCACGCCGCGTGGCGCCCTCCCTGTGGTTCGCCTAGCAGGTCCTATGAGCAATATCCTCCTCGCCGACTCCGTGCAGCAGCTGTGGGACGATGGGTCGATCGATGCCGCCGTGCGGTTCGCAGACGCAAACGCCACCGCCGATGCCGCGGTCGTCGCCGATGTGACGCGCCCTCTGCTGCTCGGCTACAAGCCGGAGCGTCCGAATGGCCGTGCGATGCTGATCCTGGGCGGCGGTGGCTATACCGCGCTGATGGTCGGGCGTGAAGGCGTCGCCGTGGCGCGCTGGCTGACGTCGCTCGGGTACCACGCCTTCGTCCTCCTCCATCGCTTCCCTACGGCTGCGACCGGCGTCGCAGCGCCGCTCGACGATGCGCGGCGGGCAATGCGGATGATCCGCGCCGACCGGGCATGCGCGGGCGTCGGTGTCGTCGGCCTGTCGTCGGGCGGCCATCTCGCGGCCTGTCTCGTCGCGGACTATCCGGCGGAATGGTCCGAACGTCAGGCACCGGCGGACACGCTAAACACCCGACCGGACGTTCTGATCGTCGGCTATGCGCCGATTTCGACGAACGCGAAGGGCCGGACGATCGTCGCGGACAAGCCGCCGCTCGCGCCGCCGGAAAAGCAGGCGATGTACGATCGACTGCAACCTGACGCGCAGATGACGGCCGCCCCACCGCCGGCGTTCATCGTCTATTCGGCGACCGATGCCGTGGTTCCGGTCGACAACGCCTATAGGCTGAACGACGCACTTGTCGCGGCCGGCGGCACGGCCGAACTCCACGTCTTCGCCGACGCGCCGCATGGCTTCGCCTTGGATACCGAAGGGTTGCCGGTCTCGGTCTGGCCGACGCTGTGCGAGGCGTGGTTGTCGCAGGTCGGTTTCCGGTAGACGCCCGACGTCGGGAACGACGGCACGGGGAACGTGCTCACCCGTCGATGAAGACGGGCGGGTCCCCGGGGTTCCAGGGTGCAACGCGTCGCATGACCCTGTCGAACAGATCGGAGGCGAGGTGACCGGCAAGCCACGCCGTCAGCCGAGGCAGCGGCAGGGCGTCGAACCACTGCCGGTCGACCGCAGCGAACTGCCGGACGAACGGCATGATCGCCGCGTCGGTCATGCCGGCTTCGGCGCCGCTTAGCTGTCCACCGGCCTCAAGTCGCTCTTCGAGGTCCGCCAGAAACGGCAGACAGCACTCGCGATGCTCGGCCGGGTCGGAACCGTGGCGATCAGGGTATTTGTACCGATCGAGATGTTGTTTGAACACGCCATCGTTGCAGGCGATCAGCGCGGGATCGTCGCGCGCCAGCCAGTCTTGCGGGTCCCGCGAGCCGAGCGCCCAGCGCATGATCGACAGGCTTTCGTCGATCACCACCGCGTCCGCCGTCTGTAGGACGGGCACAGTGCCCTTCGGCGAGATCGAGAGCATGTGCACGGGCTTGTCGGCGAGCCGGACCTCGCGCAGTTCGTACCGTGCGCCACTGACCGCCAGCGCCAGCCGTGCGCGCATCGCATAGGGACATCGACGAAAGCTGTAGAGGATCGGCTCGGCCATACCGATCCTATGGTGTGCGCAGAGTGTCTTTGAAAGCCGTTGCAAAGCTGAACGGGGCGGCATCACCCGCCGCCCCGTACGAACATTCAGCTACGACCGCGCAGCGTGTTCAGCACCGCCATCGCCGCGACGCCGGCTAGCGCCGCGCTGGCCCATGGCCGCGCCTTCGCGAAATTGGTCGCCTTCTGCGTCAGCGGCGCATCGCCCGAGAAATGCTCCCGGAAAGCGTCGGACAGGCCGGTTTTGCCGTTCGTCTTTTCGGCAGTGGTCGCGTCGATCATGTGAACTCCGTAGGTGCGCGGAAATGCGCGTCCCGCCCTAAACGACCGAAGTCGGGGAGCGTTTCAAACGGCTCGTTCCTGGCGCTTGCCGGTCGATCGGTAGCCGTGACGGCGGCGATCATATTCGGCTATCGTATCCGCCGGAGCCTGCACGCAGAAGGAAAACCTGCCCATGACCGACCGAATTCTCGTCTTCTACGGGTCCTACCGCGCGGATCGTCAGGGCATCCGCCTCGCCGACTTCCTGGTTCGCAGTTTCGCGGCCCGCGGTGCGGACGTCGAGCTGATCGATGCAAAGGCGGTCGGGCTGCCGATGCTCAACCGGATGTACAAGGAATATCCGGCCGGCGAAGCGCCCGAGGCGATGGAGCGGCTGGCGGGCAAGATCCGATCAGCGGACGCCTTCGTCTTCGTGACGGGCGAGTATAACTGGGGCCAGCAGCCGGGCCTGAAGAACCTGACCGATCACTTTCTGGAGGAATGGTTCTGGCGCCCGGCGGCGATCGCAAGCTACTCCGCGGGTCGCCTGGCTGGCGCCCACGCCAGCGTCGCCTGGCACGGCACCTTGTCGGAGATGGGCATGGTCGTCACCTCGACCACGTTGACGGTCGGCAGCATCGGACGGACGCTCGACGATAGTGGAGCGTCGATCGGCGACGGGGGCGCGGCGCTGGCCAAGGCCTTCCCGCGCTTCGCAGATGATCTGGCGTGGTGGACGGCGGCCGCGCGCACGCACCGCGAGCGCGTCCCGCCCCCGTACTGACCGCGCGTCATACGCCCTGAATTACGCCTCGCCAGCCACCTCAATTACCGTCGGCATCGACCGCGAACACCACCGGCTTGCCTCGCGATGTCGGCTCCCAACCGGCCGACAGCGCCGCACGGATGCACCGCGTAATCGTCGCGTCATCGAGCTGAAGGCGACCGCGCGGCAGCCCTTTCAGCAGCCGCTTCGGCGGTGGAAATTCGACCCATGCCTCGCGCTTGGCGTCGTGCTGACGCAGGGCGATCGTCATCCCCTTCCACCCTTCGTCGTCCGACAGATGCGGTTCGCGATGCAGGTTCCAATCATAGGTGGCGCCATCGACACTAACAGTGCCGCCGGTGTTCTGGGACTTTGACATAGCATCACTCTAGCACGTCGGGGCGGCCGGGACACAGGTCCGGCCGGGCCAGCCGCGCGCCGCTCGGGCAATGACGAAGATCGATGATTTCCCGATGGACCATCGCCGGTCGCTGCGATTATCGGCGCATCATGCCAATCGTCACGACCATCATGAATTCGACCACCGGTCAGCCCATCCAGAAGCACACCTTCGGGCGGATGCCCAAGCCGTGGGAATCGTTCACTCTGCAAAGCGGCGAAATGGTCCGCGCCGACCGCGTCGACATCGGCAAGCCGGCGCCGGGCAAGTCGGTCACGCCGATTTCGGTCTGGGTCACGCCCAAGGGCTGATCGCGTCGCCGCTGCCTGCCTATTGTCCGTGCTGATCGGCATAGCGTGCCCCGTGGCGCGGCGATGCGGGTTCGGTCACCACGCCGCGCTGACATGCCCCCTCCGAACCCATCGCCGCCCGCGTCCGGGCCGTAACCCTGACGCGCGGCCAGATCACCGGAACAAGATCCGGGGCGTCGGCGTCACGCTGGCCAGACGGTCCAACCGGGCGTCGGCCTGTTCATCGACGGCATCTACCAGCCGAATACGTCATACCTGAACAACCCACTGAACGACCTCGAGCGGATCGAAGTACTGCGTGGCCCGCAGGGAACACCGTCCGGCAAGAACACGATGGGCGGAGCGACCCAGGTCATCACGCGCCAGCCGGGCAACGATTTCGAAGAACACGGCAATGCGAGCTACGCGGGTTGCGACAACGGCTGGAAACTCCGCTCCGCGGCGTCCGCGCTGCCGTGCCCGCGCCAATCGTAAAGAACGTGCGGGCCGTGCAGATCGCCGCCATCAGGACGGGTTCCTGACCAACACGCTGAACCGCACCAACTATCGCTACCGCTGCCTCTACGCCCGCGCCGAAGCGGACGTAGGCGACGAATCTCGTCTGTCGACGATCGGCGCTTATGACCTGCGCGACTGCGTCGGCCTGGACGGTGAAGGCGACTTCGGTCCTGCCAACATCGCCCGCCTGTCGGGCACCGACGAACTGCAAAAAAACGCGCCGCGACAGTCAGTGGACCGACCAGATCTCGACGCTGGTCGGCCTGTTCCACAGCTACGAAGCCTCCCGCGAACGGCATCACCCGCGTCGTGCCGCTAAACATCGCAGACAATACCCAAGTCCTGACCGACGCCTATACCTGTGCCGCGTTCTGCACCGTGTTCTGGAAGCCGAACGCCGACCGGGAAGTCACCGCGGGCCTGCGTTTCGATCATAAAGACGGTTGCAACGTTGCAGATCTCCTTCGGTCAGGTCTGGGACGTGCGGCGCATCCTGGAACTGCGCACCGCCGAAATCGCGGCACGCCAGCGCAGCGATGCGGATATGCGCGCAATTCTGGAGCAGGCGGCCGCCATGCGCGCGTGCGCCGACGACGCGGCGACGCTTATGCTACACGACATCGCCTTTCACCAAGCGATCGCGGACGCCAGCGGCAACCCGCTTTTCACGCAGATCGTCCGGTCGTTCGAACCGCTGATGACAACCGCCGGCCCCGCCTCATGGCAGACCCGCGGCACGGTCCATCAACGCCAGGCGATCCTCGATCTGCAGCGACATCGCCAAATCGATCGCCGACCGCGACGAAGCGTCCGCCCGCGAGAATATGGATCGCCATTTCGCCGCGAGCATCGCCGACCTGCTTTGACACAGCGCATGGTGGTGCGAGGTTCGCGCGCCAGCGGCCGCCCGCGCCCCGTCTCAGCGCTGCTTTTTCGTGATCGTCGCGGTGAAGTCCGGCTCTTTCTTCGCCACCCAATCCACGAATTTTCGGATATTCGGGTTATCCAGCAATCCCGTCACATCCATTCCGTGCCGTTGCAATTCCGAATTGGTGAAGTTGGCGGTCAGCGTCTGCTGGCAGATCGGATGCATCGGCACGACATCGCGACCACCGCGACTTTTGGGAACGGGGTGGTGCCACACGATCGTCGTGCCGGTCGGCCGACTGCACAGCCAGCACGGCAAGGGTGCTGCCGGCGCTTCGTCCTCCTTTGGCAGATGATCGTAGGGATCGTGCTTCGAGCGTCTGGCCATGGCGGGATCCGACTGGGGTTGCGGCCGCGGCTGTAGCGCAGCGACCCGCCGCGGCCTAAGGAAAGCTGTTGCCGATCTGGAAGGAACGATGGTCGATCTGCCGAAACCCTGGGATGCGGCCTTGGTCCGCAAATGGCTCGATCGCCGGCACGCGGCGGCGCGGCTGGACCAGTCGGCGGCCGACCGGCGCGGCTACGATGCGCGCGACGATTTCGACAAGGCCGCGGCCGAGGAATGGGTCTGCCGGACGCTCAGGGACGACGACGCGGTGTCCGAACAGGCTGCCTTTGCCATTCGTCTCAAGGAGTTGATCGCACAGGACGAGTATTCTGCCACCGGCCTGTACGACGATCTCCGCTTCGAACGACATGTTCGCACCTATCTGCGCAAGCTGGCGAAGATGACGAAGGCGAACGAGGGTTTCGAGAAGACCTTCCGCCATCAGTGACGGCGATAATGCGATTGTGACCTCTATCTGCTCGCCCCCGGCGCGGTGATTTTAAACTCCTTGGGCGGGGTCGCGCCCATCAGGTTTTCGACGAAGTAATCCCACCGCTTCCGCATCATATAGTTGGACTGATCCCCGAACCCGTGACGGGCGCGCGGGAAGAGGATCAGGTCGAAATCCTTGTTCGCCTTTTGCAGCGCGTCCACGACCAGCAAGGTGTTCGAGACCGGCACATTGTCGTCGAGCATGCCGTGCGCGAGCAGCAGCTTGCCCTGCAGGTTCTTGGCGAAGTCCTGATTGGCCTGCAGGTCGTAGTTGGTCGTCTTGCCGTCGGTTTCGAGAAGCCCCAGATACTTCTCGTAATAATCGTCCTCATAGTTGCGGTTGTCGTGGTTGCCGCTTTCCGCAATGCCGACCTTGAAGAAGCCCGGGTAGCGGAACATCGCTGCCGCGGTCGCATTTCCGCCGCCCGAATGACCCCAGATCCCGACGCGGTCGCTGTCCAGCCAAGCATAACGCCTGGCGAGATCCTGAATGCCGGTGACCTGATCGGGCACGGCCTGCTTGCCCATGTCGCGGTAGTAATGGTCCTGGAACGCCTTGCTCCGTCGCGGCGTCCCCATGCCGTCGATCGCGACGACGGCGAACCCGAGCTGCGCCAGAGCGCCCATATCCCCCATCGCCGGCGAGAATTGCCGCGACGAAATCGTGCCCGTGAAGGGGCCTGGATAGATGTAATCGACGACCGGATATTTTTTCGCCGGATCCAGCGCGGCAGGCTTGAACAGCAGGCCGTGGCATAGCGTCTTGCCGTCGCTGCACGCGACCGCGATACTCTCCGGCGCCTGCCACCCCGTCGCGCGCAGGCGAGTCAGATCGCCCTTCGCAAGCGAGGTGACAACCGTGCCGTCGGCGCGCCGCAGCACCGCGGTCTGTGCCTCCTGCGGGGTCGAGTAGATATCGACGAAATAGCGTCCGTCGCTCGACGGGATCGCGATATGATCCTGCCGCTCGGGCGTCAGCAGCGTCGGCGTACCGCCCTTCAGGTCGATCCCATAGATGCTACGGTAATAGGGGTCGTTCCCGCGCTCGCGCCCGACACCGGCGACCAGCATCTTGCCCGTACGCTCGTCGATGTGGATCGGATGGTCGACGTTCCATGCCCCGCGGGTCACCTGTCGTACCAGCTTTCCGGTGGCGGCGTTGTACAGGTAATAATGGCCCCAGTCGTCGCGCTGCGACCACCACAGGATCTCGCCACGTTCCGACAGGTAGCGCCAGTTGATCCCTTCGTCGTTGTAGCCGCTGTCGAACCAGGTCGGTACGGTTTCGGTGAACACGTCACGTACCGCACCGGTACCAACATCGGCGATACGAACCGTCTCGACCTTGTGATCGCGCGAGGTCGACACGAAGGCGAGCGTGCGACCGTCCTTCGCCCACTGCATGTCCTGCGGGCCGTCGCCGCAGACCACGTCATCGCACAGCGAGGAGCGGTGGAGATCCGCCGGCATCTTCAGCCGCGTCACGGTACCAGCATCTGTATCGACGATGACGCGGTGAATCTTGAAAATCTCCTTGTCGCCGACAAACGGATATTTCCAGGTATCGACGACCGAATGGCCGACCTGCGTCGTCGTGGTTGAAAAATCGGCCACGGCGCGCTGGTCCTGCTGGAAGGTTGCCACCTTCTTCGAATCGGGAGACCAGATGACAATCGCGCGATTCGAGCGCTGCCAGCCCGCGTTATCGGTCGCGTAGCCGAAATCCTTCACGCCATCGGTCGTCAGCTGCCGCTCCGCACCGGTGCCGACGTCGCGGACCCACAGGTTCCAGTCGCGGATGAAGACCGCGCGCTCGCCGTCGGGCGACAGCACCGCGTCGGGCTGCGCGCGCCGGGCGCCCTCGGACGCCTGCGGCACGGCGACCTTGCTGCAGGTGTAGGGTTGCGCCATCGCGCACGCATATTTCTCGCCCCGCACGGTCAGGACGGCAGTGCTCTTGGCGAAATCCGGTTCGAAGCCGCTCAAGCCGAGCTTGGTCGCATCGCGCTCCTTCAACCCCGCTGTATTCAGCGCGCCGACGAGGAGCTTGGTATCGAAGGCCGGCGCCTTCGTGCCCTTTTCCGCATCGACCAGCATGATCGTCGGGACGCCGCGATCGGTGTCGACATACCAGAAACGCCGCGCATCGATCCAATAGGCGGCTCGTACCGCATGGTCGACCAGCGGCGCGGTCCATGGCCCCAGCTGGTGCATGGCGCGGGTATAGTCGGCGTCCGTCACCACCGGCCGTTGCTGCGCGGTCGCCGTGCCGGCGATCAGGGACATCGAGAGGCAGCAGGCAAGCAGGCGCATCGGGAAGCTTTCCGAAAAAGACGATTCGACACGCCGCGGGCTAAATGCGGTCCCGTCGCAACCGATAGGGCAAGCCACGTTATGCAGGGCGCCAGCGGCCGTCGCAAGTCCGACGCCCCGCACTCGCCACTGATCGACGGCAGGCAGAGCGCGCGTCAGCTCACCGGAAGGCGCAACGTCGCGATCGTGCCGCCACCCGGCGCATCCGTCAGCGTCAGCGTGCCGCCATGCTGCGCAGCGACATTCTGCACGATGCTAAGCCCCAGACCGACGCCCCCCGTGTCCCGATTGCGCGAGGCGTCGCCGCGTTCGAAGGGGCGCAACAGGCGCGCGCGGTCCTCCGCAGGGATGCCGGGGCCGGCGTCGATGACGCGGACGACGGCCCGGCCGCCGTCGCGCGCCAGCTCGATCCGGCCGCCGCCGGCATAGTCGATCGCGTTGCGGATCAGGTTCTCGAGCGCGCGACGAAGCGCAGGTTCGATGGCGACGACCGTCGGCTCCGCGCCGTCCATCAGGGTGACCTGCGGCAGGTCAGCAAGGATGTCGGCGATCAGCGCACGCAGCGCAACCGTCTGGCGCGGCGCCGTGGCGATGCGGGCATAGTCTAGCACGTCGGCGATCATCGCCTGCATCCGATCGGCATCCGCAATCATCCGGCTGCGCTGCGGCTCGGGCGCGGATTCGATGCGCAGGCGCAGGCTGGTGAGCGGCGTGCGCAGGTCGTGAGCGACGGCGGTCAGCATCCGCATGCGTTCGTCCGCCTCCGCCGCCAGCCGCGTGCGAAGTTGCACGATGGCGCCGGCCGCTTCCTGCAATTCGCGCGGTCCCTGGGCCTGCGGCGGGTCGTCCCCGGCATCGATCGCGACCGCGAGCGCGCGGAACGGGCGGGTCAGGCGGCGCGCGAACAGCCAAACGAGGGGCGCGAGCACGGCGAGGCACGCAGCGAGCGCCGCAAGCCCCTTCATCCGCCAGCCGGCGAAGATCGGCGAGCGCGGCGCAACCGTCAGCCAGCGCCCGTCGGCCAGCCGCACGCCGGCAACGAACGCCGGCTGCGGCAACGCCTGCAACAGGTCGGTGACGATCGGATTGCTCCAGGTCGACCCGATCATGCGCGTCGGCAGCGTGCCGCTCCGGCGGATGACGACCGCTCCCTTCGGTGGCGTGCCGCCCGGCCAGATCAGCTTGGGCGGTGGCACGCCTGCGCCCTTCGACGCGGTGAAGACGATCATTCCGCCATCGGGCAGCTTGCTGTCGTTCGCCCACACCACCCGGACGTTTTCGGGCGGACGCCCCAGCATCCGGGCGAGCACCGGCTGGAGAAGTTTGGCAGAGCTTCCCTCAGGCGCGGGCCCGATGCTACGCTCCAGCTTCGTTTCGCCGCCCCGCAGGGCCTGCGCCGCCTCGGCGACCGACATCCGCACCGCCGGTGGATCGGGCATCAGCAGAACGATGCTGGCCGTGATGACGACGCTGAGCACCGCGATCGCGACGCTGAACCCGCCGATCGCGGTCAGCGCGCTGGGGCGGGTCCAGAGTGCGCGGATCATGCCGGTCGCACCGCCGGCAGAAATCGGTAGCCGGCACCCCGCACCGTCTCGATCAGCGGGGCCGGATCGGCCTCCGCCAGCTTGCGGCGCAAGCGGCTGACCGCGATGTCGATCGCGCGGTCATAGGCGGCGGCATCGAGCCCGCGCGCCGCATCGAGCAGCAGGTCGCGGCTGAGCACCCGCCCAGGCCGGCGGACGAAGGCGGCGAGCAGGGCGTGTTCGCCTTCGCTCAACACCACCGCCCGTCCCTGCGGGTCACGCAGCCGGCGTTCGTCGGCGCTGAACCGCCAGCCGCCGAACTGGACCGTATCGGACGACGCAGACGGCGTCGCCTCGGCGCGGGGGCGGCGCAGCAGGGCGCGGACGCGGGCGAGCAATTCGCGGGGTTCGAACGGCTTGGCGAGATAATCCCACGCGCCGACCTCGAGCCCGACCACCCGGTCGGTCACGGCATCGAGCGCGCTGAGCATCAGGATCGGCACCCCGCCGGGCGCGAGGCGGCGGCAGAGCGACAGGCCGTCCTCGCCCGGCATCATCACGTCGATAACCAGCAGGTCCGCCGGCGCCTCTGCCAGCAACTGGTCGCAGGCCGCCGCTCCCGACGCGGTGCGCACCGCATAGCCGTGACCGCCGAGATAGTCGGCCAGCGCATCGCGGATGCTGGTGTCGTCGTCGACCACGACGATGCGGTCGGCTTGGGGCGTTTCGGTCGGCATGCGCGAAACGGGATAGCACGGCTTTGTAGCATCTTCGTATCGCCGCCCGACACGAACGCGCCATCCCGCAGTTACGTCGCCCTGCTTAACCGGCGACGTCAGAAATCGGAGACGCCAATGTTCGTGACCCTAGCCCTGGCGCTTGCCAGCCCCACCGCCGCCGCTCCCGTCGCGCCTGCCACCTGTACCTCGTCCCTGCCCGCCGATCGTGTCGCGGGGCGCTGGACCGGGTCGTTCGCGGGTACCGACTGGACGTTCGAATTGACAAGAGAGGGCGAAGCCTGGGTCGGTAGATACCAGACGTCGAAAGTCAGCATCTGGCGACCGCTCGAGGCGGTATCGGTCGCAAGCGGCTGCGCCACCTTCAGCGTGAAATCCGAACCGCGCCTGACCTTCGACCTCGCGCTTGAAGCGGCGGGCGAGAGCCTGTCGGGCGAAGTGGCGATTGCGGGACACGTCAGCCTGCCGTTCGCCGCTAAGCGGGTTTCGTAGCCCATGCCGATGTTGGTGATCGTCGCCGCATTGGCCCAGGCCGCCGCGCCCCAGACGCCGCCGCGCATGATGGAGTTTCGCGGCGCCGACGGGAAACCGTTGCCGGAGGAGATTCAGGCGCGCCTGCGCGAACGGTTCAAGGATGCCGCCCCGGTGCCCCGCCCGGCTGGGACGGAGGGCGAGGTCGTGGTGCGCGGCCAGCGCCCACGCGGGTCTGCGCTGGGCGACATCCCACCCGAACGCACGCTGTCGGCGGTCGACATCCGGTCGTACGGTGCGAATTCGGTGGCCGAACTGATCCAGGCGCTCGGCGCGCAGGTATCGAGCGGGCGCGGGCGCGAGGACGCCGGGCCGATCGTGCTGCTGAACGGCAAGCGCGTGTCGAGCTTTGCTGAAATCGCCAAGATCCCGACCGAAGCGATCGAACGCACCGACATCCTGCCCGAGGAGGTCGCGCTGCAGTACGGCTATCCGGCCGACCAAAAGGTGGTGAACGTCGTCACCTTCGAACGCTTTTCCTCGCGGATCGGGCAGTTGAGCCTCGTCGCCCCGACCGAAGGCGGCCAGATGACGAGCGGCGGCAGCGCCAACGTCCTGAGGTTGCGCGGCGACACCCGCACGCAGATCGACGCCGAGATCAGCCGGTCGAGCGCGCTACTGGAAAGCGAACGCGACGTGCGGCAGCCGTCAGGCGATCCGACGCTTGGTGATTTTCGCACGCTGCTGCCCGCCTCTCAGCGCGTGTCTCTCGGTGGCACGATCGCAGGAACGCCGTTGAAGGACGTTTCCGCGTCACTGAATGGCAGGTTCGACACAACCCGGACCCGGGCCGTCGTCGGACGGAGCGCCGCAGGGCCGTTGCAGCGGGAGGGCGAAACCGAGACCGCACATTTGGGCATCGTCATGGGTGGGCGGATGGCCACATGGTTGTGGACGGCGACGGGGAATCTCGATCGTTTCACCGGCACGACGACCACCGACACTGGCATCGCCGCGACGCCGCGCAACGACACGCGCTTCGCCAACACGGTCGCCAACACGGACGTTCTGCTCAACGGATCGCCCTTTGCCCTGCCCGCCGGAAAGGCGGCAGCGAGCCTGCGCGCGGCGGTGTCGTCGCGCCATTTCGACAGCCGATCGGTGCTGGGCAGCGGGTCGCGCACCGCCGACCTGGGCCGCGATACCGCATCGGTACAGGGGACGATCGACCTGCCAATCACCGGCCGCGCGACACCCGCCCTCGGCTGGCTCGGCAAGCTGTCGGCCAATGCGACGGCGCAGGTCGAGCGGGTATCGGATGTCGGCACGTTGCATGGATTCGGCTATGGCCTCGCCTGGTCGCCGCTCCCGGCCGTGTCGCTGCTCGCCTCGGTAACCGACGAGCAGGCCGCGCCGACGCTCGAACAGCTCGGCAATCCGCTGACCGTCGTCCCGAACGTCCGCACCTATGATCTCGTACGCGGCGAGACGGTCGACGTCACCCGCGTCTTCGGCGGCAATCGCGCGCTCAGATCCGACGATCGCCATGTCTTGAGCCTTGGCCTCACGATCAAGCCGTTCGCGAAGAAGGACCTGATCCTCACCGCCGATTATATCACGACGCGGATCGACGACCCGGTCGCACAATTCCCCCTGGCCAGCCCGCAGGTCGAGGCGGCGTTTCCCGACCGCATTACGCGCGACGCGGGCGGTCGACTGGCGCGCATCGACGCGACGCCGGTCAATTTCGCGCAGAGCCGGCAGCGTCAGCTTCGATGGGGCATCAGTTACATGATGCCGCTCGGCCCGCTGCCGCCCGGTGTCCAGAACGCCAATCTGCGCGTCTTTTCGAGTGAAGCGGAGGCCAAGCGCCGCCTGCCGCCGGGTGCGCAGATGATGCGGGTCGATGCCGGCAGCCCCGCCGCGAGGCGATTCGAAAACCTGACCAGCCGGCTGATGTTCAGCCTGCAGCACAATTGGCGGCTGGAGGACAGCGTTCTGCTGCGCGCCGGCGGGCCGACGCTTAACCTGCTGGGCGGCGACGCGCTCGACAATCGCGGCGGGCGACCGCGCCATGAAATCGAGATGCAGGCCGGCGCCTTCAAACGCGGGCTCGGCGCGCGGCTGACGGCGACGTGGCAGAGCGGGACGACCGTCCGGGGGCTTGCGGGATCTGCCAGCAACCTGAGCTTCGGCGATCTGTCGACGGTCAATCTCAACCTGTTCGCGAATGTCGCTGACTATATCGGCCGTTCGAAGGCACCGGCCTGGTTGAAGGGCACCCGAATCAGCCTGTCCGCAACCAATCTATTCGACGCGCGACAGGACGTGCGCGACGGATCGGAGGCGACGCCGATCGGCTATCAGCCGGCCTATCTCAATCCTATCGGCCGGACGGTCGCGCTCAGTCTGCGCAAGGTCTTCTGACGCTCCACCCTCCGCCTCACCGCGCGAGCGCGCGGCGGAGGGTGTGAATCTGGCGGGTCAGCCCCTCGACATCCGGCATCGACATGCCCGTCCGCGCAAAGGCCTCCTGCGCGATACACCCACTCTCGGCGCGCAGACCGTCACCGCGTTCGGTCAAGGTAACGCGGACTTGGCGCTCGTCCTCGGGATTGCGTTCACGCGTCATCAGCCCCGCGGTCTCCAACCGCTTGACCAACGGCGTAATCGTGCTCGATTCGAGGCCGAGGCGCTCGGCCAGTCCGCCGATCGTGCGCCCATCTTCTTCCCAAAGTGCGTTCAGCACGAGATATTGCGGATAGGTCAGACCCAGCGCATCGAGCAGCGGCTTGTACACCCGGCCCATCGCCATCGAGGCTCCGTAAAGCGCGAAGCAAAGCTGCTCGTCCAGCGGCACCGGGCCTGTGATCACATCGGTCATCCGAACGTCCTATACCGTCAGCGGGCAACACCCAAATTCGGGCTGGACATCAGTTTGATCCGTTTTATATCCCGCGATAACATTTATCACAATAATGGAATGTCTCATGTCAGTCGATGTCAAATATCGCACGACCGCATCCGCCACGGGTGGCCGCGAAGGTACGGCCAGCAGCGATGACGGCAGGTTCGAGGCGCGGCTGTCGACGCCGAAGGAACTGGGCGGTGCTGGCGGTCAGGGGACCAACCCGGAACAGCTGTTCGCGGCCGGCTATTCGGCCTGCTTCATCGGTGCCCTGAAAGTCGCCGGGCAGCAACTGAAGGTCAAGGTGCCGGACGATGTGCGGGTCACCGCGAACGTCGGCATCGGTCCGCGTGCCGCCGGCGGCTTCGGCATCACCGCAGACCTGATCGTCGATCTGCCGGGCGTGGCGCGCGACCAGGCCCAACAGCTGGTCGACGCCGCGCATCAGATTTGCCCCTATTCGAATGCCACGCGCAATAATGTCGACGTCGGGTTGTCCCTAGCCTGACCGCCGATCCGGCTTGCGGGGGAACCCTTCTCCCCCTCCCTCGCAAGCCGGCCCTCGGGTTTACGCGCTGTCGCGGACGATCAGCTCGGGCGCCATCTGCAGCGAGTCGGTTTCGTCCCCGGCCATGCGCGCGAAGAGTCGCTCGATCATCGCATCGGCGCCCGCCACGAAATCCTGTCGTATCGTCGTCAGGCCGATCGCGGCCTGCGCCGCGAAGGGCAGGTCGTCGAAGCCGGTCACCGCGATCTGACGCGGCACGGAGACGCCTCGTTCGCTCAGCATCGCGACGGTTCGCGTGGCGATGACATCCGACGCCGCAGCGATGCCGTCGACCACGCCTTCGACTTCATCCAGATTGGCGGCGATTTCCTCGCCCATCACGTCGGAGGACAGGTGCGTGCCCAACTGCACCGGCGCCGCCAGCCCGGCCGCTGCCGCCGCGGCGCAGACACCGTGATAGCGCGCGATCAGTTCCGCGGTACGCACTTCGCCCATGAACGCGAGGCGCCGACAGCCGCGTGCGATCAGCCGCTCCGCCGCCATGCGTCCGCCCGCGAAATTGTCGACGCCGACGACGCAATGAACCTGTCCCGGTGACTCGCTGCCCCAGGCGACCAGCGGGTGATAGGTGCGCGCCACCGCCTCGATCGCATCGACCTGGTCGGACTGACCGATCAGCAGCAACCCGTCGAACGTACCGGATCGGACGATCGTATCCAGCCAGTCGACATCGTTGGGAACGATGCGCGACAGCAGGATGTCATAGCCGCGTTCGGTGATCGCATCCGCCAGATGTCCGAGCATCGTCAGGAAGAACGGGTCGGACAGATGCTGCCGCCGCTCATGCCCCAACGGCACCGCGATCCCGATCACCCCGGTTCGCTGCGTGCGCAGGCGGCGCGCCATCAGATTGGGCTTGAAGCCGTGCTGGTCGGCGATTTCGACCACCCGCTTGCGGGTTTCGGCGTTCACCACCGACTTGCCGGCAAGCGCGCGGGAAACCGTTCCGGTCGATACCCCGGCCAGTCGTGCGATATCCGCCAGTGTCAGCGCCTTGCCGGATTTTATCATGCGCCGTCTTTTACGAACGACACGGTCAAAGAAAAGACATCGGCAAGCAATTCCAACGCCTTTGTGGTCGTTGTTGAGGCAACTGTGTGCGCGCGCTCCGCTTGACGCCGTTTGGCGGGCGGGCATGATCCGGCGATGCTCAAGCCGCTTTTCACCTCCGCCGCGCTTCTCGCGCTCGCCCTGCCCGTCACGGCCCAGACCATCGCCACCCGTCAGGCCGGCACCGCGACGTTGCAGAACGTCCCCGAAATCCCTGCCGACATCCGTGCCGCGGTCCAGCGCTACCAGAACAGCCGCGCCGCGCAGTTCGAGGACTGGCTGCCCGACGGATCGATGCTGATCGCGACCCGCTTCGGCGCGACGCAGCAGATTCATCACGTCGCCCGCCCCGGCGCCGCGCGCACCCAGATCACCTTCGCCGACGAACCGGTGTCGGACGCAAAGGTCATCCCCGGCACCGACCGCTTCGTCTTCACCCGCGATACCGGTGGCGACGAATGGTTTCAACTTTACGCCCGCGGCCTCGCCGGCACCGCGACCCAGCTGACGACGCCGGGCACGCGCAACCAGGCGCCGGTCTTTGGCGCCGATGGGCGGATGCTCGTCTGGTCGCAAGCGACGAAGGGGTCGGCCGCCTACACGATCTACGCGACCGATCCGACCGCTGGCGGTGCCCCGAGGTCGCTCTACCGGTCGGACGGCAACGTCGGCCCCGCGGATATCGCGCCCGACAAGACCCGTCTCATCTTCGTGCGCGGCGTGTCGAACCGCGAGGACCAGCTGTTCGAGCTGAACCTCGCGAACGGTGAGGCTACGCGTATCGCCCCGAACGCCACGGCGGCGGTGTACCAGAACCCGCGCTACCTGCCCGGCGGCAAGCGGATCATCGCCATCTCCGACACCGGCAGCGACACCCGCCAACTGGTCGAGATCGACATTGCGACCGGGGCGGTCACCGTACTGACCCCGGGCCTCAAGTGGGACGTCGAAAGCTTCGACCTGACCAAGGACGGCCGCGTGCTGGCCTATGCGGTAAACGAGGACGGCTTTTCGCGCGTCGTGGTGCAGGACCGGGTGACCCGTCGCGCGCTGCCCCAACCCGACCTGCCGAAGGGTGTACTGACCGCGCTGAAATTTTCGCCCGATGCGCGGCAGCTGGCGATCGGGCTGAGTTCGGCGACATCGGCCGGCGACGTGTGGAGCTGGGACGTGACCGGCGCCACGCTGACGCGCTGGACGACGTCGGAACTCGGCGACCTCGATCCGAAGACGCTCGCCGAGCCCGAGCTTATCCGTTTCAAATCCTTCGATGGCCTGTCGGTGCCGGCCTTCGTCTATCGCCCGACCGGCGTCGCACCGGCCACGAAGACGCCGGTCATCATCGATATCCACGGCGGGCCGGAGGCGCAGACTCGGCCATCGTGGAATTACGGCGCGCAGTATTTCGCCGATGTGCTGAGGGCGACCGTAATCCTGCCCAACGTCCGCGGCAGCGACGGATACGGCCGCCGCTATCTGGACCTCGACAACGCCGAAAAGCGCGAGGATTCGGTGAAGGACATCGGCGCGCTGCTCGACTGGATCGTCAAGCAGCCGGGGCTCGATGCCAAACGCGTCGCGGTCTACGGGCAGTCCTACGGCGGCTATATGAGCCTGGCGGTGATGACGCACTATTCCGACCGGCTGGTCGGCGGCGTCGAACGCTACGGCATCAGCAACTGGACGACGTTCCTGCAGAATACCGAAGCCTATCGCCGCGACAACCGCCGCGCCGAATATGGCGACGAGCGCGATCCGAAGATGCAGGCGGTGTTCGCCAAGATCTCGCCGATGGCGAACATCGCGCGGATCACCAAGCCGATGCTGGTCATGCAGGGCGCCAACGACCCCCGCGTGCCGCAGTCCGAATCCGATCAGGTCGTCGCCAGGCTGCGGCAGAACGGGAACGAGACGTGGTACGTCCTGTTCGCCGACGAAGGCCACGGGTTTCTGAAGAAGCCGAACAACGATTTGCGGCGCGAGGTGGAGACGCTGTTCCTGCGCAAGGTGTTCGGGGAAGGACGCTGAGGGCCGCCCGTTCGTCGTTAGGGAGGGGCGTACGACCAACTCTCCCCTCCCCTTCGGGGGAGGGGCTGGGGTGGGGCCTCTCCACGAGCGATCCGCGTGCGTCACCGCCCCACCCCAACCCCTCCCTTGAAGGGGAGCGGCTGCAGCAGGATCACTCCCGCGTCGGATCGATCAGGAACTTCTCCCCCGTCGCCTTGCGCTCGTACGCCCGCAGCACGTCGGGATCGAGCGCCTCGGCGAGACCGATCGTGCGCGTATAGTTGCTTGCGAACGTCGTCTTCAGCTCGGCCGCCACGCGCTCACGCATCCGCTGCGCGACGTCCTTGCCGGCGCGCTGAAGGAACGGAAACAGCAACCAGCCGCCCACGCTCCACGCAAAGCCGAAGGCCAGGCGGTTGAGCGTCGTCGGCGCCAGATCGAGCGCGCCGTAGATATAGAGCTGCTTGCGCTCGAGCGACCCGTAGCGGTTGTAGTCGGTCATCCGCTTGACCGCCGCGCGCTCCATCGCCTGCAGAATGTCGCTGCCGAGCGTACCCCCGCCGATCGCGTCGAACGCGATGGTCGCACCGGTTTCGTCGATCGCGACTTGCAATTGCGCGAGGAAATCGGCGTCCTTGCTGTTCAGCACATGCGTCGCGCCAATCCCGCGCAGGACCGCCGCCTGCTCCTCCGACCGCACGATATTCACCAGCGGTACGCCGTCCGCCAGACAGATCTTCTGGAGCATCTGGCCGAGGTTGGAGGCCGCGGCGGTGTGAACGATCGCCTTGTGCCCCTCTATCTTCGCCGTTTCGACGAAGCCCAAGGCGGTCAGCGGGTTGACGAACATCGACGCGCCGTCCGCCGCAGTCGCCCCCTCGGGCAGCGGCACGACCTCGCGCGCCTTGATCTTTCGATAGTCGGCGAACATCGCGCCGCCGATCATTCCGACCCGCTTGCCCTCCAGCGCCTTGACCGATGCACCTGCGGCGACGACGGTGCCGGCGCCTTCGTTGCCGACCGGCATCGACTGGCCGAGCCGGGCCTTGACGCCGCCCAGACGGTTCGGCGCGACCTTGAAGCGCAGGGCGCCGTCTGCCTGTTCCAGCGTCGATACGTCCGCCGGGCCGAGCAGCAGCCCGAGGTCGCTGGGGTTGATCGGTGCGGCCTCGACCTTAACAACGACCTCGTCATCGGCCGGATCGCTGACCTCTACCGTTTCCAGCGACAGGGTCAGAATGCCGTCCTGGTCGATCGTCGACCGCAGCTCGCGTCCGGTGAAAGTCATCAAATCCTCCGTGCAACAGACGGCGAAGATGGGGGCGTCAATTTAGGTTGTAAAGAGAAACTGACCTGTCCGTCACCAATCGCCAGCCGGTCGGAAGATAGTCGGTCGACATGAAGAAGTAGAAACCGCAACTGCCGTCGCGGCGGTAGCTGCCGCCCTTCAGGATGCCGATCGCGGTGGTGCCGATGAAGACAGGGCTGCCGCTGTCGCCGCTCTTGCACACAGGTCCGGCAACGGATGTCCAGGTCGGCAGGCAGGCGCCGCCGCACAGGTCGCCGGCGGGCGCGAAGTCGGTCAGTTCGACCTGCGAGCAACTATAGCCCGTTCGCTCGCCGCGGTGGCAGAGAACGTCGCCCGCGCGCATCGTCGCGCGGCCGCGGGCAATGGCGACGGGGCGCAGGATGGTCTTGGCGGTGTCGGCGTAGAACAGCGACGACAGTGGTGCCGGCGCGAGGTTCACCTGTACGTCCTGGTTACCCCAGCCCCATTGTCCCAGGAACGGCAGCGTGACCTGCGTACCATCGGCGTCGCGCATCTGAAGCGCATCTGGGCAATGTGCCGCGGTCGCCAGCGCGTAGCGGCTGCCATCTGTCACCGCGAAGGCGGCCGTACAGACATAGCGCTGCGGATCGCCCGGCTTGCTGCCGACCAGCCGCCCGCCGCCGGCGATGCCGCCCATGTCGAGCGCGGGCTGGTCGAGTACGCGCAGCCGCACCGGCACCCGCGTCAGGCTGGCCAGCCGTTCACGCAGGGCCTGCGCGCCTTCGCGATCGACGTCGCGGCTGGAGACGACCGCGACCAGCTCGCCACTGCGCTGATCGACGCCCAGCCCCGGCGGCGCGATCAGGCTGGCGCGTATCTCGGCCTGATGTGCACTGATCGCCTGGACCATGCCGGTCAGCGTCGTGATCGATCCGGGGATGAACTGCACAGGCACGGACGCGCCGGCGATGGTGACGGTCCGGTCGGGCTCAGGCGTGGTGCCGGTCAGTCGGACGAGAATGCGGAATGTTGGGCGGTGATCGATCGCGATGCCGGCGAGGCGGCTGGAAAACTCTGCCGCGAGCGCGTCGGTGACGGCGACGCTGGCTTCCTGGAGGCGAAGTTGGCGGGCGGCCTGATCGGGTGGAATGCCCAGGCGTTCGGCGACGGCGGCGGCGTCCTGGGTGATGGCGGCGTCGGGGGTTTGGACCTGCGCCTGAGCCGATTGGCTGGCGGACAGGGCCAGCGCTGCGAAGAATGTCCGAATAAGCCGCCCCACGCGGGGGGGTATAGCCAATTTCGGTGACCGGTGCCTGAACAAGTTTTCGTCATCCCCGCGAAGGCGGGGATCAATAGTCGCTGAACGATGTATGTCTCATGTCAGCCAGCCAGAATTCATACCCGCCTTCGCGGGGATGACAGGCGAGAGAGTCAGTCCCCGTCCCGCGCCCATCCCTTTTTCGCCGGCTCCAATGTCGCCAGAAACGCCTCCGCACTCGCCAGATATTCCGCCCGCTTCTCCTCCGACATCCGTCGCCACGTGCCGTACATATTTCCCATCCGCGGGTTACCGGCGAAGCGCTTCTCGTGCCTCGCCAGGAAATGCCAGTAGAGCGCGTTGAACGGGCAGGCGTCCGGTCCGGTCTTCTGCTTCACCTCGTACCGGCATTTGCCGCAATAATCGGACATGCGGTCGATATACGCGCCGCTCGACGCATAGGGCTTGGATGCGATCATGCCGCCATCGGCGAACTGGCTCATGCCGACGACATTGGGCAACTCGACCCATTCATACGCATCGAAATAGACGACCAGGAACCAGTCGGAGATGGCCGCGGGATCGATGCCTGCGACCAGCGCGAAGTTGCCGAGGACCATCAACCGCTGAATGTGGTGGGCGTAGGCCTCGCGCTTCGTCTGCTCGATGCTTTCACTCAGGCACCGCATCTCGGTGTCGCCGGTCCAGTAGAATTCCGGCAGCGGCCGGGTCGCCTTCAGCGCGTTGCGCCCGGCGAACTCGGGCATGTCCCACCAATACATGCCGCGGATATATTCGCGCCAGCCGATGATCTGGCGGATGAAGCCTTCGACCGAGTTGATCGGCGCGTCGCCGCGGGCATAGGCGTCTTCGGCCGCCTTGCAGACCTCGACCGGCTCGAGCAGCCCCAGATTCAGACACAACGACAGGCTGGAGTGGTAGAGATAATCCTGCCCCGCCACCATCGCGTCCTGATATTGGCCGAAGTCGGGCAGCGCGGTCGCGATGAAATGCTTGAGCGATTTGAGCGCCTGCTTGCGCGTTACCGGCAGGCCGAACGGCTCCAGGTCGCCGAAGTGGCCGGCAAAGCGCTTCTCCACCAGCGCCAGTACGTCCTTGGTGATCGCGTCGGGCGAGAATCGCAACGGCGCTGGATAATTCAGCCCCCGCGGCGGCGTCGCGCGATTGTCCTTGTCGAAATTCCACTGCCCGCCCTCAGGCTTGCCATCCGCGGCCATCAACAGCCCGGTGCGACGGCGCATGTCGCGGTAGAAATACTCCATGCGGTGCTCGCGCCGGCCCTGCGCCCAGGTGTAGAAATCGCTCAAGGGGCAGACGAAGCGGTCGTCGATCAGGATATCGACCGGCAGCCCGGTTCGATCGGCCCATTCGTCCTGCATCTGCCGCACGCGATATTCGGCACCCTCGACGACTCGGATCGCCTTTGCCTTGTGGCGCTTGGCGGCACGAACGACTTCGCCGGTGAAGCTCTGCGTGTTGCCGCGGGCGTCGAGCGGGACGTAATCGACCGCCCAACCCTTTTCGCGCAACGCCTCGGCGAAATGGCGCATGGCGGAGAAGATCATCGCGATCTTCTTCTTGTGGTGGCGGACATAGGTCGCCTCATCCCACACCTCCATCATCAGCACGACCGCGTCCGCCGGGTCCATGTCGCGCAGCGAAGCGAGACCGGCCGACAGCTGGTCGCCCAGCACGGGGATCAATGTTGTCACGCGCGGTGGACCCGGCCGGCGATTGAAGCGTCTTGATGCATGATAGCGAATCTCGGGAAGCCGCCCGCGGTTCCGTGAGGAAAGACGAATGCACGACGCGGTGGTGATCGGGGCAAGCGGCGGGATCGGTGCCGCACTGGTGCGGCGGCTGGAGCAGTCGGGGCGCTACGGCACCGTTCACACGCTGTCCCGGTCGGCGGGGACGATCGATCTGACCGATCCAGCGAGCATCGCTGCTGCGGCGGAACGGATTGGCGGTCCCGTGTCTCTCGCCATCGTCGCGACCGGTCTGTTGCATGAGGACGACCATCGCCCCGAACGCAGCTTGCGCGAGTTGGAGGCCGACTGGCTGCTGCGGCAATATCAGGTCAACACGGTCGGCCCCGCCCTCGCGCTGCGCCATTTCACGCCGCTGCTGGCCAAGGACGCGCCCGCGACGATCGCGTGCCTGTCGGCGCGGGTCGGGAGCATTTCCGACAACCGGATGGGCGGCTGGTACGGCTATCGCGCCGCCAAGGCCGCACTCAACCAGATCGTCAAATGCGCCGCGATCGAGATCGCGCGGACGCGGAAACAGGCGGTCTGCGTCGCGTTGCATCCGGGGACGGTCGAGACGGGCCTGAGCGCACCGTTCCAGGGCGGGGTCGCGGCGGGGAAGCTGTTCACGCCGGATCATGCCGCGGCACGGTTGCTGGCGGTGCTCGACGGGCTGACGCCTGCGGAGAGCGGGGAAATCTTTGCGTGGGACGGGGAGCGGATCGCGCCATAGGACTGTTTCCCGGCGAAGACCGGGGTCCGGGATCCGCGCAGTTGGAGATTAGCGCGTCGCGCGCTTCAGACGTTCACCAGCCTGGGCCCCGGCCTTCGCCGGGGAACAGGAAAGTGAGCCGCTAGTCGGAAACTGCCGCCGCTGCCAACCCACGCACATCGACCCGCGCCTTCAGCCGCGCCGCCAGCAGCGCGGTCCCGCTGACCTTGCGCTGGACAAACAGCGTCTCGACGTCCGGCACATGCCACGTCGCGCGGTCGGCGATCATCGCCTTGGCCTCTTCGCGCACGACTGGCACGAACGCGCGGTCGCCGAAATCGAAGGGACCGTCGCGATTGAGCGCCGCGTCGATCGCCGCGATCATCCGGTCGAGCGCCGGGCGATGCGCCGCCGCGGCTTCGGCCCCGACGAAGCCCGTCTCCACCGCAATGTCGCGAATCGCATCGCGATCGCGCGACAGGCCGGCGTGAATCAGCCGGCGATAGGCGTCGGCCGTCCCCGCCGGCACGTCGCGCGTCGCGCCGAAGTCCAGCAGGACCAGCGTGTTCGTATCCGGTTGCCAGCGGTAATTAGCGAAGTTCGGGTCGGTCTGCATCACGCCGAATTCGAACAGCTCGCGCAGCACCAAGGTGACCAGCGCAGTCATCAGCCGGTCGCGGACCTCCTGCGGCGCATCCGCCAGCGTCTCGACCGGGCGCCCCTCGACGAAATCCATTGCCAGCACCCGCCGTGTCGTCAGCGTGGGCTCGAGCGTCGGGACGACATAACGCGGGTCGCCTGCCAACCGTTCGCCGTACAGCCGCATCTGTTCGCCCTCCCGGACGTAGTCCGCCTCCTCCGCCAGCTGCCGCTTGGCCTCGGTCAGCAATGGCTTCAGGTCGATCGACGGCGGCAGCACGCCGGACACGCGCAGCAACGTCGCGACATTGTCGACGTCCGCGTCGATGCTCTCGGCAACCCCCGGATATTGGACCTTGATCGCCAGCGTCCGCCCATCGGGCAAGGTCGCGCGGTGCACCTGACCGATCGAAGCGGCGGCCATCGGCGACGCTTCGAAATGGCGGAATGTGCGCCGCCAATCCGCACCCCATTCCTGCCGCAGCACGCGGTCCAGCTGTGCAGGCGGCATCCGATAGGCCTGATTGCGCAGGCGGGCGAGGATCGCCTGAAGCTCCGGCGGCAACACGTCACCCGCGTCCATCGAGATCATCTGGCCGAGCTTCATCGCCGCGCCGCGCAGGTGCGACAGCTGATCCGCCACACGCTTGGCATTGCCGGGGGTCAGGACCAGATCGCCCATCCTCGGCCGCTCACCCGCCGCCAGCCGTCGCGCGCCTTCGGCCAGCATTCCGCCGGCCACACCGCCCGCCAACCTTCCGAACGCGCCTAGTCGCGCGACCCGACCGCTCGGCACGGCGCGGTGGCGCACCGGCTGATCCTCATCATCCTGTTGCATGGTCGGGATAGCGCGGGAGGGGCGTCCGGGTTCCACCGACTGCCATCGTCATCCCGGACTTGATCCGGGATGACGATGGAAGGAGCCGATCGCGTCTTGCGACGAACGAACCGCCTACCCCGTCGCGCTCATCGGTTCGTCCCGCGCCGCGCTGTTCCGCAGCGCGGCGGTCAGCGACGCCGGCGCGCTGGGCTTCGGGCAGATCGTGGCGGTCGGATAGCGCAGGCGCAGGTCGCTTGTGTCGGCGTGGCCCGAGTGGAAAATGATCGGCACCCCGTCCGCATACAGTCGGTCGGCGGCGGGAAAGACGTTGCCGTCGGCCAACCGCACGTCGAGCAACGCGGCGACCAGCGCGCCCGCACATCGATCGATCGCTTCGTTCGCCTCGACCACGGTCATGCACGGCCCTTCCACCGCGAAGCCGGCGTCCTCGATCGTCGCCTGGAGATCGAGCGCGATCAGCAATTCGTCTTCGACGAGCAAGACGGTATCAGCCATCGGCGAGCACATTCGTCGGCAGGCGCATTTCCAGGCGAAAGGTGCCGTTGTCGGTGGTCCGAGTCATCGTGCCGCGCAACTGTCGCACGCTGGTTTCGACCAACACGGTCCCGAATCCCTGTTTTCCCGCGCGTCCGTCGCTCACCGAGCCTTGCTCCTCACTCCAGACGAGGATCAGCGCGTCGCTATCGACACGCCACCGGACCGACAGCCGGCACTCGCCATCGCGCCCCAACGCACCATATTTGACGGAGTTCGTCGCCCATTCGTGAAAAATCAGCGCGAGCGGTGACAGGCAGCTGCGATCGAGTGCGACATTCGGCCCGTCGATGTCGATCGCGGCATGTTCCTGATACGGCGCAAGCGTCGCCTCAACGATCTCGTACAGCCCGATCGCTTCGGGCTGGCCGGCGGGCGATGCCAGCGAATGCGCGCGACCTAGCGAGGCGATGCGGTCGCGCACGTCCACCGAAAACGTCTGCACATCGTCGTGATTGCGCGCGGCAAGCACGATCATGCCGGCGATGACCGCGAACAGGTTCTTCACCCGGTGGTTCATCTCGCGCAGCATCAGGTCGCGCGTGTCGGCAAGCGTATATTCGGGCGTCACGTCGATCGAAACGCCGACCAGCCGTGCGGGCACGCTGCCGGCGATGACACGGCCGAAACCCTTGATCCACCGACTCTGCCCGTCATCGCGACGCACCCGGAAGGTGGCTTCGTAATCGCCATTTTCCTGAACCGCTCGATGCAGCGCCGCCTCGACGTTCGCGCGGTCGTTCTCGACCACGCGATCGAGCAGGGGCGCGATGGCAGTCGCTTCCGCCTCCGACACGTCGAACATGCGCTGCTCGACCCCGTCGAGCACAGTTTCGCCGGTGTCGGGACAATATTCCCACACACCGATGCCCGCCGCCTTGATCGCGAGGTCGAGCCGCTCCCGCTCCGATGCCAGCAGGCGTTCCATAGACAAGGCATCGGTGATGTCGGTCAGCACGAGTGTCGCCCCACTCGTCTCGCCCGACTGGGTGCGGTACGGCAGCACGCGCATCGAATAGACATGCTCCCCATCCAGCGTCGCGACGCGGCGCTGGACCGGCGATGCACCGGCGGCGACCGCGCGGGCGTCCTCCAGATGTTCGGCGCCGACTAGGCGACTCGACACATCGGTAAGCGGGCGGCCACGATCGGCCGGCTTCAGCGGGAAAATCTGAGTCGCGGCGTCGGTGTAGCTGCGTACCTTCAGGTCGGCATCGAGCACCACGACCGCGAGGTCGGTCGATTCGTAGAAGTTGCGCAGGTCGGAATTGGCGACGGTCAGCTGGTCGACCTTGCTTTTCAGCTCGTCGTTGACCGTCGTCAGCTCCTCGTTGGTCGATTGAAGCTCCTCGTTCATCGACATCATTTCTTCGTTGGAGCTCTTCAGCTCCTCGTTCGCCGTCTCCAGTTCCTCGATCGCCGAGCGCAGCCGGTGGCGCGTCAGGCGCAGCTCGTCCTCCAGCGCCTCCAGATGATCGCCGCCCGATGCCAGGTCGTCCAGCTCGACCTCATCCGATGGGCGGAACGGGCCGGTGTCGCGGAAGACGAACAGCAAGGTGCCATCGCCCAGCGGGTCGCAGATCACCTCTACCGGCTGGATGCCGAAATCGGTTTCGACATCGACATCGCGAGCGATGACGCGGCGCTTTTCGTCGCGAGCCTGCCGCAGCAAGGGTCCAATGACGTTGCGCAGACCGGCGCGCGCGAGGTTGACCGCGCTGCTGCCGCCGGTGCGCGTCACCGGAAATTCGAAATAGCGGCTGAGCTTGCCATAGGCCGACACGATGCCGCCGTCCTGATCGACGATCAGGCTGGGCGGGGCGTAGCGTTCGACGATGCGGCGGGTCGCCATAGTCTCGCTCGCCAGCGCCAGGGTTTCGCCGCGCCCCTCGCGCTCGCGCCGCGGCGTGCGCTGGCGGGTGCTGCCCGGCAGGTCGATCGGATAGGCCGGAGCACCCGGCGCACGTTCGAACAGCCGCGCCTGCTGATCGATCGGGATGAATAGATGCTCGAACCGCCCGACGCTCTCGGACGGACCCAGGAACAGATAGCCGCCGGGCTTCAGGGCGTAGTGGAGCAGCGGCAGCACCGACTGTTGCAGGCGATCGTCGAAATAGATCAGCAGGTTGCGGCACGACACCAGGTCGATCCGCGAAAACGGCGGGTCCTTGACCAGGCTGTGGTTCGAAAAGCGGATAAGGTCGCGGATCGGCCCGGCGATGGCGAAGCGATCGGCGTGCGGGACGGTATAGCGTTCGCGCAGATCGGGCGGCAGGTCGGCAAGCGACGCGGCCGGATATGATCCCTCGCGCGCGATCTGCAGCATCTGTTCGTCGATGTCGGTCGCGAAAATCTGGACCGCCAGCGGCGCGCCCGACGTCCGCGCAGCCTCAGCGAACAGCATGGCGATGGTGTAGGCTTCCTCGCCGCTAGAACAGCCCGGAATCCAGACGCGCAGGTCTTCGTCCGCCGCGCGCTCCTCCAGCAGCGGCTCGATCACCGTCGTGCGCAACGTCTCGAACATCGCCGGATCGCGGAAAAAGCGGGTGACGTTGATTAGCAGGTCGCGGAACAACGCCTCGCATTCGTCGGCGTCGTTGCGGATGCGGTTGAGATAGGCCTGGCCCGTACCGATGCCCAGCACATGCATCCGCCGCTCGACCCGGCGCACCAGGGTCGAGCGCTTGTATCCCGAAAAGTCATGGCCGATCGCGGTGCGCAGGACGCGGCACATCTCATCGACATGGTCGGCGACGACGCCTGCTTCAGCCTCTGTCGCCCCGCCCCCGCGGCGGCGGTCGAAGAAAGCCTGGATGCACTGGAGGATTTGGTCGGCCGGCTTGATGAAATCGATCAGCCCCGTGCCGACCGCCGACAGCGGCATGCCGTCGTAGCGCGCGCTTTCAGGCTGCTGGACGACGCAGACGCCGCCGTTTTCCTTGATCGCGCGAAGGCCCGTCGTGCCGTCGGCGCCGGTACCCGACAGGATGACGCAGGCCGCATTCGCCTGCTGGTCACCGGCAAGCGAGATGAAGAAATCGTCGATCGGCCGCCGCAAGCCCCTTGGTTGGGCGAAATCGGTCAGCTCCAGCACGCCGTCCCGAATGGCCAAGCCGCGGCCGGGCGGGATGATGTAGACGGTGTCGGGCGCGATCCTCTCGCCGCCCGCGCATTGCCGCACTTCCAGCGTCGTGTTGCGGTCGAGCAGCTGGGCCAGCATGCTTTCGTGATTGGGGTCGAGGTGCTGGACGATCACGAAGGCAAGGCCGGTCGGCACGCGCGCCGGCGCCAGCATCTCGCGCAGCGCCTCCAACCCGCCCGCCGATGCGCCGATGCCGACGATCGGGACGGCAGTGCCCTGCCCCGCGTCGGCGTCAGCCACCAGAGGCTTCCAGATCGGCCAGCATCAACTTCGCCTGCGCGATCGTCGCCGCACTGTTGGCGATGGCAAGCAACGTCCCTTCGACGACGATTCCCGCATCGCCCGCGATCGGCTCCAGCTTGCTCAGCGTCGCGCCCAGATCGACGTCATATTGCGCCAGCTTTTCGGGCTGCGACCGGCTGACGTCGAACTGCGAGGCGAAGATGTAGCGCCTCGTGCGATCCGCGCTCGTCAGCCGCGACATGTATAGCAGGTTCACGAACGGCGTGCCGTCCTTGCGGAAATTGACGATCGGCGTGCGGACGTTCGCCTGCCGTCCGCGCGACAGAAATTCGTGGATTTTGTCGCGCGCCTCGTCGTTCGGGGCATCGCGCTGGAGCAGGCGGCAATTCCGGCCGACGACGTCCGCCGGGGCGTAGCCGGTCAGCGCGGAAAAGGCTGGATTGACGAACAGCAGCGGATTGTCGCCATCCGCCGACGCGACCGCCAGTGCGACGCGCGACGCCTCCAGATAGTCGGCCAGGGGACGGGGCAGGTCCGGGACGTTACTCGACCGATCATCACGCATGACCGGGATTACGCACATATGTGGGAACGGCACAAGCGTTGGTCCCGGAAACGCTGGCTTTTTCCCGATCGCCATGGGCACGCCGCCCGGTGGCATTGCAGCGGCCCCGGCCCGTTCCGATATCGCCGCAAACGATAGCGGAGACGAAGCGATGGCCGACGATAGCAGCGCAAACAATCAGCCCGCCGGGTACGTCCCGCCGGAGGTTTGGACGTGGCAGCCCGGCAACGGCGGCAAGTTCGCCAGCATCAACCGGCCCACATCCGGCGCGACGCACGACCGCGACCTGCCGGTCGGCGACCACCCGCTTCAACTCTATTCGCTGGCCACGCCGAATGGACAGAAGGTCACGATCCTGCTCGAGGAACTGCTGGCCGCTGGTCACGCGGGCGCCGACTATGACGCGTGGCTGATCGACATCGGCCAGGGCGATCAGTTCGGCAGCGGGTTTGTCGCGGTAAATCCGAATTCCAAGATCCCGGCGCTGGTCGATCGCTCGGTCGATCCAGAAATCCGCCTGTTCGAAAGCGGGTCGATCATGGTCTATCTTGCCGAGAAGTTCGGCGCCTTCCTGCCCTCCGAGACACGCGCACGCGCCGAAGTCATGAACTGGCTGATGTGGCAGATGGGCTCCGCGCCGTTCCTGGGCGGCGGGTTCGGGCATTTCTATGCCTATGCGCCGTTCAAGATTCAGTATGCGATCGACCGCTATGCGATGGAAGCGAAGCGCCAGCTTCATGTGCTCGACACGCGCCTCGCCGACCGCTCGTATATTGCGGGTGACGACTACAGCATCGCCGACATGGCGATCTTCCCCTGGCACGGCGGGCTGTTCGACGGCATCTACGATGCGAAGACCTTCCTCGGCCTCGACGACTATCCCAATCTCAAGCGCTGGTACGACCGGGTCGGATCGCGCGATGCCGTCCAGCGCGGGCGGGTCGTGGTAAAGGCAAGCGGCGAGCCGGACACGTTCTTGCGCGAACGTCATGCCGCGAGCGACTTCGACGCGATCCGCTACCAGCGATAGGCGGCGCCCACCCGGACGTTGCGGGGGCGCAGCGGCGTCGTCTGCATTCGCAACGCAAAGGAGAACGGGTTGCCGAACGCGAAGCGATTGGCGCGGACGTTGGTGACGTTGTCGATGTCGATCGACAGCTCGACCGGCCCGCGCCGCACTTCACCTGAAAGGCCGACGACGGTGAAGCGCCCCTGACTGATGTCGTAGAGGTCGCCCGTCCCCAGCACCGACCGGCCGACATGATCGACCCCGGCCGACAGTCGCGGCACGACGTCGCCGACGCTCCATTCGTAGGACAGTGCGCCATGGGCCGCAAACGGCGGCGTTTCGGGCAGGCGGCGGTTGTTGCGGACCGACAGGTCGGCGATCGGGCCCAGGACGCGGTTGTCGGTCACCAGTACGGCCCCCTGCGCGCGAAGCCCCGTGACAGGCCGCCAGTCGACGGACGCCTCCAATGCCTTGATCCGCGCGTTGCCGATATTGTCCGTATAGGGCTGGCCGCGGCGGCTGATCAGGTCGGCCTGGATATCGCTCCAATGCGCCAGCGACACGCTGGCCGACAGTGCCAGCCCGGTCGGGCCGGACGACGTGCGCCGAAAGCCCACTTCACCGACGGTGATCGAATCCGATCGAAAGTCGGCGACGCGGCCAATGCCCGGCGCGACCGACAGACCGCCGGTGCGATAGCCGGTCTGGAACCGGCCGAAGGCCGCCAGGCGCGGTGCGAACTGCCAGGAGGCGGCGATGGTCGGATCGACACGTCGCGTCGATCGCCCCCGCACGAAACTGCCGCTGACCGGCGTGTCCGACGGGGAGCCGTCGGTACGTCCCTTCGTCCCGCGTGCGCCGATGGTGACGGACAGGCCGGGGCTGATGGCGATGGTCGATTCGCCGAAGACGGAGGCGGATCGGGTCACGTTGGTGACGCCGATGATAGTCCGCTCGGCGCCGGGAATCGCGACCGATCGCGCCAACACGTCGCGGTCGTCGACCAACGTCAGCCCGAACACCCAGGAATGCCCACCGGGCAGCGACTGAGACAGGCGCGTTTCGTGGCTGACCAGCCGCTTCTCATGGGCGGAGCGATAGATGACCGGAATGGTCGGCATCGGGCTGGCGAACAGCGTCGCATCGAATTGTTCGTTGGAGCGATAATTGACCAGCCCGGTCGCCATCAGCAGGTGCAGCCCGTTGCGCCAGCTGCGCGACGCGGTGAAGCGCCCGAACAACAGCTGGTTGTCGAACGGCTGCGCGATCGTGGAACGACGCGCGAGCGGCCCGGCATTCGCCTCGGCATATTGTCCGTCGCGGCTGTCGATCCATTGGGCGGCGCCGCTGGCCTCGATCTGCCAGTCGTTCGCCGTCCGCAGGCGAAGGTTCAGCCGCCCGCCCTGTGTCGTATCGACATTCACGTCGGTCAGCCCGCGTTGCAGATCGTCGATATAGCCGCCGGTACGCGCGCTGTATGCGACCGCGCGTACCCCCAGCGTGCCGGCGATGACCGGCTGATTGAACACCACCGACACGTCCCCCGCGGGCGTGCCGCCGGTGGTGACGGTCACCCCGCCCTCCATCGCCGCGGCGACGTGGGTGAGGTCGACGGGTTTCGACGTCAGGCGGATGACGCCGCCGATCGCCCCCGATCCGTAGAGCGTACCCTGCGGCCCCTCCAGCACCTCGACGCTCTGCATGTCGTACAGGCGCAGACCGGGATCGTTGCCCGAATAGTTGAGCTGCACGTCGTCGAGGTAGATGCTGGTCGGCGACTGGGTGGCGCCGTTGAAACTGCTGTCGGCGACACCGCGGATGAACAGCTTGTTGCGCCCGCGTCCGAGTTGGGTGCTCTGCAGGATCGGGATCGCGCGCGATGCTTCGGCCAGCGTGGTCTCGTGACGTCCGACCACGGGCCCCGCGGCATCGACGATCGTGACGCTGCCGGGATAGCGCAGGAGCGAAATCTCGCGCTTGCTGGCGGTGACGACGACGTCGCCCGACGGGCTCGGCGGCGGCGGTGGACCGGGTGAGCGGCGACGCGGCGGCGCAACCGGGCGGGCCGGCGCACGCTCGATGCGGTAACCACCCGACGGCAGAGCGACCGCACGGTATCCGGTCCCGGCCAGCACGCTTTCCAGCGCGCGCCTCACCGACACCGTCCCCCGCGCGCCGCGGGTACGCACCTGACGCAGGCCGGGTTCGGTGCTGATGATGTCGACACCCAGATCGCGCGACAGGGTCATCAGCGCGACATCGAGCGTTGTGGGGGGAATTGCGACCTGGTGTTCTCGTGCCGGCGCGACGGTCGGGGCGAGTGTCAGGACGACGGCGCCGAGCGCCGCCGCGACCTTAACGCGTCGGCGCCTCCGCCAGAACCCACCGCCCCTCGTCACGCCGCCACGTCGCCCCGATCAAATCCGCCAGATGCGGTACGTCCCGATCGGCAGTTCCCGAAAATCGGACCATGCCGGTAAAGGGTCGATCCGACAAGCCGGGCGACAGATCGATCCGGAAGCCGTAGAGGCGATGCAAGGCGCCGGCGACGTCGCGCAGCGGCCGTTCGTTGAAGGTCAGCACACCGCGCCGCCAGCCACCGACACTTTCGGGTGCCAGCTTCGTCCGGCGCACGGTCGTCGATTTCGCGGCGACGTTCAGCCCGTCGCCGACCTGCAGCATCACGGCCGCGCCTTCGGGCTCGTAGAGGACCGATCCTTCGGCGACCTCGACCGACAGGGCGGTATCGTCTGCGGCGACGTTGAACACGGTGCCGACGTCCTGGACCGTCCGCCCGGCCGCCGTCACGACGAACGGCCGCGCCGCATCATGGTGCACGGTGAACAGCGCCTCCCCCTGCTCCAGCGCGACCAGCCGCGGCGTCGCGCGGTCGAGGCGCAGGCGGGTGCCGCCGCTCAGTTCGATACGGGTGCCGTCTTCCAGCGTCAGTGCGCGCCGCTCGCCCGATGCGGTCGCGACCTCATAGGCGGACGCCTGCGGCAAGACCTGCGGGACGATGACCGCCGCGAGCCCCGCCGCGATCGCCGAGCCGCCGGCAATCCAGCGCCAGCGGTGCCGCGGTGCGGCTGCCGGGTCGTTGTCGTTACCGGCCTGCGCTTCGGCCACGGGGAAATGCTCGGGCGACACTGCGCGATCCTGCATCGCCACCCGGTCGTAAGCCGCGACATGGGCCGGGTCCGCCTCCAGCCAGTCGACGAACGTCGCCCAGTCGTCGACGCCCGCGTCGGCAAGGCGCAGGTGCCAGGCGATCGCCTGGTCCATCGGATCTGCGCCTTTATCGGTCACGCGTCGACATCCCCCTTTCGCAATCTAGACGATGTGGCGCGAGACGATCCTCACCACGGCGGTCAACATGGTCGTGAAGTTTTCGATAGGCGCGCTGCAACAGCTTCTCCACGCCGCTGACGCTGATGCCCAGCCGTTCGGCGATGGTGCGCTGCGACTGTTCCTCGATCCGGAACATCTTGAGCGCGATCGCCATACGCTCGGGCATGTCGGCGATTGCCGCCTCGACCGCCTGCCATTCGCTGCGCGCGGCGAGCACGCGCTCGGCATTCGGCACCTGGCTCGCCTCCGGCTGGTCGTCGAGCCATGCCGTATCGCGTGCCGCGCGGCGTCCGGCGGAAATCCGCATGTCGGTCGCGAGGTTCGCGGCGACGCGATAGAGGAAGGCGGCGGGCTGGGCGATCGGACGCTGAGCGAGCTGATCGATCCGCAGCCACATGTCCTGCAGCGCGTCCTCGGCGTCCTCCGCGTTGCCCAGACGCGCGACGAGCAGGCGACGCAGCATCGGTTGCTGTTCCAGGAAGATGGCCTTCAGGCCGCCGTCGTCCACGCTGTCGCAAAACCCTTGTGGTCAGGCCGGAAACGCCAGCCCTTCGCGTGCAGCAATGTCGGTTATGTTGGTCGTACGCAAGCCATCGGCTTCACGCGGGCGTGCCGCGGCGATGGTGTCGCCGGGCCGCTCCCCTGCCCCGGGATGGCACATCACCAGGTGACGGCGGCCGGGCTTGCGCAACATCCGCGGCAGGATGGCGGCATAGTCATGCGCGAAATCATAATGGCCGGCAAAACTGTCGTTGGTCGCCAGGCCCAGCTTCGCCGCATCGCGCCGAAACCCGCGCGAATGGTACGCGCTGCCGAGCGCCTTGCCCAAGAACGGCCGCGCCAGCATCGCCGACAGCCGGTCCGTACAGTCGCGCAGCCAGGCACCGGGCGCGCGACGGGCGGTTTCGGCGAGCACGATTCCGCGAATTCCAGGCAGGACATGGCTATGCTGGTGCCCGTCGACGAAGGCCGGCGGTCGACCCATCGCAGCGATGAAGGCGTCGAACTGCGCGGTCACTTCGCGCGCGATCTCGTCCAGCGGCACCCCGCCGCGGCTGGCGCGGCGGGTCACCTCGTTTATCGTCGGCAGAATGCCGTCGGGGGCATAGCCCGGCATCGCGGTCAGCGGTCGCTCTTCGGTCAGCGTCAGATGCAGCCCGATTTCGACGTGCGGCGGCAGGTCGTGCAGCAACGCGCTGTCGTCGGACCAGCCGGGCATGACCGCCATGCAACTGATCGCGTTCAGCTTTCCGTCCTGCGCCAGTCCGGCAATCGTCGCGCTGACCGCGCGCGAGAAAGCGAAATCGTCAGAGCACAGGATGAGGCGTCGCAAAACCAAGCCCTTCATCAACCTGAAACTGGCGCTCGCGGATACGGTGACTGGCCAGTTTGCGACGCTGCAGGCGGGGCCCGAGGAAGCCGTGGAAGAACCAGTCGCCCGCAAGCGGCGCGGCCAGTGCATACACCAGCCGCTCGACGAACGTCCACCGGATCGATTCGCGATCGCGATCGCGCATCGACGGGCGACACCAGAAATCGCGCGAATAGAGCATCGATCCGCGCGTCATCGTGCGGTTGATGACCTCATGATCCTCCAGCACATAGTCCCACAGCGCCGGGTCGAAGCCGCCGACGCTGCGCAGGGTCGCGGTGCAGAACGCCTGGCCCGCGCCGCCGGCGTGGCATTGGCGCGGCAGCAGCCGACCGGCGAGCGTGATCGCCGTCGCCTCGACCGCGCGGGCGACCTCCCCCGCATCGGGCTCGATGAAATAGGCGCCGGCAACGACGCAGCCGGGGCGCGACAGCAATCGTCCGGCCTCCGCCAGATACTCGGGCGGGTAGATGGTGTCGGCATCGCACGTCGCGGTCCAGCGGGTGTGCGCGAACGTCATGCCCGTCTTCAGCGCCGCGACCTTGCCGGCCACGCGCTCGATCAAAACGACATGATCCAACCCATGCGCCAGAGCCGCGGCTTCGGCGACCAGCGCGCTGCCATCGGTCGACCCATTGTCGATCAGGACCAGGCGGAAGCGGACCGTCTGCGTCGCCAAGCTGGCGATGGTCGCCGCAAGATAGTCACGCTCGTTGAAGAACGGCAGCAGGATCGTCCAGTCGGCCGACGTCGCCGCGACGGTCGCGCGGCGGTGCGCCGACGAAAACTGGTCGAGATCGAGATACATGTCGTTCAGCGTCCGCGTCGATGGATCGATCGTCGAATGCCGGCCCCGGACGATCCTTCGGCTGCCCCCCCATGGACCTCCGCCGACCTCGTTCCCGCCATCCGCTTGAGATTAGACGATTCAGAGTAGGGGCATCCGCACCATCCGTCAAAAATAGTTGGGATGACGCGGACCCAGCGCGCGATTAACGGAGGCGCTATGGGCCTTCCTCTTCGGATCGATCGTGCCGACTGGCGTCCGGGTATCGCGCTGACGCTGCTGCTGGCGATCGCCTTCGCCGTGCGCGCGCATGATTTCGGCAATCCGGTCATCCATGTCGACGAACAATATTATCTGCTGGTCGGCGATCGCCTGCTTGGCGGCGCCATTCCCTATCTCGACCTCTGGGACCGCAAGCCGCCGGGGCTGTTCCTGCTCTTCGCCGCGATGCGAATGCTGCCCGGGGATGGCATTATCGCCTATCAGGTGACGGCGACGCTGTTCGCCGCGGTCACCGGGTGGCTGATCGCGCTCGGCGGACGGCGGCTGGGCGCGACGACCGTGGGCGCGGTGGCAGCCGGCGTAGCCTATATCGTGTGGCTGTCGTTCCTGAGCGGGCGCGGCGGACAGTCGCCGGTGTTCTACAACCTGTTCATGGCCGGCGGCGGCCTGCTGACGCTCGGCCTGCCGGCACGGGCCGCGGCCGGGGACCGCCGTGGGATCGTCATAAGCGGCGCCGTGGCGTGTCTGCTCGCGGGGCTTGCCATCCAGGTAAAGTACACGCCCGTCGTCGAAGGCGCGATGTTCGGGCTCGCCCACCTCTGGTATCTGCATCGGGCCGGCGCTCGCCCGGTCTGGGTAGCCGCCGCCGGGTTGGCCTGGATGGCGCTCGGTGCGCTGCCGACGCTTGCGGTCGTCGCCTGGTATAGGGCGCAGGGGCCGGCGGTCTTCGACGCCTTCTGGTTTGCGAATTTCACCTCGGTCACGCTGCGTCGCGGCTATCCGATGGCGAAGATCGTCGCCCGGCTGGTCGGGACCGGCGCGCAACTCTCGGTCCTCGCCATCTGCGTCGTCGCCAGTCTGCGGGCGCGGCCGAGGGCGGCGGAGACGCGCCTGACGTTCCTCTGGCTGATCGCGGCCCTGATCGCGTTTGCGATGATCGGCGCCTTCTTCGATCACTATGCCCTGCCCCTGCTCGTGCCGATCGCGGTGCTCGCAGCACCGGCGCTGGGCGGCCTTGCGATCGCGCGCTGGGCGCTGGCGGGTGCGGCGGCGATCCTTGCCGTGCTGCACATGGCGAACGACCCGGACGAGCGCGCCTCCGCCTATGGGGCCGCGCGCATCCTCGCCGCGCATCGGGGGGCCGGCTGTCCCTATGTCTTTGCCGGCGATTCGATCCTGTACCATCTCGCGCGGACCTGCATCCCGACGCCCTACGCCTTCCCCTCGACGCTCGCCTATGAGCCCGAGCGCGGGGCGGTCGGCATCGATGAAGCGGCTGAAGTCGCGCGCATCCTCGCCACGCGACCGCCGGTGATCGTCACCTTCGACGTACCGCTTGCCCCGTGGAACCTGCGCAGCCAGGCTTTGGTCACGGCGGTCACCGCCGCCGACTACCGCCTGGCCGGGCAATTCCCGCGCGAGGGACGCATGCTGCTCGTCTACGTCCGGCGCGACCTGCCCTGAGCCGTGCCCGCGATCAGCGGAATGTGATCGTCCAACGTGCCTCCGCCTGCGCGTCGGTGCAGTCGGCGCCGCCCAACCGTCCATCGGCCAGCGGCCGGCGGAGCGAGGACAGCGACACCCGCCACCCCATCGTAACGCCCGTCTCGGTCAGCTGATCGTCGCCCAGGGTCAGGCGCAGGCCGTGGCCGGCCGACACGCCACCGACGTTGACAACCTCCGATCCGGCGAACAGCTGACGGCCGCGCGACGTGCCGATCCGCAGATAATCGACGCCCAGCGCCGGCCCGCCGTCATACGACGCCTCCAGTCCGGCCGACGTCACGTCCGCGGATAACCGCCGCTCGGCGGTCGGCAGCACGTCGCGCCTGCGCCGAACCGACGCGTTGGCGACGTTCGCTCGTAGGTGAACCGCGCCGAACTCGACCGCCGCAGAGGCGCCGAGGCTCAGCATGGTATAGCGATCCGAGCGCAGGACGCCCGCCGAGTCCGCCGGCCCGCCCGAAATCCGCACTGCGCTCAAGGTCAGGTCGATCGGGCCGTCGAGACGCAGCTCGTCGCTCTGGTTGCGCCGGATCGTCACGCGATCCTGAACTTGCAGAGTGTTCAGCGCCGTCGCGCGGGTGCGCAGAGCCGCGGGCAACGTCGCGGCATAGTCGAATTGGCGCTCGATCAGCGGCAGGTGCTTGGGCGGCAAGGGCTCGCACGGCACCGCGAGCGGTCCGCACCCCAATACGCCGACAAGCACCAGCGGCCAGCCCATCCCCATATCCCCCGTTCATGGGATAGACGATGTGCGGACGTGCGTTCCGCAACGGCGGTGCTTAGAAACGGTTAAAAATTTACCGCCGAGCGCAAGAATGAAGCAGCACCACCGGCGATCGCTGCATGATAGTCATCGAACAGGCGACGGAAATGCGTGTCCATCGCCGGTGCGCGATCGGCGAGCGCAGCGGCGACGCTTTGCGCGGCATCGCCCGCTTCGACCCGCCGGGCGATCGCTTCGGCCATCGAGCGGGCGGAGCAAGCCGTATAGGACTGGTCGCATGCGGCGCGGAACTGGTCGCTCGCGCCGCCCTCGTCCGGCAGGATCAGCGGCAGGCCGGCGGCCTGCGCTTCGGCCGCGACCATGCAGAAGGTTTCGGACTCGCAGCCGTGGACCAGCGCGTCGCCGCTCGCCAGCAGTGTCGCCAGCCGCCCACGATCCCGCTCCGGCGCGGCAAGGTATATGTGCGGGCTGTACCGCGCCGCGCGCGCGACCTTCGCCTCGTCGCGCCCGCCGCCGAAGATCACCAGGCCGACCGGATGATTGTTGCCCGCCGCGATCGCCGCTTCGATGACCATCGGCCAGCGCTTTTCCGGCCCGTGACGACCGAGTCCCAGCAACAGCGTCGCCTCCGCCGGCAGCCCGCATTTGGCGAGCAGCTGGCGACGCACCTCGGCACTTCGATACTGCGGCGAGAACAGCCCCGGCGTCACACCCATCGGGTTGGTGCGCACCTTCGTCAGCCCGCCCGCCGTCAGCCGCCGGGACAGGCTGTGGCTCGCGCTCAGCACCATGTCGAAATCAGCGTCGAGCCGGCGCAGGTGGCGCCAGAACCAGTCGAAGCCGCGGTCGATCACGTCGCGCGGCGCGACCCCGCCGAACCAGCGATACGCATACGCCGACAGCGGATCGGCATGCATCACCAGCGCGCGCAGCGCCTGACCCTGCCACCGCGCGACCATCGATGCGGACGACCAGGGCGACGACGCCTCGACCACGTCCGGCGCCAGGCGATCGAGTGCGCGATGCAGCGCGGCCTCATCGGCGAAATAGCGATAGCGGCGATCGAGCGGAAAACGCGGTGCCGCGATGGTGACAATGCGCCCGGCCGCGTTCTGTGCGACGGTTGCGTCGCGTTCGCCCGGCGCCAGGATGATGACCTCCTCGCGCCCCGGCCGCGCCGCAGCCAGCTTCTGTTCGACATAGGTCCGCACACCGCCGCCCGCCGGGGTGTAGAACGCACAGATGTCGACGATGCGGATCATCGCGTCAGTCCACCACCGCGCGGACGACTTCGCTCGCGCCCAGTACCGCGCCGACGATCAGATGCGTCGCCAGCGACAGCGCCGCGACCAGCGCGATCGCATCGACGATGGGGCCATGCGCCCCGACCAGCACGGTGACGACGCCGGCGAACACCACTTCCTTGTTCGGCATCAGCGGCAGCCGCGACAGGATCTGGCGGATGGTGCCGAGCAGCAGCCACCAGCTGAGCGCCACGGCGGGCACTATCTCGTGCCAGAGATAGGCCGACAGGCCGATTGCGACGACGATGCGGACGGTATGGATCGCGGCGACGAACGCCAGGTCGCGCCCGGGCAGGCTGAACAGCCGGCCGCGGAAGAAGAAGATCACGAGCGACGACACCAGAATGACGACGACCGACGTGACGAAGTGCGTCGTCTCCATCCCCACGTTCAATCGCGCGAACAGCGGCGCTGCGACGATGACGAGCAGCAGGGTGAAGACGTTGCCGGCAATGGCGCTGAGGATCGATACGTCCTTGATCGCTCCGAACGGCGCTGCCGTCAGACGCGCATGTCGCCTGGCCCAGCTGTAGAAATACATCTCGCCCAGATAGCCGAGCAGCAGTTCGTTGCAGACCAGCTTGCGGAACAGCGGCACGATGCCGCTGGCCGGCAGCGTCCAAAGCTTGCGGAAGATGATCCATTCCGACAGCGGGCTGATGGCGTAGCAGATCGCAAAGGCCAGCCAGAAACCGAAGCCCGTCGGCATCATCGCCCACAACGCGGCGATGTCGAGCGTGCGCAGCTGATAGAGGGCGGCGGCCAGCACGCCCAGCGACAGCAGCGGGCCGAGCGCGGCGAGCCAGCCGTTCCACCGCGTCTTCAGCGGCGGGGCGGGATCCACCAGTACGGCAGGCGCGATCGGCGCGGCAGCAGGGATCGGCGCGGGAGCGGCGAGTTCGGTCATCGACGAATCCTCAAGCCGCCAGCAGGTCGGCGTAGCGCGCAGGCGCGTGGGTGCGGCGGACGCGACCGACCGCACGGTCGATGCTGTCCAGCAGGGCGGGCACGGTCGTATCGCCGGGATGAACCCCGATCCGCGCGGTCGGCAGGTGGCGCAGCACCGGCGGCAGGACGCGCGCGGCCGCCAGCGACGACAGAATGCGCGCGCGGCTGCGGCTGGCCCAGGTCAGCACCGGGTCGCGCGCCAGGATTTTGCCCGTCGTCGGATTCCAGACCCGACGATGGTTCTCCGCGATCCGAAAGCCGGCATCGGCCAGCGCCGCATCGGCGCCCGCGCCGTACAACCAGGCCGGAGCGATGAAGCCCGCGGTCGGGCGACCGGCGATATCCTCGATCAGACGGCGCCCATCGCGCATCCGGGTCAGCGCCGCGTCATAGGACAGCCCTAGGAACTCGCCCTCACCGGCGGTCATGTGTCGTGCCTTCAACTGGGCGGCGCGGCCGGTGTGCGTGCTGTCGTCGCGATGGAACCAGCCATGAACGAACAGCTCCGCGCCCGCGTCCGCCCAACCGCGCAGCTTGGTCGCAAACGGCGTGCCGCGGGTCAGCGGTGCCTGACCCCAATGGTTCGGCACGACGAGCAGCGCGATGCGATCCTGCGGCGCATGGCGGCCGAGCAGGTCGCGCAGCCGGTCGACCTGCGATTCGAATCGCGGACCCACGTCGTGAACCGAAAGGAACAATCGGCGTTCGGACTTCGGTACGGACGGCATGCTCGGTTCGACCCCACCGGGTTCCGACGCGATGGGGTATCATCCGTGCGCCCGAAATCCCGGTTTACTCTCGTAAAGACGTCGTCACGACGCCACTCCCGCAGCCCTATCCATAAATTTCGGGCTAATTTGCGGCAAGGTCGATCATAATGTTGCACTGCAGCATGCGCAAGGCGAGCGGGTGCGCGTGGGGTTACTGCAAACGCAGCGAAACCCGGATCGTGCGTGGTGCGCCCGGATAAATCCAGACCGGACTATACGAACTCTGCGCAAAGCGCGCATCGAACAGATTGTCCGCCTCCAATCGAACGCCGACTCGCCGCGATACTGCATAGTCGATCGCTGCCTTGGCCTTCACATAGGCGGGCAGGATCAACCCGCTGGTATCGATCGCGCCGGCCCGGTCGCCGACATAGGTCGCGCCACCGCTGATCGTCGGCCCGCGGCCGTCATCGTCGACGAAGCGGCCGACCACGAACAGCGTCCCGCTATGTTCGGGCACATTCAGCGCGCGGTCGGTCGCGAATGTGCGGTCGTCAGTCCGCGCATGGGTCCAGGCGTAGTTGGCGACCAATTGCCACGCCTGCCCGATCTTAGCCGAGGCGTCGAATTCGATGCCGCGGCTGTTCAGGCGGCCGACCGGCGCCAGGTAGCCCGGATCGGTCGGGTCGTTCGTCAGAATCCCCCGCTTGGTGATATCGAACCAGGTCAGCCCGACATCGACACCCGGCAGCGTGATCGCGGCACCCAGCTCATATCCCTTGCCCCGCTCCGGTCCGAACCCCAGCCCGCGCCGGTCGGTGCCGGAATTCAGCAGGAAGCTTTCACCCCAATTTGCGTGCAACGCGAATCGAGGGTCAAGGCGATAGCGCGCCCCGATCCGCCCGTTGATCGGCGCGGCGACGTTGCGCCCGGTAACACCGGTCAGCAGGTTCGCCATCCGCTGGCGATAGGGATCGATTCTGATGCCACCCGACATCGTCAGCCGGTCGGTCACGTCCCACATATCCTGCACGTACAGCGTCGCGGCCCAGCGCTTCTCGCGATTGTCGACGAAGGGTACCGGCACCGGCGCGGGCTGGCCATAGACAGGTGCGAAGACGTCGATCGCATAGGGCGCCGCCGCGTTCGGGCTACGACGCAGATAGCGGTCCTGATAATCCAGGAAATAGCCCTTGATCCCGATCGACGGGCGATGCGCACCGATCCGTCCGGCAAGCTCGACGCGTGCCGACAGGTCATCGACGAAATAGTCACGCTGGCGACGCTGGCGCCACAACGTCCGCCCGTCTGCGCGCAGGCTGGTGTGGTCGGACGAATAGCCGGTGAGCGTGCCCGTGCGATAGGCGACGCCCGCATTCAGGCTCCACCCGTCACCCAGGCCGAACAGGCCGGTCAGCTGATGCCGCTGGTTGCGAAAGCGGGTGATGCCATCGCCCGGTTCACCGAAGAAGCGGTTGCGCGGCACGGCATTGGCATCGCCGTTGAGCGCCGGAATGCCGCGATCGAATGCGCCGTCGAAGGTGGTGATCTCCCCGATGTAGGTCAGGCGGGCGTCCTCGCTGGGCCGCCACGTCAGCGATGGCGCGTAGACCGTGCGATGCGGCCGCACGAAGTCGCGCCAGCCGTCGCTCGCTTCGGCTGCCGCGACAAATCGTACCGCCACCGTGTCGCCGAGTGGCCCCGTGACGTCGAGCTCGGCGCGGCGGGTGTCGAACGATCCATAGGTGAAGGTCGCATGCGCCGCGCTGTCGAACTGCGGCGTCTTGCTGACGATATTGACCCGCCCGCCGGGATCGATGTCCCCGAATAACGCGCCCGACGGCCCCTTCAGCAACTCGACCCGCTCCGCGGTCGCCGGGTCGCGCGGCGGTGCCATGCCGCGGTTGGCGAGAAAGCCGTCGACATAATATTCCGCGCCCCCGTCGGGCGTGCCGAGAAATCCACGAATCGCGAAATTGTCGAGGAAGCCGCCACGATTGTTCTGGTTGCTGACCCCGCTGATCAACTCCAGCGCATCCGACAGCCGATACGCCCCCGCCGCGTCGAGCAGGTCGCGTTCGACCGATCGACTCGACTGCGACATGCGTTCGGTCACGACGTCCGAAGAAAGCGTCCGATCGGTCCCTGCGGGCCGTACGCCCAGCACGACGATCTCGTCCGCTTCCCCGGCTGACGTGGTCGGCTCCGCCGCCGACGCAGCGTCGGACGCCGGCATGGCTGGCGTGTCGCGGGCGACGGCAGGTGCCGCAACGGTAGACAGCAGGACGGTCGCCGCGGCGAACGAAGGGCGCACACTCAGTCTCCAATGTTATGGTGTAACATTGCATTTGCGCACGATTGCTCGCCTGTCAAGCACGCACCCGAACGATCCCTCATTGACCAGCCCGCCGCGCCTGTGCCAAGCGCAATTCCGGATGCGCGGGTGTAGCTCAATGGTAGAGCAGAAGCCTTCCAAGCTTACGACGGGGGTTCGATTCCCCTCACCCGCTCCACCTTCCCGACACTGACGACGCCTAAAGCCCTAGCTGCGCCCGATCGGCTGTCGCAGCGATCAGTTCGGCGCGCGCGGCGGAGCGGCGGTATTCGGCGTCGAGTTGGCGCAGGCGCGCGTCGGCGGCGCTTTCCTCGCGCAAGTTGACGACCAGAAAATCGCTGGCGCCCAGCTGGAAGCGGCGGCGTTCGGCGTCGGCCATGCGGTTGGCGAGCGCGGTTTCGTCGCCGGCCAGCGCCACCAGCCGGTCGGCTGTCGTCGCCTGGATCGCCAGGCCGTTCACTTCGACAAGGATCTGGTCCTCGATCAGCTGGCGACGATAGCGCAGGCCATCGCGTTCCGCCGCCGCCTCGGCGATCTTGCCACGCGCCGCCCGCCGTTCGAGCGGCATCGAGAAGCGCAGGCCGACGATGCCCTCTGCCGGCGTCCGCCGCGCGCCCCCGAGTCCCGGTGGACCGACGTCCTTCGCCGCCTCCGCGCGGACGTCGAGCCGCGGGCGCAGTTCGTTCTCCGCCAGCAGGCGCTTCACTTCGACCTGCTCAAGCCGCACGAGGATCGCTTCGAGATCGGGGCGCTCCATCCGCCGCGTCAGATCGGGGCCGAGGATCGGCAGCCGCAGCTCGGGAAAGCCGGCCGGCAGGCGATCGGCCGCGGGAACCTGTCGCTCGCCGGTCGCATCGCGCAGGTAGAAGGACAGAGCGTTCGCCGCCGCGGCCAGTTCCTGTTCGGCCCGCACCAGCAGGGTCTGGCGGCGGACCATGTTCTGGCGGTTCTCGGTGCTCAGGATGTCCGGACGCGCGCCGAGTTGGATCTGCCGCTCGATCGACGCCTGGCGCTCGCTCGCCAGCCCCAGCAGGTCGCGATAGACGCGCACGCGCATCCCCGCGGCGACCCAGTTCTGATACGCCTCGATCGCGCGGCGTTGCACGCCGATCGCGACCATCTCGCGATCGAGCTGGGCCAGCGTGATGTCGCTGCCGGCCAGCCCCAGCTTCCCCCGCCGTTCGTCGATCAGCCGGTCGCGCATCAGCGAGAAGACCGCACCGACCTTCACTTCGCCCAGCCGATTAGTGAAGGCCTTGTCCTCATAGACCGGGAAGGTGCCACGCGAGACGCGGTAACCGCCGTACAGCCCGCCGCCGTTGGTCGCGAGCGGGCGCGATGCCTTACCCTCGACGACGGTCCCGTCGTAATAGCCGAGCAGGCGGGACTGCGCGTCGCCCTCGAACAGCAGGTCGAAGGCACCTTCGGCCGTCACCCGCCGCCCCTCCGCCTGCCGCTCGCGCGTGATCGCCTCGAGGATGGCCGGCGCATGCTGCGCCGATGACTTCAGCACGGTTTCGAGCGTCAGCGGCTGCGCCGCCGCCGGTGCCGCGACGATCAGAGCGGCGATCGCGATCAGCCGCCGGATCATTTCTTCACCTTCGCGACCGGCTCCGGCTCGAAGCTCTTCTTCTCGTCGACCGGACGGCGGAATTCCAGCGGGAAGTCGTTCAGCTGGCGCCAGAGTTCGTACCCGACGCTGACCGTTTCCATCTGGATCCAGCCACGCACCTTCGCCCCCAGGCGGACAAAATCGTCGTCCGGCCAGCCGGGCTTGCCGGGCATCGGTTCGACGAGCACGCGGAACAGGCCGGTCATCTGCGCCGACGGGTCGATCGACCGGACGCGGCCGTCGAACATGCCTTGCGCGACCGACGGCCAGCCGCTGAACTGGATCGCGGGCCAACCCTCAAACGCCAGCCGAACCGGGCGGCCGGGCCGGATCATCGCGATATCGCGGCCGTCGACGAACAGTTCGACGACCCGCACCGGCGTTTCAGGCGCCAGCGTGGCGAGCGGGGCACCGGCGGACACCAACGTCGCACCCGCCGCGGCGTTGATCGACTGGATGCGCCCGTCGCGGGGCGCGCGGACGGTCTGCGCCGACTGGCGGTTCAGCGTCACGTCGACCTGATTGAGCTTAGCCCGAGCCTCGGCCAGCTTCGCGCGCTGGTCGGCGACCTTTATCTGCGCGGCTTCGTAATCCCGCCGCGACGCGAGCCCTTCGGCGAGCAACTGGCCGGAGCGGCCGACGTCGATCTGCGATACCGCCATCGCCTGTTCGGCCGCGGCGATCTGCGCCAGCACCTGCGCGCGTTCGGCGGCCAGGCGGGCGAGCAGGTTCGGGTCGTTGTCGACGATCCGCGCGATCGGATCGCCGCGACGCACGCGGTCGCCGTCGCGGACATACCAACGCTCGACCCGCCCAGGGACCAGCGCGGTCACGTCCTGCACCCGATCCTCTGGATTGAGTGCCGCGACCTGCCCCGCGCCCGCAGAGGTCTGCACCCACGGCACGAAGATCAGGATGGCCGCGACGACCGCGATGCCGATCGTGATCATCCAGGCCAGAACGCGGGTCAGGCGCGGTGGGCGGATGCGCGCCAGCGTCGGGAAATGGGTCAGGTGATCAGGCCGAAAGGGCATCGTCGCCTCCTTCGCTGGCCAGAGCGACCAGTTCGTCCATCGTGGCGCAGCGGCGCTGTTCGCGCGCGCCCAGCCACAGACCGCCATCGCGCGCCAGCCCCTCTGGTCGTCGGGTGAATTGCAGCACGGTCGTGTCGCCGCGCAACTGCGATAGGACCGCATCGATGCGTTCGGTCGGCAGCAGGTCGTAGAGTGGGGAGAGCACCAGCAGCTTCGGCCGCGCGAGTATCGCTGCAGCCAGCTTCAACGCCATCAGCTCGCCGACCGACAGCGGCCAGCCCGATGTCGAGACGATGGTGTCGAGCCCCTCGGGCAACCCGCCCAGCCGCTCGGCCAGACCGACCGTCTCCAGCGCATCGACCATCCGCCCGGCGTCGCCCGACGCGGCCAGCGTCAGATAGTCGCGGATCGACATTTCGACGAAGCTCGGCCGGTCGAGCACCATCACGTCGGCACGCAGCCGGTACATGTCGAATCCGGCGATGTCGCGCCCGCCGATGACGACCAGCCCGCGTCCGGGGGCCTGATGGCGCTTGAGCAGCATCGACAGCGCGCGATCGGCCCCCGGCGCCGCGACCGCAGCCAGCTGTTCGCCGGCCGCGACCGAGAAGTCGAAGCGACGGCCATTCCGTTCGACCCGCGACAGACGGATCGCGCCGTCCGCGGGCCCGTCGCCGCTGCTGGTCGTCGCCTCCTGCGGCACCGCCCAGAACAGGGACAATTCCTCCAGCCCCGCTGCCAGGTCGTACAGCGATTCGAGATACGGTCCGAATTGCGCGATGCCGTAGAAGACGCCCGACAGGATCAGCTCGGCCGCGACCAGCTGGCCGATCGACAGCTGCCCCTGGATGATCAGCCAACCGCCCAGCGCCAGCAGCGCCGCGCTGGCGATCGCATAGACCAGCAGCAGCGCCAGCGTCTGCGCGAAGGTGTAGCGGAAATGCCGGCGATGCGCGGTGACATAGGCCGCGGTGACCGCTTCCGACCGGTCCATCGCGAACGCCAGATGGCGGCTCGATTTGTAGAAGCCGTTCGACCCGCCGACGCTTTCCAGCCAGTGCGCGGCGGCGTGCTTGGTATGGCTCTTGGCGACCGACGTACGGATCGCGCCCGATGCCCAGAACTGCCAGATCAGGAACAGAGACAGCACCAGCACGCCGTTGAACGCAAGGAAGAACGGGTGGTAGAAACTCGTGACGATCAGCCCCACCGCGCCCTGCAGCATGATGGTGAAGCCACCTATCAACAGGCTGGGCAGCGCCTTCTGCACGGTCGCCAGGTCGAAATAGCGGTTGAACAGGTCGCCTTTTCGCGAATCGTTGAAGAACGGGTTCTGCGCATGGACCGCGCGCAGCGTGATCTCCGCGACGATCCGCGCGAAGAAGCGCTGCTCGAACAAGGCGAGCAGATGGACGCGGAAGGCAGCTAGGATGCCCGCGAGCAGCAGCAGCAGGAACAGCAGCCCCGCCAGCGTGAACAGCGGCGTCGGCAGCGCGGTGTTCGCGACCGAATTGATCAGCAGCTGGACCGAAATCGGCGTCGCCAGCGACAGCAGCGAAATCGCGATGCCGTACACCACCGCCAGCCGCACGAACGCCGCATCGGGCGCCAGCACCAGCTTTATCCAACCAGCAAATGCCCGGATGCCCGGACGCGATGCCGCCATCGTCCCTGTCTCCCTGCGTACGATCTGGATCAAAGACGCCGGTATGCGAACGATTTAGCCGCGGTCGATACCAAATACCGCAGCGCAACATTTTGTAGCAATCGCGCAAAGGTCGGAGAGGCTTGCTCGCGGGGCGCGCCCTGCGAGTCGCTGGGACAATTTGTCCAAATAAGAGGCAAAGACTTGGCGGCTCGCGTGCGGTAGAGCGGTGACGTGACCGCGCTGCGCCGCCTTCTTGCCGTTCGACCGGAGTTTGCCGTCGCGCTCTTCGCCCTTGCGCTGGCGATGAAGTTGTTGGTGCCGGCCGGATTCATGCCGATGGTCGCCGACGGTCGGTTCGTCGTCAGCATCTGCAGCGGCACGGGCACGGCGACGATGGAAATGGCGATGCCGGGCATGGCGCATCCGGCGCCCGCCGACACGGCCAAGCATGACGAGGGGGCAGGCGCACCCTGCGCCTATGCTGGGCTGATGGCGCCGATGGTGGCGGCGGTCGATCCGCTGTTGCTCGCGGTTGCGCTGTTGCTGATGGCGGCGCTGGCGTTACGGCCGACGATTCCGCTTTCTCCAGGCGCGGCGCCGCGATTGCGACCGCCCTTGCGGGGACCACCGCGACCGGCCTGATTGCCGGACGGCGTCTTCGATACCGATCGCCCCTCCGGTCCGATGCCCGCGCCTGCTTCGCGCGGCTGATGTTCCCGTGCCGAAAGGACGATCATGCCCCCTCGCCGCCATGCGCCGCGCGTCCGATGACGCATGCGCGTATCCTTATCCGTCGCGTCCACCTCTGGCTCGGGCTGAGCGTGGGCGCGCTGTTCGTACTGCTCGGGCTGACCGGGTCGGCGCTGGTCTTCTATGTGGAGATCGACCGGCTGCTCCATCCGGAGGTGCAGGTGACAGCCCCCGCCCCGGCGCCCGGCTGGAGCTCGCCGATCTGGGACCGGGCGCTCGCGACCGGACGGGCGCGCTTTCCCGACAGCGGCGGCAAATGGTCGTTCGAAGTGACCGGCTTGCCGGATGCCATCCCCGCCCGCTTCTATCCATCGACAGCCCATGGCAGCCACCACGGTGCGCCGCGGATGATGGTCTGGTTTTCGCCCGACGGTCGCCGCATCGTGCGAACCGCGCCATGGGGCGGGTATCTGATGAGCTGGCTCTACGAGCTGCACATGCAATTGCTCGTCCCCGACACGGGACGGCAGGTCGTCGGCTGGTCGGGCGTCGCAATGCTTATGCTGGTGCTGAGCGGCGTCATCGCCTGGTGGCCGCGCGGCAGTTGGGGCAAGGCACTGGCATTCAAACGCTCTGCCGCCCCGATCCGACGCCTGCGCGACCTGCACAAGCTGAGCGGATTGTGGAGCGCGGGGCTGCTCGCGCTGCTGGTCGCGAGCGGCATCCTGCTGGCGCTCGACGACGTGAAGGCCTGGCTGCTGTCCCCGCCGCCGGTGCCGGCGCCGCGGTCGGTCGTCACCGGGGGCCCATCGATCTCGATCGCTACGGCGTTGAACGCGGCGCATCGGGCGGTGCCGGACGGGCGGCTGGTCTTCGTTGACGTTGCCGGCACGAGCGACGCGCCGATCCGCGTGCGCGTCAAATTTCCCGGCGACCCGCATGCGCGGTTCCCGGGCAGCTATGTCTTCGTCGATCGCTTCTCCGGCCGAGTGCTGGCGGTGCATGACGGACGCCGCGGCGGCATCGGCACGACGATTTCGGTGTGGATGCGATCAGTCCATGACGGGTCGATCGGGGGCCTCGCGACACGGATCCTGGCGGTTCTGCTGGGCTTCGTGCCGCTGGCACTGTTCGTCACGGGATGGATGCATTGGCGCCGCCGGGTGCGCGCGGCCGCTTCTCATGGCGCGAGCTGACGCGTAGACTTGAGGAGCGAGCGATCCGGGGTCGCTCCTGTACGAAAGATGGCCGTCATGATCTTCGCGTTTCTTCTGCTCGCCGCCACCCAGGACGCCGGCCCACCGCAGGGTGCGGCCCCGGCGACCGTGGTCGCGGAACCCGTCGCGCTGTTCCTGGCCGGCGCCGACCGCGATCGCGACGGGCGCACGACGCTGGCCGAGCTGAACCAGACGCTGACGGACACGACCGCGAACGACGCCACCTGGAAAACCGGAGTCGGCTTCATCGCCTATTCCGACTGGGCGGAGCGCTGGCTGGGCGATCGCAACGGCGTGCCCACCCCGTTCGATCTCGACCGCAACGGCGACCAGAAGGTTACGTTCGACGAACTCGCCATCCGATTCGATGCGCTTTTCGCCCGGTTCGATGCGAACAAGGACGGCGCCGTCACCCGCGCCGAGCTGCTGACCGTCCGTACCAGCCCCTACGGTCGTCCCGGCGGCGATCGGCGCGCGCGCGACCGGCGGCCCGAACGCTGAGGCGCTAGCATATCATGCCGGCGACACGCTAAGCGACGCACATGGGCGGGCACCATCACGATCACGGCCACGGCCACGGGCACCATCATGGGCATGGTCATTCGCACGCGCCCGCCGATTTCGGCCGCGCCTTCGCGATCGGCACCGCGCTCAACCTGGGCTTCGTCATCGTCGAGGCGGCGTTCGGCCTCTGGGCCGATTCGGTCGCGCTGCTGGCGGATGCCGGACACAATCTGTCGGACGTGCTGGGCCTGCTGATCGCCTGGGGCGCCGCCACGCTCGCCAAGCGGCCGGCGTCGGAACGCTATACCTATGGCCTGAAAAGCTCGTCGATCCTCGCCGCGCTCGCCAATGCTGTGCTGCTGATGGTCGCGGTCGGGGCGATCCTGCTGGAGACGCTCCAGCGGCTCGGTTCCCCGCCGCCGGTTCAGGGCATGACGATGGTGTGGGTCGCGGCGGCCGGGATCGCGATCAATCTGGGCACCGCGATGCTGTTCGCGCACGGGCGGCACGGGGACATCAATATCCGCGGCGCGTACCTGCACATGGCGGCCGATGCCGCGGTGTCGGCGGGCGTCGTCGTCGCCGGGCTCGTCATCCTGGGGACTGGGTGGGTGTGGATCGACCCGCTGGTCAGCCTGGTCATCGTCGCCGTCATCCTGTGGAGCAGCTGGGGGCTTCTCCGCGATTCGCTCGGCATGGCACTGCTAGCGGTGCCACCGGGAATCAATCCGGCGAAGGTGTCGGCATACCTCTCGGGACTGCCCGGTGTCGTGCGGGTCCACGATCTCCACATCTGGCCGATGTCGACGACCGAAAGCGCGCTGACCGCACATCTGACCATGCCCGGCGGTCATCCCGGCGACGCGTTCCTCACCGATCTGCAGCACCGGCTGGACCATGATTTCGGCATCGGCCATGCGACGGTGCAGATCGAGGTCGGCCAGGACGGCTGCGCCGTTCACGCACATTAGTTGCCAAGCGGCGCGCTGCCGCTAGGACGCGACCCATGTCCCGTTTCACCTTCACTCTCGCCGCGACCGACGGACGCGCGCGCACCGGCGTCATCGCCATGGAGCGCGGCGAGATCCGCACGCCCGCCTTCATGCCGGTCGGCACTGCCGCTACCGTCAAGGCGGTCAAGCCGGCCGACGTCCGCGCAGCGGGCGCCGACATCATCCTCGGCAACACATACCACCTGATGTTGCGCCCCACCGCCGAGCGGATGCAGCGGCTGGGCGGCCTTCACAACTTCATGGGCTGGGACCGGCCGATCCTGACCGACAGCGGCGGCTATCAGGTGATGAGTCTCGCCGACCTGACCAAGCGCAGCGAAGAAGGCGTGGCGTTCAAGTCGCACCTCGACGGCACGCGCCACATGCTGTCGCCGGAACGCTCCATCGAGATCCAGCGGCTGCTCGGATCGAACATCACCATGGCGTTCGACGAGTTGGTCCCGACGACCAGCAGCCGCGAGGTGCAGGCCGCCGCGATGGAGCGGTCGATGCGCTGGGCCCGCCGCAGCCGCGACGCCTTCTTCGCGGCGGAAGACCATGCCGCCCACAACGCGATCTTCGGCATCCAGCAGGGCGCGCTCGACGAAGGGCTGCGCAAGGCGTCCGCCGACGCGCTGATCGACATCGGCTTCGACGGCTATGCCGTCGGTGGCCTGGCGGTCGGCGAGGGACAGGAGGCGATGTTCGGCTGTCTCGACTTCGCGCCCGCCCAGCTGCCCGCCGACAAGCCGCGCTACCTGATGGGCGTCGGCAAGCCCGACGACATCGTCGGCGCGGTCGAGCGCGGGATCGACATGTTCGACTGCGTGCTGCCGACCCGCTCGGGCCGCACCGGCCAGGCGTTTACACGCGAAGGCCCGATCAACATCCGCAATGCCAAGTTCGCCGAGGACACCGCCCCGCTCGACCCGGCGTGCGCCTGCCCGGTGTGCGGGACGTGGAGCCGGGCGTACATCCACCACCTCGTCCGCGCGCAGGAAATCCTGGGCGCGATGCTGATGACCGAGCACAACCTTTGGTTCTATCAGGCGTTGATGGCCGACCTGCGCGCGGCGATTTCGGCTGGCGAACTGACGACGTTTGCCAACGGCTTCCGCGCCGCATATCGCAGTAGCAAATAGAGTATCCGGGAGAGTGAGCGTGGCCGAAGACACCACCAACGAGATCGTCGCCGCAGCGAAGGACGCCAAGGCGCGGACTGAAAAGGCGATCGCGAAGGTCAAGCCGAAGGACGGATGGCCGCTGAAGGCGATCGGCCTGGGCGTCGGCATCGGATCGGCCGCCGTCGCCGCGGCAATGCTCTACGCCAACCGCGACAAAAAGGACGACTGAGGCCGTCTGTGCCCTGCCACGTTCCTTCATGCCGGACCTGATCCGGCATCCAGGGCCACGAGCGACACGGCTTTTTGGCTCTGGTTACCGGATCAGGTCTGGCATGACGGGGTAGGAATGATGCCCCTCCAAACCCGACTTTGTTAGCTTAACCATCTAGCGTTCCACCGCGGGACACGCCCAAATTCGCTGGCGAAATCGTCAAGGATCGTCGCTATCTGAAATGGCGTGATAACACGGTGGTTTTCAACGCAGGGGCGCGGGGCGCTGGCTGCGCTGGCGGTGTCGCTGGCCGGCGCAGGCTTTTCCGCGCATGCCGGCCGCAGCATTGAGGGCCAGGCGGAGGTGATTCCGATGCCGCCGCCCCACCCCGTCGGTTTCGACGCGCAGGATCATTTCCCCGGCGCCGCCCTCCTCTACGTCGACGAGCAGAAGGATCTGCCGGTGACCGGCGCGACCGGCACCGTCGCGCTGCCCGCCGCGCCCGTACCCGACACGGCTATCGAAGGCGACGCTTCGATCCGCGCTGCTCAGCCCTTCACCTTACGCGGATCGACGCTCGACAAGGCGCGGGCGCTGCAGTGCCTGACGACCGCCATCTACTACGAAGCCGCGACTGAGCCTGATAATGGTCAGGCCGCGGTCGCGCAGGTGATCCTGAACCGCGTGCGCCATCCGACCTTCCCGGCGACCGTCTGCGGCGTCGTCTATCAGGGGTCGGAGCGGCGGGGGTGCCAGTTCAGCTTTGCCTGCGACGGGGCGATGGCGCGAGCACCGATGCGCTCGGCCTTCGATCGCGCGCGGCGGGTCGCGGCGCGGGCGCTGGCGGGATACGTCTTCGCGCCGGTCGGCATGGCGACGCATTACCATACCTATGCGGTCACTCCGGCCTGGAACCGCAGCCTGGTGATGACCGGCATGTTCGGTGCGCACCTGTTCCATCGGTGGAAGGGCTATTGGGGCACGCCCGCGGCGTTCCGCCAGAGTTATCTGGGTGGCGAGCCGTTGCCGGGGCCGCACGCGCCGGTCGATGCCCCGTTGCTGGTTGCAGGCACGACGCCGATCGTCGTCCCGCCCGCGATCGCGACGGCTGCAACGGCATTGATCGCGCAGGCCGCCGTCCCTGCCCCGACTCCGGCGGCCAGCGTGCAGGCCCCGCATGTCGCCAGCGGGACCGTGCTGGAGCGGTATGCGGACGAGTCCCAGATCCTCGACAAGTGGAAGGACTCAGGCCAGCCACTCAAGTAAAAGGCCCCGCCGTCTCCGGCGAGGCCTCGTCCCGACTTAGCGGTAGCGGCGATCCTGGCGGTCGTTGCGCTCCCAGCGGACCTGACGCGACAGCGCGTCGAAGCGGCGGTCGAGGTCGCGGCGTTCCCACTGCGACAGGCCACCCTGGCGGTAGCGCTGTTCGAGGCGGACGACCTGGCGGAACTCGCCGCGCAGACGGTTGGCTTCGCCGCGGGTCAGCGACCCGTTGCGGATGCCCTGGTCGATCCGGCGGTCGAGGTTCGCCACGCGGGCGTTGATCGGCCGCCAGCTGTTGTAGCCCTGCGCGCTCGCGACGGCGGGCACCGTGGCGGTGGCGATGCCGAGACCGGCAAGCATCAACGTGAGTTTCTTCATGATACGCACTCCTCTTCGAACCAACCCTGTTCGGGCATGAGAGGAAGATGGAACGCAGCTGTCGCAGACCCGTGCCGCAAAGTCGGGAAAAGTGTCGCAAATATATGGCAGGCTAACGACTTCGTTCAGTTATCCGGCGTTCATCTGTGCAGCGATCCAGGCGGTCACATGCGCATCCAGCACGTCGAGCGGGACCGACCCCTGCTCCAGCACCGCGTCGTTGAAGGCGGCCAGATCGAACTTCGCGCCGAGGGTCGCTTCGGCCTTGCGCCGCAGCGCCAGGATTTTCAGCTCGCCCAGCTTGTACCCCAGCGCCTGTCCCGGCCAGGCGATATAGCGGTTGACCTCGGCATCGATGTTCGCCGCCGACAGCGCGGTGTTGTCGAGCATGAACTGGACCGCCTGTTCCTTCGTCCAGCCCTTGGCATGGATTCCGGTGTCGACGACCAGCCGGCAGGCGCGCCACATGTCGTAGCTGAGGCGCCCCATCCGCTTCTCGGGCGTGTCGTACAGCCCCATCTCGTTGCCCAGCGTCTCGGCGTAGAGCCCCCAGCCCTCGGTAAAGGCCGTGAAGTGGGCGAGACGCGTACGAAGCGGCGGCAGGTCGAGTTCCTGCTGCATCGCGATCTGCATGTGATGCCCCGGCACCGCCTCATGCGCGGTCAGCGAGGGGAGTTCCCACAAGGGTCGCTGATCGAGCTTCGAGGTGTTGACGTAATAGGTCCCCGCGATCCGGTTCTGCGGACTGCCCTGGCTGTAATAGGCGGTCGTCGTCCCTTCGGCGATCTCGGCCGGAATGGCGCGGACGCCGTAGGGCAGACGCGGCAGGCGGTAGAACAGTGTCGGCATCTTGCCGTCGATGATCTTGGCGACGCGGGAAGCTGCGGCGAGCAGCTCCTCGGGCGTCCGCGCGTAATATTTCGGGTTGGTGCGCAGCTCCGCCACGAACGCCTCGCGGGTCGCGAAGCCGGCCGACCTGGCGACGTCCGTCATCGCGGCGCGAATGCGGGCGACTTCCTTGAGGCCGGTCTGGTGGATCGCTTCGGGGTCGAGGTCGGTCGTCGTCTGCTGGCGGACGGCGAAGCGGTAATAGGCGGCCCCACCCGGCTGGGCGGAGACGCTGGCGACCTTCGCACACGCCGGCATGTAGCGGTCGCGGATATAGTCGGCCGCCTTGGTATAGGCCGGGTTGATTCGCTGGCCGATCACCGTCTTCGCGCGCGTCTGGAGCGCGCTCCATTCGGCGTCGCTCGCGTCCCGCGGCTTGGTCTTGGTGAAGGGCGCGTAGAAGCGCGACGCAGCCGGGTCCGCCGTCACTACGCCGCGAATCGCGCCCTCGACGCCGCCCATCGATACGCAGGGCTGGGCATAACCGCCTTTCACCGCCTGTTCTGTGATGGCCAGCCAGGTGTCATTGACCGCGGGAAGTTTTTCGAGGCGCATCAGGTAATTGGCGTAATCCTGCTTGCCGCGAAAGTTCAGCCGCTCGCCCATCCCGGCCATGCCCTGCCACGGCGAGGAATAGCTGGTGAACAGAATCATCCGCTGGCCGAAGCGGTTGCCCTCGATCGTCTCGGTCAGCATCCGGCGCAGGATCGACTTGTTCGTGCGATCGGCAGTCGTCAGGCCGGCATCGGGGATCGCATCGAGCCGCTTGAGGAAGGTTGCGGCCTGCGCGGCGCGCGCGTCCTCGGCGGCGAGCGACGGGTCGCCCAGTTCCGTGTCATAGTCGCGCACGCCGACCGACGAAGCGAAAGTCGGGCTGCCGCGCAGCGTCCACGCATAGTGATCGGCGAGCAGCGCCTTCAGGTCATCGGTCGGCGCCGCCGCGGCGGGGCTCGCGAACGCCAGCGCGACCGCGCCGAAGGTCACGAAGTTCACACCAAAAGCAGGTTTCTGCCGAGCGGAGCCGCTGCGCGTCATCGACTGTCGTTCCCCGTTTCACAAAATGACCGCGAACACGGCCTTGGGCCGAAGGTGCGCAGGAAAAATCCAACTTTGCAATGCGGTGCCCGCGGCTACGCGACATTTGTCATTCCGGCGAAAGCCGGAATCCAGGGTTCTCTGCGGAAGCCGCGGTCTTGCTTGGCTCTGGGTCCTGACTTCCGTCCGGATCACGGGCTTTCGAAAGGTCATGGTGCCGATACGGCAGCCAACCTGTCCCGTCGCGTCGCGGCGATGGTGCGTTCGGCCAGCGTAATCGCGGCGACCAGGCAAGCGGCGAACAGGCCGCCTTCGAAAGCCCCGGCCAGCGTCGGCCCCAGCGTGTTGCCCGCAATCTCCGTCAACGCCCCGAACTTCAGCCGCGAACCCGGGAAGGCATCCGACAATAGCATCAGACTGCCCGCCAACAGCCGCCCGCCGGTCAGCACGATCACGGAGCCGGCCAGGCCCCCGATCACGCCGGCGGCCAGGATCGCGCGGCGCAGTGCCATGCGGGTCGCGAACCATGCCGCGAGGCCGACCGCCGCGCCCAGCGCCAGCCCCTCCAGCGCTCCGGTGACGTTGCCCGGTGAGCGGCCGAACAACAGCGTAATCGCGTCGATCCCCAGCAGCTTGACGATTGCGCCGACGACCATCCCGCCGACCGCCCCGCCCAGGATCCGCCAGCGCGCGTCCCCGGCGCGGGTGGCGAGCGCGATGCCGAAGGCGACACCGACGCCGCCGAGCAGCGCGATCAGGATGGTCAGGCACAACATCACGATCAGGACCGACGCCGCCCCCGGCCCCGCCTGCACGGGCTGCGCGGCGCCGGCAAAGCCGTAGATCAGTCCGCCGATCAGGCCTGCCATCCCGGCGCCGACGGTCCCCGCCCCACCCAGCAGCAGCGTGTCGCGGCGGCGCTCGCCGATCGCGGTGGCGGTGATCGAGGGAACGGGCGTTATCGGTTCGGAGACCGCGGCATCCGATGCGACTATCGCAGCGACGAAGCGATAGCCGTGCTTGGGCACCGTCTCGATGAAGCGCGGGCGACTGGCGTCGTCGCCCAGCGTCCGGCGCAGCGTCTTGATGCATTGGGTCAGCGCCTCGTCGGTCACCGGCACGCCGCGCCAGACGTCTTCTAGGAAGCGGTCCTTGGTGACCAGCCGACCGTTCTCGCGGACCAGCAACACGAGCGCGTCGAGATAGCGGGCGTTGACGTCGACCGGGGCGCCGTCACGGGTGAGGCGCCGATCTGTCGCGTCAAGGTGCCAGACGTCGAAGCGGTAGCTGTCGGTCATCGCGTGCGGTGGAGCATGGAGGAGCGGGGTTGGCAAGTTTGTTGGGTTTCACGTCACGCCCCCCGGGTGCTCCCGCGCAGGCGGTAGCACGGGGGAGGAAGACAGCCATGCCTGTACCCGGGCGAAGACCGGAGCCCAGTTATACGCCAGCATCGAGGGAACGGCGCCGTCGTGACTTCGGTGCTGCCGGGCTCCGGCCTTCGTCGGGGTACAGGCAAGGCTTAGATGCGCGCCTCCCTAAGCCGCGATCAGCCGCTCCGCCTGCGCCCGCGCTTCCGCCGTAATCTCCGCGCCCGACAGCATCCGCGCGATTTCCTCGCGGCGGTCGTCGGCGTCCAGAACGCGCACGCCCGTCCGCGTCACCGTGCCGTCGTGGCTCTTCGCGATCAGCAGATGCTCGTCGCCGCGCGCAGCGACCTGGGGGCTGTGGGTAACGACCAGCAGCTGCGCGCCCTTGGCCAGCCGCGACAGCCGATCGCCGATAGCGCTGGCCACCGCGCCGCCGACGCCGCGGTCGATTTCATCGAAGATCAGCGTTTCGGCGCCGCCCTCTTCGGCCAGCGCAACCTTCAGCGCGAGGATGAAGCGCGACAATTCGCCGCCGCTGGCGATCTTCATCAGCGACCCGAATGGCGCGCCGGGATTGGTCGCGACCAGGAATTCGACGCGGTCGCGGCCGTGAGCGCCCCATGTCTCACGCGGCAGCGGCTCGACGAGCGTGCGGAAGCGGGCCGCGTCGAGCTTCAGCGGCGCGAACTCGGTCGCGACCGCGGTATCGAGGCGTTCGGCAGCCGCCGTGCGCGCGGTCGACAGCACTTCGGCCGCTTTGGCATAGGCCGCTTCCTTGGCGGCGACGTCGGCTTCCAGCGTGCCGAGCCCCGCCTCGCCGCTGTCCAAACGGTCGAGCCGGCCGCGCAGGTCGGCGGTCAGTGTCGCCAAGTCGTCGGGCTGGACGCGGTGCTTGCGCGCCATGCCGCGAAGCTCGAACAGGCGCGCCTCGTCATCCTCCTGCGCTCGCGGGTCGAACGAGAGTTCGCGTGCCGCCTCGATCAGCTTGTCCTCGGCCACCGCGCCCTCGATGACCGCGCGGTCGACCGCGGCGAGGGCTTCGGCTAGCGCTGGGTGATCGGGGGCGATACGCTCCAACACGCGGGCGGCCTGACGCAGCTTCGACAGACCGCCGTCGCCGTCGGTCAGATAGGCCTCGACCGCACGCAGGTCGTCGGCGATCTTCTCCGCCCGCTGCATGCCGCGGCGGCGGTCGGCGAGCGTTTCCTCCTCGCCGGGTTCGGGCGCGAGCGCTTCCAGTTCGGCGACGGCGTGTTCCAGCCAGTCGCGGTCGCGCGCCGCCGCCTCGATCTCGGCCCGTGCGGCGGCGAGCACGGCCTCGGCATCGCGCCACGCGCGATGGGCGATGGCACAGCTGCCGGCATCGATCCGCCCGAACGCATCGAGCAGCGCGCGGTGACCGGCCGGGGCCAGCAGCCCGCGGTCGTCGTGCTGGCCGTGGATTTCGACCAGATAGGCGCCGAGTTCGCGCAGCAGCGCCGCCGACACCGGCTGGCCGCCGACGAAGGCGCGGCTGCCGCCATCGGCCTTCACCACGCGGCGGATGACGAGCGGTTCGCCGGGCTCCATGTCCAACCCGTTCTGCGCCAGGACGGACGCGAGATGATGGTCGGCGGGCAGGTCGAAGCTGGCCGCTACGCTGGCCTGCGCCGCGCCATGGCGGACGAGACCGCTGTCGGCGCGTGCGCCCAGCGCCAGCCCCAGCGAATCGAGCAGGATCGATTTGCCCGCGCCCGTTTCCCCAGTGAGCACGCCCAGCCCGGGCGCGAAATCGAGGTCGAGCGCCTCGATCAGCACGACGTCGCGAATGGAAAGCGCGGTCAGCATATGTTCCGCCCTTTGCCACGGCTTGAAGCGGGGGGGAAGGTGGGGATTTGGCGGGGCATTCAGCCAACAGCTCCATTGCACCCCCGTTGTTCCGACTGCCTCACCCGCCCATCATTCTGGCGCAACGCCTATTGCCCACTGGATCAGTAGGAATATCTTCGCGTCTGGGAGGAGACGGCCGTGCGGCACCAACAGCTCCCGGTGCCGTGCGACCGTCCCACCGCGACGACGAGGAGGATTTCATGGCGCCGCTTCGAAACCAGTCTCCGACGATCCTGACCGTGCCGGGCCTCGGCGGATCCGGGCCCACGCACTGGCAGAGCTTGTGGGAGGCCGCGCGCGACGACACCGTGCGCGCCGACCTGGGCCTGTGGGACAAGCCGCATCGCAACAGCTGGGTGACGAAACTGGACCAGGCGATCCGCACCGCGCAGGCGCCGGTGGTGCTGGTCGGGCATTCGCTCGGCTGCCTCGCCATCGCCTGGTGGGCGGAACTGTCGCCGCAACCCTATGGCTGGCCGGTCGCGGGCGCGCTGCTGGTCGCGCCGGCCGATGTCGATCGCCGGGATGGGCCGCCGGAACTGGCGGGGTTCGCGCCAGCGCCGACGACGCCCCTGCCCTTCCCGTCGATCGTCGTCGCCAGCCGCGACGATCCCTGGATTCGCTATGAGCGCGCACAGGCGCTGGCGAGCGGCTGGGGCAGCCATCTGATCGATGCCGGCAGCGCGGGACACATCAACGCCGCCAGCGGGATCGGCGATTGGGCGGAGGGGCAGGCTCTGCTTGCCGAACTGGTCGACGACATCGGCCTGGCGCATTCGCCGAGCGAGGGGCGCGCGCTGCTCGCGCGACGGCTGGCGACATCGGGGGAGGCTCGCGCAGGCGTCTGATCCGTGGCAGGGTACGGCGATGACGATCGATCGCCGAACATTGCTCGCCGCTTCCCTTGCCGCCGTGCCTGGGGCGGCGGTCGCGCAGAGCCTCGCTGCCCTGCCAGCGCCCGAGACGATCTATCTGTGGCCAGGTCGCGATGGGCCGGGCCTGATGAATGCCGCATTGGCCGAGGTCGTCGAGAACCGTAGCAAGGACCCCGCTAGCCCCGACCGCGCGGTGTCGGGGGTGCGTCAGCCGCGGATGGACGTGTATCGGCCTGCGCAGGCGAACGGCGCGGCGATGCTAGTGATGCCGGGCGGCGGCTATACGCGGCTGTCGAGCGACAACGAAGGCCGCGAGCAGGCGCGGTGGCTGAGCGCGCGTGGAATCACCGTCTTCGTCCTGACCTATCGCCTGCCGGCCGAGGGCTGGCGCGATCCGGCGAATACGCCGCTGGCCGACGCGCAACGCGCCATGCGGCTGATCCGCGCGAATGCGACACGGTTCGGGGTCGATCCGGCGCGGATCGGGGCGATGGGGTTTTCGGCGGGCGGGCATCTCTGCGCCGATCTGGCGACCCGGTTCGGCCGGGCGGTGTACGCGCCGATCGATACCGCCGATCGGCTCAGCGCCCGCCCGACGATTGCGGCACCGATTTATCCGGTCGTGTCGATGGAGGAAGACCTGGCCCACGCCGGCTCGCGCGCCAAGCTGATCGGCGCGCAGGCGACCGACACGATGGTGATCGAACACTCGCCCGACCAGCAAGTGACGAAAGACACCCCGCCGCTGTTCCTGGTGCACGCCGAGGACGACGCGACGGTCAAGGTCGCCAACAGCATCGCGCTTGACGCTGCCGCACGCGCGGCGGTCGTGCCGGTCGAGATGCACCTGTTCGAAAAGGGCGGCCATGGCTTCGGCTGGAGCCGCCGGACTACGGGGCTGCCGGTGCATCTGTGGCCGGAATTGTTCGCGGGCTGGGCGAAGGGGCGGTTACTTACGGCGTGAGGTCGCTGAAGGGGTCGATAACCCGCAAGCGACCATCGATCAGCAACCCATCGTGCAGATCTTCGGTGAACAACGTGGTCGCGTCGCTTTTCAACGCGCTGGCGACCATGACTGCATCGTTCACGGAAAAACGGTAGCGCTGGGCCAGACCGAGCGCGACACGGTAGGTCGACACCGATAGAGGAATTACGCTGATTAGATCGCAGACGCCGTTCAGGAAACGTTGGATCTTTGGCCAATCGAGCGCCATCTTGCGGCGCGCGACATTGGTGAATTCGTTGAGCATTTGAACGCTGATCGCGCCGCCGCCGCTCAGCAGGGCCTCAGCCCGCTCGAACCTCAGATCGTCGGCGGATGCGGTGTAGACGAGAATGTTGGTGTCGAAGAAATCACCGCGCATTCGCCTCGTCCCGGTCGACGCGATAGTCTGCGGGCAAGCATCCCCTCAGGCTTCGGATCGCTGCTAGCGCGCGTTCACGGCGTTCGCACAGTCCGATCTCGATATCCCCGTCCGCACGTGGCGTCAGTTCGACCGAGTCACCCTCCGCCAGGTTAAGCGCTTTCGCCACATCCGCCGGGATACGAATGGCCAGGCTGTTGCCCCATTTCGCGACCTTCATACATCAATCCTCGGATATACTGACATTGAAGTATATCCGGCCCGGCCGCGCATCAAGCCCTAAGCCCGCGCCTCCGCCACGCCCTCGCTGTTGTGGCGCAGCGCCTTCAGCACCGTGTCGACGATGTGCGCCGCGTTCAGCTTCGCCTCGTCATACTGGAGTTCCGGCTTGTCCTGATCCTGGAACACGTCCGGCAGGCGCATCGTGCGCAGCTTCAGGCCGGCGTCGATCAGCCCCGCGTCGCTGGCGTAGGTCAAGACGTGGGCACCCAGACCGCCGACCGCAGCTTCCTCGATCGTCACGGCGACTTCGTGAGTCGTCAGCAGGCGGCGAATCAGGTCTTCGTCAAGCGGCTTGGCGAAGCGCAGGTCGGCGACGGTGGTCGACAGCCCCTTGGCTTCCAGCGCGTCGGCAGCCTTCAGCGCTTCGGCGAGGCGGGTGCCGAGCGACAGGATGGCGACCGTCTTGCCCTCGCGCACCACGCGGCCCTTGCCGATCTCCAGTTGCTGCGGCACCTCGGGCAATGCGACGCCGGTGCCGTTGCCGCGGGGATAGCGCAGCGCGATCGGGCCGCTGTCATGGAGCACCGCGGTGTGGGTCATGTGGACCAGTTCGGCCTCGTCCGACGGCGACATCACGACGAAGTTGGGCAAAGTCGCGAGATAGGTCACGTCGAAGCTGCCCGCGTGGGTCGCCCCGTCCGCACCGACCAGCCCGGCGCGGTCGATCGCGAAGCGGACCGGCAGATTCTGGATGGCGACGTCGTGGACGACCTGGTCGTACGCCCGCTGCAGGAAGGTCGAGTAGATCGCGCAAAACGGCCGCATCCCCTGCGCGGCCAAGCCGGCCGCAAAGGTCACCGCATGCTGCTCCGCGATGCCCACGTCGAAGGCACGGTCGGGATAGGCCTTGGCGAAGCGGTCGACGCCGGTACCCGAGGGCATGGCGGCGGTGATCGCAACGATGCGCGGATCGCTCGCGGCTTCCCTCACCAGCGCATCGCCGAACACGTTCTGATAGGCCGGCGGTCCCGGCGGGGCCTTCGCCTGCGCGCCGGTGATGACGTCGAACTTCTGGACCCCGTGATATTTGTCCGCCGAATTTTCGGCCGGGGCGTAGCCCTTGCCCTTCTGCGTCACGACGTGGATCAGGACCGGGCCTTCCTTGGCATCGCGGACATTCTCCAGCACCGGGACCAGATGGTCGAGGTTGTGACCGTCGATCGGGCCGACATAGTAGAAGCCGAGCTCCTCGAACAACGTCCCGCCGGTCGCCATGCCGCGGGCATATTCCTCGACCTTCGATGCGGTCTTGTGCACGCGCTTCGACAGCTTGGACGTCAGCTTCGACGCCAGGCTGCGCAGCCCCATATATTCGCTCGACGACACCATGCGCGCCAGATAGGCCGACAGCCCGCCCACCGGCGGCGCGATCGACATGTCGTTGTCATTCAGGATGACGACCAGTCGATTGCCCGCGGCCTCGGCATTGTTCATTGCCTCGTACGCCATGCCGGCCGACATCGACCCATCGCCGATGACCGCGATCGCCTTGCCCGGCGAATCGTTGAGCTTGTTGGCGATGGCGAAACCGAGCGCCGCCGAGATCGAGGTCGACGAATGCGCCGCACCGAACGGATCGTATTCGCTCTCGCTGCGCTTGGTGAAGCCACTGAGCCCCCCGCCCTGGCGCAACGTACGGATGCGGTCGCGGCGGCCGGTCAGGATCTTGTGAGGATAGCATTGGTGGCCGACGTCCCAGATCAACCGGTCGTCGGGGGTGTTGAAGACGTAGTGGATCGCGACCGTCAGCTCGACCACCCCGAGCCCGGAACCAAGGTGTCCGCCGGTGTGACCGACCGCGGAAATCGTCTCTGCACGGAGTTCGTCGGCAAGCTGCTTCAGTTGCTTCGGGGCGAGCTTTCGCAGGTCGGCCGGCGTGTTCACCGTGTCGAGCAGCGGGGTATCGGGCGTATCGGACATCGGACCCGTTTATCGCAGGCGCTGATCGGTGTCGAATGATACTGTCGTCGATGGTACGGCATGGCCCCATGCAGCCGCGCATCGCTACGGAAACCGACATCCCGGCCATCACCGACCTGATGACGCGCGCGTCCGATGTCCTTCAACGCGGCTTTCTGACGCCGACGCAGCTGGCGGCGAGCCGGCATTTCATGGGGCTCGATACGCAGCTGATCGCCGACCGGACCTATTTCGTGATCGAGGAAGGCGATCACATCGTCGGGTGCGGCGGCTGGAGCCGGCGCGCGACCTTGTTCGGCGGCGACGCGAGCGCGGTCGCGCGGGAAGCGCGCTTGCTCGATCCGACAACGGAGGCGGCGAAGGTGCGGGCGATGTACACCGATCCCGCCCAGGCCAGGCGGGGGATCGGGCGGCGGCTGCTGGCGCTGTGCGAGGATACGGCGCGGGACGCGGGCTTTGCGCGGGTCGAGTTGATGGCGACGCTGTCGGGCGAGCCGCTGTACCGGGCGTGCGGGTATCTACCGATCGAAGCGGTGATGGCGGAGGCCGAGGGTGTCGAGCCGGTGCCGATGGTGCGGATGGCGAAGGATTTGGCGTGACAGCCAATCCTCCCCCAAACGACGTCATTCCCGCGAATGTGGGGATAGATAGTCGCTGGTGGACATGAGTCTCACCACGTTCGGCGACTATTGATCCCCGCCTTCGCGGGGATGACGGTTGAGTGGGTTAGACTCCAAACCCCAGAGCGCGCAGTTTCACCCGCAGCGTCGTTTCGTCGGCAAACAGGATCGCTTGGATGCCGAGCTTTGCCGCACTCTCGACATTCGCCGCATTGTCGTCGACGAACACCGCCTGCTCCGCCTTCACCCCGAAGCGGTCGAGCGCCAGGCGGTAGATCGCGGGATCGGGCTTCACCAGCTTCTCGTCCCCGGACACGACAATGTCGCGGAAGCGGTCGAACAGGAAGGCGTCGCGGCGGCGGAGTTCGGGGAAGAATTCGCCCGAGAAATTGGTGATCGCGTAGAGCGGCACGCCCGCCGAATCGAGGTCGGCCACCAGATCGTGCATCCCCGGGATCGGATCGCCGATCGATTCGAGAAAGCGCGGGCCCCAGTGGCCGATCAGTTCGGCGTGCTGCGGGAATTTGGCGACGAGTTCTTCCGACGTTTCGGCAAACCTACGCCCGGCGTCGTGCTGGAAGTGCCACTCCTCGTTCACGACATCGCGCAGGAACGCGTCGAGCGCCTCACCTTGCGGGATGAGACGCTCGTACAGGAACCGCGGGTTCCAGTCGTAGAGGACCTTGCCGACGTCGAAGATGACGGTGTTCGGCGGGGTGGTCATCTGTATCGCTTCCCGGCGGGGCCCGACACCGAAGTGAATTCGGTGTCGTCGGTCGGGCTTTAGGCCTGTTCTGGATCAGCCTTGCTGATCCCGCGGCCTTAGCCCTGCCGCGCCTTGAAGCGGCGATTCGTCTTGTTGATGACGTAGATACGGCCACGACGACGGATCACGCGGTTGTCCCGGTGGCGGTCCTTGAGGGACTTGAGCGAGTTGACGATCTTCATGGGCGTGGGGCCGCTTCTTTGATTTGATGGTTTCGGAAAAATGAGGCGCCCGCCTATAAGCGGGGGTCGGCGAAGTCAAGGACGAAGCGGAATGCCCGCGTCGTGCCCGGTCCTCGCCCCACATCAGGGAGCCGGAACGCCTATGCCACTGACCAGCGCGATCGTCACCGCCCTCATCGCCCTGCACTCCGCTGCGATGGCCGATACCGCGCTGGTGCCCGGCGGGACGATCGGCGTCGTCCGCCCCGCCGCGGCCAAGGATCGCGGAACCGCGGCGATGGACGTGACGACGACCGAAGCGGTCGAAGGCGCGCTGCTCGATGCGGGCTTCACGGTCATCCCGTCGGCACAGAACGCCCGCCACGTCGCGCGCTACACTGTTACCCGCTACGCCAAGGGCGCGGCGCTGGCGAAGGGCGCGAAGGCGCCGGCCATCGGGATGCCCGGCGGGGTGAACGGGGTCGGCGCAGGCGTGTCGATCGCGCTGGGCGGGGCCAAGATGAACGTGGGGACGATGGTGGAAACCACGATGACGCTGACCATCACCCGCCGCGGCGAATCGACCCCGACGTGGGAGGGGCGCGCGGTCACCTATGGCGTCACCGGCACGCGCGACGGCGATCCGGCGATCGTCGCGCGCAAACTAGCGACGGCGCTGACACGGAACTTTGGCGCGCCTTCGGGCTTGTTGGTCAGCGTACCATGATGAAGACACTCGCCCTTCTCGCCCCCGTCGCCCTCGCCGTCAGCGGCTGCGCGACGACCGGTCCCCGCAGCGGCCCGACCGAGGTCATCCGCTATAATCTGGGGCAGCCGATCGCTCCCGGCACGGTCGCTGTCGAACCGATCAGCGGTGCGGCGCAGGTCAGCCCGGAATATCAGATGTATGCCGATGCGGTCGCGGCCGAGCTCGGCCGACTGGGCTTCACCCCGGCCCCGGCCGGCACCTCACCGCAATATTTCGCCGCGGTCGGCTTCAACCGCGTGTCGCGCGGTGAAGTCCGGACACCGCCGCGTTTTTCGATCGGGCTGGGCGGCGGCAGCTTCGGCGGCGGGCGCGGCGGTGGCGTCGGACTGGGCGGTGGCGTCAGCACCGGCATCGGCGGCAAAACGCTGCAGGCCTATTCGTCCGAACTGGCGGTACAACTGAAGCGTCGCAGCGACGGCACGATCGTTTGGGAAGGCCGCGCGCAGCGGCCAAACCTGTCCGGGCCGGACGAGCAGCCGATCGCAACGGCAGGTCGGATGGCGAATGCGCTGTTTCGGGGGTTCCCCGGAGAGTCGGGAATAACTACCACGGTGCCATGAGCATCACCGTTTCAGCCGCGTTCGACAGCGGCTCCATTCGTGTCGTCGGAATCGACGGGGACATTGTCCGCCTTGAGATTCCGAACGACCATCGTTCCGATTTCTACCAGTGGTTTCACTTTCGCGTCGCCGGCGCGCGGGGTCGCACGCTGACCTTCCGCATCGAAAATTGCGAAGGCTCCGCCTATCCGCTCGGCTGGCCGGGGTACAAGACGCGGGTGTCGACCGACCGGCTCGACTGGGTGGTCGCCGATGACACCAGCTACGCCGATGGCGTGCTGACGTGGACGCACAATTTCGACACCGAACTCGCCTGGTTCGCCTATTTCCAGCCCTATACGCTCGATCGTCACGATGCGCTGGTTGCGGAGGCCGCGCTGGCGCCGGGGGTCATGCACCGCGAACTGGGGCACAGCCTGGACGGACGTGCGATCGATTGCCTCACCTTGGGCACAGGCGCGAAGCAGGTGTGGCTCTATGGCCGCCAGCATCCCGGCGAGCCGATGGCCGAGTGGTGGATGGAAGGCGCGATCGAGATGCTGACCGACGGCGACAATGCCGTCGCGCAGACGCTGCGCGAGAAGGCGACGATTCACCTGGTCCCCAACATGAACCCCGACGGGTCGTTCCGCGGCCACCTGCGCACCAATGCCGCGGGCGTGAACCTGAACCGCGAGTGGCATGCCCCGACCGCCGACAAGAGCCCGGAAGTGCTGTGCGTGCGGAACGCCATGGACGAAACCGGCGTCGACTTCGCGATGGACGTGCACGGCGACGAAGCGATCCCGGCCAATTTCATCGCAGGGTTCGAAGGCATCCCGTCGTGGACCGATGCGCTGGGCGCGAAATTCACCGACTTCGGCCGCCGGCTGGAAGCGCGCACCCCCGATTTCCAGACCGCCAAGGGCTATGACAAGGCCGCCCCCGGCCAGGCGAATCTGAGCATGTCGACCAACCAGCTCGCGGAACGCTTCGGTGCGGTCGCGATGACGCTGGAAATGCCGTTCAAGGATCACGATTCGAACGCGGACCCGGTCCACGCCTGGGACGGCGAACGGTCGAAGATGCTGGCAGTCGCGTGTCTGGAAACGCTCGCCGACATGATCGACGAGATCTAAAATCCTCCCCCAGCTTGCTGGGGAGGGGGACCAGCGCAGCCGGTGGAGGGGCGGCGCGGCACGCGCCGGACGCCGCCAGCCCCTCCACCATCGCTGCGCGATGGTCCCCCTCCCCGAGACAAGCTCGGGGAGGAATTTTATCGAACACCACCCCCAAGGAGTTTCCCCGATGCCCACGCTCGTCCTCATCCGCCACGGCCAGTCGGCGTGGAACCTGGAGAATCGCTTCACCGGCTGGTGGGACGTCAACCTGACCGAGCAGGGTGAGCGCGAGGCGTGGGCGGCGGGTGAGGCGATGAAGGCGGCGGGGCTCGATTTCGACCTGACCTTCACCAGTTTCCAGACCCGCGCGATCAAGACGCTGAACCTGGCGCTTGAAGCGATGGGCCGGCTGTGGCTGCCGACCGAAAAGTCGTGGAAGCTGAACGAGCGCCATTACGGCGGGCTGACCGGCCTGGACAAGGCGGAGACCGCGGCGCTGCACGGCGACGAGCAGGTGAAGATCTGGCGCCGCAGCTTCGACATCCCCCCGCCCCTGCCGGCCGAAGGATCGCCCTACGACCTGTCGAAGGAAGAGCGCTACAAGGGCATTCCGATCCCGCAGACCGAGAGTCTGAAGGACACGATCGCGCGCGTGCTGCCCTATTGGAACGAACGGATCGCGCCGGAGCTAAAGGCGGGCAAGCGCGTGCTGATCGCCGCCCACGGCAATTCGCTCCGCGCACTGGAAAAGCATCTGTCGAACATCTCGGACGCCGACATCACCGGCCTCGAGATTCCGACCGGCCAGCCGATCGTTTACGAACTCGACGCGGAACTGAAGCCCACCGACCGCTATTACCTCTCCGAGAGGAGCAAGACACATGGCGGACAAGAAGGGTAACGGCAGCGCGACGGCCCAGCGCGCGAATGCGAAGGCCGCGAAGGAAGGTAAGAGCAACCCGCGCAAGTCCAGCGCCGCGCAGGCGGAGTTGGGGAAGAAGGGCGGGAAGAGTCATTAAAAATCCTCCCCGGAATGGGGAGGGGGACAAGCGCGAAGCGGTGGTGGAGGGGCTGGGGTAGTGCTCCGCCAGTCCCCCTACCGACTTTGCGCTAGTCCCCCTCCCCGTGCCGGGGAGGATTTTTTTAGCCCTTCATCCCGCCGCGCATCGTATCGGTCGCGTTTTTACCGAACTGCACGATCATCTCGCCGATCTCGCGGGCCTGGGTCATCGCACGGCTGCTCTGGTCGCGCAGATAGTCGCCCTGGATCTTCATCACTTCCGACAGGTCCTTCGCCTGCGTCGCGGCGCGCATCGCGGCGAAGGCTTCGCGGACGTTTTCCTCGGCCTGGTCGAGCATCTTGGCACCGACGCTGGCGCCGCTGTCGGCCATCCGCTCACCGGTCGCCTTCATCGCCTCGCCGGCAGCCTGCATCTTATCCGTAGCCGCGTCCGCGGCCGAACGATCGTCGCTCATCGAATTGCTCCCATGGGAATTGGCGGCGTCACGCCGCTCAACCCCAACGCTCAACATTCGACGACGTTCACCGCCAATCCGCCCTGGCTGGTTTCCTTGTATTTCGACCGCATGTCCTCGCCGGTCTGGCGCATCGTTTCGATGACCGCGTCGAGGCTGACGACATGGCTGCCGTCGCCGTGGAGCGCGAGATAGGCGGCGTTGATCGCCTTGATCGCGCCCATCGTGTTGCGTTCGATGCACGGGATCTGGACGAGGCCACCGATCGGATCGCAGGTGAGGCCGAGGTTATGCTCCATGCCGATCTCGGCGGCATTCTCGACCTGCGCGGGCGTGCCGCCCAGAGCCGCGGCGAGGCCGGCGGCGGCCATCGAACAAGCGACGCCGACCTCGCCCTGGCACCCCATTTCGGCGGCGGAGATCGACGCTCGCTTCTTGTACAGGCTGCCGATCGCGGACGCCGTCAGCAACAGGTCGCGGCTGCCGCTGCGCGTCGCGCCGTGAACGAATGTTTCGTAATATTTAAGGACTGCGGGGATGACGCCCGCCGCGCCGTTGGTTGGCGCGGTCACCACGCGACCGCCGCCGGCATTCTCCTCGTTCACCGCCAGCGCCCAGAGGCTCACCCAGTCGAACACGGCGCTCGGATCGCTGCGCGGCCCGCGGTCGGCGAGCTTGTCGTGGAGCGCCTTCGCGCGGCGCGGGACCTTTAGGCCGCCGGGCAGGATGCCGTCGGTCGAAATCCCGCGACGGATGCTGGCCAGCATCGCGTCGCGTACGCGGTCGAGGAACGCGTCGGTCTCGCACTCCGATCGCCACGCGGCCTCGTTGGCGCGTTCCAGCTCGGCGATCGAACAGCCCTCCGCCGCCGCCAGCGCCAGCATCTGCGCGCCGGAGGAAAAGGGGTGCGGCAGCTGGACGTTGGCGCGCGACACCTCCTCCCCTTCCGCGATGATCGCGCCGCCACCGATCGAATAATAGCGGCGCTGCTCCTCGGTCCCATCGGCGAAGCGCGCGACGAAGGTCATGCCGTTGGGGTGCGCGGGCAGGAAGCCGGGGTCGAAGATCAGGTCGGTCGTCGGATCGAACGGCACGTCATGCGTACAGGCGAGCTTCAGCGTGCGCCCCTCGCGGATCGCGGCGACCATCGGCGCGATGGCATCGGGATCGACCGCTTCGGGCGCCCAGCCCGACAGGCCGACCAGGACCGCGGTGTCGCTGGCGTGGCCGAGGCCGGTCAGCGCGAGACTGCCGTGGAGCGTCGCGGTGACCGCCACCGGCGCACGATCGACAACGCTCTCGGCAAACGCTTTCGCAGCGCGCATCGGGCCGACGGTGTGCGAACTCGACGGGCCGATGCCGATGGTAAACAGTTCGACTACGCTGATCGGGCGGTCGACATTGGCACGGACGGACAGGCTGGGTTCGATCATGATACCGGTCCGTGTAGCATTGGTTTGAGAAGTTACTATCCCGCCCGACCAAACGCCGGCGCATCGGGCGGAATCGCCGCACCCGACCAGCGTTCGACGGGCGCTGTGCGGCGCACGCCCTGCTCGTCCACCGACCGCTGGATCAGCGTCACGCCCTGCTGAGTCGTATCGCCGATCCGCGCGCGGGTACGGACCCAGAAAGTGTTCGAGCGGAACGACGCGCCCGGCGGCAGCGAGACACTTTCGGCCGAAAGGTCCTCAAGCGTCAGGAAACCCTTGCGCGCGCGCGTGCGGACAAGCCGGTCGGCGACGGCGGGATCGCGAAACAGCAAAGCCAGCACCTCCGGCGTCGCCGCGTTGAGGTTGATCGCGGTATCACCCGGCAACGCGGTGACAAGCGCTTCGACCTTCGTGAGGGATTCGGGCGACAGGCCGGCGGCGCGCAACGGGCGCAGGTCGGTGAAGGGACCGTAGGCGCGCACCGCCTCGACCGTCTTCAGCGTCGTATCGCGGTCGATTCCGGCGGCAGCGGCGATCTGTTCGAACAGGATGACCGCGGCGGCATTGCCGGAACGGAGCGCGTTCACGTTGAACCGCCCTTCCGCATCGGCAATCGCGAGGTCGAAGGTGCCGCCGTCGATCTTCGCGCCGTTCTCGGCCAGAGTCGCCCAGGGTTCGCCACCATTGTCGACCTCGGGCGCAACGATCCCGTCGCGGCGCAGCGCGGCGATGGCCGATAGTTCGCCCCCCTTCACCACCGCCGCCGCCCGTGCGGCCTCGCGAACGCGCAAGGATCTATCGAGCGCCAGTTCCTCGCGCTCGATCATCAGCAGGACCAGGCCCGCCGCGATCGCGACGAACATCAGCACGTTGACCAGGATCATGCCTGAATCATCGTCGCGCATCAGGTCACGTCCCTGGCGCGGATGGGCAGCGCGACGACGCGGCGGATGGTGCCGGTGGGGGTGCCGGCCAGCGTCACTTCGAGCTCGATCGCGCCGGGCCACGCCTTGGGGTCACCCGCCGGCCAGCGCTCCAGCCAATTGCCTTGCTCGGCAAAGCGCCAGCGCACTCCTGCGACACCACCCAGCAGCGCCTGCGCGCCGTTACCCGCGTCGCGCACCAGTACGCCGCGGTCGAGGCCGTAGCGCACGGTGATCGGTGGCCCGCCGACGCCCGGGGCTGCTCGGCGAAAGGTCAACGCCGCGGCGGCGCCTTCAACATTGCCGTTCGCGACCTGTTCGATATCGCCGGTTACGACCAGCATCGCGCGCTGAAGCGCGGTCAGCCGGTCGAGCCGCGCTTCGGTGCGCCCCTGCACCCCGAGCACGCTGTCGACCAGCGCCACTCCCGCCACCGCGATCAACGCGAACAGCAGGAGCGAGATCATCAGTTCGATCAGGGTGAAGCCGGCGTCGTCACTCGACGTCCCTCGCACCCGCGCAGGCGGGGACCCTTCTTCAGGACCGGCCGCCGGGCACGCTCGGGAGATGGATTCCCGCCTGCGCGGGAATGACGGACCTAGAAGCACGCGCCTCACGCCCCCCGGCTGGTCGCGACGCTCCGATAGCCATCGGCGCCGGCCAGCAGGATCGCCAGGTCGCGCGAGCAGCTGCCGTCGGCGCGGAAGCGGACGGTGCCGGTGACGCAGGGAAAGCCGTCCGCCGCCAGCAGCCCTTCCCGGCTCAGCGTGTTCGCTGCACGCAGTGTTCTGGCGATCTTCGCCGCGTCGTACGCCAGTGCGGTGATCGCGCCCGGCGCACCGCCGATGCGGGCTTCGTAATCGGCGGAGAAGCTGCCGAACGCCGCCGGGTCGGGGGCAGCGATCCACGCGCCCTCCAGCGCCGCCAGCGCCGAGGGCCGGTTGTCGAGCGCCTGCACCGTGCCGAGCAATTGCACGCCGGTATCCTTCAACCCCCGCGCCGCCGCCAGCACGGCGTCACCGCTGCCGGGGATCAGCACCGCGTCGGGCGCCTCGCCGGCCGCCGGCAACGGCTGGCCCGCCGTCACCGCGATCGCGCGGATGTCGAGGCCGAGGTCGCCCTGCGCCTTCACCGCAGCTTCGGACGCCGCGTTGCTCCACTGGCTGCCGTCGCCGACGACAGTTACTCGCCGCACTCCGCGCGAGCGGGCATAGCGCAATACCGCGGTCGTCGTCTGGACCGGGGTCAAGCCGAACACGAAGGCCCCCGACGCTTGGGCCGCGGCCGAATTGGTGAAGGCGACGACCGGCACCCTGCCCGCGACCGCACCCGCCGCCGCGGTCGCCTCCCACGACGTCAGCGGCCCCAGGATCATTGCCGCACCGCGCTTCAACGCCTGCGTCGCCGCCGCACTCGCGCCGCCTGCGGTGCCGGCGGTATCGAGCGCGAACATCAGTTTCGCATCGCTTTCAGCAAGCATCGCCGCGCGCTGCATGCTAAGCCCCAGTTGCGCGCGCTCGCCGGTCAACGGCAACAGCAGCGCGACGGGTCGCTTGTCCACCTTCTTGGCGGCCCAGAGGGGAAGAGCCGATGACGCCGCTGATACGACGAGGCCGGATCGCAGAAGCCTCAGAGCGTCCCGACGATTCACGCGTATCCTCCGACATCCCGCGCCAAGCCGCGCGCCGCCGTCTTATCCGCTTCGCCGGGCTCGGGATAGCCGCTTACGTCGTCGCGATGGTCGCGACGATCCCGGCGGGCGCGATCGTCGAGCGCGGCGCGTGGCGGACCGGCGTCGGGGGGACGATGTGGAACGGTGAAGTGGGCCTCGCCGGCGGCAGCGTGCTGTCGTGGGAATGGGCGCCGCTCCGGAGCTTGGTCAGCCTGGCCTTCGCCGCCGACTGGAATGCGAAGGGCGCCGCGACCAATTTGGGCGGTCGCGCGTCGATCGGGCCGTCGTCGACGACGGTCGATGCGATGACCGGATCGGCGGACGGGACATTGCTTCAGGCGATCCAGCCGGACCTGCCATTCGTCTGCGACATGACGATGCAGCTCGATTTCCCGAAGGCGAGGCTCGGCGGGTCGGGGCAGATGGTCGAGGGGCAGTTGCTGACCGATCCGGGGAGCTGCCGGCCGAAAGCCGGGGGCGTGGCGACGCCGGTGCCTGCACTGGTACTGACCGCGAACCATGTCGGCGATCGCTCGACGATGACTTTGGCCCCCGCGACGCAGCGGCGGCGGACGTTAATGACGATGGTCCTCGGCGGCGACGGGACGGTCGACGTGCAGTTGACGCCCGAGGGGGCTGCGGTGTTGCCGTTCGTGGGCCTGCCGCCGGGTGGCAGTATCAAAGGGAAGATCTGAATATCCTCCCCGCTCGCGGGGAGGGGGACCATGCGCAGCGTGGTGGAGGGGGTGTGCCGCAAGGGCATTCCTCGCGGAGAGCCCCCTCCACCACGCCGCTGCGCGTCGCCGTCCCCCTCCCCGTGCCGGGGAGGATTACAGCGACACCAGATTGTTCAGATTGATGATCGGCAGCAGGATCGCCAGCACCATCATCAGCACCATCCCGCCCATCAGCAGCAGCACCATCGGCTCGACCAGCGCGACCAGCGTCGCGGCCAGCGCATCGAGCTCGCGGTCGAGTTCGCTCGACGCGCGGCCGAGGGCGGGTGCCAACTTGCCCGAGCTTTCGCCGCTGGCGACCAGCGCGGTCAGCATCGACGGGAAGACCGCCGCCTCGGCCATCGCGGCACGCAGACTGAGCCCTTCGCGCACCCGCGCCGCGACGGTCAGCGCGCGGTCGCGGATGTGGCGGTTGGGGGTGACGGCGGCGGCGGCCTGCAGCGCCTCGACCAAAGGCACCGCGCTCTCGACCAGGGTCGCCAGGCTGCCGGCAAAGCGCGCGGCATTGTGCTGGCGGCTGAAGCGCTTGAACGGGCGGCGTTCGGCGAACATCCGGTCGAGCTTCAGGCGGTTGGCGGGGACGCGCAGCCATCGTCCGGCGATCAGGCCGACGGCCAGCAACGCCAGCAGCAGCGCCAGCCCCCAATTCTGGAGAAACGCCGACACCGCGATCAGCGCGCGGGTGAGGAACGGGAGTTCGGCGCCGCGCGACACGAACACGCGGACGATGTCTGGGACAATGTAGATCATCAGCAGCACGATGATGCCGACCGACACGGTCGCGAGCAGCGCGGGATAGATCAGCGCGAGTTGCAGCTTCTGCGCATTCGCCTGTCGCGTTTCGACGAACTGGGCGAGGTGACCCAGGACATGGGTCAGCCGCCCCGAGTTTTCCCCCGCCGCGACCGAAGCGCGGTAGAATTCGGGAAAGGCCTTCGGGTGATTGCCGAGCGCTGCGGCGAAGCTGCGCCCGTCGAGGATGCTGCCGCGGACGTCGAGCAGGAGCGCGCTGACCTGCTTGGCTTCCGACTGCTGGGCGACGAGGCGCAGGGCTTCCTCGACCGGAATTTCGGAGCCGATCAGCGTGGCGAGCTGGCGGGTGAGCGTCGCGAGCTGCTTGGCAGACACGCCGCGGCGCAAGCTGGGAAGCGTGAGGCTACCGGACCTTTGCGGCTTAGCACCCGCCGGTTCGACCGCCAGCGGCAGCAGCGACCGCTCGCGCAGCATCGCGCGCGCGGCGGGGGCGGAGGAGGCTTCGATGACGCCCTTTTTCGTGGCGCCGGCGCGGTCGGCCGCGCGGTAGGCATAGGCGGGCACTAAAACGCCTCCCCGGCACGACGAGGAGAGAGGCCATGCGAAGCATGGTGGAGGGGGGCCTCCGCGAGGGCGGTCGCCTGAGGCGCGCGCCCTCCACCACCGACTGTGCCGGCGGTCCCCCTCCCCGTGCCGGGGAGGATCATACCCCCTCGTCCCGCGTCACGCGCGCCACTTCCTCGACCGTCGTCACGCCCGCGCGCACCTTTGCCACGCCATCGTCCAGCAACGAGGGATTGTTCGCCCGCGCGGCCTTTTCCAGCTTTGCCTCCGACGCGCCGTCGTGGATCAGCGCCTGCAGCTGGCTGTCGATCGCGATGACTTCGTAAACGCCGGCGCGCCCGCGATAGCCTTCCCCATGACACGCGTCGCAGCCGCCGGCCCGCCAGATGCGCTTGCCGACCTTGAGCGCGCCGCCCAGCAGCCGCGAATCGGCGTCGGTCGCGGTGTCCTCCCAGCGGCAGTCGGGGCACAGCCGCCGCACAAGCCGCTGCGCCGCCAGCCCGACCAGCATCGGGGCGAGCAGATAGCGCTCGACGCCCATGTCGAGCAGTCGCGTGACCGAACCGACCGCGCTGTTGGTGTGAAGCGTCGACAGGACGAAGTGCCCGGTCATCGCCGACCGCACGGCGACTTCCGCCGTTTCCTGATCGCGGATTTCGCCGACCATGATGACATCCGGGTCCTGGCGCAGGATGGCCCGCAGTCCGCGCGCGAAGGTCATGTCGGTGCGCGGGTTGACCTGGGTCTGCGCGACGCCGGCGAGTTCGTATTCGATCGGGTCCTCGACCGTCATCACGTTGCGCTTGCGGTCGTTGAGACGCGACAGCGCGGCGTAGAGCGTCGTCGTCTTGCCCGATCCGGTCGGGCCGGTGACCAGCAGCATGCCGTGCGGACGATCGAGCAGGCGGCGGAAGGTATCGACGTCGCGCTCGCTCATGCCGAGGCCCGCGGGGTCGAGGCGCAACGACCCCTTCTCCAGCAGACGCATCACGACGCGTTCGCCATGCTGGGTCGGGATGGTCGATACGCGGGCATCGACGTCGTGCCCCCCGATGCGCAGCGTCACGCGGCCGTCCTGCGGCACGCGCTTCTCGGCGATGTCGAGCTTCGCCATGACCTTGATGCGGCTGACCAACAGCGGCGCGAGCGCGCGCTGCGGCTCGACCACGTCGCGCAGCACGCCATCGATGCGGAAGCGGACGACCAGCCGCTTCTCGGTCGTCTCGACATGGACGTCGGACGCGCCCTCCTTCACCGCCTCAAGCAAAATCGCGTTGATGAGGCGGATGACAGGCGAATCGTCGTTCGAATCGAGCAGATCGTCGACCGGGCCGACCGAATCGGCCAGTGCGGCGAGATCGGTCGCGTCCATTTCGAATTCGGCGGCCTGCGCGGCCCCCTGGCCGTAGGTGGCGCTGAGCGCGGCGTCGAACGCTTCGTCGGTGACCGATGCGAAGACGACCGAAGGGTGGAGCCGCTGGACCTCCAGCAGCGCATCCAGCGCCGCGTCGGTGCGGTGAAGGCATTCCCCCCCGCGCAACAACACCCCGCCCTTGCGCGCGAAGCCATAGGGCAGCAGCGCCGGGGGGCTGAGCGTTTCGACGATCAGCGTGTCGGTCATCCGCGATACTCGATCTGGGCGAAGACGCGGGCCGGGGTCGGGCGCTTCTGAATGTCGACGCGAACGGCGGCCAACGTCGATGTGCGCGCGATGTCCGCCATCCAGTTGACCACCGCGTCGTACGGCGCGTCGGCGACGGTCGCGCGGACGCCCGTCGGGGTCGCCTCCACCTGGACCTGCAGGCCGAAGCTTGCGGCGGCCTGCGTCACGATCTCCGCCGGCGTGCCGGTGCGCGGCTGGGGACCGGTCGCCTGGGGGCCGAGCGCGGGCGCGGCGTTCACGCGGGCCATCAGCGTTTCATAGGTGCGGATGTCGGCCATCGATTCGGCCCGGCTTGCCTGCAACGGCTTCACGACGCCGAACACCAGGATCGCAACCGTCAGCAGAGCGCCCAGCGTCCCGATCAGTATACGTTCGCGCGGCGTCAGCCCGACCCACCAGAGGCGGATGCGCTCGAAGGTCGGGTGCTCGACGATGCGGATGATCTTCATGAGAGCGGACTCGTTATGCGGACGCCGCCGTCGATCGGCGCGACCGCGGCGTCGATCCCGCCGCTCGCCAGGGTGGTGCGGACGCGGCCGGCGAAGGCGGGGTCGGTGCTATCGAGATCGACGATCAGCGACGTGCCTTCGGTCCGCATCGTGCGGACGGACAGGTCGGCGCCGAGCGGGGTGAGTGCGGCCGACAGCCGTGCGGCGGCAGCGAGGAACGGGTTGGCCCCGCCCCCCGCGCCAGGTCGCGGCAACAGGTCTGCGACGGCACTCGCCAAGCCTTCCTCGGGTAGCGCCGTGCCGGGCGCCCTTGCCGCGACCAGTTCGCGAGTTTCGGCCACGCGGGCATTGGCGATATTGCGCAGCGCCAGCGTATCGAGCGCGGCGATAATGACATGGGCGAGCAGGCCGAGGACTGCGACCGTGGCTAGTCTGCGCCAGAATCCCGACCCCGTCCGGCGCACCGCGTAGATACCCTGTCGCAGGTCGAGCGCCGGGGCGAGCAGCCGCCGGGCGAGCGGATCCAGCGCCAACGCATCGGCGCTGTCCGCCATGTCGGCCGGGAGTGCGGTGCCGTACGCGATCGTCCGCGGCTTGCCCGCCGCGTCCCAGGCGGTGCGGAGTAGTGGCACCGGGATCGCGAAGCCGGTGCCGTCGCCGGCGCGGACCAGCGCGCGGGTGGCGCCCAGTTCGACCGCCCACTCCCCTGCCGCCGGCTGCGGCAGCGCAAGCGCGTCGGGGACGAGTGCAGCGTGGCCGAGCCCCTCTGCCTCTATCCGAGCGATCCATTCCGCCATCCGGTCGTGGCGAACGACGCCGACGAGATAGCGTTTAGGGCTGAGTTCTATGCCGAGCGCCAGATGCACGCTGTCGATCGGCTCTGCGATCAGTTCCTCGACCGCAAACGGCAGCGCGGCGAGGCGCTTGGCGCGCGTCGGCAGCGGCAGATCGACCGCCAGCAGGCGAACGGCTTCGTTCGGTACGAGTACGGTAGCGGGCCCATCGGCGTCGGACGCGACCAGCGCCTCGCCCGTCAGCGTCCAGACGCCCGCGGGGCCGGATGCGTCGAGGCTGGCGCCCGGGGGCGCTTCGACTGTAACATGGGTGTCACGCGTGATAATCATGGGCGAGCGAATGCGCACTCTTTTCCGACAGTTTCGTGACACCGTGGCAGCCGCGGCGCGCCGCCGCAAGCGCCCGAACGACGAGGGCGTGACCCTGGTCGAGATGATCGTCGTGCTGGTCATCATCGCAGTGATCGCCGGGATGATCGTCAGCACCGGCATTCTCAGCCGCCCCGACCAGGCCCGTGTGACGACGACGACCACCGACATGCGCACGATCAGCGCCGCGCTGAAGATGTATCGCCTGGATAATGGCGACTATCCGACGACCGCGCAGGGGCTGAAGGCGCTGGCGGAGAAACCGACGACCGCGCCGATTCCGAGCAACTGGAACCCGGAAGGCTATGTCGGCCAGCCGCCCAAGGACGCGTGGGGGCGGGATTACGTCTATGTCTCGCCCGCACCCGGCGGGTTTTCGCTGAAGAGCCTGGGCAAGGACGGTGCCGAGGGTGGCGAGGGCCTTGACGCGGATATCGTGGCGGGGCGGTGAGCGGGGACTTGCGTCTCTTATCCTCCCCGGCACGGGGAGGGGAACCACGCGTAGCGTGGTGGAGGGGGACCTGCGCGCGTGACTCGTTGGAGGCCCGCCCCCTCTACCACCCGCTGCGCGGGCGGTCCCCCTCCCCGTGCCGGGGAGGATTTGAAGACGGCATGACCCTGGTCGAGATGCTGATCGTCCTCGCGATCATCGGCATCGCTTCTGGCGGGATCGCGCTGGCGATCGGGTCGGCGACCCGCGCCCCGTCGGTCGAATCGGAGGCACGGCGTTTCGCGACGCGGCTGGAGGCGGCGGGGGACGATGCGATGCTGGGCGACCGGATGGTCGCGCTGACCGTCGACGACAGCGGCTACGGCTTCGCCAAGGTCGCCTCGGACGGGGTGATGCCGAAGGGCACGCCGAAACTCGATTATCACAGCCTGCCCGGCGGGGTCGCGATGACGCTCGACCAGCCACCGCCGCTGGTGCTCGGCGTCGATGGTCTGTCGAAGCCGCTCACCGCGACACTGGTCAGCGGCGACCAGACCTGGGTGGTGCGCTACGACGGCCTGACCTCGACCGTCACCCGCGCGGGAGCGCAGCCGACGTGAGTGACGCGGGGGGGACCGAAACCGACGGCTTCTCGCTGATCGAGGCGCTTGTCGCGCTCGCGGTGCTGGCGGTCGCGACCGTCGGACTTGTCGGCGCGGTAGAGCAGCATATCGATTCGACCCGCGCGATGGAGCAGCGTTCGGCGGCCATGTGGGTGGCGGAGAACCGGCTGACCGAGCTGAACGCCGGCATCCCCGCGCCCGAACGCGTGACGATGCTCGACACCAACTGGCAGGTGCGCACCGTGCAACGCGCCACCGCCGACCCCGCGATCGCCCGCGTCAGGGTCGACGTGTACGCCGAAGGGCAGAAATCCCCCACCGCCTCGCTCGACGGATTTCTCGACACGGGCGAGCCGCTGGCCCAAGAGGGGCGGCGATGATCCTCCGCCGGTTCGACCTCTCCCCCTATCGCCAGCGAATCGTGCTGAACGTGTTCACCGGCGCGGTGATCGTGTCGGTCGCCTTTGCGCTTGCGGGCCTGACGTGGCGGCTGGGCGGCCATGCCGATGTCGGGGCGATCACCGTCCCGCCGGTGCGGACGGCGGCGCCGGTACCAGACCTCGGCCCTGCGCTGGCACTCGCCCCTTTCGGCCGTGCCGGGGCGGACGCCGACAGCGCGACGCCGACGACGCTGCAACTGACGCTGAAGGGCATCGTCTTCGCCCGCCCGGCCGAACTGTCGATCGCCTATATCCAGTCGGGCAGCGAGGCGATGAAGCCCCTGAAGGTCGGCGAGGCCGTCGGGGTGGCGACGATCAGCGCCATCCAGATCAACCGCGTGATCCTGAACAACGGCGGGCGCAGCGAATTCCTGGCCTTCCCCGACCCCTTCGCAAAGCCCGGCGCAATGCCCGCCGCCGGAGCCGCGACGGTTGCGCCGGTCGCGCCGGCAGGCAATGCCGTCACCGCCGCGCCGCCCCCTGCCCCGACGAGCGCGACACCCGAAGCGATGCTGCAGCGTTTGGGTGCGACGCCGACCGACGGCGGCTACCGCATCGGTGCCGGGGCGCCTCAAGGGCTGCAGCAGGGCGACGTCATCCAGCAGTTGAACGGCAGCCCGCTCACCTCCCCCGATGCCGCGCGTGCCGCGATCGCGGGCGCGCAGGCGAGCGGAACCGCCCAGATCCAGATCTTGCGGAACGGCCGGTCGGTGACCGTGACCGTCCCGATGCGTTAGGAAATGTTCCCCGTGATCCGACCCATCCGCCTGTCGATGCTCGCCCTGGCCCTGGCCGGTACCGCGCTCGGTGCGCAACAGGCGCCTGCGCCCAGCGACATCGTCGTCAACATGCGCGGCGTCGAGATCGCCGACGTGGCCGAACAGATCAGCCGTCTGACCGGGCGCACGCTGATCCTCGACCCCGCGGTCAAGGGCACGGTGACGGTGACCTCCGCCGAGCCGCTGAGCCAAGCCGGCGTGTGGGACCTGTTCCAGTCGGTCCTGCGCGCGAACGGCTATGCCGCCGTGCGGTCGGGCCGGGCGTGGCGGATTGTGCCGCAGGCGAATGCGGTGCGCGACGGCGGTGTGCCGAGCCGCGGGGCAAGCGGGCAGGAACTGATCACCCGCATGATCCGCCTGTCGAACGTGCCCTCCGCCGACGCGGCGCGGATCGTCCGCCCGCTGGTCGCCAATTTCGGCTCGGTCGAGCCGCTGACCCAGCCCAATGCGATCGTCGTCACCGACTATGCCGACAACGTCCGCCGGATCGAGGGGCTGGCGCGCAGCCTTGACGGCGGGGGCGGATCGACCTTCACCACCATCCTGCTGAAGAACGGCAACGCCGCCGACATCGCGGCATCGATCCAGAGCGTGATGGGCGAGGGCGGTGCGCGCGTCGCGGGCGATCCGCGGTCGAATTCGATCATCGTGCGCGGGACGCCCGCGGCGGTCGCGGAGGCACGACGGATGGCGCAGGCGCTCGACGCGCCGGGTGGTGCGACGCCGACGACGCGGGTGTTCCGCCTCGCCTATGCCGATGCCGAAGCGGTCACCGACGTGCTGCGCGGCATCCTGGGACAGGAAGCGGAGGCGACCAACCCGATCGCGCGGAGCCTGTCGAGCCGCAGCAGCTCCAGCGTAGGGTCGACCAATCCGACCAGTGCGCTGGGCGGGCTGATCGCCACCAACGCCGCGACCGGCGGCACCGCCTCGGGCAACGTCGGCGGCAGCCTGGGCGGGGCGGCGGGAAGTGCGACGATCGGTCAGATCGGCCAACAGGCGGCCGCGACACCGCAAGGCTTCGCGACGCCTGAGCTAACCGTCCAGCCCGCGCCCGACATCAACGCGATCGTCGTGCGCGGCACGCCGACCGCCATCGCCAGCATCGAACGGCTGATCCCCGATCTGGACGTCCGCCGCCCGCAGGTGCTGATCGAGGCCGCGATCGCCGAGATCACCGGCGAGGATGCCGAGGCGCTGGCGGTGCAGATCGGCGCGGCCGGCGCGGCGCTGACCCAGGTTCAGGGCGGCGGGACGTCGTTCGGATTTGTGCAAAGCGTCACACCGCTAGGCCAGATTCTTGGCAGCGTTCTCGCTCTGCCGGCGGGTGCATTGCTCGGTGAAGGGCTGTCGGCGAACGTCGGGATCGGCAACGACTTTTCCGTGCTGGTCCGCGCGCTCAGCACCTCGACCAAAGCCAACCTTCTGTCGACCCCGCAGTTGACGACGCTTGACAACAAGCTGGGCGAATTCGTCGCGGCGCAGAACGTGCCGTTCGTCACCGGATCGATCCTGACCGGCAACGGGACCGCCAACCCCTATCAGACGGTCGAGCGCAAGGACGTCGGCCTGACGCTGCGCGTGCTCCCGCGGATCAACGCGGGCGACACGATCCGGCTGGAGATCGCGGGTGAGGCGTCGTCGCTGGTCAGCGCGACGTCGGCGGAAAACCTCATCACCAACCGCCGCGCGATCAACACGACGGTGCTGGCCGACAACGGCCAGACGATCGTGCTGGGCGGCCTCATCACCGACGACCGCCAGCAGACCAAGAGCCAGGTGCCGGTCCTGGGCGACATTCCGGTCCTGGGCGAACTGTTCAAGGCGCGGCGCGAGGGGCGGACGAAGCGCACGCTATTCATCTTCCTCAAACCGACGATCCTGCGCGACGGGGCGGATGCGAAGGCGGCGACGGATGCGAAATACGCTCGCCTGCGCGGTGACGAGGCGCTGTTGCGGCAGCGGGGTAGCCTGTTGCTAAACCCACCGGGGCCAAGGCTGACGCTGGAGATCGACGGGATTTACTGAGCGAGCGGCGTGCGATTTGCACAAGCAAACCGCCGACTCGCCACGTCAGGCAGCGGGGTCGCGAAGCGATCCCGTCTGACGGCGTGGCGGATACTTTATCGACGTATTACGAACGCACGTCCGATCGTCACCACCAATGCGCCGGCGTGGATTCCCAGAACGAGTATGAGGTATCCCGCGCCCTGAAAGAACGGCGGGGCGTAAGCCATCTAGCCACCGTGAACATTGATAGCATTCAGCGCCATCTCGACACTTTCACGAAACAGCAGGACTGAAACGGGGATACAGAGGAGATGCACCGCCCACCGCCGGGACAGCCATTTTCGCATAAGTCCAGGTAGCAATCGACACCATGAATGGGCCGCAGGTCGCCAATAACCGGTCCGCTACGGCGAGCGCCGGCATCGCTCCATTTCATTCGTCTCGAATATAACCGATCGGGTCGAACGTCTCTCGTGCTGCGACGAGCGTGATACCGATCACGGCGACTCCATAGGCCAAGATGCCGACGCGAGACATGCGTCGACTATCATGACGAGCTCGCGTTGATCCAAGGTCCACCATCTACTCCCCCGCCGGCAAGGGCACGCGCGCCTTCTGCCCGCCGCGGGTGAAATATGCCGCGTCGATCGCGAGTGACTCGAGTGTCCACCCATCGACCCCCTCCCCGACCGCGATGGTGCGGGTGCGCCCGTCGGCGGTGCGGACCATAGCGACGGCATCGGCGCCGATCCGGCCGACGATACCGGCGAGCTGGGGGGCATCGTCGGGTGCGGGCGTGTCTTCGATGAGATCGCTTCCGCCATTTCCGAACAGGTCGCGCGTGTAGACCTTTGACCCGGCCACCGCCGGACGCACGGCGAGCAGCGCGGGTGTGGCGGGTGTCGCGGGCATCGGCTCGCGGCCGATGCCCAGCAGCAGCGCGGGCGTCGCGAGCGCGATCAGCGCAGCTGCGGCGACGCCGGTGTGTTCGGCGCGGGTCATTGCCATGGGCTCACCACTTCGCCCGACAGCGTCACCGTGCCGCCCTTCGCAGTGATCTGCCATGCCGCGAATCGCGCGAGCGGGCGGGCGCGCTCCAGGGTGTCGGCGAATCCGATGACGGCATCCTCCTTGCCGGATACCGTCACCCTCACGCGGGCCAAGCCGGCGGCGGGGGCCGGCGTCGCGACTTCGACCAGCAGCCCGGCCTTGGTCGCCTCCGCACGCACGCGGACGGCCAGGCGGTCCGCGGCGGTGCCGGCGTCGCGCGCGGAAGTCGCGTCCCCATCGATGACGATTGCGCGCGAGGGGCTGGGGTCGGCGGCGATCTGGGCAAGCGTCGCGCGTTCAGCGCGGGCGGCGCGCAGGTCGCGCAGAGCATCGGCGGCGGGAATGGCCAGCAGCGCGGCGGCGGACAGGCCGACGAGTGCGCCGAGCGTGAGCGGCGGCAGCTTCACTTCGGCTCCTCCAGCGCGACCAGCATCGCGCCGTCGCCGCGGCGCTGGCCGGTGTCGCGCAGGCGCGCGGTCTGGGGGGCGCGGCGCAGCGCTGCGCGGAGGCGGTCGGGATCAGGTGCGGCGACCTCGACCGCCAGACCGTGGTCGGCGCCGCGGCCGGCGCGGGTCAGCGTCGCGCCGCTTGGCAGGGCGTCGGACAGGCCATCGAGCGTCGCGGCGACGCCGGGGGTGTCGAGAATCGCGTCAAGTTCGCGCCGGGCGTCGCGGGTCGCGGCGGCGACGGCCAGGCGCGGACGGGCGGTGCGCTCGACCGCAGCGATGTCGCGCGCGACGCGATTCTGCGTCCAGCGGGCGCTGGCCCAGGTCAGCGCCGGCGCAGCGGCAAGGAGCAGGGCGACGGCAATCCCGGCGCGACGGTCGTGGCCGGTATCAACCCCCGCCAGCGCGGTGCGCAGGCGATGCGCGAGGCTGGGGGTATTGCGCTCCGGAGGCATGGGGGGCGCTTTAGCCGGAATGACGACGCTTCTTAAAGCCCCCTCCCTGCTTGGCGAGGCGACCTGGAGCTGCGTCACAAAGCCGTAACGCACTCGCAACCGAATCGTCCCCGCCCCGTCACGGCGCTGTCGCTCTCCCCCGCCAAAGCCGCCGTGCATTCGAAGCTTATCCCGGGGGAACTATCACCATGACTTCGTTCGATTTCGGCTACAGCGACGGCGACGTCGATACCAACCGCAGCGGCGGCGAGTCGCTCAGCGACATGATCGACCGGCGCTATTCACGGCGCGACGCGCTACGCGGGGGTGCCTCGGCAACGGCGATGGCGGTGTTCGGCGGCGCGGTCTTGACCGCCTGCGGCAGCGACAAGATGGCCGCGAGCGATCCGCGCCCGACGATCAGCGTCGGCCAGAGCAGCGCGACGTCGAGCGGCAGCCGCGTGACGCTGACCGCGACCGCCACCGACAACGGCAGCATCGCCGCGACCAGCTTCACCCAGGTCAGCGGCCCGGCGGTCACCCTGTCGTCGACGACCGGCCTGACGACCAGCTTCATCGCGCCGGGCGTCACCACGACGACGCCGATCGTCATCCGCTTCAGCGCAACCGACGACAAGGGCGGGACGACCACCGCCGACACGACGATCAACATCCAGCCGGCGACGCTCAGCTTCGCAGCGATCGCCAAGAACAAGACCGACGTCGTGACCGTGCCGGCAGGCTACACGGTCAGCGTTCTCTACCGCGTGGGCGATCCGATCACCGCATCGACCCCGGCGTACAGGAACGACGGCACCGACACCGGCTTTTCGACGCGCGCGGGCGACAATCACGACGCGCTCCATTGGTTCGGGCTGGCCGCCAGCGGTAACACCCGCGACGAGAACAACAGCAGCCGCGGTCTGCTGGTGATGAACCACGAATATATCTTCCAGACCTATCTGCACCCCAACGGCCCGACGACCGTCAATGGCGCCCGTCCGGAAGGCGAGGCACTGAAGGAGATCGAGGCGCACGGCGTCAGCGTCGTCGAGGTCAGCCAGGGCGCAAACGGCGCCTGGAGCTACAACCAGTCGGGCGCGCTCAATCGTCGCATCACGCCCAACACGCCGACCGCCTTCTCCGGGCCGGTGCGCGGCAGCAGCCTGCTGTTCACCGCCTATTCGCCGACGGGCGTCGCGGGCCGCGGCACGATCAACAATTGCGCGAACGGCTTCACGCCCTGGGGCACCAGCCTGACGTGCGAGGAGAACTGGGCGGGCTATTTCCGTCGACCGACGTCGTCGGACAATGCGCGTCGCACCGCGAAGGAAGTGACCGCGCTCGCCCGCTACGGTGTCACGTCGTCGTCTGGCAATTACGGCTGGGCGACGGTCGTCGCGTCGGATTCGACCAACACGACCTTCCGCCGCTGGGACGCGCAGGCGACTGGCGCGAGCGCGACCGCCGACTTCCGCAACGAGCCGAACCAGTACGGATGGGTGCTCGATATGGATCCCTATGACCCGTCGTCGACTCCGCGCAAGCGCACCGCGCTCGGCCGCATGAACCACGAGGGCTGCTGGCCGGGCGCATTCGTCGCCGGGCGCCGTCCCGCCTGGTATATGGGCGACGACGCGCGCAACGAGTATCTCTACAAATTCGTGTCGGCGACCGCGTGGAACGCGGCGGATGCCGGTGCGACCGACCGTCTGGCGACCGGCGACAAGTATCTCGATACCGGCACGCTGTATGTCGCGAAGTTCAACGCCGATGGATCGGGCACCTGGCTGCCGCTGGTCTTCGGCCAGAACGGGCTGACGGCATCGAACACGCTCTACGCCTTTGCCGATCAGGCGGACGTGCTCACGCACTGCCGCCTGGCCGCCGACAGCGTCGGTGCGACCAAAATGGACCGGCCGGAATGGACCGCGGTCAATCCGGTCACCGGCGAGATGTACCTGACGCTGACCAACAATTCGACGCGGACCAACGCCAATACCGACGCCGCGAACCCGCGGTCGTACCAGGACGCGCCGAACTTCAGCTACGCCAACCATAACGGCCATATCTTGCGGTTGCGCGAAAGCGGCGACACGACGGAGGCGACCGCGTTCCGCTGGGACATCTATGCCTTCGGCGCCGGATCGGACCTGGATGCGCAGAACATCAACCTGTCGAACCTCGATGCGTCGAACGACTTCTCGTCGCCCGACGGCCTGTGGTTCGGCCGTGCCAGCAACGCGTCGGGCCAAGGCAATCCGCTGCTGTGGATCCAGACCGACGACGGCGCCTTCACCGACCAGACCAACAACCAGATGCTCGCCGCCATTCCCGGCTCGGTCGGCGACGGCGCGATGCGGACGGTGACGAACGTCAACGCGGCCGGCACCAGCACCACGACGACGACCATCGTCGGCAAGACGCCGGGTTCGACGCTGAAGCGTTTCCTGGTCGGCCCCATCCAGTGCGAAGTCACCGGGGTCGATTCGACGCCGGACGGCCGCACCCTGTTCGTCAACATCCAGCACCCGGGCGAAGACGGCAACATCGCCACCATCACCAGCAACTGGCCGGCCAGCCAGCAGACCGGCAGTGCGCCCGGCAACCGCCCGCGGTCGGCGACCGTGGTGATCCAGCGCACCGACGGCGGCATCGTCGGGCTCTGACCCGACGCAAAGGGCGATGCGGGCCGGGGCGTGGATGCCCCCCGGCCCGCAAACCGCCGCATTCCTCGGGCAGCGGTTCGACAAAGGCATGGCAAATTGCGGATCGGACGCTAAGCAAGCGAACATATCCGGCATGCCCCCATGCCCCGTTCCGCTTGATCTTCTCGAGGACCTCCGATGACCGATCCCACCCGCACCGCCCCGACCCTCGGCGACCTGATCGCGCGGCGCTATTCCCGGCGCGACGCGCTGCGCGGGTCGGCGACGACCGCCGCGGGCGTCATCGTCGGCGGTTCGCTGCTCGCGGCCTGCGGCGGATCGGACAGCGGCAGCAGCGACCCGGTGCCGACCGTCTCCGCTACCGCATCGCCGGCCAGTGCCGCCCCCGGCACCCGCGTGACGATCACCGCGACCGCCAGCGACAACGGGTCGATCGCATCGACCAGCTTCGTCCAGGTCGGCGGCCCGGCCGTCAGCCTGTCGTCGACGACCGGCACGACCACCAGCTTCGTCGTCCCCGGCGCCGGCACGACGGGCACGATCGTCATCCGCTTCACCGCGTTCGACAATGCGAACCAGTCGAATTTCTTCGACGTCAGCGTACCCACGACAGCCAGCGCGCTGGGCTTCACCGCGGTCGACAAGAACCGCAACGATCGCGTGACGATCCCCACCGGCTACACCGTCACCACGCTGATCGCGACCGGCGACCCGATCGCCAGCGGCGTGTCGGCCTATAGCAACACCGGCGCCGATGCCGATTTCACGAACCGCTTCGGCGACAATGGCGCGGGCTTCCTGTATTTCGGGCTGGTCGCGACCGGCACCGGCATCGACGTATCGAACAGCGCGCGCGGTCTGCTGGCGATGAACCACGAAGGCATCACCCAGGCGTACCTCCACCCGAACGGCCCGACCGCAGCGGGCGGCGTTCGCCCGACCGCCGAAGTCGTCAAGGAAACCGAAGCCCACGGCCTGAGCGTCGTCGAGGTCGCAGCGAACGCCAGCAACATTTGGGCGCCGGTGACGGCCAGCGCGTACAACCGCCGCGTGACCCCGTCGTCGGCGGTTGTCTTCAACGGCCCGGTACGCGGCAACGCGCTGCTCCAGACCGCCTTCTCGGCGGACGGCTCCGCGGGTCGCGGGACGATCGGCAATTCTGCGCTGACGACGACCGCCTGGGGCACCGCGCTGACCAGCGAAGAGAAGTGGGCACGCTATTTCCGTCGCCCGTCGGCCGACACGGCAGGTCGGTCGGCCAAGCAGCTCTACGCCCTCAATCGCTACGGCGTGACCGCATCGGCCGGCCTGTACGGATGGGAAACCGCCGCGGGGGCGGGCAGCCAGTACGCGCGCTGGAACGCGCAGGCGAGCGGCAGCGCGGCGACCGCCGACTATCGCAACGAACCCAACCAGTTCGGCTGGGTCGTCGAGATGGACCCGTACGACAAGGCGGCGACCGTGCGGAAGCGCACCGCACTCGGCCGGTTCGCGCATTCAGGCGTGCAGCAGTTCCTGAGCGAAGTCGGCGCCAAGCCGGTCGTCTACATGGCCGACGCCGGGCAGAACGAATATCTGTACAAGTTCGTGTCGAACACGGTCTATGCCTCGGCCGACGCCGCGGCGACCGACCGGATGGCGATCGGCGACAAATATCTCGACACCGGCACGCTCTATGTCGCGAAGTTCGCGGCCGACGGCACCGGCACCTGGGTGCCGCTGACCTTCGGAACCGGCGGGCTGGATGCGTCGAACGCCACCTACGCCTTCACCGACCAGGCGGACGTGCTGACCCACGCGCGGATCGCCGGCGACATTCTGGCGGCGACGCCGATGGATCGCGCGTCGTGGATCCAGGTCAATCCGCTGACCCGCGACGTCGTCATCGCGATGAACGGCAACGATGCCCGTACGGGCGCGACCACCAACCCGGCCTCGCCGCGCGCCTATGTCGACGCCCCCAGCACGCAGGTCGGCAACCGCAACGGGCATATCATCCGCCTGCGCGATACGGGCGGCCTGGCCGATGCGACCACCTTCGGCTGGGACATCTACGCCTTCGGCGCCGGTGCCGATCTGGACGCGACGAACATCAACATCTCCGGGCTCGTCGCGACCAACGACTTCTCCGGGCCGGAGGGTCTGCGCTTCGCCCGTCCGTCGAGCCCGGCCGGATCGTCGGTGCCGCTGATGTTCATCCAGACCGACGATGCCGCATTCCGTGACGTCACGAACAACCAGATGCTGGTCGCGCTCGGCACGGGGATCGCCGGCGACGGCGGCACGGCGGCGGCGAAAACGGTGACCAACACCGGCGGCACGACCCAGGCGACCCGCATCGGCGCCGCGCTGACCGCCAATACGCTGCGCCGCTTCCTGGTCGGCCCGAACGAGGCCGCGGTGACGGGCGTCGACACGTCGCCCGACGGTCGCACGCTGTTCGTCAACATCCAGCACCCGGGCGAAAACGGCACGGCGACGGCGCCAACCAGCAACTGGCCGGCTAACCAGACTGCCACCTCGACCGCGCGCCCGCGTTCGGCCACGATCGTCATCACCCGCACCGATGGTGGCGTGGTCGGGCTGTAAGCACATTTCCTCTCCTGCAAGGGGAGGGTCATGCGAACCATGGTGAAGGGGTGTCTCGCTATAGAGAGCGCGACACCCCTATGTAAGGCCCGCGGCCTGCCACCTCCCCTTGCAGGAGAGGATTATGCTCGGAGCTATTTGCCGAGCGCCCTCGCCAGCTCCGCCTTCGTCATCGTCGACCGGCCGCGAATGTCCTTGCGCCGCGCCTCGGCCATCAGATCGGCCTTCGTCGGCTCGCCGCCATCCCGGTATGCCGCGGTCTTCTTCGCGACGTCTTTCGGCTGGGCGGAGAACTGCTTGCCTTTAGCAGTGTCACGCCGCTTTTTGGCAGTCGTGCGATCGTATTCGGCCTTCGATAGCGCCTTGCGCGCCTTGTCCGGCAGATAGCGCTCGCCGGTCTTGCCGCTCGGCTTGCTCGACTTCGTGCCCCAGTCTTCTTCGGTCCATTGGTGCAGGCTGTTGTCAGCATCTCTCTTGCCGACATAGCCGCCGCCGGCCTTCTTATATTCGGCAACCGCCAGCTGCGCCTTGCGCGCCGACCATTCGCCAGCCTTCCCACCCTTGGCGCCGGCGGTCACCTTCTTCTTCACGCGTTCCCACAGCTTGGGATCGTCGCGTTCGGCCGTTTCGCTCATCAACCGCATCCTTTCGCCGCTCAAACACGTGAGCGCGGCGATCGGATGCGGCGTGTGTCCGTCAGCGTGCGCCAGCGGGCGCGAAGACGGTTGCGGTGCCGTCGGGCAGGATCTGCACGGCATAGCCGGTGCCGTCGGCACAGCGCGCGGCCCACATGCCGACCTTCTTGTCCTTGGTCGATTCGGTGACTTCCTGGCAATTCAGCCCGGCATCGCGGATCGCGCGGATGAAGACGCCGTTGCGCTCAGCCGGAGTCAGCGCCGCGACCTTCGCCTGAAACTCGCTTTCGGTCGCCGCCGCGGCGGGCGTCGCGGTGTTGGCGGCGGGCGTATCGCTGCCGCCCCCGCAGGCCGCGAGCGGCAGGGCGAGCAGGACGGCGAACATCGGGCGCATCATCGGTGTGTCATCCTTTCGTGCGGTGAGGTCCAAACCTCGATCAATCCTGGACTAGATCGCGCACCACCGTGCGATAGTTCCGTCCGACAGGCAGATCCTCGCCGCGGTCGGTGACGATCGTGTAGCCCCCTGCCGGCCGCCGCCGGATCGACGCAACGCGGTCGCGGTTGACGATGTGCGAGCGGTGGATGCGGACGAAGCGGGTGGGATCGAAACGTTCGATCAGGCTGCTGATCGGTTCGCGGTGCAGGTAGCTGGCGTCGCCCTGGAAGATGCGGACATATTCCCCCTCCGACTGGACCCGGTCGACGTGCGCCAGGTCGAGCCGAAGATTCTCGCCCCGGCGCTGGACCCACAGATGGCTGCTCGAGCCGCCACCGCCGCCCTGTTCGGCGCGCAGCGCCTCGATCTGGCGCGCGAGGTCGGCAAGGCGCGTCGCCGCTTCCCGGTCCTCGATCGCGCGCCGCACGCGGTCCACCGCAGTGTCCAACCGGGCGAGCCGTACCGGCTTCGTCAGGAAATCGATCGCGCCGGTGTCGAATGCATGCGCCGCAAAATTTGGATAGGCGGTGACGAACACGATCAACGGCGTCGGTCCGCCCGCTTTCGCCAGCGCCTCGACCACGTCGAAGCCGTCGAGCGCGGGCATTTCGATATCGAGCAGCAGCGCATCGGGCGTCAGCCGCTCGACCTCGGCGATCGCGGTGCGGCCATCGGTCGCACTACCGGCGACCTCCGCCCCTTCGACGCGGCCGACCAGATCGCGTAAGCGTTCGACCGCCAGCGGTTCGTCGTCGCAGATCAGGAAGCGGATCATCGACGGACCTCGGTGAAGGGAATGGCGAAGGTGACTTGAAAGCCGCCTTCTGGCAGCCGGCCCGCGGTGAACCCGCAGTCCTCGCCATAGCGGGTCATCAGCCGTTCGGCGACGTTGGTCAGGCCGACACCCGTCCCCGGCGGCGCGCGGCGGTTGCCGGCATTGCCGCCCGAATCGCGGACGCTCAGACGCAGCCGGTCGCCCTCACGCGCGGCGGTGACGGTCAGCTTCACCGGCCGCGTCGACATCGACACCGCATGGCGCACGGCATTTTCGACCAGCGGCTGGACGATCAGGCTCGGCACGCGGGCGTCCTGCACATCGTCGGGCACGTCGATCTCGACCACCAGCCGGTTGGGAAAACGCACCGCCTCGATCGCCAGATAGGTCGACTGCAGCTCGATCTCTTCAGCCAGCGGAATGTCCTCGTGCGGATCGAGCGCTAGGCCGGCACGCAGGAAGTCGGAAAGGTTCTCGACCATATGCTCGGCATGTTGGACCCGCCCCGCGCCGATCAGCGAGGCGATCGAATTGAGCGTGTTGAACATGAAATGCGGATTGAGCTGATAGCGCAGCGCGCGCAGATGCGCCTCATGCGCCTCGCGTTGCAGCCGCGCCACGCCGCGTTCGTAATCGCGCACTTCGCCCGAATAGACGATCGCCAGCAGCAACCCCGACATCGCCGCATAGGTCGAGAACCACTGCAACATCGCCAGCAGGTGCGAGGTCAGGCTGGCGTCGCCCACCACATCGGCCGGCATGGTCGCGCGAAAGATCCAGAAATTGGCGAAGGCATGCACCGCCGACCCGGCGATCGCCGCCAAGACCGCATAGAGCAGCCGCTGCGACAGCGGTCGTCCGCGCGTGGCGATATGGAAGGCGAGGATCGCCGACGACAGCGCGATGCCCACGCCAGTCACGACCAGCCGCGTGGCGTGGAACCGCGCATCGTCGGCCGCGCCGAATACCCAGCGCTGGACCGTCAGCATCGAGAATTGCGCGAGCCAGAACAGCAGGATGGTCACCGCCGACACTCGCCGCGTGAAACGGTGGCTTGAGGAAAGGTGCGCGGTCGTCGGCATCGGTGTTTTGCTAGAGCGAACAGCCGCCCGCTGCCAAGCGCGAATGGTGCCGTTCATGAGGACAATCGTGCAGTTGGTGCTGCATATCTATAATACACCGCGCATTTTGTTGTCGAAGACGGTCGTTTCGCGACATGAACGATGCACGCGCGTCGCCATATGCCTAGCCAAGCATCCATGTTCCTCGATCACGCCCCCTTTGCCGCCCTGCAGCCCGACCTGACGCGGCGCCCGCTGGTGAAGCGTGGCGCGGTCACCATGACGCTCGACCCGATCGAGTTCCGCTGGAACGGCGAGCGCATCGCCCTGTCGCGGGTCGAGGCCACGCTGCTGGCGACGCTGATGCGCCGCAGCCGGCTGAACTGGGACGTGACCGCCGCCGTGCTGGCCGATGCTGGCAGTTGCCCCGACAGCCGCGACGTGCTGATCCACCGCATCCGCCGCAAGTTCGCCGACGTGGGCGCCGCCGACCCGATCGAGACGGTGCGCGGCTGGGGCATTCGTTTCCGGACAGAGGCCGATCGCAACGGATCGACCGCCTTCTGGATCGGCGCGAACGAAACGGAGACGGCCCTCAACTAGAATCAGACAGTTTCTCGCAATCTCGCGAACTTTCTGCGACAAATCGCCGCTAGTGCCGTTTGCGCCTTAGCCGCCCGACCGTGCGGCAACCGACCAGAACTGACGAGACCCGATGCGCGCCCACACCCCGTCCCTCGCCGCCCTGCTGCTCGCGACCGCCGCCCATCCGGCGATGGCGCAGACCGCACCCGTGACACCGGTGCCTGGGCAGGTCCCTGCTACCGCACCCGCGGCCGCGCAACACACGCCTACGCCGACGCCGACACCTCTGGCCGCACCGGTCGTCGTCGAGGATGACATGGAACCCGCGACCGAGGTCACCGTGGTCGGGCAGCGCGAACGCGGCAGCGTACCCGGCGATATTCAGGCCGAACAGGTGCTGCGCCCGGCAGACGTCCGTGCCTACGGCGTCAGTTCGCTCAACGACCTGCTGACCGAACTTGCCCCGCAACTGGGCAGTGGGCGCGGCAGCGAAGGCGGCATGCCCGTCGTCCTGCTGAACGGTCGGCGCATCTCCGGCTTCCGCGAGATCGGCAACTATCCGCCCGAGGCCATCGAGCGCGTCGACATCCTGCCACCGGAAGCGGCGCAGCAACTGGGCTATCGCGCCGAACAGCGCGTCATCAATTTCGTCCTGCGCCGCCGCTTCAATGCGGTGACCGCCGAGGTGCAGGGCGGCGGCGCGACACAGGGCGATCGCTATACCACCCGTGACGAAGCGAGCCTGTTGCGAATCATGCGCGAGAAGCGTGTGAACGTGGCCCTGAACTACACTGGCCAGACCCCGGTGTACGAAGCCGACCGCGACATCATCCCGACGACGACACCGGCGCGGCCTTTTTCTATCGCAGGCAATCTGACTCCGGGCAGCGGACTTACCCAGATCGACCCTGCACTGAGCGCGCTGGCCGGGCGTACGGTTACCGTCGCCGGCAATCCCGCTGACGCCGCCGGCCGACCGGCGCTGTCGTCGTTCCTTGGCCCGGTGAACCCGAGCAGCTTCGGTGCCTATCGAACCGTCAGCAGCGCGTCGCAGAAGCTCGAATCGACAATATCCTACGCGCGCCCGATCGGCGACACGATTAACGCCTCGCTGTCGGCCGGCTTCGACTGGAGTAGAAACCAGAGCGCATTGGGACTAGCGACGACCAGCCTGACGGTGCCGGTCGGCAACCCCTTTTCGCCGTTCGGCAGCCCTGTCGTTCTCAACCGCTACCTTGCCGAAGGCGGCGCCCGCGAGCAGACCCGCGAGACGACGGAAAGCGAACTCAACGGCGCACTGAACGGCGACATCGGCCGGTGGCGCTGGTCGGTGAACGCCAGCAACCGGCGGACGTTCGCCAGCACCATCACCGACAACAGTTTCGACCTGTCGCCGATCACGTCGCGGATCGCGGCGAATGACGCCTCGCTCAATCCCTTCACGACGTTCGCTCCGGCGTTGCTCGGCGACTACCGCCAAGACTATGCGCGTTCGCTACGCAATCTCGCGACGGTCGAAATGCAGATGAACGGACCGACGATCGCCCTGCCGGCGGGCGACGCGCGGCTGAACCTGACCACGGGGTTCACTCGCGACGATCTCGATTCGCTGTCGATCCGCAGTGGGGTGACGACAGCGGGCAATCTGGGACGCAGCACTGGGCGCGGGCAGGTGCGCATCGATCTACCGATCGCCAATCGGGGGCGCGGCGTGCTCGGCGCGATCGGCAACCTTGCGGTCAACGCGAGTTACGAGTTCAACCAGCTATCCGATTTCGGATGGCTGTCGACCTATACCTACGGCGTCAACTGGTCGCCGCTGCCGGGCAAGCTGTTCCTGCTTGCGACCATCACGCAGGACGAAAACGCGCCGACGACCAACCAGCTGGGCGATCCGGTGATCGTCAATCCCAACGCGCGCGTTTTCGACTTCGTTCGCGGGACCAGCGTCGATGCGACCACGATCAGCGGCGGGAATCCCAATTTGCGCGCATCGGACAAACGCACGACGAACCTGACGCTCAATTTGCGCCCCTTCTCGTCGATCGACCTGAACCTGAGCGCCGATTACACGCGCACGCGGACCATGAACGACAGCCAGTCGCTCGGCACGCCCACAGCGGCGCTGGAGGCTGCCTTCCCCGATCGCTTCGTGCGCGACGGGTCGGGACAGTTGATCCGAGTCGACACTCGACCGGTCAACATCGCCGAGTCGGATCAGGAACAGTTGCGCTGGGGGTTCAACTTCTCGCGGCGGATCGGCCCGACCGCGCCGCAGGGCGGGTTCCGCGGTCGGTTCGGTGGTGGCCCAGCCGGCGCTGTTGCAGGCGCGGGGCAACAGGGACGTCCGCAGCGGGGTCAGTCTAACGCGACGGTCGGCGCGAACGGTCCGACCCAGGCGTCGCCTGCCGGTGGCGCCGCACAAAACCCCACCCAGGTCGTCGTGACTGCAACGCAAGATAACCCGCCGCCTCCGCCCCCGCCGCCGGCGGGTGGCCCGGGCGGCCCTGGCGAAGGTCGACGCTTTGGCGGCCCCGGCGGACCGGGGGGACCGGGTCGCGGCTTTGGCGGCGGTGGCTTCGGCGGCGGCAACGAGGGGCGCGTCCAGCTGACCGTCTTCCACACCTGGCGGTTCCGTAACACGTTTCAGATCGCGCCGAACCTGCCCATGCTCGACCGGTTGAACGGTGATGCCACCGGCTTTGGCAACGGTGTCTTCAAGCATGCGGTGACGGTACGAAGCGGTATCACTAAAAACGGCTACGGCCTGCGCCTGGATGCCGACTGGCAGTCGGGCGCATACCTGCGTGGTGGCTCCTCGCAGGTGCCGGTGGACCTGAACGCCGCGCCGCTGACCAAGGTCAACTTGCGGACGTTCGTCAATTTCAATCCGGACAAAAAAATCGTTCGCGATCATCCCTGGCTGATCGGATCGCGGCTGGAACTGGCAGTCACCAACTTGTTCGACACGCGCCAGCGGATTACCGATGCCAGCGGCAATGTGCCGCTCGCCTATCAGCCTGACCAGCTCGATCCGATCGGTCGCGTCGTGTCACTCAGCTTCCGCAAGCTGTTCTTCAACCGGCGCCCGCAGGGCCGCCCCGGCGGCACGCTTGGTGGTGCGGCAGGGACGTTGCGTCGATAGGGTTTTTCCGCTAACGGCGCCGGCTTCCACCGGTATCGATGGAAAATCTGCGGGAGGGCGCTGGCTTCGGCCATGCCCGTCACGACCGCTAAACTTGAACCGGGTGCCGCCGCACACGCCGCGCCCAGCAAAAGAGTGAGGAGGCCATCATGGCCAAGAAGATTACCGGCTATATCAAGCTGCAGGTGCCTGCGGGCGCTGCCAACCCGTCGCCGCCGATCGGCCCGGCACTGGGTCAGCGCGGCGTGAACATCATGGAGTTCTGCAAGGCGTTCAACGCCGCGACGGGCGACATGGAAAAGGGCTCGCCGCTGCCCACCGTCATCACCGTCTATGCCGACCGTTCGTTCTCGTTCGAGACGAAGACGCCGCCGGCCACCTTCCTCATCAAGAAGGCGCTGAACCTGAAGTCGGGCTCGAAGGAGCCGGGCAAGGTCGTCGCCGGCAAGATCAAGCGGTCGCAGCTCGCTGAGATCGCGGAAGCCAAGATGAAGGATCTGAACGCCAACGACATCGAAGCGGCGACGAAGATCATCGAAGGTTCGGCCCGCGCGATGGGCCTCGAAGTGGTGGAGGGCTAAGACATGGCCAAGCTGAGCAAGAAGCAGAAGGCCTGGACCGTCGACGCGGAGAAGCTCCACGGCGTCGACGAAGCCATCGGCATCGTGAAGTCGAATGCCACCGCCAAGTTCGACGAAACGGTCGAAGTCGCGCTAAACCTGGGCGTCGATCCGCGCCACGCCGACCAGATGGTCCGCGGCGTCGTGACGCTGCCCAAGGGCACCGGCAAGACCGTGCGCGTAGGCGTGTTCGCCAAGGGTGCGAAGGCTGACGAAGCCCGCGCTGCCGGTGCAGACGTGGTCGGTGCCGAGGACCTGATGGAAACCATCCAGGGCGGCACCATCGATTTCGACCGCTGCATCGCGACCCCGGACATGATGGGCGTCGTCGGTCGCTTGGGTAAGGTGCTGGGTCCGAAGGGCCTGATGCCGAACCCGAAGCTGGGCACCGTCACGATGAACGTCGCCGAAGCCGTCAAGGCGGCCAAGGGCGGCCAGATAGAGTATCGCGTCGAAAAGGCTGGCATCATCCACGCCGGTCTCGGCAAGGCGAGCTTCCCGGCCGAAGACCTGCGTGCGAACTTCGACGCGCTGGTCGACGCCGTGGTCAAGGCCAAGCCGTCGGGCGCCAAGGGCAAGTATCTGCGCAAGGTCGCGCTGAGCTCGTCGATGGGCCCGGGCGTGAAGGTGGACGTCGCGGAGGTCGCGTCGGCGTAATTGCCGGCGCGGTGCGCGCAAGCGCAACCGAACGCGCGGCCGGCGGGCGAAGCCTGACCGACGAGGGAGCGAATTCACTTCGCTCCCGCCGCAGACGATAGAAGCGGGCCGGAGGGGCGACCTTCCGGCCCGTTTTTTATTAAATCGACACCCACTTCCTCCCGTTTGACGTCATCCCCGCGAAGGCGGGGATCAATAGTCGCTGTTGGTGGCGGATCTCACAGCGGTCAGCCAGACTTTATCCCCGCCTTCGCGGGGGTGACGATTGATAGGGTCGGCGCAATGACTCCCCCCGCCCCGCACGTTCCGCTAATGTTCCGCCCATGCCGCCCGCGACTCGCCTCGCCGCCCCTTCACCTCAGCCCGCGGTGCTCGCCCTGCCTCCGCGCCCCCTGCGTTGGTTGTTCCTCGACCTGAACAGCTATTTCGCCAGCGTTGAGCAGCAGCTCGACCCGACGCTGCGCGGCAGGCCGGTCATCGTCGCGCCCGTCGACAGCGATACGACGGTCGCCATCGTCGCCTCGATCCAGGCGAAGCGATACGGAATCTCGACCGGTACCCCCGTCTGGGAAGCCAAGCGCCGCTGCCCCGACCTGCTGATTACGCCCGCCCGCCACGAACGCTACGTCGAGTTCCACGACGCCATCGTCGCCGAAATCTGGTGCCACATCCCGGTGACCAAAGTCTGTTCGATCGACGAGGTCGCCTGCCGCCTGCTCGACAACGAAAACGATCGCGACAGTGCCGTTGCGCTCGCCCGACGCATCAAGGCCGGCATTCGCGCGCGTGTCGGGGAATGCCTGACGTCGTCGGTCGGCATCGCCCCCAACCGTCTTCTGGCGAAGCTCGCATCCGACATGCAGAAGCCCGATGGCCTGGTCGTCTTCGAAGGCCATGAACTTCCCCACCGCCTCTACGACACGCCCTTGCGCGACATCTCCGGGATCGGCGCGAAGATGGAGCGGCGGCTGGCCCGCGACGGGATCAACGACATCCGCCAGCTCTGCGCCCGCCGTCCGCGCGATGCCGGGACGGCCTGGGGCGGGGTCAACGGCGACCGGCTCTGGTATCTGCTCCACGGCGTCGATCTGCCCGAAAAGGCGACGCAGAACCGCACGATCGGGCACAGCCATGTCCTGTCGCCATCGAAGCGCGCACTGGAGCCCTCCCGACTGACGGCACGGCGCCTCGCGCTCAAATGCGCCAGCCGGTTGCGCCGCAAGGGCTATGTCGCGCGCCTGCTGGTGCTCCATGGCAAGTTCGAGGACGACAAGTCCAACTGGCGCACCTCGATCAAGCTGCCGGCGACGCAGGACAGTTTCGCTGTGCTCGGCGCGCTCGACGCGATCTTCCCGCGGCTGGCTGATGTCGGGCGGACGCGTCCCGGCGGATTTCGTTTGCGAATGATCGGCGTGACACTGGCGGAGATCGCCGCGGTCGACGGCGAGCAGGGGTCGCTGTTCGGCGCGCTCGATCCCGCCGATCCGCTGGCGCGTGGCACGCGGACGCTCGATCTCAGTCGAGCAATGGACCGCATCAACGAGAAATTCGGACGCCATGCGGTGTCGGTCGGGCCGATGACCGGCGGGCGGATCGACCGCGTCGGCACCAAGATCGCCTTCGGACGTATTCCCGACATGGACGAATTTCACGAATGAAGGGCGTGCATGCGGCGAACGGTCGAAAAAGGGCGTCCGTGCGCCTTGACGCACCATGCTGCATGCGCGAAATCGCGACGCATTATGAACACCCGCATCCTCGCCCCCGCCGCGGCGCTCGCGCTGCTGACCCTCACCGCCTGTGGCGACAAGCAGCCGGAAGTGGTCGACACCCGCGCCGCCGACCCGATGGCCGAACAGTTGAAGAACGCCGCTGCCGTCGAGCTGCCGCCGTCGATCGAGAAGGCGGTCACGTTCCGCTGTCAGCCGGGCAACGGCCTGATCTACGTCGACTTCTTTCAGGGCCGCAAGCTCGCCAACCTGCGCACCGAGCAGACCGGCACGCCGACCCAGCTGAAGGCGCCGGAAGCCGGCCAGCCGTTCGTCGGCGGTGGCTACACGGTCGAGGGTACGCCGGAGTCGATCAAGTACACCGCTCCGGGCAAGCCGGCTCTGACCTGCAAGGCCTGACGCTGATCCGAACGGATTTCTGGAAGGGGCCGGCGGACCACTGCCGGCCCCTTTTTTGTGAACGCCGGGTACAGGCGCGATGAGCCGCCCGACCGGCCCCGTAGAGACGATCGACCCCGACTTGCTGCTGCGCGCCTATGCGATGGGCGTGTTCCCGATGTCGGATGCGCGCGACGACGACGGGATTTACTGGGTCGAACCGAAGATCCGCGCGGTGCTGCCGCTCGACGGTTTCCATCTGTCGCGCCGCCTGCGCCGGACGATCGCGAGCGACCGGTTCCGCATCACTGCCGACACGGCGTTCGAGCGAGTCATCGCGCTATGTGCCGAGGCCGCCGACGACCGCCCGGATACGTGGATCAACGGCATGATCGAGGGCGTGTTCGTCGCCCTGCACCATCGCGGCTTCACCCATTCGGTCGAGGTGTGGGACGGCGATGCGCTGGTCGGCGGGCTGTACGGATTGGCACTGGGCCGGGCCTTCTTCGGCGAAAGCATGGTCAGCCGGGCGCGCGATGCGTCGAAGGTGGCGCTCGCCGCCCTCGTCGCCCGGTTGAAGGTCGGCGGGTTCGCGCTTCTCGACTGCCAGTTCCAGACACCGCACCTCGAATCGCTAGGCGCGATCGAAGTGCCGCGGGCGGGTTACAACGTGTTGCTGGGCGCGGCGCTCGGCGCTTCCGCCGGCGGGTTGCTCGACGGCGCCCCCTCGGTCGATGGCGACTTCCGTGCGCTCGACGCCCTGCTCGCTGCGGGCGCGCCCGACGATACCGACACCGTGTCGGGCCCGGCGGTCGGGAAACGCATCGTGCAGCTCTTGGGCCAGACATCGTAGAGCGGGCTTTGCACGACGTTCAGCGCCGGCCGCTCCTTAAACGTCCAGCCCGAGAAGGCGCGGCGCCAGCGGCGGTCGGTCCCCTCGACATCCAGTTGCAGGAACGCGCCGGTCAGCTGTTCCTCGTCCCACGGCGCGGTCTGCTCGCACGCGCGCAGACGCACGATCGCGCCGCCGATGCGGTAGGCTTGGCCCGGCTTCATCACCAGGTCGCGCGCCTGGCCGTTGCGCTTGTTGAGGAAGCCGACGATCGCGACCCGCTCGGCCATCGGCGTTTCGCCGGTCGCGGTCGCGCGCGGTGCAGTGCCGGCTTTGAGCTGCGCGCGGGTGGCGGAGACGGCGGGCTTGGGCGCCGCCGATCGCGTCGGCGCGGCGCCGGCGGCGGCCTGCGGCGTCGCGGTGCCGCGGACGGCCGCGATCAGGCCTTCGCTGCCCAGCCATGCGCCGGCGCCTGCCGCAAGCACGATCGCGCTCACGCCCAGCCAGCGCGCACGCGTCATGCGTCGGGCGTCCACGCCTCGTAATCGCCGGTCGCCGACGCGCGCTTGCCGCCCTTTTCCAGCGCGCCCGAGGGACGATAGGCGAGTGGCGTGCCGGTCAGGTTTGGCACGGCCGGCTTCACCCAGGACTTGGCCGGCGGCAGCGCGCGATCAGGAACGTCGTCGATCTGATGATGCAGCCACCCGAACCATTCGGGCGAGATGCGGCTGGCATCGTTCGATCCCGAATAGATCACCCAGCGCCGCGGATTGCCCGCGGTATCGCGCCCGCCCTGATAATAGACGTTGCCTAGCGCATCCTCGCCGACCGCGGCCTTGCCGCGCAGCCCGAACCAGGTGCCGATGGTGGCGCCGTTCCACCAAGTGAAGGGGTTGAGGTTGATGCCCATGGCGCGGGGATTAGCGAGCGGTGAAAGGGCGCGCAAGCAAAGGGTGGTCGGGTTTGTCCAGACGCATATCGATTGATGCGACGTCGACGCCACGTGCCAGACACGATCGTTTGGTCGACCCGATCGGGATGAAGCCCAATTTCTGGAGCACTCGCCCCGAGGCAGAATTATCGGCAAAATAGCCAGAGGTCAGAAATGGCAGGCCAAGCGCAGTGAAGCCATAGTCGATGACGACTTGTGCCGCTTCCGTCATCACACCGCGCCCCCACCACGCCGGCGACAACCAGTATCCGAGTTCCGCGGTCGAGCCTTCGGGGGTGAGGCCCACTACGCCGATCAATCGATCCGATCCGTATCGCGTAATCGCCCAAACCCATTCGTTGGGCACCACCTCGTCCAGAAAGAATACCGCATCCGGATGGCCATATGGGTGCGGAACGCGTGCCAGTCGACGCGCAACATCCCAATCGCCGACGATGTCGATAATCGCACCGACATCCCGCTCGACAGGGCGCCGCAACGACAGACGCCCCGTCTGGAGCGTCGGCCTATCAGACGTCGTGTTTCGGCCGCAGACCAAGCTTCCCAAGTCCTACTTCGGCAACTCGACCTTGTCCCCCTCGGCAATCCCCAGCTCCGCCGCGCGGCCGCCCAGGATTTCCAGCACCGCGCTCACCGGTTCGCCGCTGGGGATTGGGGTTTTGTCGAACGGCACGGTGTTCTCGGCGATTCGCGCGATCGTGCCGTCAGGCCTGATGAACACGATATCGAGCGGGGTCGGCGTGTTTTCCATCCAGAAGCTCGCCTCGCGCGGGGGGGCGCCCTCCGGTGGATAGGGGGCGAACAACATGCCGCCGTCGTTCTTGATGTCGGTGCGGTACATCAGCCCGCGCTGCTGTTCGGCGGCGGTGCGGGCGAGTTCGACCTGGAAGGCGTGCGCCCCGTTCGCCGAGCGAATGGTCACCGTCTTCAACTCGGCGCCGTTTGCCGCCGTCGTCCCGCCCGACGAACAGGCCGCCAGCGCCGGCATGAGCGCGAATCCCGTCAGGGCCAGAGCAAATCGGCGAAGACGCACGTCAGTCGTTCCTTTCCACGGCTACAGCCAGCGGCCCCTTGTCGCCCTCGACGATACGCGCCTGCATCCGATCGTCGGGTTCGACCTCTTCGATACCTGCCCGGCGCAGCGTTTCCATGTGGACGAACACGTCGCCATCCTTCGCATCGCGGATCAGGAAGCCATAGCCTTTCAAGCGATTGAACCATTTGACCGATACGGGCTCGAATGGTCCGGCATCCGCGATCGCCTTCAACCGGTCGATCCGATCGCCGCTGCCGCGCCCGCGTACGGGTTCGACCACCTCGCTCAAGTCGATGGACAGGATCGCGGAGGCCTGGAGCCCGCGATCGCGGCGCACCGTTTCGCACACCACGCGCGCGGCTTCGGGCAGGCTGCGGCGGCCATGGTCCTGCAGGACGGAGAAATGGACCAAAATATCGCCGATCGCGGGGTCGTCGGCGACGACGAAACCGAATCCGCGGGTCACGTCGAACCATTTGACGATGCCGCCGTGGACATCGGTATCGGACTGCGCGACGTCGGACGGACTCCGGCTCGCAGCGCCGCCATCCCCATCGTTGAACCCGGACTGCCCCAAGGCGATACGCATCCCGTCCTACATCCCCCGCCGCCGACTATTACAGAGCATCGCGGGCACGAAAAGTCCCAAACTCAATATGAAAGAGCGTTGTCGCGATCGAAGTGGGGCAAATCGTCCGCTTCGAGCGCCAGGATACGACGAATCCGTGCCGGGTCATGCCCCGCTCGCAGCATCGCGGCGAACGCCTTATCGCGCGCGCGTGGGTCCTCGCTGGGCGACATCGCGAATGGGCCGAGCCGCCGCCGCTTGGCAAAGGCCAGCGCACTCGCGTCCGCCTGCGCATCGATGTCCTCCCGCACCGCCGCGGCATCGGCCCCCTCGATCCCCGCCACCCTGAGCGCCAAGTCGATCCGCCGCGCGCCGAGCCCCCGCCGCCCGAGCGCGCGCACCCGCGCCTCGGCAAAGGCGCGGTCGTCGATGTAGCGCAGGCCGGCCATCCGCTCCACGATCGCCGCCGGATCGGGTGGCGCATCGCCGGCCCAGCCCCGCTCGCGTATCTTACGCGCCAGATAGTCGCGCAATTTCGCTCTTGTCGTCGCGTAGCGCTCGACATAGCGCAGCGCGAGGCGATCGAGTGCGTCGCTATCGAGTGGTGGCGGGGATGAATTGCGGCGCATGGCCATGTTTGTGCCACAGTGACACCGGATTTTGAACGCCGGGCTGGCGCACCGCGCGGCTAACAGGGATTTCAGCGACCGCGAATCCGCGGCGCGACATATTAGGAACGCGAGACTTTTGATGGATTCGGGTGACACGGCGATGACGGATCAGGCGGCGGCGATCGCTCCCGCCCCCACGCCCACCGAAGACGGGCAGCCGCGCCGCTTCGCCGACTTCGCGACGCTGGGCGACGCGCTGGACTATGCCGCGGCCGGCGGGCGTGGGCTGAACTTCCACGACGCGCGTGGCACGCTGACGCGGCCATATCCGTTCAGCGAATTGCGCGCCGATGCGCTGGCACAGGCACGCCGCCTGATCGCCATGGGTATCCAGCCGGAAGATCGCATCGCGCTGATCGCAGAGACGGGGCCGGAATTCGCCGCGCTGTTCTTCGGTGCGGTGTACGCAGGCGCCTGGCCGGTGCCGCTGCCGCTGCCGACCAGCTTCGGCGGTGCGCAGTCCTACATCGACCAGTTGCGCGTCCAGCTCGACAGCTGCGACCCCAAGCTTCTGGTATTCCCGGACGAACTGACCCAAATGGCGGGCGAGGCCGCACGCGTCGCCGGTGTCGACGGGTTGTCGTTCAGCGAGATCGCGGCGAAGGACGCGCCGCAGGCGACGATGCCGACGCTGGACGGCGAAAGCATCGCCTATCTGCAATATTCGAGCGGATCGACGCGCTTCCCCCACGGCGTCGCGATCACCCACCATGCGCTTCTCAACAATCTGGCGGCGCACGGCCATGGCATGAAGCTGGAACCGGCGGATCGCTGCGTGTCGTGGCTGCCGTGGTATCACGACATGGGGCTTGTCGGCTGCTTCCTGTCGCCGGTCGCCAATCAGGTGTCGACCGATTATCTGAAGACCGAGGATTTCGCGCGCCGGCCGCTCGCGTGGCTCGACCTCATCAGCCGCAACAAGGGCACGACGCTCAGCTATTCGCCGACCTTCGGCTACGACATCTGCGCACGCCGCATGTCGAGCCAGACGAAGGCCAGCGACCGGTTCGATCTGTCGCGCTGGCGGGTCGCGGGCAACGGCGCCGACATGATCCGCCCCGACGTGATGCAGAGCTTCGTCGACGCGTTCGGCGATGCGGGCTTCAAGGCGTCGGCGTTCCTGCCGAGCTATGGCTTGGCCGAAGCGACGCTGGCCGTGTCGATCATGCCACCGGGCGAAGGCATCATCGTCGAACTGGTCGAGGAAACCCAGCTGTCGGGCGTCGCCGCGGGCGAAGACCGCCCCCAGCGCTTCCGTGCCATCGTCAATTGCGGCAAGCCCGTGCGCGACATGGAAATCCAGGTTCGCGAGGAAGACGGCCTGCCGCTGCCCGACCGCGCGGTTGGCAAGGTCTGGTGCCGCGGGCCCAGCGTCATGGTCGGCTATTTCCGCGATCCTGAAGCGACCGATGCCTGCATGAAGGACGGTTGGCTCGACACCGGCGACATGGGCTATATGTCGGATGGCTACATCTACATCGTCGGTCGCGCCAAGGACATGATCATCGTCAACGGTCGCAACCACTGGCCGCAGGACATCGAATGGGCGGTCGAACAGTTGCCGGGCTTCAAGCAAGGCGACATCGCCGCCTTCGCGATCACGACGCCCGGCGGTGAAGAGACGCCTGCGGTCCTCGTTCAGTGCCGCACCAGCGACGGCGACGAGCGCAAGCGGCTGCACGACGCGATCAAGGAACGGGTCCGCGCAGTGACCGGCATGAACTGCGTGGTCGAACTGGTCCCCCCGCGCACGCTGCCGCGGACCAGTTCGGGCAAGCTCAGCCGGGCGAAGGCGCGCAATCTGTATCTGACCGGCGAGATTAAGCCGTACGCTATCGCGGCTTGAGAAGAGCGTCGGATCGCGCAGGCAATCCTAGGGCTCGCCACGCCCGGCCAGCGGGGTCGCGCAAGCGTCCCCGTCTGACGGGTTGCGCGCCCGTGATAGATTGGGCGGGCAATACCACGTCGCATCGCCGACAACCTTCTCTTCAGACCCTGCGCCCTACACTCCGCCCTAAAGACCAGCGGCGGACCGTACCATGCAGATTTCACCTCCCCGGCCACCCCAGACATCTCCCCCGCCCCGCCCGGACTTCAGCGCCGCGCGCGCGACTGCGGCGACGATCACCGCAGCGCTGACGACCGCGACGGCCGGCGACAGTGTCGAAATCTCCGCCGCCGCACGTGCCGCGAGCGACCGGCTGACCGCGCGCCAGGCAACTGACGCTCCGGAGCGCTCAAGCACTGGCCCCGTCCCGACGGCGCCCATGCCGCTGCCGCGAAGCGCAGACCCGGCATCCGGCGCTTGGCCCCCCGGCACCATCGCTCAGTTGTCGACTGCCGGAGCTCCGCGCTGGGAACATCTCCCCTACGCCCCGCACGCCCTCTCTAATCAGACGCCCACCCGACAAACCGCATCCTGGCCGGCATTTTCGCAACTCACGAAGACGTCGTTGATCGTCGGCACGGTCGCTGCCACTATTCTGCTCGGCGTAATGGTGAGCTGACCGTTCATCCTTTTCGCAGCCAAATTGAAGCTATCGGCCTCACTGCCTAAACCATCCATCAACCCTCCCGTTCTATCGTCGCACGCGTGACACGGACTTCGACTTCCCAATTCGCCGCACCGCGCATCGATGCGCGGGCACTTCTCGGCCTGTATGATCCGGCTGACGCGACCGATTGGGCACCGATCCGTGCGGCGCAGGTCAATTCCGGATCGCAACTCGCCATCTTCATGTTGGCCGCCAACATCATCTGCGCGGCGCTGGTGACACTGGCATTCGCCCCGCATGTTCCGGCGTGGTGGCTGATCGTATGGGACGCCCTGGTTGCCGCGGCGGCGGTCGGCGTCGCCTTCCGTCGTCTGGCCACGCGCAACCGCACAGATAGCAGCGCGACACTGGCCGACGTGCGCAGGACCTTCGTCGATGGAGTCGCGCTCGGCATCGTGTGGGCGGTCGCCCCCTTGCTGTTCGGGCTGCATGCCGACGGTCTGGCGTTGCTCGCGCTGTACGGCGTGATCGTGGTGCTGATGGCATCGGCGTCGATCGCGATGGCCGCACTGCCGCTGGCGACCTTGCTGTTCCTCGGCATTTTGGGCAGCGCGACGACCGCGAGCCTGGGCCTTCACGGAATGGCGAGCGTAGCCGGCACGACAGCGATTTTTACCGCGCTACTGATCGTCGGCTGCTTCGCGCGCGGCCGCGCGCTGGTCGTGATGCGCGCGAACGAGATTGCGCTGGCCGAACGCGACGAAACTGTCAGCCTGCTGCTGCGTGAGACGGCGGAGGAGAGCAACGCCGACTGGCTGTGGGAGATCGACGCGCAGCGTCGCGTCGTCCGAGCCTCGCCCCGTTTTGCCCGCTCGATCGGGGTCGATCCTGCGACGATCAACGGTCGCAGCTTCCTGGAAATCCTGGCCGGGCCGACGTGGGAAAACGGCAATTTCGCCGCCGGGCTGCGCGACCTCGCCGACAAGCTGAAGGCGCGGGAGCCGTTCCGCGATCTGCTGCTGCCGGTCTATGTCGACGGGCAGGAACGCTGGTGGGAGATGTCGGCCAGTCCGCGGATGCATGACAATCGCGGCTTCATCGGCTTCCGCGGCGTCGGCTCCGACGTGACCGAACAGCGCGCCTCGGCCGACAAGATCAACCGTATGGCACGCTACGATACGCTGACCGGCCTGCCGAATCGCCTGCTCATCAACGAAACCCTGGGACAGGCGATGCAGGAGGCCGACAAATGGGGCGCGCGCTGCGGCTTCATGATGATCGACCTCGATCGGTTCAAGGCTGTGAACGATACGCTGGGTCACCCGATCGGCGACCGCCTGCTGGGCCGTGTCGCCGACCGCCTGCGTACTTTGGTCACGACGAACGAGATCATCGGCCGGCTGGGCGGCGACGAGTTCGCCGTCGTCGTCCGCGACGCGACCGATACCGCGGCGGTCGAGCGCCTGGCGCACACCATCATCGCGACGCTGTCGCAGCCCTATGAGGTCGATCAGCACACGCTGTTCATCGGTGCCTCGGTCGGGGTGGCGATCGGGCCGCGCGATGGGCGCACGCCGGAAATGCTGATTCGCTCGGCAGATCTGGCGCTCTATCGCTCGAAGGACGCTGGCGGCGGGGTGTTCCACGCCTATGAGCCGCAGCTGCACCTGCAGGCCGAGGAGCGCCGCGTACTCGAAATGGCGCTGCGCAGCGCACTCGAGAAGGACGAGTTGCACCTGCTCTACCAGCCGGTGGTCGACGCGCGCAGCGGATCGCTGACCGGATTCGAGGCGCTGCTGCGCTGGACGCATGCCGAGCTGGGGCCGATCAGCCCGGCGAAGTTCGTGCCGCTGGCCGAGGATGCGCGGCTGATCGCGCCGATCGGCGAATGGGTGTTGCGGACGGCCTGCCATGAAGCGGCACGGTGGGACAGCTATGCCCGCGTCGCGGTCAACGTCTCGGCCGAACAGCTGCACAATCCTGGCTTCGTCGCGGTCGTTGCCAATGCCTTGGCGACCTCCGGCCTACCCGCCGACCGGCTGGAGCTGGAAGTGACCGAAAGCGTGTTCATGCGCGAAGGCACCGGCGCGACACAGACTCTCGAGCGCCTGCTCGAACTTGGTATCCGCTTGAGCCTCGACGATTTCGGAACCGGCTATTCCTCGCTGGGCTATCTCAGCCGCACGCGCTTTTCGACGATCAAGATCGACCGTAGCTTCGTTCAGGGCGCATCGAAGGGGGTGAAGGAAGCCATAGCCATCATCCGCGCCGTGGTCGCGCTAGCCCAGTCGCTGGGCATGACGACGACCGCGGAAGGCGTCGAAACAGAAGAAGAACATTTCTTGACTCAGGAGCTTGGCTGTTCTAAGGTCCAAGGCTATTATTTCGGTCGGCCGCTTCCGGTCGAAGAGGCGCGGGCGCTGACCGATGAGCGAAGCGACCGAG
>CAJYOI010000033.1 GCA_913776045.1 uncultured Sphingomonas sp.
AAGGACGAAACCGTCACGCCGCCGCGCAAATGGCTGCGCGCGGCGCGCGCCAAGGGGCCGGCGGGTCCGTTCGGCCCCCTCTCCCCGCCGTTCACCCCGTCCTGGGTCGAAGGGCCGATGACCGCGACCGTCGGCGACCGGCTGATCTGCTATTACGACATCTACCGCGACGGCCGCTGGGGCGCGATGGCGACGCGCGACATGATCCGTTGGGAGGACGTATCCGCCCGCCTGACCATGCCCCCCGGCGCCCGCCACGGCTCCCTGGTCCGCGTCCCCGCCACGTTGATCGCAGGTCTGGAAGCGTGAAGCGGCCGGCATAGCTGTTGACGACCGGACGATCGTCGTGGCAAGGCCCGGCATGCACGCGGGTGTAGCTCAATGGTAGAGCAGAAGCTTCCCAAGCTTACGACGAGGGTTCGATTCCCTTCACCCGCTCCACCGTCTCGCTGAAATAGCGAGCTATTTCAGCCCCCAGGAGACGGCACGGCCGGCGCCAGCCATGGCGACCGACGGCATGGCTTCGCCATGCCGCGCCCCCACCTCGCTTAAACGATCTCGAACAACCCCGCTGCGCCCATGCCGCCGGCGGTGCACATGCTGACGACGACGTAGCGGACGCCGCGGCGGCGGCCTTCCAGCAGCGCCGCGCCGACCAGCCGGCTGCCGGTCATGCCGAAGGGATGGCCGACCGCGATGGCGCCGCCGTTGACGTTGTATTTTTCGGGATCGATGCCGAGCGTGTCGCGGCAATAGAGGCACTGGCTGGCGAAGGCCTCGTTCAGTTCCCACAGGCCGATATCGGCAACCGACAGCCCGGCGCGATCGAGCAGTTTGGGGATGGCGAAGACCGGGCCGATGCCCATTTCCTCGGGCGCGCAGCCCGCCGCCTGGAAGCCGCGGTAGAGACCCAGAATCTCCTTGCCCTCGGCCTTGGCCATCGCCCGGTCCATTACGATCTGCGCGGCGGCGCCGTCCGACAGCTGGCTGGCGTTGCCCGCGGTGATCGCGCGGCCTTCGGGGACCAATGTCCCGCCCGACCAGACGGTGCGCAGGCCGGCGAGCGCGTCATAGGTGGTGCCGGCGCGGACGCCTTCGTCTGACGTGACGGTCACCGTTTCGGTGCCGGTGACATTCCCTTCCTTGTCGATCAGCGCCTTTTCGACCGTGACCGGCACGATTTCCTCGGCGATGCGGGGCGCGGCGGCGGCGGCGCGCCGCTGACTTTCGGCGGCGTAGCGGTCCTGCGCTTCGCGGCTGATGCCGTAGCGCTCGGCGACGACCTCGGCGGTTTCGATCATCGCCATTGTCGCATGCGGCACACGGTCAGTTACCGACTTGGCTGCCATTCGCGGCGCGCCCTTCGTCACCGTATGGCTGATCGATTCCATCCCGCCGGCCAGCGCCACGTCGATGTCCCCGGCGATGATCGACCGCGCGGCGAGCGCGACCGCGGTCAGGCCGGAGCCGCATTTGCGGTCGAGCGTGAAGGCCGGCACCGATTGCGGGAGCCCGGCGGCGAACACCGCCATGCGCCCGGCATTGCCGCCCTGTTCGCCCCACTGACTGCCAACGCCCCAGAAGATGTCGTCGATCCGCGCCGGATCGATGCCTGCCCGCTCGATGGCGCCGTTCATCGCGAAGCCGGCGAGGGCCGGCGCCTCGGTCGCGTTGAAATAGCCGCGATAGGCCTTGCCGATGCCGGTGCGGGCGGTGGCGATGATGGCGGCTTCACGCATGGTCGGTTTCCTGATCGAGAGCGATGGTGGCGAGCGCGGCCCGCCATGTATCGGCGAGCGGTTGCGGGCGGCGATGCGCGCGATCGACGTAGACGTGGACGAACCGTGCCTCGGCCGCCACGTCCGCGTCGCCTGCGGCAAAGGCACCGAGGACGTAGGTGACGCTGGACGTTCCTATCCGCTCGACCACAAGGCCGATCTCGACGGCTTGCGGATAGGACAGCGGCCTGGCGTAACGACAGCCGGTTTCGACGACCAGGCCGATCGTCTCGCCCGCCGCGACGTCGAGCAGCCCGGCCGCGAACAGCCAGTTGTTCACCGCCGTATCGAACCAATGGTAATAGATCGAATTGTTGACGTGCCCGTACATGTCGTTGTCGCTCCACCGCGTCACGATGGGCTGCCAGTGGCGATAGGCCGCGCGCGGGCGGAGCGGGAGCTTGGACATGCGCATCGGTGTAACGCCCTGTCGGCCACCCGCGAAGCCGGTAAAGTGTTTATCGGAATGGCGATTTGCCGCGACCGCGGGCATCGTCGCGGTTGCCGCCCCCGCCCCACGCGATAGGACAGATTCCCATGCAGATCATCGCCGCCGTCCTGCGCACCCGCGAGGCCCCGCGCCCCTATGCCGACAGCCGCCCGCTCGCGATCGAGACGCTGGAGTTGCAACCGCCCGGGCGCGACGAAGTGCTGGTCCGTATCGCGGCGGCCGGGCTGTGCCATTCGGACCTGTCGGTCATCAACGGCCAGCGCCCGCGCCCGCTGCCGATGGCACTGGGGCATGAGGCAGCGGGCGTGGTCGAGGGCGTTGGGCCGGGCGTCACCGATCTGAGCCCGGGCGATCACGTCGTCATGGTGTTCGTGCCGAGCTGCGGCCACTGCGTCCCTTGCGCGGGCGGACGGCCGGCGCTGTGCGAGCCCGGCGCCAAGGCGAACGGCGCGGGCACGTTGCTGGCCGGCGACATCCGGCTGAAGGACGACGCAGGTGATACGGTCCACCACCACCTCGGCTGCTCGGCGTTCGCCAGCCATGCCGTCGTGTCGCGCCGATCGCTGGTGAAGATCGACCGCGACCTGCCTTTGCACGAAGCCGCGCTGTTCGGCTGCGCAGTCCTGACCGGCGTCGGCGCGGTGGTGAATACCGCCGAGGTCAAGGCGGGCCAAAGCGTCGCGGTGATCGGGCTTGGCGGCGTCGGTCTGGCCGCGGTGCTCGGCGCGCTGGCGGCGGGCGCGGCGCAGGTGATCGCGGTCGATCTCGATGCCGACAAGCTGGCGCTGGCCGAGCGCCTGGGCGCAACCGCCGTCGTCCAGGCAGGGCCGGATGCGGTGGCGGAGGTGCGCGCGCTGACCGGTGGCGGGTGCGATATCGTGCTGGAAATGGCAGGTTCGGTGCGGGCGCTCGAAAGTGCAGTGGCGATGACCGCGCGCGGCGGCACGACCGTTACCGCAGGCCTGCCCCCGCCCGATGCGGCACTGCCGGTCAACATCGTGTCGCTGGTCGCCGAGGAGCGGACGCTGAAGGGCAGCTACATCGGCACCTGCGTGCCGACGCGCGACATCCCGCGCTTCATCGCGCTGTACCGGGCGGGGCGGTTGCCGGTCGACCGACTGGTCAGCGGCTATCTGACGCTCGACCGGATCAACGAAGGCTTCGACGCGCTCGATGCTGGGAAAGCGGTACGGCAGATCGTGCGTTTCTAGAAAGGAACCCCGCGTGCCGTCCTGCGCTTGGGTTTGGAACGCCTACCAGGAGCAGCAGCCATGGCCGACAACGGCATCACCATCGATCCGGCGAGCGTCGTCGACAATCCCGCCGACCTGCAGGTCGAATTTCGCGGGGAAGTCGATGGCGAAACCTATGACTTCGCCGTCCGCCACAGCGTGATCGAAGCGCTGACCGGCCGGGTACCCGATGCACCGGCGACCGACTTCGCGGCGGTGTCGGACCAGATCGGCAAGGCGGCGCTCGTCGCGCTGGGCCGGGCGAATGGCGACGATCTGGTTATCGTCAGCGAAAACGACCTCGACCAGCCGAGCGAAGCGACGTCGCCGGCACCTGAGATCGCCGAGGCCGAAGCGCATCCGAGCTAAGGGTCGGACAACCTTTCTGACTGCCATCCCGGATCAAGCCGGGAATGACAGCAGTAAGGACAGCCGCCACACGCCTTCGCCGAACCTAAATCCCGTCGCGCGTCACCGGGTGACCCAGATCGGTCAGGCGTGCGGCGAGGTCGGTGACGCAGGCTTCCAGCCGGTCGGGGTCGGGCGAGCGGACGACGAAGTTCGCCCCCACCCGGCCTTCGCGGAAGAACGGGTAGCTGCCGATCGACACGTCGCCGCCGTCCGCGCCGCGGTGGTCCTTTTCGACCGCGCGCAGCGTGTCGGCGACTTCGCTTTCGGCAACCCAGCAGCCGAGCGTCACCGACTGGACCGGGCGCCCGCCCTCCAGCGTGCCGGTCAGCGCGTCGAGCATGCCCGCGGTGATGTGCGGCACACCGGCCATGATGAAGATGTTGCCGGTACGGATGCCTGGCGCGCCCGAAATCCGGTTCTCGATCAGCGTCGCCCCCGCCGGCACCCGCGCCATCCTGAGCCGCGCGTCGGTCAGCCCGCCACGTGTTTCATAGTATCGCTCCAGAGTCGCACGCGCGTCCGGGTGGACCTCGACGGCCACGCCCAACGCCTTGGCGATCGCATCGACCGTGATGTCGTCGTGCGTCGGGCCGATGCCGCCGGTGGTGAACAGATAGTCGTTGCGGGCGCTAAGCGTCGTCACCGCCTCGACGATCGCATCCTCGACATCCGCGACGATCCGCACTTCGGCCAGGCGGATGCCCTGCACGTTCAGCCAGCTTGCCAGCTGCGCGACGTTCCTGTCCTGGGTACGCCCCGAGAGGATTTCGTCCCCGATGACGATCAGGGCGGCGGTCCAGATGCGTTCGCTCATGGCGGCGGACATAGCGAAACGCGGGCGACCTCGCTATATGCCCGCGCATGACAGACTATGTGACCGACGACGCGCCCTTGTCCCGCACGGGCGCGATCCGCCTGCACGGCCCCCAGGGGTTCGAGGGCATGCGCAAGGCCGGACGCGCGGCGGCCGAAGTGCTCGACGCCGTCGTGCCGCACGTCGTGCCCGGCGTAACAACGCAGGAGCTGAACGACATCGTCCACCGCGAGATGCTGGCGCGCGGCGGCGTGCCCGCGACGCTCGGCTATCGCGGCTACACCCACAGCACCTGCATCTCGATCAACCACGTCGTCTGCCACGGTATCCCGAGCGACCGAACGCTGAAGGACGGCGACATCGTCAACATCGACGTGACCCCGATCGTCGATGGCTGGCACGGCGATTCGAGCCGCATGTACCTGGTCGGCGACAATGTGCCGATCAAGGCCAAGCGGCTGGTCGACGTGACGTACGAGTGCCTGATGCTGGGCATCGAACAGGCGAAACCCGGCAATCACATGGGTGACGTCGCCCATGCCATCCAGGCCCACGCCGAAAAGCACCGCTACGGCGTCGTCCGCGACTTTTGCGGCCATGGCCTGGGCCAGCTGTTCCACGACGCGCCCGAAGTCGTCCACGTCGGCCGCCCCGGCACCGGCCCTGAACTGCGGCCGGGCATGTTCTTCACGATCGAACCGATGATCAACATCGGCCGCCCGGACGTGAAGCTGCTCGACGACGGCTGGACCGCGGTGACGCGCGACCGGTCGCTTTCGGCGCAGTTCGAACATTCGATCGGCATCACCGAAGACGGGTGCGAGATCTTCACGCTCAGCCCGGGCGGGTTCGACCGGCCGCCCTATTGATCGGCCGCCGCGTAGTTCCGCCGGGCGACATTGGCTGCATCATGGGCCAGCCGGATCGGGAGCGGCAACCGGCGGCCGTCGCTGAGTTTCAGGATCCAGTCGACCGCGCTGTCGAGCGACACGCGGTGGCCGCTGCCGATGTACACCGGCGCAGTCTTCGGCCGCGTGCGCAGCGCATAGCCGACGAGTTCGCCGCGATCGACCAGGGCCACGCGGTCGCCGACGTCGGGGCCTAGATCGCCCTCGACCGTACCGCACAGGATCGTCTTCGCACAACCGATGCTGGGGATGTCGAGCAACACGCCGACGTGCACCGCGATGCCGCAGCGGCGAGGGTGCGGGCGGCCGTGGCCGTCAACAATCAGCAGGTCCGGGCGGCACTCCAAAGCCTCGACCGCTGCGACAATGGCCGGGGCTTCGCGGAAGCCGAGATAGCCGGGGACGTACGGGATCGGCGGGATGACCGACACGCTGGATGCGGTCAGCGGCGTCGCGTCGGGCCAGGCGATCGGCGCGGCAGCCGCGTGGATCGGGCCGCGGCTGTCGCGCCATTTCATCGAGGTATCGACGCCGGCGATCGTCGCTACAGGGCCGAATCGGTCGGTCGTCTCCGCCGCCTCGGCCATCTCGCGTTGCGCGACGCTCGCTGCACGCAAGTCCGGCGGGGCGCGCCAATGGTCGGGGCGGTCGATCACGAGGGGCCACTCCTGCCGCAAAAGCGGGCATGTGCGGCGCGGTTGCCTGTTTTCAAGGCATGCCAGCGACATGTTAGCCATCTGCCAACAGGGAATCTGCCGACCGGGCGTCTGGCACGCTTGCTGCAAAGTGCCGGATCGGAGAGACTGGCGCCTGTCGGCAGCCAGCTAATGGGGTTCACGTGAAAAAGATCGAGGCCATCATCAAGCCGTTCAAGCTCGATGAAGTGAAGGAAGCGCTGCACGACGTCGGCGTCAGCGGCATCACCGTGACCGAGGCCAAGGGCTTCGGCCGGCAGAAGGGACATACCGAGCTCTATCGCGGTGCCGAGTACGTCGTCGACTTCCTGCCGAAGGTGAAGCTGGAAGTCGTCGTCGAGGACACGCTGGCCGAACGCGTGGTCGAGGCGATCGCGGGCGCTGCCCAGACCGGCCGCATCGGCGACGGCAAAATCTTCGTGATCCCGGTCGAAACCGCGCTGCGCATCCGCACCGGCGAGCGCAACGAAGACGCCATTTGACGCGCGCGCAAGAATCCACGAACTAGCCGCGCTGCGGCGCAACATGATTCTGCCGTCCCGGGGGACGGCGTTCCATCCAGAACGAAGGGCACCACCATGGCGAACACGGCCAGCGACGTACTGCAGAAGATCAAGGACGAAGAGATCGAGTGGATCGATCTGCGCTTCACCGACCCCAAGGGCAAGTGGCAGCACCTGACCATGGTCGCGAGCGTGATGGGCGAGGACGAGTGGACCGACGGCCTGATGTTCGATGGTTCGTCGATCGAGGGTTGGAAGGCGATCAACGAATCGGACATGATCCTGAAGCCGGATCTGGACGCCGTCTACACCGACCCCTTCTCGGCCACGCCGATGCTGATCGTGTTCTGCGACATCCTCGAGCCGTCGACGGGCGAGGGTTACACCCGCGATCCGCGCACGACCGCCAAGCGCGCCGAAGCATACGTCAAGACGCTGGGCATCGGCGACACCGTGTATGTCGGGCCGGAAGCCGAATTCTTCATGTTCGACGACGTGCGTTTCGAAAACACCTATTCGTCCAGCTACTACAAGCTCGACGACATCGAACTGCCGGGCAATTCGGGCCGCGAATATGAAGGCGGCAACATGGCGCACCGTCCGCGCGCCAAGGGCGGCTATTTCCCGGTCGCCCCGGTCGACTCGGCTGTCGACATCCGTGGCGAGATGGTGTCGACCATGCTCGAAATGGGCCTGCCCTGCGACAAGCACCACCACGAAGTCGCCGCCGCGCAGCACGAGCTGGGCCTGACCTTCGGCACGCTGACCACGACCGCCGACCGCATGCAGATCTACAAGTATGTCGTGCACCAGGTCGCGCACGCGTACGGCAAGACGGCGACGTTCATGCCGAAGCCGATCAAGGAAGATAACGGCTCGGGCATGCACACCCACTTCTCGATCTGGGAAGGCAAGACCCCGCTGTTCGCCGGCAACGGCTATGCGGGCCTCTCCGACATGTGCCTGTACTTCATCGGCGGCATCATCAAGCACGCGAAGGCGGTGAACGCGTTCACCAACCCGACGACCAACAGCTACAAGCGCCTGGTCCCGGGTTACGAAGCGCCGGTGCTGCTCGCCTATTCGAGCCGCAACCGTTCGGCGTCGTGCCGCATCCCGTACGGCACGGGTGCCAAGGCCAAGCGCGTCGAAGTGCGCTTCCCCGACGCGCTTGCCAACCCCTACCTCGCCTATGCCGCGCTGCTGATGGCGGGCCTGGACGGCATCCAGAACAAGATCCATCCGGGCGAGGCGATGGACAAGAACCTGTACGATCTGCCGCCGGCCGAATTGGCCGAAGTGCCGACCGTCGCGGGTTCGCTGCGTGAGGCCCTGGACAGCCTGGAAGCCGACATGGATTTCCTGCTGAAGGGTGATGTGTTCACGAAGGACCAGATCGAGGCATATGTCGAGATCAAGCGGGCGGACGTCGCGCGTTGGGAAATGACGCCGAGCCCGGTTGAGTTTGATATGTACTACAGCGGGTAAGGCGCCACTGCGTTCGCGCCGGTCCGCGCAGCGGATAGCCGCTGTCGGCCGGCGCAGCGCAGCAGCGACCGACGACGCGGCCTTGCCGCGGCGGGATAAAAAAGGGGCGCCCGGAGCAATCCAGGCGCCCTTCTTTTTGTCCTCCGATCGCGAGCTTACAGCGGGCGTATCGGAGAACGGCCCTTCGACAAGCTCAGGGCGAATGGGGGAGGAGCGCGATGCCTCTCCCCCATCCCAATCACCGGAACTTGCCGCTCAACTGCACACCGATCACCCGCGGCTCGTTGAACACGGCCGCCATGTAGTTCTCGATCACGCCCTTGAGGTTCTTCTCGTTGGTGATGTTGCGCGCGAACGCCGACAGCTCCCACGCATCGCCCGGGGCGGCATAGCCGATCTGCAGCCCGCCTTCGAAATTGCCGTTCGAGGTGAATTCCTTCGTCCGGTACAGCGTGAACTGGGTGTAGCCCTGCACGTTCCAGTCGGTCGACACGAACACGCGGCCCTCGCCCACCGGCTGGTCGTAACGCGCCGTCAGGTTGAGGTTGTATTCGGGCGCGTTCGGCAGCGGTTCGCCGTCGATCTGGGCGAAGATGTTGTTGCCGATGCGGATCGTCGGATTTTCGACCGTGCAGACGACGACGCCGTTCAGCGCGCAGACCTGCGCATAGACGCGGGTGTCGCGGATTCGGCTGTGCAGCCAGCTTGCGCCCAGACCGAAGGTCAGGTTCGGCACCGGGCGCCACTGCGCGTCCGCTTCCACACCATAGGCGCGCGCCTTGGCGGCGTTGAACAGCACGCCGTTGCCGTTCGAATCGTTGCCGTTCAGCTGGATGTCGTTGACGACGTAAGTGAAGCCGGAGGCATTCAGGCGCAGCGTGTTGCCGAACAGGACCGACTTGAAGCCGGCTTCGTACGACGTGATCGTTTCCGAATCCGCGGTCGTGAAGTCGGCGTTGAACACCGCCGATCGGCCCTGAATCGTCGGCCCACGGAAACCCCGCGCGACGCGGGCGTAGAGGCTCAGATCGTCCGACACGCGGTACAGCGCGCTGACGTCCCAGCTGGGTGTCGTGTCCGACAGGCGCACGACGCGGCGGCCGGCGTAGGTGCTGACACCGGCGACCGTATCTGCGGTCTTCAGCAGGCGCGTCGTCTTGGTGTCGTTCGTCTCGCGCGCGCCGACCGTCAGCGTAAAGTCGGGCGTGACGTCATAGCTCGCCTGGCCGAACACCGCCCAGCTGGTGTTGACGTTGCGCAACCGCACCCAGTTGTTCGGGTTGTTCGCCGCGGTCGTCAGGAAGAAGGCGCGCTGGTAGAAGTCGGTCGTGTCGCGGCTGTCGAAATAATAGCCACCGAGCTGCCAGCGGAACGGACCCGACCCATCGCTCGCCAGCCGCAATTCCTGCGTCCACTGGTCGAGATCCCGGATCTGGCCCTGCGACTGGCCATAGCCGTTGGCAACGCCGTTCACCGGGAAGTTCGCCGCAGCCCCGCCGTCGGTGTCGCCGCGCGAATAGCCCGAGGTCGTCTCATACCCCGTGATCGACGACAGCAGCGCGCCGCCGAAGTCCCACGACGCACGCAGCGACCCGCCATAGGTATTGTACGCCTGCGGATTGTCGTTCGCCTCGTCATAGGCGACCCGGTCGCGCGGTTCGGCCGCGACGCTGTTCGAGCCCTTCTTCAGCGCAGCGCGATGGAACAGCGTCGAGGTACCTTCGTACCAGCGGGCGTGGCCCGACAGGTCGATGGTGACGTCCGACGACGGCTTCAGCCGGAGTTGCAGGCGCACGTTGCGGTCGTCGAATCCGCCCATCGCCTTTTCGCGCGGGGTCGACGTGCCGTCGAAGCTGACGCCCGAATAGGTGTTGGCGACCCAGTTCTCGCGGTGCTGGACCAAAGCCGAGGCGCGGAACGACACGCCGTCGGCGATCGGCCCGCCGACGCCCAGATCGACGTTCGTGCTGTTATAGTCGCCGTAGCTGGCGGTCGCGCGCGACTGGAAGGTGTCGCTGGGCGCGATCGTGTCGAACTTGACGATGCCCGCGGTCGTGTTGCGGCCGAACAGCGACCCCTGCGGCCCGCGCAGCACTTCGACCTGGCGGACGTCGTAGACCGGGTTCGACTTCAGCACGACATGTTCCAGCACGATGTCGTCCTGGATGATCGACACAGGCTGCGACGCGCCGAGGTAGAAGTCGATGTTGCCCAGGCCACGGATGTAGAAGCGCGGGAAGATGCGGCCGGTCGTCGATTCGATATAGAGGCTGGGGACGCGGCCCGACAGCGACAGGAGCGTGTCGTCGCCGCCGCTGGTGAAGGTGCGCAGGTCCGCGCCGTCGACGACGCCGACCGAGACGGGCACCCGCTGCAGGTTTTCCGAACGACGCTCGGCCGTGACGACGATTTCGCCGACGCCTTCCTGGGCGGTCTGGTCGGCCGCGGGCGCCGGAGCCGTTGCAGTCTGGGCGTAGGCCGGTGCGGCAAAGCTGAACGCGGCGCAGGCGACGATCGCCGCGCGCGAGGCGGTGGTGAGCAACATGATGATTTCCCCCGGAACGGTTTTGCGGCCGGCGTTTGCGCCGTGCCGATCGCGCGCCGCTAGACCTCGATTATGACCATCGCGTGACGGCCGCGAAACGCGGTGTTAGCGTGGCTGCCCGATGACCCACTTCGCCCGCCTGTTCGCCGCAGCGCTGCTGCTGAGCCCACTCCCCGCTGCGGCACAGACGCCTGCGCAGATCGCGACGATGCGCAGGACGATCGCGGCCGAGGAAACCCGCACCGCCGACCTGCTGATGCGACTCGTCAACCAGAACTCCGGCTCGCTGAACCTCGACGGCGTGACGAAGGTCGGGGCGATGATGCGGGCCGAGCTGGAGCCGCTCGGCTTGGCGGTGACGTGGGAGGATCAGACAGCCGCCGGCCGCGCCGGCCATCTGGTCGCGACCAAGCCCGGCAAGGGCGCGAAGCTGCTGCTGATCGGTCACCTCGATACGGTGTTCGAAAAGTCCTCCCCGTTCCAGAAGGCGGTGCGCGAGGGCAACAAGCTGACCGGCCCCGGATCGGGCGACGACAAGGGCGGGCTGGTCGTCATCGTCGCGGCTCTGCGCGCCATGCAGGCGGCGGGCACGCTGAAGGACGCGGCGATCACTGTGTACCTGACCGGCGACGAGGAGAAGACCGGCACGCCGCTGACCGTCGCGCGAGGGGGACTGATCGCGGCGGGCAAGGCGGCCGACTATGCGCTGGAATATGAAGGGCTGTACGTCGAGGACGGCAAGGAATGGGGCACGATCGCAAGGCGTAGCGCGGCGAGCTGGGAAATCCGAACAAAGGGCAAGACTGGGCATTCGGCCGGCATCTTCAACGAGAAGATGGGCTATGGCGCGATCTACGAGATGGCGCGGATCCTCGACGCCTTCCGCCGCGACCTGCCCGAGCCCAACCTGACCTATAACGTCGGCGTGCTGGCGGGTGGCACGCCGGCGACGATCGATGCGGCGGGCGTCGACGTGACCGCAACCGGCAAAACCAACGTCATCGCCGCCGACGCGATCGCGCGCGGCGATCTGCGCACGCTGACGCCGGAGCAGGACGCGGGCGTACGCAATAAGATGGCGGGGATCGTCGAGCAGCATCTGCCGCTCACCTCCGCGACGCTCAGCTTTTCCGACAGCTATCCACCGATGGCACCGACCGATGCCAATGCCGCGCTGCTGGCCAAGTTGAATGCGGTCAACCGCGACCTGGGTCTGCCCGAGACGCCGCCGCTCGATCCGCTGAAGCGCGGCGCGGCGGATTCGGGCTTCGTCGCCGCCGATGTCGCGACGATCGGCGGGCTGGGCGCGGCCGGCACCGGCGCGCATGCCGAGGGCGAATGGGTCGACCTGACATCGATCCCGCGTCAGGCGTTGCGTTCGGCAGCGCTCCTGACGCGGCTGTCGACGGAACGCTCGCGGCGGTGAGACGTCTCCTCCGGGACCCTGCCCCCCGGAGAGACACATCATGGCCAAGCTGAAAGCGATCGCGCTTAACTGTACCTTGAAGGCAAATGCCGCCGACAAGAGCTCGACCGACGCGATGATCGCGGTACTCGAACAGGCGTTTGCCGAATACGACGTCGAACTGTCCGAAACGATCCGCGTCGCCGCGTGCGACGTGAAGCCGGGCGTCACCAGCGATGAAGGTCCCGGCGACGACTGGCCACTGATGCGCAAGAAGATCCTCGACCACGACATCCTGATCTTCGGCGGCCCGATCTGGATGGGTCAGATCGGCAGCATCGCCAAGCGCGTGCTGGAACGGATGGACGCCTTCATCAGCGAAACCGACGACCAGGGCCGAATGCCGTCCTACGGTAAGGTCGCCGTGGCGGCGATCGTCGGCAACGAGGACGGCGCGCATTTCAGTTCGGCGCAGCTGTTCCAGTCGCTGAACGACACCGGCTGGACCATCCCCGCCGTCGCCGCCTGTTACTGGGTCGGTGAGGCGATGGGGTCGACCGATTTCCAGGACCTGCCCGAGACGCCCGAAAAGGTGACGAAGACCGCGAAGATGGTCGCGTCGAACGCCGCGCATCTGGCGGGGTTGCTCAAGGGGGCGAATTATCCGGGTTAGCCCGATCCTCCCCTGAAAGGAGAGGGGGACCATCCGTAGGATGGTGGAGGTGTGTCCCCGGTGGCGATGAGAGTCGATCTACGCCATCGGAGACGCCCATCCGTCAGGCCTGCGGCCTGCCACCTCCCCTTCCGGGGGAGGACGGGCTTACTCCGGAATCAGTACCGTACTCCCCCGCGTCTCGCCCGCTTCCATCGCACGGTGCGCCTCGGCAGCGTCCTCCAGTGCGAAGGTCTGACCGATTTCCGGCCGGATATGCCCGTCGCGCAGCATGCCGAACACCGCGTCGAAGCCCGCCGCGCGTTCCTCAGGCGTGACATAGTAATCGAACATCGTCGGACGCGTGACGAACAGCGACCCGTGTGACGACAGCGTGCCGAGGTTCACGCCGGTCACCGCGCCCGAGGCATTGCCGAAGCTGACGATCAGCCCGCGGCGCTTGGCCGATTTGATCGACGCTTCCCAACTCGCCGTGCCGACGCCATCGAATACGACATCCACGCCGATACCGTCGGTGATCTCGCGCACCCGCGCCGCGATGTCGTCATTGTGGTGATCGAGCACATGGTCGGCCCCGGCCCGCTTCGCGTCGGCACCTTTCTCCGCACCGCCGGCGATGCCGATGACGGTAGCTCCGCGCGCCTTCAGCCAACCGACCAGCAGATGCCCGACCCCGCCGGCCGCCGCCCAGACGAGGGCGGTCTGGCCGGCTTGGACCCTGGCACAGCGATCGACGAGGAATTCGGTCGTCCCGCCCTTCAACAGCAGCGCGGCGGCGGTGCGGTCGTCGACATCGTCGGGCAGCGGGATCAGCTCCTCGGCCGGCACGATCCGCGCGGTCGCATAGGCGCCGCGGGTCGGGCCGAAGGTGCCGACGCGGTCGCCGGGCTTCACGTTCGTCACGCCCGGCCCGACCGCCTCGACCACGCCTGCCGCTTCGCTTCCCAGGCCGGCGGGGAGATCGACCGGGTAGAGCCCGCTGCGGTGGTAGGCGTCGATATAGTTCAGCCCGACCGCGGTGTTGCGCATCAGCACTTCGCCCTCGCCCGGCGTGCCCAGCTCGACGTCGACCCATTGGATCACTTCGGGGCCGCCGATGCGCTCGATCCGTGCCGCGCGTGCCTTCATCGTCTCAGTCTCCATTGCGTGCGGCGATGGCGAAGGCGCCGGCCGCCGCCAGCCACAACGTCGTGACGACCAATGTGGCTCCGACGATGTCGCGCGGGTAGATGCGGCTGCCCTCGCCCCAGTCCATGGCGAGTGCGAGGACGCCGATCGCGGCTTGGATTCCGGCGGCGAGCGCGAAGGTGCGGGCCATGCCCTTCGCCCGGGCATGACTGACGAAGGTCCCGCCGACCGCGGCCGCGATGACGAGCGCATAAAGCTGGTTGGCGGGATTGTCCTCGCTGCCGACGATGCCGACCGCAAGATTGACCCAGACGAGGAAGAAGCCGGCGAACACGCCGATCGCCGCGCCGATCCGGTAGGGCCAGCCGACCGCGAGCCGCGTCAGGCGATCGAACGCAAGGCTCGCGACCAGCAGCATGCCACCGAAGACGACGAAGTCGGCGGCGGTCCAGTTGACCTCACGGGTGAACTGCATCGCGACGAACGGGAGGGCCAGCAGCGCGACGGCGCCGGTCCAGGCGGCGATGCGCAGGCGGCGGCCGAGTCGGTCGTGGGCGGTCGTGGTCATGGGGGTCCTTCCGGTGAGCTTGGATGGACCGGGTGTGGCAGGTCGGCGGGTGAGCGGCATGAGGACGGCGTGAGGATGTAATGAAATCACGCCACGCCATCAAACGGAGCCGGCTGCGGCGGCACCGCTGCCCGCCGTGGCGAGTCCGCGATTTGCCTTGGCAAATCGCCGGCCGCCCGCTCAATAGTCCTTCGTCACCCTGACGTTCACGCTCTGTCGCCCGATCGTCGAGACCGACGACAGCAGCGATAGCCAGCGCGTCACCTGGAATTCCAGGCGCGTCGCCGAATAGCCCTGCCCGTCCGAAATGATCTCGGCATAGACTCGCCGCGTCAGGAATTTGCCCGCCGCGATCGAGGTGCCGGCCCCCGTCTGCGGATCGGCCGGCAGGATGCGCAGGCGGTCGAGCCCCGCCGCACGCCGCACCGCATTGATCGGATTGAGCCCGTTGCCGCCATTCTGGAGCGCCGACACCGCCGCGGCCAGTTGCAAGGCTTCGGGCGCCGACAGGCTGGTGATCGACGTGCCGAACAATAGGCGGGACAGCAGCTCGTCCTCGGGCAGCGCGGGCACGCTGGTGAAGCCGATCTCGGGCCGTTCGGACGTCCCCGTCACGCGGATCGTCGCGTTCAGCCCCTGGGTATTCGCGTTCGCCGCGATATCGAGCGCGGGGTTGGCGGGCACGCTGCCGTCGAAGCGGATGTTGCCGCGGTCGATCTCGAACTCGCGGCCGGCGAATTCGTAATCGCCGCGGACCAGATCGAGGCGGCCGGTGATCTTCGGGTTGGTCGGCTCGCCGGCGATCCTGAGGTTGCCCGACCACAGGCTGTCGAGGCCCAGGCCCTGCACGACGAAGCCGTCACCGATCCGCGCGTCGAGATCGAGCTGCCAGGGGGCGGCGGGCTGATCGTCCTCTTCGCCGCCGCCCGGCACGTTGATCTCGCGGATGTTGAGGCGCGGCAGCGGCACCGCCTGTGTTGCCTGGCCCAGACGATAGCGGCCACGGTTGACCGTCACCTGACCCGAAATGGTGCCGCCCGCCCCGTCCGATCGGAACCGCAGCGGGCCGCTGACGGTCGCCGAGATGTCGTCGCGGCCGATCAGCCGGGCGTTGTCGGCCTGCACCGACAGGTCGATGCCCAGCCCCTGTGCGGCAGCGAAGTCGAAGGTGCCGCTGCCCGAGACACGGCCGGTGCCGCTGTCCTGCGCGGTGAACTGGTCGATGACGAGCCGCGACCCGCCGAACCGGCCGTTCGCGGCGACGTTGCGCAGCACGGTACCCGTCGTGCTGCTTTCGATCCGTGCGGTCTGGGTGCGCAGCGATCCGCGGATCTGCGGGCTCGCCAGTCGTCCGGTCACGTCGGCGCCGATCGCGACCGGGCCCGACAGATCGAACAGCTCGATCCCGGTCAGCCGCCACAGCGTGTCGGCGGGGCCGGCGTAGCGGATCTGACCGAACAGCGGCGCATTCGTCAGCCGCGTCATCAGGTCGCCCGCGCCGAGCGGCGACAGCAGCATTTGCGCGCGGCCGATCGTCTGCCCCCCGCTCGCCATCACCGCGCGTACGCCCGCCTTGCCGGCGTCGAGCGTACCGGCGATGCCGACGTCGATCGGGCGCGAGGAGAGGACGAGGCCCGAACGGGTGAGGCCGCGCACGGTCATGTCGATCGTGCCCGTCGGCGCGGCGCCGGTGCGGTCGACGTAGCGCAAGCTGCCCGTCGCACTGCCGCCGAGGCCGAGGCCGGGGTAGCCGATGTCGAGCACCGACAGCGGCATGCGCGTGAGACTGGCGTCGATAGCGGTTTCGGCGCTGGAGAAGCGCCCGCCGACCTGCGCCTCGCCGCCCGCGAAGGTCAGCCTGGCCGGTTCGAGCCGCCAGCCGTCGCCGTCACGCACGAATACCGCAGGTGACGTCAGCGCGATCGGGCGGCGATCGACCGTCCCCTGCGCCTGCACTGTGTAGCGATCGGCCGCGACGCCGATCACCGACTGGATGGCGAAGGCGCGCCCACGGCTGCCGGCGATCGACGCGCGGATCTCGCCCACCCCGCCGACCAGCTTCGCATTGGCCGCGAGCCGGGCTAGCGACAGCGATCCCCGGCGCAGGCCTTGCGCGGTCACCGTCGCCTCGATCGAGGTGCCGGCCGGATCGAGCAGCACCGCCGCCTCGACCCGCCCGCGGCGGATGCGCAGGCCGTTCAGGTCGGCGGCATTGGCGTCGAGCAGGATGTCGATCCGCTGAACGTCTCCCTGCGGCCGGAACGCGAGAGTGCCGGTCAGCCCGCGGCCCGCTACGTCGAGCTTGCCGTTGAACCCGCCGTCCACGACATCGAGCGCGCCGGTCGACCGCGTACCGGCGACGTCCAATCGCGCGACCTGAATGCGCGCGTCGCCGCCCGGCGGCAGCAGGATCGCGCCGGCGGCCTGAAACGCACCCAGCCGCGACCCACCGGCAGCGGTGAAGTCGAAGCCCTGCGGCGTGGGGTCGAGGTGCGCGCGGACGTCGCTCAAGCCCAGCGCGTCGGCGGGACGGCGCAGCAGCAGGTCGATCGTCGGCTTTTCGATCCGTCCATCGAGCCGCAGCGTCAGCGGCCCATAGCGCGCCTGGGTGCCCGATCCTTCGAAAAAGAACGTCCCGTCGCGGCGACGATAGCCGTTGCCGCCGAGCTTCAGCCCCGGAGAGGTCAGTTGCAGCCCGCGCAGATAGAGGATGCCGTCGTTGCCGCGCTCCAGCCCGGTGGTGATGCGCGGCAGACCGTTCGTCAGGCTGGCGAAGAAGGCGTTGTCGAGCCGCACGACGCTCGCCTGGCCCCGCCCGACGACGCGGGTGCCCTTGCCGCCGGGGCCGGGTACGACGGTCAGGCGCGATTCGACATCGACCAGACCGATACCGGGGATCAGATACCGGCGCAGGCCGCCGCTCAACCCCACTTCGTACCGCCCGGTGCGCAGGTCGAGGAACAGGGTGATGCGGCCGTTGAGCTTGTCGGATCGCAGGACCAGCCCGTCGCCGGTCAGTTCGCGCGCGCTCACGCGCAGTGGGCCGGTGACGCGCAGGTTGCGCAGGATGCCGCCCGCCACGTCGCCGACGCCGGTCACGCGTGCAGCGGTCAGGTCGACCGGGACGATCACCGGCGGGTCGGACAGACGCAGCCGCCCGGCAGCGCGAACGATGTCGAAGCCCGTGTCGTCGAACTGGACCTGCGCCGCGGTCAGGCGGTAATCGACCGCTGCGGTCGCGAAGGCGCCATCGACGATCGCACGCAACTGAATGTCGCGGCCGGTCATGTTCGGGAACAGCGCGGGCGGGCGGAGCAGGCGGCCGGCGATCCGCACGTTGCGGAACCGGCTGGCGGCGAGATCGATCTCGCCCGTCGTGTCGACGCTGAGCGCGGGTGAACGCAGCGACAGATTGCCGTCTAGCTGGCGCCGGGCGAGCGTCGCTGCGCCGTTGACCAGGATGCGCGGGCTGCTCAGCCGCTGAAGCTTGCCGCCGACCAGGCTCTCCGGCGCCACCATGCCGGTCAGTGCATAGCGTCCGGCGTCGTTCGCCAGCGCCAGATCGACGATCCGCGCGCGCCCGGCATCCATCCGCGCATTGCCGCGCCACTGCCGCCAGTCGCCGTCGCCGTGTACTTCGACCGCCAGCGGGCGGGCGATGCCGGTCAACTTCGCGAGCACGCCCCGCGCCCCGCCGCGCGCGGACACGTCGAAATCGAACCGGTTGCGGTCGGGTTCGGCGTCCAGAAACAGCTTCAGTCGGTCGCTACCCTGCACGACGGCATCCAGCCGGACCAGTGCGCGGCCGGCGTGGATGACGGCGTTGCCGCCGAGTGACCCCGTCCGCGCGACACCGGTGACCGCGGGCGCAATGTCGAGCCGGTCGATCCGGAACTGCCCGATCGCGATGTCGATCTTCGGCAGGATCGGGCCCTTTCTGCCCGTCTTCAGCGTCCGCGGAAGCTTGTGGAGCGTCGCCTGCGGTATCGTCAGCATGCGGATGTCGAGCTTTTCGGCGATCAGCGTGAAGGGCCGCCAGTCGAGCTCGGCGCGCGGCACCTGCAGCACCAACCCGTCGGGATCGCGCAGGCGCAGGTCGATCAGCCGCGCCTTTCCGTAGAGCGACCCTTCGATCCGCCCGACCGAATAGCGCAGGCCGTTCGACGGCCGCTGCGCTGCGATGCGGTCGGCGACGAAGCGGTGCCCCATCTGCGTGTCGAGAAGCGCGGCGGCGGCCAGCAGCACCGCGACGACCAGCAGCGCCGCGACCAGGAACCGCCCGATCCACAGCCGGGGGACAGACCGCGGCGGGGGCGTATAGTCTTGCGCCGCGTCGTCGCTCAAAACGCCTGCCCCAGCGAGACATAGACGCCGATCCGCGGATCGCCCGGCTGCGGGTTGAGCGGCGTGCCGACGTCGATCCGGATCGGTCCGAAGTTCGAATAATAGCGCACGCCTAGCCCCGCGCCGTAGCGGAAGCCGGACAGTTTCGGCAGCGGCGAGGTGTAGATGTTGCCGGCGTCGAAGAAGGGCACGACGCCGAAATTGCCGAACGCCTTCACCCGTGCCTCGATCGAGAATTCGGTCAGACTCCGCCCGCCGATCGGCGTGTCGTTCGGCCCACGCGGGCCGATCGACTGGAAGCCGTACCCGCGCACCGACGCGCCGCCGCCCGCGTAGAAGCGCCGCGACGGCGCGATCGCGTCGCGCGGGGCGCCGGCGATGGTGCCCAGGCGGATGCGACTCGCCAGTGTCACCGTCGGCGTGACCGGCCGGTACACGCTGCCGTCGAACTGGATGCGCGCATAGCCGAACGCGCTGCCGACCAGCGACAATTCGGGGCTGAACCGCCCGCTCAGGCGGAACCCGCGGGCCGGGTTCAGCAGGTCGTCGGACCCGTCGTAGGTCAGGCTCGTCGGCAGCGCACCGATGAAATAGGTCTGGCGCCGCGCCTGCCCCGTATCCTCGATCACGTCGCGTTCGTCGGTCGCGACCAGTTCGGCGCCCAGCGACCAGGTCCAGCTCTTCTGGAAGAAGATGTTGGTCTGGCGCTCCAGCGACCCCGCCAGCTGCAGCGTATCCGCCTCATAGGCGTCGCGTTCGGTGTGTGCGGCGGAAAGCTGCGCTGTCAGCACGCGGTCGCGGCCGTTGAAGTTGTTGCGACGAAAGACGAGGCTGCCGAGCTGTTCGCGCGTGCCGAGCACGCCACGCACGGTCAGCGCGCCTTCGGGCGGGAACAGGTTGCGGTGGGTCCAGCTGAGCTCGGCACGCGCGCCTTCGCCAGTGCCATAACCCAGTTCGCCCGCGATCGTCCGCGGCGGGGCGGGCTCCAGCGCGACCGCGACGTCGACCGTGCCGGGCGTCTGCCCCTCGACCGTTTCGACCTTGGCCGATGAGACGAGCCCAGTCTGGATAAGCGCGCGACGCAGGTCGACCAGCGCGCTTTCGGTGAAGGCTTGGCCAGGCTTGAACCGCGCGATGTCCTGGACGTGATCGGGCCCGAAGATGCGCGTGTCGCTCATCGTCACCTGGCCGAAGCGGCGTTCGGTGCCGGGTGCGACCGACAGGTCCAGCGTCGCGGTGCGGGCGGCGCGGTCGACGACGATCTCGGGTTCGCCGACCTTGCCGAACGCAAAGCCCTCTTCGCCGACCGCGGTGCGCAGCCGGTCCGTGGCGGCCGCGATCTGGTCGCTGTTGACCGGCGCCTGCGGTTTCAGGCCGAAGGCGTCGCGCAGATCGCCGGCCTTGGCGCCGGCCTGATCGACCCCGGCCAGCGTCACCCCGCCGAAGCGATAGAGCGGCCCCGCATCGACATCGAGCGTCACCGCCAGCGCCCCGCCGCTCGGCTCGACCCGCGTCGCGATGCGCGCGTCGTAATAGCCCTCCGCCTTCAGCAGCGTTTCGAGGAGGCCCGCGTCCTCACGCGCTCGGCGATCGATCTGCGCGGCATTGGCCGGGTCGCCGCGGTTGGCACGCAGGGACGACGCGGCATCGAAGCGTTCGCGCAGCAGCGGGCTGGCGATCGCGTCGATGCCGGTGATCGCGTAGCTGTAACGGGTTTCCGCGCCCAGATCGGCGCGGGCGTCGGATGCGGCGTCGGTATCGGCGGGTGCCTTCGCCAGGTCGGGCCAGTCGACGCCGATGCCCGGAATGTCGGCCATCGGCGACATCGGGTCGAGCGTGTCGTCGCCGCCGGCCGGCGCGGGCGGCACGGGCACAGGTCTCTGCGGCGCGGACGACGCGCTCTGGGCAAGGGCAGGAAACGGCACGAGCAGCAGGCAACAGGCCAGCGCGCGATGCCGGCGGACGGGCCCGGTCATCAGCCTTCTGTAGACCGGGCGCGTCAGGCCCGACAATGATTTAGTGGCCTGCGGACCTAGTGAACGGTGCCGGTCACGTCCGGGCTGGCCAGCAGCACGATCAGCCGTTCGATCTGGCGCCAATGGCAGAATTGCACAGCGTTGCCCTGGTCGCGATAGCGCTCGGCACGGATCGCGGCTTCGAAACAGGCGTCGTCGCCATGTTTTTCCAGCAGCGCGGTCGCATCGGCGACGGCCTGCGGGTCTGCCAGATACGGCAGGGGCGTTTCGAGGATTTCGTCTAAGAGCATCGCAGGCCACAGTCCACCTTGCGTGCCAGATTCGCCATCCGACGCATGTCTGCGGAGTGCGAGGGTTAATGTGCATCGCGCGGGCAAGGCGAGCGCGTCCCGGCCATCCCGCAACGGGACGGTGGCGTCCGGACGCGGGACATGGCAGAGACGCTTAACCATGGCCGACCGTCCCCCTGTTCGCGAACCCATCGGCGCCGGCGCGCCCTTCATCCTGCTGCTGACCGCCGGGATCGTCATCGGATTGATGGCCGGCCAGGTGACGCTGGGGTTCCTGGGCGGCACGGCCGCAGGGCTCGCGGTCGGCGTGTTGCTGTATCTGCGCGACCGGCGGCGCTGACCAATACACCATCGCCAGAACACGACGATCGCTAGAGCCGCCGCACCAGTTCCACGACACGGCCCAGCACTTCGACGTCGCTGAGCGGTATCCGGCGGTCGGGCGCATTGTCGCTCAGGATGCGCCAGTCGACGCCGTCGCGCGTCAGGCGTTTGACCAGCAGTTCGTCGCCGCAGCGTAGCACCCAGATCGCCTGTGCCTTGCCCGGCACGCGCTGGCCACGGTCGACCAGAATACGGTCGCCGTCGATCAGCGTCGGCTGCATTGAATCGCCGCGCACGTCGAGGATCGCGGCATCGCTCGCGCGGATGCCGAGCCGCGCGAGATCCTCCGCCGCATAGCCCGCGCTCGCGACCGTCGCTTCGCTGTTCACCAGCCGCCCCGGACCCGCCGACACCGATACCGCCAGCCGCGGCACCCGGACGATCGCGGGCGGCGTCGCTCCGCCCAGCACCGAAACGTCGACCCCGAAGAAGCCCGCGATCAGCCCCCGCTCTCGCTCGGGCAACAGCTTGGGCGTCCCCCGCCGCATATATTGCTGCATCCACGCCGCATTGCGCCCGACTACGCGCGACAGGGTCGACAGGCTGACGCCGTCGCGGGCGATCAGGCCGTCCAGAACGGCGCGTTGGTCGGTTGGGTTCATAGCGGCACAATATCCGTAGGAAATATCCTAGACAAGTTGGAAATCTCCCGAGAACATTAGCGGAACATTTGATTGCGAGTCTCGGGAGGGAGAATGATGTTGGTCACCAAGGTGCGGCGCTATCTGCAGCGGACGGGTATGCCGCGCACCGTATTCGGGCGTTGCACGATCAACGATCCGCGGCTGGTCGACGACCTGCTCGCCGGACGTCAACCGCGCCCGGACACGACGGCGCGGATCGAAGCTTTCATAGCGTCGCATCCGGAGGGCGTGCAGTGAGCGGCCGGGCGACCGCGGCGACGCGGCTTGAGCGCGCGCTGGTGAAACATGCAGCGGCGGCGGGCTTGGGGCTGACGATCGATGCGATGGCATCGACGCGGTGGGCCAGCGCGACCTTCGTCGGCGCGCGGCATCGGCTGGAGCTGGTCGTGGCCGGCGACGGTGCCGAACTTTGGTTAGAAGAACTTGCGGAAGCCGATCTGCCGATCCCCGGCCATCTGGTCGCCGACGTGGCGATGATCCACCAGCGCCACAGCGCGGCCGGATCGACCGCGACGGCGGAAATGCTGACGGTCGAGGACGGGGGCTAGCGCGTCGCGAGCTTGCGCAGTTCGTCGAGCGTGCCGGCGACCGATGGCTTGGCTGGGTCGGCCTGACGCCGCGCGGCGACGCCGCGTTCCAGCCGGTCGAGCAGCGCATGGATCGTCGCATCGGTGCGCGGGGCGGCGATCGGGGCGGCGTCGGTCTGCACTGCGGGGCGCGGCAATTCGAACGCGTCGATCCGTTCGCCGGGTTCGAGGTCCGACTTGATCGGCAGTGGCTGGAGCGAGCCGACCACCGGCTGCGGTTCGGCCGGGACCGCGGGAATTGCGGCAGGATCGAAGGCGGCGAGCGGAGCGTCGAGATCCTTGGGCAGTGCGCGCTCGACCGGCGGGGCGACGGGTTTCGACGCGGCAGGCGGTTCCTGAAACCAGGCGCCGAGTTCCTGCGCGGCGTTGAGCGGCGCGCGCGCGGGCGCGTCGGGATGCGCGTCGGCGCGGCGCAGGACCGGCGCGGGCGCAGTCGATTCGACGGTCGACACCGGTTTTGCGCGCGGCGTGCGGGGCTTGAGCGTCACTGCGCCCTCCCCGCCGAACGCCAGGAACGCCGCCAGCCAGACGATCGCGCCGGCCGCACCGCCGGTGATCATCGCGAGCGCGACGCGCGCGGTATAGCCGAGCGGCGGTTCGGCCGCGGGCAGAATCGCGGGGATGCCGCTGTTCAGCACCAGCGCCTCGAGCGTCGCCGAGGGCAGGATCAGACAGATCGTCGCCGCGCACGCCGCTGCGGCGACGCCGAGCGACGGGGTCAGCGACAGCGTTACTGGCCGGTGAATCGGTAACGTAACCATGGCGTTGTCCTTACACCTTCGCTCGTCACCTTTTGGTAAACGGGATCGTAGCGCCCAACATTGGTCGCCCAGTCGCGCTCGCTTTCGACGAAGGCGCGGCCGGCCGCGCGGCGGGCATCCCAGGCCGCACGGTCGGCGAACACCCCGGCGACCGCGGCGGCCAGCGCGGCAGGATCGTCGGGGGCGAACAGCGTGCCGGTGACGCCGTCGCGAATCAGTTCGCGGTGGCCACCGACGTCGGACGCCGCGACCAGCCGGCGCTGCGCCATCGCCTCCAATGGCTTCAGGGGCGTGACGAGGTCGGTCAGGCGCATGTGGCGACGCGGATAGACCAGCAGGTCGATGACGCCGTAATAGCGCTCCACCTCTCTATGCGCGACGCGACCGACGAAGCGGATCGCATCGGCCGCGCTCGACGCGTCAGCCTGGGCGCGCAACTGGCCCTCCATCGGCCCACCGCCGACCAGCACCAGTTTCAGGTGAGGCCGACGTGCGACCAGCGCGGGCATCGCCGCGATCAGATGGTTGAGCCCCTCGTAATCATAGAAACTGCCGACGAAGCCGATCGTCTCGTCGCTGAGGCCCAGGTCCGTCGCCAGAGCTTCATCGCGCGCGGGCGGTTCGCCGAACAGGGTCAGGTCGACGCCGTTGGGCGAAACCATGATCTTGTCGCCATCGACCCCCCGCGCGATCAGGTCGCCGCGCAGCCCTTCGCAGATCACTGCGACCGCATCGGCGCGCTTGACCGCGAACGTCTCCAACGCACGCGTCGCACGATATTTGGCCGCCCCCTCGCGCCCCATCCCGTTGCCGACCGCTGCATCCTCCCAGAAGGCGCGGATTTCGTATACCAGCGGAATGCCCCGTCGCCTCGACACCGCAAGCCCGGCCAGCGCATCGAGTACCGGCGAATGCGCGTGGAGCACATCGGGCCGGAATTCATCGACGACCTGCCCAATACGGCGCGCGAAGGCAGCGATTTCGGCGAGTTCGCCGATCGGTGCCGGCAGATGTGGCTTGTAGGCGGTGCGATAGAAGTCGATTCCGTCGATCGTCTCGCGGGGTACGCGCGCGTCGCCGTGGCGCGGGCCGGTCACCGCGGCGATGCTGTGCCCCCGCCGCATCTGCGCCGACAGGATCGCGCGGGTGCGGAAGGTGTAGCCGCTGTGCAGCGGCAGGCCGTGATCGAGCAGGTGGAGGATGCGCATCTTGAGAGCCGTCCTGCCACGCGGGTGTTTAACGTCGCGTCAACTGGACCTGCGCTAACCCCCTCCCGTTCGTGCTGAGCCTGTCGAAGCACTGTCCTTCTTGCCCGCGCGTCTCCGCCGAAGAAGGGCAAGACTTCGACAGGCTCAGTCCGAACGGAATTTTGGGGCAGCGTTCGGGCATATGATCGACAATTTCTCGCTCGGCCTGACGCACGGCCTTATGCTGCTGGCGATCTGGTATCTGCTGAAGCGCCCCGATCTCGACCGCGAATCCGGCCCGCGCGAGGACGCGGCCAAGCCCGCCAAGCGATCGAAATGGGGCCGTCGCGATGCGTGATCTCGTCTTCGTCGCCTTCTTAGGAGTGTTCTTCGCCGCGGGCTTCCGCCGGCCGTTCCTCTTTGTGCTCGCGTATGTCTATATCGACATCGTCTCGCCGCAGCGGCTGACCTATTATCTGCTGAACGCCGTGCCGATCTCGGCGATGGCGGTAGCGCTTGCGATCGGGGCTTGGGCAGCGGTCGACGACAAGTCCGACACGCGGATGGCGCCGCGCCAGGGATTGCTGGCGATCCTGCTGCTCTATTGCTGGTACACCACGCTTCACGCCGACTTCCCCATCGACGCGCTGTCGAAATGGGAATGGGTGTGGAAGGCGCTGGCCTTCGCGATCTTCCTGCCGCTGACGCTGCGCACGAAATTGCGCATCGAGGCGCTACTGCTGTTCATGATCCTGTCCGCCGCATCGATCATCATCGTCGGGGGCATCAAGACGCTGGGATCGGGCGGCGGCTATGGCCAGCTGAACCTGATGGTCGACAATAATTCGGGGCTCTACGAAGGGTCGACGATCTCAATGGTCGCGATCGCGATCATCCCCGTCATTCTGTGGTTCACGAAATTCGGGACGATCTTCGTCCCCGACTGGCGCGTGAAGTCGTTCAGCTTCGCGCTGATCTTCGCCTGCCTGCTGATCCCGATCGGCACCTCGACCCGCACCGGACTGCTCTGCATCGGCCTGCTCGCGGTGCTGCTGCTGCGCGATACGAAGCGGCGTATCCTCTACCTCAGCCTGATGGCCGCGGTCGGCCTGGCGGCGGTGCCGTTCCTGCCGTCGTCGTTCACCGAACGCATGGGGACGATCAAGACCTATCAGGCCGATGCCTCCGCCTCGACCCGGCTCGCGGTGTGGCAGTGGACGATGGACTATGTGAAGACCCACCCGATGGGCGGCGGGTTCGAGGCGTATCGCCAGAACAAGATCCGCTACGACAAGGTGAAGGTCGAAGGCGCACCCGCCAACGCCACCGTGGACACCCAGCTGGAGGTCGATTCGGGCCGCGCGTACCACAGCGCCTATTTCGAGATGCTGGGCGAACAGGGCTATTTCGGGCTCGGCCTGTGGCTGCTGATCCAGCTTATCGGCCTGCTCAGGATGGAAGTGCTTCGCCGCCGCTATGCGAAGGAGACGGGCGAGTTCGCTTGGGTCGCGCCGATGGCGGCAGCGCTGCAGAACGCGCATTTCGTCTACCTGCTCGGCGCCGCCTTCATCGCCATCGCCTTCCAGCCGTTCGTCTACATGCTGATCGGCGCGCAGATCGGGCTCGACACCTATGTCGCGCGGCGGCGTAGCGAGACGGCGTGGAGCGGCTTTGGCAAGCGCCGCGCCGTCCCCGCCCCGGCATGACCGAACTGCGCGCGCTGACCAGCGTCCGCGGGATCGCCGCGTGGCTGGTCGTGCTCTACCATATCCGCCTGTCGATCGCGGGGTTGCCGGCGAGCGTCGTCCACGCCCTGTCCTACGGCTATCTGGCGGTCGATTTCTTTTTCCTGTTGTCGGGCTTCGTCATCTGGCTGGCCTGGGGCACGCGCCTGCGCGAAGGCGCGTCCGGTTCGACCGTCGAGTTCCTGCGGCGACGGGTCGCGCGCATCTGGCCGTTGCACGCGGTCGTGCTGACCGGCACGGTAGTGATGGCGCTCGCGCTCGCCGCGACCGGACGGTCGGACCCGGACCTCTACCCCCTGTCCGATCTGCCGCTCCATTATCTGCTGATCCAGAACTGGGGGCTGGCCCATCTCGCGTGGAATTACCCGGCATGGTCGATCAGTTGCGAGTTGTTCGCCTATCTAATGTTTGCCGCGGTCGCCGGCGCGATCGACCTGCGGCGACTGTCGACCGGTGCGCTGATCGGCGTGGCGGTGGGACTGCTCCTGCTGCTGCACGCCGTGTTTCGACTGCGCGGGCTGGAGCATCTGGGGGAGTATATTCCGCAGATGGGGCTCATCCGGTGCGTGCTGCAATTCGGATGCGGCGCGGTGGTGGCGGCGCTGTGGCTACGGTGGCGGGATCGCTCGCGTGTCCCGACGGCGGGTGCGGCAACCGTCGCGATCGCCGCTGGGGGTCTGACGATCGGCGGTTGGCTGCCCGAAACCTTGGGCGTGCCGGTTGCTTTCGCCACACTGTTGCTCGTCCTGGCGCTCACCGCGGGCCGGTCCGGCAATCCGATCGAGGGGCGGACGATCCATTATCTCGGCGAGATCAGCTTCGCGACCTATCTGGCGCATTCTCCGCTGTGGAATGCGTTCAAGCTGGTCTTCGTCCGCGATGCCTATGCCGTGCCGCCGGTCCTGATCGCGCTGTATCTGGCGATGGTGCTGGCGGCGTCGGTCATGCTGTACCACGGCGTCGAGCGACCAGCGCAGCGCGCGATCAACGGATGGCGGCGCCGCGAAATAGCGGCCGTCTGACCTAAGCGACGACCGGCTTCGATCGCGCCGCGACCATCGATCCCGCGACGATCGCGACCGCGCCGGCCATGGTCCAGGGCGACAGCGTCTCGCCGAACACCAGCCAGCCGAGGATCGCCGCCCAGACGAACGACGTGTATTCGGTGGGCGCAAGATAGCTCGCCGGGCCATGGCGATACGCCCAGCCGAGCAGGAGCAGCGAGGTGACGGCGAGCACGGCGGCGCCGGCAATGACCGGCCAGTCGGCCGGCGGCGGCACGGTCACGAACCACGGCGCGGCAGGCACCAGGCAGGCGCCGACGATGACGCTCTGCCAGAAGGCGACCTCGACGGGCTCGGCGACCTGCGCCTGCGCGCGCATCAGGACAATGTTGAAGGCATAGCAGACCGCGCTCGCCAAGACCGCGATCGTGCCGGCGAAGGCGTCGGCACCCAGCTCCGCCCGCGCCTGGCCGGTCAGAATCAGGCCGACGCCGACCGCGGCGCAGGCGCACGCGACGATCGATCCGCGCGGCACGCGCTCCTTCAGGATCAGCGCGGCGAGCAGCAGCGACAGGATCGGCGCGATGAACGCCAGCGCGATCGCCTGCGCCATCGGCACGCGCGCCAGCCCCCAGAAGAAGGCGAGCGCCATCACCGTCGACACCAATCCGCGGACGACGTGCAGTCGCATCGCGGGGCGCGACGGCCATGGGCTGCGCAGTCCGGCATAGAGTGCGCCGGACACCAGGATACCGGCCAGGCTGCGCCAGAACATCGTCGTGTAGACGCCGAGCGCGATCACCAGCCCCTTCATCACCGCATCCATGCCGGAGAAGACGAGGATGCCGAGCGCGGCGACCGCGAAGGCCAGCGGCAAGGGCACGGGCGCGGGTGTATCGTCGGTCATTTCGCCCTCCCCGGCGGTCCAGGGGGCGGCTATAGCAGCGGCATGTCCGCGCACCAGCCGGCGATCGGCAACCGCATCGCTCCCGTCCGTTTCCTGACCTTCTGCGGCGTGGCCCTGGTTGCGGTGCCGCTGGCGATCCTGCGATTCGACTGGTCGACGGGGACGATGATCGGCTTCGACGTGGCGGCGGCGGTCTTTCTGGGCTCGATCTTGCCTTTGCTGCGCACCGCCGACAGCGCCGCGATCCGCGCGTCAGCCGCGCGCAACGACGCCAATCGCCCGATGCTGCTGGCGATCACCGCGGCGACGTCGCTTGCGATCCTGGCGGCGGTGACCGGGGAATTGATCGTCAAGGGCGCGCTTCCGCCGATCAAGATCGCGCTGGTGCTGGCGACGCTGGCGCTGTCGTGGCTGTTCGCCAACACCGTCTATGCGCTGCATTACGCGCACATGTTCTACCGCCGCGACGACGATGGCGGCGGGGACGAAGGCGGGCTCGACTTTCCCGGCTGTAAGGAGCCCGACTACTCGGACTTCCTCTATTTCGCCTTCACGCTCGGCATGACGTTTCAGACCAGCGACGTCAGCATCACCGATCGCAGCCTGCGCCGGACGGTGACGGTCCACAACCTGGCCGCGTTCGTGTTCAACCTCGGAATCGTGGCATTCACGATCAACGTGCTGGGGGGTGGCTGAGCACAGGTCCCGACGTTATATCGATAGGTAGTACCGGAGACTATCGATGGCGACTTCGCTTAAGATCGACGATTCGACGAAAGACCGCATCCGCCGCCTCGCCGATGCCCGCGAGCGTACGCCGCACTGGATCATGCGCGAGGCGATCCGCGAATATCTGGAGCGCGAAGAGGCGCGGGAAAGCTTCCTCGCCGATGCGATGGCGGCTTGGAAAGACTATCGTGAAACCGGCCGCCATGTCGCCGGCGATGATGCCCTTGCCTGGCTCGCCACATGGGGAACTGCGGACGAACGACCGGCGCCCCCGTGCCGCGACTGATCCTGACCGAACGCGCGGTCGCCGATGTCGAGCGATGTCGCACGTTCCTCGCCGAGCGGGATCATCGGGCGTCGACTCGCGCCGCCGCAGCGATCGCCGACGCGCTTCGCCGCCTGACCGCGACTCTCGCCATGGGCCGCCCGGTGGGCGCACGGCCACCGTTTCGCGAACTGGTCATCCCATTCGGCACGACGGGCTATGTCGCGCTGTACGTGCGCGACGCCGAGGACGACGCGGTCGTCATTCTCGCGCTGCGTCACCAGCGCGAAGCGGGTTACTGACCGATTACGCCGCCTGCGCCGGCGCCCCGCTCGCTTCCATTTCCGCCGCTTTCGCCTCGACCAGCTTGACGATGTGGTCGAGCATGTCGGCATCCTCGACCGTATGGTCGGTGACGCCTGACAGATAGACCATGTGCTTGCCGTTGCCGCCGCCGGTCAGGCCGATGTCGGTCTCGCGCGCTTCGCCGGGGCCGTTGACGACGCAGCCCAGTACCGACAGCGACAGCGGCGTGCGGATGTGCTGGAGGCGGTCTTCCAGCGCCTGGACCGTGCGTATGACGTCGAACCCCTGCCGCGCGCATGACGGGCAGGACACGACGCGGACGCCGCGGTTGCGGATGCCAAGCGCCTTCAGGATCTCGAAGCCGACGCGGACCTCTTCCTCCGGCTCGGCCGACAGCGATACGCGGATGGTGTCGCCGATGCCGAACCACAACAGGCTGCCGATGCCGATCGCGGACTTGACCGTCCCGCCGACGAAGCCGCCGGCTTCTGTGATCCCCAGATGCAGCGGGCAATCGACCGCCTCGGCCAGCTGCTGGTAAGCGGCGACCGCCAGGAAGATGTCGCTCGCCTTCACCGCGACCTTGAATTCGTGGAAGTCGTGGTCCTGCAGCAGCTTGATATGGTCGAGCGCGCTTTCGACCAGCGCCTCGGGACACGGCTCGCCGTATTTTTCGAGCAGGTCCTTCTCCAGGCTGCCCGCATTCACGCCGATGCGGATCGCGCAGCCGTTGGCCTTGGCGGCGTTGACGACTTCCTTGACGCGCTCGGATGATCCGATGTTGCCGGGATTAATCCGCAGGCAGGCCGCGCCCGCATCGGCGGCTTCCAGCGCGCGCTTGTAGTGGAAATGGATGTCGGCGACGATCGGCACGCGCGACGCCCGCACGATGCCCTTGAGCGCCGCGGTGCTTTCCACGTCGGGGCAGCTGACGCGGATGATGTCGACGCCCGCATCCTCGCAGCGGCGGATCTGGTCGATCGTTGCGACTGCGTCGCTGGTCGGCGTGTTGGTCATCGTCTGGACGGTGACCGGCGCATCGCCGCCGACTGGGACGTTGCCGACCATGATCTGGCGGCTGGGGCGGCGCACGATATCGCGCCAGGGACGAACGGACATGGGATCGGGATTCCTGTGGGGGTTGGCGCCATATAGCGTCCGGGGCGTGCGAGCGTAAGCCTTTCCCACCAATGGTGGTGGAGCGCGCCCAAACCCGCTAACGCCCGCCGATGGCACGACATTATGGCATGGACTGGTTGCGGATCGGGGCGTTCGCGCTGCTGATCCTCTACCACATCGCCATGGTCTTCGTGCCGTGGCCCTATCATGTGAAGGCGGTGCGGACGGTCGATTGGGTGACGGTGCCGATGGCACTTACCTCGCCCTGGCGTCTCACGCTGCTGTTCCTCGTCTCGGGCTACGCCAGCCGCGCGATCGTCACGCGGTCGCCGGGGCTGTGGCGGTTCGTCCGGTCACGGACCACCCGGCTGCTTCTCCCCCTCGCCTTCGGCATCGCGGTGATCGTGCCGCCGCAGGCCTGGGTCGAGCTGGTCACCCAGCACGGCTATACCCGCGACTACCTGCATTTCTGGGCCAGCGAATTCTTCGATTTCGACACGCTTGCCGGCATCATCCTGCCGACGTGGAACCACCTGTGGTTCGTCGGATATCTGTGGATCTATACGCTCGCGCTCGCCCTTCTGCTCGCGCTGCCCCGACCGAAGGCGCTGCAGGCCGGGTTCGACCGGCTGTTCGGCGGGGTAAGCGTCTTATGGCTGCCGATCCTGTACCTGCTGCTGTCCCAGGTCTTCGTCTTCACGCGCTGGACCGACACGCATGACGTGCTTCACGACGGCATCGCGCATCTGGGTTTCTTCCCCGCCTTCGTCTTCGGCTTCCTGCTTGCCGCCGCGCCGAACACCATGAGGGCGCTGGTGCGCTGGCGGTGGGTGTCGTTGGCGCTGGCGGCGGCAAGCTATGCCATCGTCGGCGGGGTCGCGCTGATCTGGCCGGGCGTCAGTTCGCCGCCGCAGTGGATCGCCGACCAGACGCTCTGGGCGCGCCAGGTCCAGTGCTGGGCGACGATCGCCGCACTGATCGGCATCGCGGAGGCTCACCTCAACCGCGACCGGCCGGGCCGCGCGATGCTGGCCGAAGCCGTGTTCCCCTTCTACCTCGTCCACCAGACGATCATCGTCGTCGTCGGATACTGGCTGCGCCCGACCGGCTGGCCGCTGTGGACGCAGTTCCTGGTCCTGCTGACGACGACGTGCGCCGGCTGCTGGGCCTTTTACCGCATCGGTCGCGAGGTCGCGCCGCTGCGCCCGCTGATCGGACTGCGCCCCCGCGTCCGCGCGGCGAAACACACGCCACACACCACGTTGTAACCCTCTGGAGTTCCACAGATGAGCGCCCCCACCACCGACGCCTCGCACCCGGGCTGGACTCTTGTCATCCACGGCGGCGCCGGTGGCATGCGGCGCGATACGCTGACCCCGGCGCAGGACGCCGACGCGCGCGCCGGGCTGAACGCCGCGCTCGATGCCGGGTCGGCCGTGCTGGCGGGCGGCGGCAGCGCGCTCGATGCGGTCGAGGCGGCGGTGCGGGTGCTGGAGGACGATCCCGCCTTCAACGCCGGGCGCGGCGCATGCTTCACCTATGACGGTACGAACGAGCTCGACGCCGCGATCATGGACGGCCGCACCCGTGCCGCGGGCGCCGTGGCGGGCGTCACCGCGACCAAGAACCCGGTGAGCCTGGCGCGCCGGGTGATGGAGGACAGCCCGCACGTCCTCCTCGCCGGCAAGGGCGCCGATGCCTTTTCGCGCGATCGCGGCCTGGAACAGGTCGAGCCCGACTGGTTCGCGACCCCCGAACGTCGTACGCAGCTCGACACGATGAAGGCCAGCTCGGCCAGCGCCTTCGATGTCGACATGAAATACGGCACGGTCGGCGCGGTCGCGCGCGATCGCCACGGCCATGTCGCGGCGGCGACCTCGACCGGTGGGGTGACCGGCAAGCGCTGGGGCCGCGTCGGCGATTCGCCGCTGATCGGGGCGGGCACCTATGCCGACGACCGTGCCGGCGCGGTCAGCGCGACGGGCTCCGGCGAATTCTTCATCCGCGAAGGCGTCGCACACGAAATCTGCGCCCGTGTGCGGCTGGCGGGCGACACGCTGCAGACCGCCGGCGACACGGTGATGGCCAATGTGCGAGCGCTGGGCGGCACCGGCGGCGTCATCCTGACCGGCCCGGCGGGCGAGATCGCGTGGAGCTTCACGACGCCGGGCATGTACCGCGGCCGCGTGTCGGCAAGCGGGTCGCGGACGGTGGCGATCTACGCTGACGAGGGGTGATTGACCGGCGGCGGGCGCCGGCTACGCTCCACGAATGCTCCTCGCCGCACTGCTCGCCACCGTCACCGTCGCCTGCCCGACCGAACGCGCGCAGTATCGGTTGAGCAGCGACGCGAGCGTCACCGCCGAATTCTTCCCCGTCCCGCGCACCGCCGATTGGGCGGGCGGCGTCGCGCTGCGCGTCCGGTTCGGCAAGACGGGCCGGTCCTACTGGTTTCTCCCGTGGCAGGGCGGCACCGATGGCAGGACCAACATGGCCTGGGTTCGCGAGCGTGGCGATCGGATCGCCGGCCAGTCTGTCCGCGAGGATATCGAGATCGTCACGACCGACGCCACTTACAGGATCGACGAAGCCGTGCCCACTGCCGGACGGGCAGCACCCAGCCACATGCTGCTCCTGGGCCTGCGTACGCTGACTTGGTACAGAACGCCGAACGCCCACCGGGACGATGCACGACGCGGCTTCTTCGACCGGACCGGCTGCCGCCCCGCGACCGTCCGCGCCTATCGCCCGTCGATCGACTTTCCGCCGATCCCCTGATCGCGCCCGAGCGTCGAGCGGCATTTTACCCGCAATGGCGATTACGCCAAAACCCGTTGACCCGATCTTCATCATCTTCGGTCAACGTCGCGGCAGCCTGAGATTCGTTAGACAGATTATGACTACATCCGTTGCCGACATCGCACCCGCCAGCCATCCGCGCTGGCACGACCTGCTATCGGGGCGCATTCACGCGACCTATCGCTGCCTGGCGCTGCGCATCCTGATGATCCGGCTGGTCGATGCGTATCAGCGCAGCGTCGCCAACCGGATGGCGGTGATAGAGGAATTGCGCGCCTTCTTTCGCGACAATCTGCGCTTTGCCGGCGACGACTACCGCGCGATTTTCGAAGGAGGCAAGTGATGCGGGCCCTGCGCGCGACCGCCCGTCGATCCCTTCACAGCGTAGAGGCCGTCACCGCGATGATCGCAGGCGGCGCGTCGCTGATCCTGGCGGGCGAAGAGACGCTGCTTGCCAGCCTGCCGCGCGGGCGGTGGATCGGCGGGACCATCCCCTATTTCATGACGGCGGAGGCCGGTGGCGCGGTCGATCGGGCGCAGATCTACGTCCAGACGCTGCCCGAGGGCGCAAGCGTCGCGTGGCAGGGTGTGCTCGACCGCGCAAGCCTGCCCGACCTGGCCGCCACGTCGGGGCCAGACAACGGCTACACCATCCTGCTGCTGCCTTCGCAGAGCGATGTCCACCGCGACTTTGCGCTGAACGGACAGAGCTGGCCCAACCTGTTCCGCCGCCCGCTCGCCGGCTGGGTGACGGGCGTGTTGCTCGACCGGCTGGGCATCGACAGCCCCAAGGTGTTCGATGGCGCGAGCGGGACGGTCAGCGGCGATGCCGCGGTCGTCATGCACGTCGCGCTGCCCGACGATGCCTATGCCCGGATCGACAACGTCAACCTGTTCGAACAGGATAGCGGCCCCGCGTTGACGTTCGGCGACGATGGCGATTCGACTGGCTTTACGGTCGAATGGGTGCACGTCGACGGCGTGCGCACACGCTTGGTCGATCACATCGCCGCACATGGCATCGACATCCGCCTGCCGCTGGTCGCCGATTATAACGGCGCGATGATCAACGTCGCGACCGCGGGCATCGACGAGGCGACCGGCGAGGTCACCTTCTTCGCGCCGGTCTTCCCCGGCATGACCTATCGCTTCGCGCGGCCGGTCGAGGATTACGAACGACAATTCGCCGAAAAGATCGCCGACGCCACTGGCGAATTCGCGTTCAGCTGCAACTGCATCCTGAATTTCAATTATGCCAAGCTGGAAGGCAAGCACACCGGGTCGCTGACCGGGCCGATGTCGTTTGGCGAGATTGCGTACATGCTGATGACGCAAACTTTGGTGTATCTGACGATCGAGCGCGACACATAACGCCGCGCCACCGCCACGATCGTCGCGGTCGACAGCAGGATCATCGACACGAGGCCACCGATCGCGAGCAGTCCGGCCGAGGTGATCGCGATCTCGAGCGACAGGCTGGCCTGCCGGCCGGCGTCGAGCGCCAGCCGGGCTTGGTGACGGCTCGGAGCGGACCGGCGGATCGGATCGGGCATAGCGGGGTCAACGCGATGGGCGCTGCGCCGTTCACCGAGCACGCCTCCCCTTTCCCCGATCCGCGTCAGGCGCTAGGCGCAACCCTATGATCCGCAAGCTTTCCGCGCTGCTCGCGCTTATCGCCTCGCTCTTCGCCCTGCCGGCCCAGGCCTATTGGGAATATGGCCATGAGACGGTCGCTGCGGTCGCCTGGGCGAACGTCAGCCCGGCGACCCGGGCCAAGGTCGCGGCATTGCTGCGTCAGCAGAGATTGCTCGAAACGCCGACCTGTCCTGCGGCCACGATCGAGCAGGCGAGCGTCTGGGCCGACTGCGTCAAGCCGCTGGGCGAGCGGTTCAGCTATGCCTATTCCTGGCACTATCAGAATGTGAACGTGTGCAAGCCGTTCGACCTGAAGTCCGCCTGCAAGGACGGCAATTGCGTGTCCGCGCAGATCGAACGCGACGTGAAGCTGCTGAAGGATTCGAAGGTCCCGGCGCGCGAGAAGCTGATGGCGCTCGTCTTCCTGATCCATTTCGTCGGCGACCTGCATCAGCCGCTCCATGCCGGGGACCGCGGCGATCTCGGCGGCAACCGGGCGAAGGCGGATTACGGGATGTACGGCCCCGATCGGCTCAACCTCCATTCGATCTGGGACGGGTATCTGGCCGAGCGTGCGATCTCGACCCCGCCGCCGGTCGTCCGCGCTTACCCGGCGGCCGAGCGGGCGAGCATTCAGGCTGGGACGGTCGAGGACTGGAGCCGCGATAGCTGGCAGGTCGCCAAGAATGCCTATGCGACCGCGATGGGCGGTGACGGCTGCGGGCCGGTGCCCGCGCGCTCGAAACTGGACGAAGCGACCATCGCCAAGCTGGTCGAACCGGCGCGCGAGCAGGTCATCAAGGGCGGGCTGCGGCTTGCGCGGTTGCTGGACGAGGCGTTTGCCGGCGGGGCGGCGGCGGCTGCCAAGTAAAGTGTCGTCGTCCCCGCGAAGGCGGGGATCAATAGTCGCTGGACCACGTGAGACTCACCACGTTCAGCCAGAATTTGTCCCCGCCTTCGCGGGGATGACGATGGTGCGCGTAGCGGTGTTCCCGCGCTGGCGGGAGCCCAGGATTACTTCGCCGGTCGCCTGCGGCGCTGGGCTGCCGCCTGCGCGGGAGCACGGGCGGGTGTGACCGCCGCCACCACCGCATCGACCACGGCCGGCGCGATCGGCAGCGAGGAATCGGCATAGCTGCGCTGGTTCGTCATCCGGTCGGTGCCGACCTGCTTCAGCACGTGGTTCACTCCCGGCACCACCGCCAGCGTCGACTTGGCGTTTGCAGCGGCAATCCGCTTCGCATCCTCGGCCACCGACACCTGCAGGTCGGCATCGCCCTGGACGATCGCCACCGGCACCTTGGCGCTGGCAGCGAGCTTCGCCGGATCGACCGCGATCACACCCGACAGATAGCGTTGCGACCCGGTCGGGAACATCTGCCCCAGCGGCGCCGGCAGCGTCGCGGGATCGACCGTCCGGCCCTGCTGGATGGCATCGAGCATCCCCAGTGCGGCACCCAGGATCGGTGCGTTGGCCGGGTTGGCGCGGAACTGCGCGCGCATCACGTCGCCCAGCGGCCGCCCCGGCGAAGCGACCAGCAAGACGCCGCAGATGCCGTCGGGGTTCTGCGCAGCCTGGAGCGCGACCACGCCACCCTCGCTATGCCCGACCAACCAGGCGCAGCGGTTGCCGGTACGCTTGGCGGCAAGTTTTGCCCAGACGCGTGCATCGGCGGCATAGTCCGCCATCGTCGCAGCGTTCGGATCGGCAACGGCACCGCGGCTGCCGAACATGCCGCGCTTGTCGATGCGGATCGACGACACCCCTCGCACCGCCAGCGCGTCGGCGAGCATCCGATACGCACCGGCGGTGATCCCCATCGGACTGTTGCCGTCGCGGTCGGTCGGGCCGGAACCGGGGATGATGACCACCGCCGGGCCCTTGCCCTCGGCCAAGGTCAGCGTGCCGGCGAGCGGCCCCTGCGGACCCGGCACCGTCGCCTGCTCGACCTGCGGCGCGGCTGCCGCCAGAAACATTGCCGTCAGCATCATTTTACTTTCCTCCCCAGCGCCAGCGCAGTCCGCCGTCTGTCTTGACGGCAACCACGATGACCAGCCCGATCGTAAGCGCCGTGCCCAGGATGATCCGCGCGCCATCGGTCGGCAGCGCTTGAACGGTCACACCCAACGCCAGCATGTACCCAAAGAGCACCACCCAACCCATCACGGTCGCGGGATAGGCGCCGTAGCCATAGGCTTTGGGCAAGAACCAATAGCCCGGGCGGGTCGGCGGCGGCGGGTTCCGGCGGCGCAGGTGCGGCGGAATCATCGCGCATAGCTTTCGAGATACCCGCACCGCCCGCAGCGCCAAGTCTCGATCGGCAGACGCATTCGGTCACCGAGCTTCACGCCCGTCCAGATGCTCTTCTCGGGCGAGCCCTCGACCCAGTCGGCCGGGCCCCGGGTGCCGTAGGATTCGTCGAGCAGAAAGCCCTCTTCCATCGTGCCCTGGCATTTCGGACAGTCATTCGGTCGCATCTGTTTCCTCCTTCGGCGGCCGGCCCCGCCTGGCCTTCACTGGCGCGTCGAGCTTCACCCCGCGCCGCGCCAGCGCTTCGCGCAGCAGGCATTCGATCTGCGCATTGGCGCTCCTGAGGTCGGCCGACGCCGTCCGCTCGATCGCTGCATAGAGCGCGGGATCGAGACGGAGCGGAAACGCCTTCTTCGGGGGTGCGGCCACGGGTTTCGGCGCTTACTGGTACAGCGTACCCGTGTTGACGACCGGCTGGGCGTCACGGTCGCCGCACAGCACGACCATCAGGTTGCTGACCATCGTTGCGCGGCGTTCGTCGTCGAGCTCGACCACACCCTTCGCCGACAGCTGATCGAGCGCCAGTTCGACCATGCCGACCGCGCCCTCGACCAGGGTCACGCGCGCGGCGACCACCGCCTGCGCCTGCTGGCGTCGCAGCATCGCGCCGGCGATCTCCTGCGCATAGGCGAGATGGGTGAAGCCGCATTCATCGACGGTGATGCCGGCGACCCGCAGGCGCGCGATCAGTTCGGCCTGCAGCTCGGCACCGATCTGGTCGTGGTTGCCGCGCAGCGTGACTTCCTGATGCTCAAAATCGTCGTACGGATAGCGCGAGCCGATCGTGCGCACCGCGGCCTCGATCTGGACGTTCACGAACGCCTTGTAATCATCGACGTCGAACAGCGCCTGCGCAGTATCGGTTACGCGCCAGACGACCTGCGCCGCCATCTCGATGGGGTTGCCGCGCAGGTCGTTGACCTTGATCTTGTCGGAGATGATGTTGTTGGCGCGGACCGACACCTTCTGACGCATCAGCCACGGCAGCACCCAGCGCAGCCCCTCCGTCCGGTCGGTGCCGCGGTAGGCGCCGAACAGCGTGATCGCGGCGGCCTGGTTGGGCTGGAGCATGTAGAAGCCGCAGCCGATCAGCAGCGCAAGCAGCGCGCCAAGCCCGAGCGCGGTGGCGGCGAGCAACGGCATGTCGGTCGTCAGCGTGAAGCCGAAGGCGCCGCCGGCCAGCACGAGCAGGAGGAGCAGCAGCATCGGATAGCCGCTCATGGTGGCGGCGGCGGTTTCGCTGCTGTGGGTGAGCGTACGGCTCGAACGTGACGAATCGGTCATCCCTGCCTCCCTTTAATGTGATATCACATTTATATCGGGATTGGGGGAAGTCAAGGTTCGTGAAAGCCCTCTCCCGACAGGGGGAGAGGGCTTCAGAAGGTCAGCCTACCGTCACGGTCACCGCGCGGCGGTTCTGCGCATAGCTTGCCTCGTCCGACCCCAGCGCGGCCGGGCGTTCCTTGCCGTAGCTGATCGTGCTGATCCGCGCCGGGTTGATGCCGCGCGCAGCGAGATAGTTCTTCGCCGCGTTCGCACGACGGTCGCCCAGCGCCAGGTTATACTCCCGCGTGCCGCGTTCATCGCAGTGGCCCTCGATCGTGATGCGCACATTGGGGTAGCGCCCCAGCCACTGTGCCTGGGTGTCGAGGATCGCACGCGCTTCCGCATCGATGTCGAACATGTCGAGCCCGAACAGCACGGTGTTGCTGCTGACCGACCGCAGGAAATCGGCCTGGCTGCCCGGTACGATCGCGCCGTCGACGTTGCCGGTCGGCGCGGTACCGGCGTTGGGATCGGTCGTCTGGCCGCTTTCGACCGGCGCCGGCGGCAGGACGGGGGGCTTCTTCTTGGCGCAACCCGCAAGGGCGACGGCGAGGGCGGCGGTCAGGACCAGCGCGGTCCGCTTGGTTGCCATGATCGTTTCTCCTTTTGGTTGATCGGTCTTGGCGAGAATTCGGATGTCAGGGACGCAACGGGCCCCAGCTCGGATCGCTCCCGTCGAGCGGGGTCGGGATGCGGCGTTCGTTGGTGCCGGTCAGGTCGACCGACCACACGTCGGCCTTGCCCGAGCCTTGCGCGGCGCGGAAGAAGGTCAGCACGCGGCCGTTCGGCGACCAGCTCGGCCCTTCGTCGCCCCAGGCTTCGGTCAGCGATTTCTCAGCCCCGCCCGACGGCGACATGATACCGATGCGGAAGCGGCCGCCTTCCATCTTCGTGAACGCGATCAGGTCGCCGCGCGGGCTCCACGACGGGGTCGCATAGCGCCCGCCGCCGAAGCTGATCCGCTGCGGGTTCGATCCATCCGCATTCATCACGTACAGCTGCTGCGATCCGCCACGGTCGCTTTCGAACACGATCTTCGACCCGTCGGGCGAATAGCTGCCGCCGGTATCGATCCCGGCCGAGTTGGTCAGCCGCTGCGGGCTGCCGCCGGCGGCGGGCACGCGGTAGATGTTGGTCGTGCCCCCCTGCGCCATCGAGAACAGGATCCACTGGCCATTGGGCGAGAAGCGCGGGGCAAAGGTCGTCGACACGCCGCTGACGACCCGGCGCGGACGGCCCGAGCCCAGGTCGAGCACGTAGATCGACGGCACCTTCTCGTCATAGCTCATGTAGACGATCGACTGCTGGTTCGGCGCGAACCGCGGGGTCAGCACAATCGACTGGCCGTTGGTCAGGAAGCGGTGGTTGGCGCCGTCCTGGTCCATGATCGCCAGCCGCTTGATCCGCTTTCCCTTCGGCCCGGTCTCCGAGACGTAGACGACGCGACTGTCGAAATAGGGTCCCTCGCCCGACAGGCGCTGATAGGCGGTGTCGGCGCATTTATGCGCGGCGCGACGCCAGTCGGCAGGTGCGACGACGAAGCCCTGGCGCGTAAGTTCGGTCTTCGTGAAGACGTCATACAGGTAGCAGCCGACCGTCAGCGTGCCATCACCGTTGGCGCGGACGAAACCCTGTACCAGCGCCTGCGCCCCCGTCCCTCCCCAATAGGGGAAGTCGGGCGCAGTGACCTGATCGAAGCCGACAGGACGCAGCCGATCGGGGGCGAGCGGCGTAAACAGCCCCGAATTGCGCAGATCGTTGGTGACGACTTCCGCCATCTGCCGCCCCAATTGATCGGTGCTGCCCGCCGCGGTCGATTGCGGGTTCGGCGTCGGCATCGGCGGAACGGCGATCGGCATCGGCTGACCGACGCTCGCGCCGCCGGTGACGTCGACCTCGACCTGCGCGGCGGCGGGGGTGGTGAGGCTCGCGCCGAGTGCCAGTAATACCGCCGTCACCCCGAACGTGATCCGGGGTACAGGGCCACGCGCGACATCGCTCTTGGCTCTGGATGCCGCATCGAGTGCGGCATGACGGAAGAAGATTGGTCGCATGATGCTCATCCCGGAAGCCGGTAGTTGATGATGATGTCCTTCCACCCGCCTTCGTACAGTTCGGACGGAAGCTTGTACGGCGCGCATTGGATCACAGCGCCGCTGGCGAGTTCGCCGACGCGCTGGGCGTAGCGCGTGTTTTCGTCGTTCACGCCGGTCTGCCCCGCGACGGTCGGTCGCGCGGCGAGAGAACCGTCGGGGTTCATGCGGATGCGGAGCTTCGTACGGATCTGGTTCGCACCCGGCCCCGGATTGGGGATGCGATTGGCGCAGGGCTGGACCTGGCGCGCGATCGCGTCGCCCAGCCCCGCGATCGCCGTCGCGCTGACCTTCGCCGCGCGCGGTGTCTGAGCCGTACCCTTCTCCGCCGACTGCGCCAGGCTCTTGCGGAAATCGTCGCCCAGCATCGATCCGCGCGGCTTGGCCGCCTTCGATGCAGCATCGTTACCGGGTCGTTCGGGGGCGACGTCGGGGCGCGCCAAGCCCGGACGTGCGGGCTTGGCGGCACTCTTGGTCGGGGGACTCGGTGCGGGGGCGGCCTTGGCCGGCGCGGGCTTTGGAGCCGCCTTCGCCGGTTCGGCCCTTGGCGGTGTCGGCTTGGGCTGCGCCTTCACCGGTGCGGGTTTGGGTGCGGGCGCGGGAGCGGCCTTAGGCGGAGCAGGCTTCGGCGGGGTCGGCTTTGGCGGCGGCGGAACTGGCGCCGGCGGGGGCGGCGCGGGTTCGGGATCGGGCTGCGCCTCGGCCGGAGCGGGCGCCGTATCCTCCACGGGTCCGACCTCGGGCGCTTCCGCCGGGGCGGGCGCTTCGGTCGTCGCGGGCGCGGCGCTTTCCAGCGCGACCTCGTCGACCAGCGAGATGTCGATCGGCTTCGATTCGAGCTTCACCGGATTGGGCGTGCTGAGGAACCCGACCGAGAGCAGGCCGAACAGGGCGACATGCCCCGCCGCCGCTACCCCCAAGCCGTATTTCTCGGCGCGTTCCATCAGTTCTGGTCGCCCGCGTTGGTGACCAGCGCAACGCGATTGAGCCCGGCGCGGTTGAGTTCGCCCATCACCCGCATGACACGGCCGTAATCGAGCCCCTTATCGGCGCGCAGCAGGATCTGCGGCGGGTTATCGGGCGTGCCCGAACCCGCGATCTGCGCCAGCCGATCGTCGAGCGTGCCGGTCACTTCTTCCTTGTCGATGAAGATCCGGCCTTCGGCGTCGATCGCCATATCGACGGGCTTCTGCTGCTGGTCCAGCGGCTTGGCGCGGCTGTCGGGCAAATTCACCGGCACGCCCGCCGTCAGCAGCGGTGCGGTGACCATGAAGATGATCAGCAGCACGAGCATGACGTCGACGAGGGGCGTGACGTTGATGTCCGCCATCGGTGCCCGCCGGCCCTTGCCGCGCTGGGAAGGGAGGTTGACGGCCATGCGTCAGATCCTCCCCGTGCCGGGGAGGATATAGGTCTCGCCCCTCACCGATCCGAATCCAGCTGGCGGCTGAGCGTCGCGTGGAACCCGTCGGCGAACCGGTTCAACCGCGCCTCGATCCGGTTGATGCCGTGCGAGAACCGGTTGTACGCGATGACCGCCGGGATCGCCGCGAACAGGCCGATCGCGGTCGCGAACAGCGCCTCCGCGATGCCCGGCGCCACCACCGCCAGCGACGAATTCTGCTGGCTGGCGATTGCGGTGAACGATCGCATGATGCCCCAGACGGTGCCGAACAGCCCGACGAACGGCGCGACCGAACCGACCGTCGCCAGCACGTTCAGCCGGTCGCTGAGCTTGTCGATCTCATGCGCGGTCGCCGCGCCCATCGTCGTTGCCAAGCGCTCACGCGTGCCGTCGCGGTCGATGATCTTGCCCGACGTCGATCGCCGCCATTCGGCGACCCCGGCGGCGAAGACCTTGGCCATCGGCAGCTCGCTCTCGCGCTCGGCGCGGTGGAAGGCGTCGATGTCGGCGGCGGTGCGATAGGCTTCCTCGAACCGGGCGGTGTCCTTGCGCACGCTGCCCAGGCGGCGCCAGAACATCACGATGATCGCCCAGGTCCAGATGCTGGCGGCCAGCAGCCCCAGCATCACCGCCTTCACGACCCAATCGGCCTGCAGGAACAGCGCGACGGGCGACAGCGTCGCGGCGTCGGTGTTGGCAAGTAACTCCATGTCCGTCCTATTCCCCCTGCCAGATCAGGCGTTCGAAGATGTCGGTCCACCCAGCCGGCTGGCGGCGCGGACG
>CAJYOI010000034.1 GCA_913776045.1 uncultured Sphingomonas sp.
CGGCTGATGGCTTCGTTGACGTTGCGGTCGGGGAAGCTGCCGATGTCGTCCGCGACGATCGAGTCGGTCGCGGTGCGGGCATCCTTCTTGCGCTGGTTGGCGCTCTGCTGGCTGGCGCGCGAGCCGACGACGATGACTTCCTTGGGCGTCTCGTCGTCTTCGACGGCGGAGCCGCTGGTTGCCGGTGCGGTCTGAGTCGTCGATTGGGCGGCCACCTGGCTCGGGCCGAAGGCGAGCACCAGGCTCAGTGCCATCCACGATGTGGTAGCGACAGCCCCCCGGCGTCGCGAGTTCGAACGGTCAGTCATGCCCCTCTCCCGATAAATCCCTGAACAGCCGACCTTGTAGTCGGTCGATCTTCGTCCCATATTATAGGAACAATTAACATGTTTTGAGATACTTGTTTACTCAGACAATTGCAAGCTTCGCAAAGCTCGCACTTAGCGATCGAGATCAATCCCGAGCCGATACAGCCGGTTGGCGTTGCCGGCGAAGATCGCGCGGCGTTCCGCCTGGGTGAAATCGGCGGTGATCGCGGCATAGGCGTCGAGGTGCTGGGCGAAGCTGCCGAACAGCTTGTCGGTCGGAAAGTCGCTGGCGACCATGGCGCGGTCGGCGCCGAAGATGTCGATCGCTTCGAGCACGTAGGTGCGCGCCTGGTCGATCGTCCACGGGCGGTGGGTGAACCCCATACCCGACAGCTTGGTCGCGACGTTCGGCAGACGGCTGAGCGCACGCATGCCGGTGCGCCACGCGTCCCATTCGCCGGGCACGGCCATGCCGGTATGATTGATGACGACCTGCGTGTCCGGGTGACGCGCGATCAGCCGGGCCAGATGCGGGAACTGGCCCGGATAGGCCTGAAGGTCGAAGCTGAGGCCGTATTTGCCGAGCAGCGCGAAGCCGCGGCCCCAGGCGTCGTCCAGCGTCACGTCGCGCGCGGAATAGGTGCGCTTCGGATCAGCGTGCCAGTTGACGATGTGGCGGATGCCGCGGACGTTCGCGCGCTCTGCATGGGCGGCGAGCAGCGTCTCGACATCCGGGTCCGCCAGGTCGGCGAAGGCGACGATGGCGTTCGGCATGCCGCGGGTGTCGGCTTGTCGCTGGAGCCAGTCGGTTTCCTTCAGCGCGTCCGCCGGGTCGGCGCCGGCGTCGACGTGGACGATGCCGCGGACGTCCCAGCCCTGCGCATCGGCCAGATAGTCGTCGAGCGAATAGTCGCGGGCGATCGGCTCGACGCTGCCGTTGGGGCCGTCGTCGGCGAAGGGCGGCATCAGCCAGGGGTAACGGATGTGGCTGAGGTCCCACAGGTGGACGTGAGCGTCGATGAAGGGGATGTCACGTGGCATTTCAGTCCCCTTCCCGCTCGTCGTCATTCCCGCGAAAGCGAGAATCCAGGGCTATCCATTCTCACATCAGCCTGCTTGGCCCTGAATCCCCGCCTTCGCGGAGATGACGAACGCTAGATCAATACGTCGTGCGCCCACCCGAGGTGTCGAAGGTGCTGGCGGTGGTGAAGCTGCACTCCTCGCTCGCCATGAAACACACCATCGCGGCGCTTTCGTGGACTTCGCCCAGGCGGCCCATCGGGATCTTCGAGCGCATGTAATCGACCTGGCTCTGTGGCAGCTGGGCCAGGATCGGGCTTTCGAACGTCGCCGGGGTCAGCGCGTTGGCGATGACGCCCTTGCCGGCCAGTTCCTTGCCGAGCGATTTGGTGAAGCCGATCACGCCCGCCTTCGTCGCCGAATAGGCAGAGGCGTTGGGGTTGCCCTCCTTGCCCGCCACCGACGCCACGTTGACGATACGGCCATACCCGCTCGCCAGCATGTGCGGCACGATCGCGCGGTTGCAGTAGAACAGGCCGTTCAGGTTGACGTTCACGACCTTCAGCCAGCTGTCGATCGGGAAGTCCTGCACCGGTACGGTCGCCCCGGTGATGCCGGCCGAGCAGATCAGCACGTCGACCTTGCCGAGCGCGGCGATGCTCTCCTCCGCCGCAGCGGCGACGGCATCGGCGTCCGACACGTCGACGTTGACGCCGTGGCAGCCGAGCGTCTCACGCGCATCGGCGAGGTTGCCGTTCATGTCCCACAGCGACACCTGCCCGCCCTCGGCGATGATGCGCTCGGCAACCGCGTAGCCGAGACCCGACGCGCCGCCGGTGATGATCGCGCTGCGGCCGGCGAACCGCCCTGCGTAGACGCTCACTTGGCCGCGTCCCAAGCGACGAAGTCCTGGCGCTGCTGGCCCAGCTTCTCGATGCCGAGTTCGACGACGTCGCCCGCCTTGAGATACCAGGGCTCCGGCTTCTGGCCCAGACCCACCCCCGGCGGCGTGCCGGTGGTGATGATATCGCCGGGCAGCAGCGTCATGATCTGCGAGAGGTAGCTGACGATCTGCTTCACGTCGAAGATCATCGTCTTCGTATTGCCGTCCTGAACCTTCTTGCCGTTCACCGACAGCCACATGCCGAGGTTCTGGACGTCGCCCACCTCGTCCTTGGTCACCATCCACGGGCCGACGGGGCCGAAGGTCGGGAAGCCCTTCCCCTTGTCCCAGGTCATGCCGCGTTCGGTCTGCCAGTGGCGTTCGGACACGTCGTTGACGACGCAATAGCCGGCGACGTGGTCGATCGCGTCGGCTTCCGACACGTTGTGCGCTTCCGTGCCGATCACGATGCCGAGTTCGACTTCCCAATCGGTCTTCTTCGAATCCTTCGGGATGCGGACTTGGTCGTTCGGACCCTGGATGCAGCTGACCCATTTGTTGAAAACGACCGGCTCTTCGGGGATCGGCAGGTTCGATTCATGCGCGTGGTCGACGTAGTTCAGCCCGATCGCGACGAACTGGCGGGTGCCCGCGACGCAGGGGCCGTAGCGCGGATTGCCCTGCACCAGCGGCAGCGTCGCCGGGTCGATCGTCGATAGGTCGCTCAGCGTCTGCGGGCTGAGCGCGCGCGCGTCGACGTCGGCGATATAGGCGTGCAGGTCGCGGATGTTGCCATCGGCGTCGATCACGCCGGGGCGTTCCTCGCCCGGATTACCGTAGCGGCAGAGCTTCATGAGTCGATCCTCAGTGGGTGTAGGGGCGGTGCATGTCGAGCGCGCGATTGAGCTCGACGCCGAAGCCGGGATTGTCGAGGGCGGACGCGCGCAGGCGTCCGTTCTGCGGCACCGGCTCGCCGATCAGTTGCGGATGGAACATCGGCACGACTTCGGTCGGGCCAGGGTGCATCATCAGATATTCGGCGAACGGCGAATTGTGCCGCGTGATGACGAAATGGTAGCTGTAGACCGACGAGCCATGCGGCACGACCATCTTGCCGCGGGCGTCCGCCAGCGCCGAGATCTTCAGCAGCTCTGTCACGCCGCCGCACCAGCCGACGTCGGGCTGGATGATGTCGCAGCAGTCCATCTCGAGCAGCATGCGGAAGCCCCAGCGGGTCGCCTCATGCTCGCCGGTGGTCACCAGCATGCCCTTGGGCACGTTGCGCTTCAGTTCGGCATAGCCCCAGTAATCGTCGGGGCTGATCGCTTCCTCGATCCACTTCAGGCCGTGCTCGTGAGCCGCGATCGCCAGGCGGGTTGCATAGTCGACGTCGAGCGCCATCCAGCAGTCCCACATCAGCCAGAAGTCGGGGCCGCACTTCGCGCGCATGTCGGCCAGCTCGGCGATGTTCTTCTTGAGGCCTTCGACGCCCTCGGCCGGACCATGGTGGAGCGGCATCTTGCCGCCGATGAAGCCGAGTTCCTTGGCGATGTCGGGCCGCGCGCCGGTCGCGTAGAACTGCAGCTCGTCCCGCACCGCGCCGCCAAGCATGTGATAGACGGGCTCGCCGCGCAGCTTGCCGAGCAGGTCCCACAGCGCCAGGTCGACACCCGACAGCGCGTTCACGACCAGACCCTTGCGCCCGTAATATTGGGTCGAGAAGTACATCTGGTCCCAGATCTTCTCATATTCGGTCGGGCTGCGCCCTTCGAGGAAGCGTGCCAGATGCTTCTCGACGATGTAGCAGGCCGGCTCGCCGCCGGTCGTCACCGCGAAGCCGATCGTGCCGTCCTCGGCCTCGATCTCCACGACCAGCGTGCCCAGCACGTTGATGCCGAAGCTCTGCCGCGACTGGCGATATTCGGGATAGCGGCTCATCGGCGTCGCGATGTGGTTGTCGATCCAGTGCCCTTCGCCCTGATCGTGATAATCCGCGCCGCCGCCACGCACCGTATAGGCGCGGACATGCTTGATCTTCGACAGACCCCCTGAACCCACCGAACCCGCTCCGTCCATATGTGCGCACAATGCGCGACGATGTGAAATTTCGAGCTTGTATCGTACCAGTATATGATACCACACCTGCTCTGACTTCGGGGGAGTAGCGACGCTTCGAGCCGTTTAGGCCACAGCGTCCGACATCCCCTCCGCCTGTTTACTTTCTCAATTTATGGGATAGGATATTACGAGATGGGAAGCAACACGTCAAACGACAAAGTGGAGAAGGCCCCCGGCGCACCGGCCGTCGCCGGTAGCCAGACGCTGTTGCGCGGGCTCGACATGCTCGACAAGGTGATCGACGGGCCGGTGAAGCTGGCCGAACTGTCGGCGCGGATGGAGCTGACACGCTCGACCACCCATCGCCTCGCCAACGCGCTGATCAACCGTGGATTCCTGACCCATCTGCCGCGCGACGGCTATCAACTGGGTCCGAAGCTGATCCAGTTGGGCTTTCTGGCGCAGAGCCAGGCCGACATCGTCCAGATCTCGCGCCCGCGGATCGAGGAGCTCGCGGCGCAGACCGAGGATACGGTGCATCTCGGCCGCATGGACAACGATCACGCCCTGTACCTCGACAAGATTCCGGGCCGCCGGCGCGTCGATATCTCCAGCCGGATCGGCGACCGCCAGCCGCTCACTTCCACGGGCCTCGGCAAGGCGATGCTGATCGACGGGACCGAGGCCGAATGGACCCGCCTGTTCGACATGGACCAGGCCGAAGGCGCGCCGAAGGCCGATCGCGAGACCTGGTTCGAACGCATGCGCGGCTATGCGAGCGCCGGCCACGCCTATGACCTCGAGGAGAACGAGGATCTGATCCGCTGCGTCGCTGCGCCGATCCGCGACGTGTCGGGCAAGATCGTCGCCGCGATCAGCGTGTCGAGCGCGGCACAATATATGGACGACGACCGGATGGCCGCGATGAGTGCCGACGTACGCGGCACGGCCGAGGCGATCAGCCGCGATCTGGGCTGGGCGCCCGGCGCCAAGCCCGCGCGCGGGCGGCGGTAGAGAGTTTGGGGAGGGCATCCCCCTCCCCTTCGAATTCCTAGGAGAGTGACGTGAAGCTGTTGCAGGGCAAGACGGTATTGGTAACCGGCGGTTCGACCGGCATCGGGCGCGCCGCGGCGATCGGGGCGGCGAAGGCGGGCGCCGATGTCGCGATCAACTATCGCAGCAGCAACGCGGAGGCCGAATCCTGCATCGCCGAGATCGAGGCGACGGGCCAGCGCGGCTTGGCCGTCCAGGGCGACGTCGCCGACCCGGCGGTCGCGGGCGAATTCGTCGCGAAGGCGGTCGAGGCGTTCGGCAAGGTCGACGTGATGGTGTCGAATGCCGGCATCTGCCCGTTCCACAGCTTCCTCGACATGCCGGTCGAGACGGTGCAGCGCACCGTGAACGTCAACCTGCTCGGCGGCTATTTCATGTGCCAGGCCGCGGCCAACCAGATGGTCAAACAGGGCCATGGCGGCGCGATCGTCGCGGTGTCGTCGATCTCGGCGCTCGTCGGCGGCGAGATGCAGACGCATTACACGCCGACCAAGGCGGGCCTCCATTCGCTGATGCAGTCGGCGGCGATCGCGCTGGGCAAGCACAAGATCCGCTGCAATTCGGTGCTGCCCGGCACGATCCTGACCGAGATCAACAAGGACGATCTGGCCGACATGGAGAAGCGCGAGCGGATGGAGGCGCGTATCCCGCTCGGGCGTCTCGGCGAGGCGGAAGACCTCGCCGGGCCGATCGTGTTCCTCGCCTCCGACATGGCGTCCTACGTGACCGGCGCCGCGCTGCTGGTCGACGGCGGCGCCTTCGTGAACCTGCAGTGAGAGCGCTCCTCACCGCCGCCGCGCTGTTCGCGGCCACCGCTGCCCAGGCGCAGGTCGCGGCCGATCCCGCCGCGACGGCCAGCGCCGGGTACAAGCCCGCGGCGACGGCGCCTGCGAAATATCCGGCGACGCGCATTTTGATCGCCAGCGATTCGACCGCAATGACCTATGCCGGCAACCGCTATCCGCAGACCGGCTGGGGCCAGATGCTGGGGTGCGGTTTGCAGCCGGGCACCGAGGTCATCAACCGCGCGATCGGCGGGCGCAGCACCAAGAGCTTCATCGCCGAAGGCCGCTGGGACCGGTTGATGGAAGAGTCGAAGCCCGGCGACACCGTGCTGATCCAGTTCGGGCACAATGACGCCAGCGCCAACAAGCCCGAACGCTGGGCGCCGGCCGAAACGGTGTACCGCGACAGCCTGCTCAGGATGATCTGGGAGGCGCGCGGCCGCGGCCTGACGCCGGTCCTGGTCACGCCCGTCGCGCGGCGGTCGTTCGGCACCGATGGCAAGGCCAAGGCGGACTTCGCTGCCTACAGCAAGGTGATGCGGGATCTGGTCGCAATCACGAACGTGCCACTGCTCGATCTGGAGGGCCGCTCGCGCGCGCTGCTCGACACGACCGGTGAGGCCGCCGCGAAGAAATATTATCTGCACATCACGCCCGAGGAAAAGGTCGCGGCCTTCCCCAAGGGGCTGACCGACGACACGCATTTCAGCGAATTGGGCGCGCGGGCGATGGCCGATCTGGTGGCAGACGAGCTCGCCAAAGCCAATCTGCCGATTTCATCGCGCGTCCTGGCCAGCCGACCCGACCTGACACGCGCAATGCCGCTTGGCGTCGCTCGCTGCCGCTAAAATAATCGCGAAGTCTTTCAGGGGTTTGCCGCACGACAATGTCGCGCGGCACGCTTCGTCACATTTTTTCGACTTGGCGACATAGTGAAAACGCACTACACATATTGGGATTAACTTACATTTGGTGGGACAAGCGTCAGCGCAACAGCGCGGCCGTCCCAACAGCAGGAGGGGACTATGACGATGATGCGTACCCGCGCCCGGCGCTTCGGACTGTCGACGGCGGCACTGACGATCGCAGCGTGCCTGGCGACGCCCTCCGCCGCCCAGATCGCCCCCGCGAGCGACCCCACGCCGGCCGAAGACACCGCCGAAATCGTCGTAACCGGCTTCCGCGCGTCGCTCGCCAGCGCGCTCAACCAGAAGCGCACCGAAACCGCCGCGATCGACAGCATCGTCGCCGAGGACATCGGCAAGTTTCCCGATTCCAACCTCGCGGAATCGATGCAGCGTATTCCGGGCGTCGCTCTGGCGCGCGGTGACGGCGGCGAAGGGCGCAATATTTCGGTTCGCGGCCTGGGCGCCGCCTTCACCCGCGTCCGGGTGAACGGGCTGGAGGGCACCGCGCAGACCGGCGGGTCCGACATCTTCGGCGCCGGCAACAACGGCCGCAGCTTCGACTTCAACGTCTTCCCGACCGAAATCTTCTCCGCGCTGTCGGTGCGCAAGACGCCGTCGGCCGACCTGGAGGAGGGGTCGCTGGGCGCGACCGTCGATCTGTCGGCGCCGCGGCCGATGAGCCAGCGCCAGGACTTCGTGCTGAGCGCGACCGCGCGCGGCACCTGGAACGAGCTGTCGAAGCGCGTCGACCCGCGCGCATCGCTGCTGGTGTCGAAGAAGTTCGGCGACAGCGGGTTCGGCATTCTGGGCTCGGTCGCCTATCAGAAGCGCCACCTGCGCGAGGTCGGCTATGCCGCGGTCGACATCCTGTCGTCGAACACCAACGGCGGCTTCTGCTCGCCGATCGGCGTCACCCCGATCAACCCGGCGGTCAACACGGCCAAGGGGACCGATGCCGCGAATTGCAGCACCAACAACCCGCGCACCGGGTCGGTCGCGGCGTACAACACGATCCTCGGCCTGCGCCGCGCCGACCTGCCCAACACCGCCGGTTCGGGCGCCTTCTTCCCGCGCATCCCGCGCTATGTGAATTCGGAACAGACGCAGGAGCGGATCGGCGGCACGCTGACGCTGCAGTTCCAGCCCGACGATGACACCGACATCTCGGTCGAGGGCCTGTATTCGCGCTTCGACGTCACGCGAAAGGACAATTACATCGCGCTGCTGTCGTTCGCGCGGTCGATCACCAACAACGGCCAGCCGATGGTGTCGGTACGCGACGTCCAGTTCGACGCGCTCGGCTCCCTCACCTACGGCCTGTTCGACGGCGTCGACGTGCGATCGGAGGGACTGGTCGATCAGTTCGTGTCCGACTTCGCCCAGGTCAATGTCAACCTGAAGCGCCGCCTGACCGACGATCTGGAAGTCACCATGCTGGTCGGCAAGAACCGGTCGGTGTGGGACGGTAAAAAGCGGTTCCAGACGTTCATGGACGTGATCGACGCGCGCGGCGCCTCGATCGACTTCCGCGGCGGGGGCACGACGCCGAACATCGGCTTCGGGTTCGACGTCGCCAATCCGGCGAACTACTCTTATGCGCCCTCGCTTGCGGACGGCACCGTGCTCGGCGGGTTCAGCTTCCAGGGCCGCCCGCAGAAGAACGTGACGAACAACTTCACCGGTGAGGTCAACGTCGCCTGGACGCTGGGTGAAGCGTTTACGCTAAAGGCCGGCGGCCAGTATCGCGAGAGCGAGTTCCTGAGCACCTTCCTGCGCCCCTATCTGGCCGACTCGGTCGTACGCGCGCTGCCGTCGGGGACGACGCTGGCCAGCATCACGCGGCAGATCACCGGCGTGGGCGACCTGTGGGGCAATGGCGCGCCCAATAGCTGGGCGGCGATCGATCCCGACAAATGGTCCTCGGTGTTCAACTATGACGCGGTGCGCTTCTGCGGTGTCGAATGCGGCGGCGGGCGCACGCGCATCCTGGAATCGGTCAAGGGCGCCTATGTCATGGGCACCTTCAACCTCGCCGACCGCGTCGGCTTCGGCCTGCGCGGCGACGTGGGCGTCCGCTATGTCCGCACGGACCTCAACACCTCGGGCATCATTACCGTCGCCCCGCCGGCCGGCACCACCTCGCCCACCAACCTGGTCGGGCAATATGCCAATGTCCGCAACAGCTATGAGGACTGGCTGCCCTCGGCGAACATCGTGATCGAACCGGCGCGGGACCTGCTGCTGCGTTTCTCGGGCGCGAAGGTCATGTCGCGCCCCGAACTCGGCCTGCTCGCGCCGACCAGCGGCGTGACCGCGACGACGCGCAACGGGACGATCAACAACCCGCTGCTCGACCCCATCCGCGCCAACACCTTCGACGCGGCGGTCGAATGGTATTTCCGTCCCGGCGCACTGCTGTCCGCGGCCTTCTTCTACAAGGATATCAAGAGCTTCATCCAGAACGTCAGCAGCCAGATCCCGTTCAACCAGCTCGGCCTGCCAGATGCGCTGCTGACCGGGACCAACACCGCGCCGACCGAAATCTTCACGATCAGCCAGCCGTTCAATACGCCGGGCGGGCCGCTGAAGGGCGTCGAGGTGAACGCGCAGATCCCGTTCACCTTCCTGGGCGGCAGCTTCCTGCGCAACTTCGGCGTGCTGGCGAACTACACCCGCGTCACGTCGCGCATCCAGTATATCCTGGCGAGTGCCGGCGGCGTGCCGACCGTGACCACGACGGCCGACCTGGTCGGGCTGTCGAAGAACACCGCATCGGGGACGCTGTATTACGAAGACGACCGTTTCAGCATCCGCGGCACCGCCAACTACCGCGACCGCTTCATCCGCGGCATCCCGGCATCGCCCGGCAGCGACCTGCAGGGCAATGCGCCGACGCTGTATGTCGATGCGTCCGCGTCGTACAACATCACCGACGGCATCAAGCTGATCGTCGAGGCGACCAACCTGACCGACGAACAGAACCGGCTGTATATCGACAGCAAGCGCGAGGACACGCTGTTCCAGACGCGGATCGGCCGGACGATCAACGTCGGCGTCAACGTCCAGTTCTAAATTCCTCCTGGCTGGCAGGCCGCTGGCAAGCGCAGGCGGCCTGCCATTTTCTTTCTATTAAATCAGACAAAAAGGGTTGGCGAGGTCCGACTTGTCCGACATAATCCGCCGAAACGTCGTCGGGAGAGGGTATGATCGGATTGCGCAGGATCGGGCGAGCCTCGGCGCTCGCAGGGTTGTTGAGCACCGCTGCAGGCGTCGCGGCGCTGCCCGCGCAGGCGCAGCAATCGGTCGGAACGCCCTACGCCACGATGACGATCCGGGCCGACACACCCGGCGCGAAGATCGACCGCCGCATCTTCAGCCAGTTCGCCGAACATCTCGGCACCGGCATCTACGAAGGCATCTGGGTCGGCCCGAAGTCGAAGATCCCGAACACCCGCGGCTATCGCAACGACGTGATCGCGGCACTGAAGGCGCTGAAAGTACCGGTGGTGCGCTGGCCGGGCGGGTGCTTCGCCGACGAATATCACTGGCGCGAGGGGATCGGGCCGCGCGCGCAACGTCCGGTCAAGATCAACACCCATTGGGGCGGCGTGACCGAGGACAATGCGTTCGGCACGCACGAATTCATGGATCTCGCCGAGCTGATCGGCGCGGAGGCCTATGTCTCGGGCAACGTCGGCAACGGGACGCCGCAGGAAATGGCCGAGTGGGTCGAATATATGACCGCGCCCGCCGGCACGCTCGCCGACCTGCGCGCGAAGAACGGGCGCAAGCAGCCCTGGAAGTTGCCGTACTTCGGGCTGGGCAACGAACTCTGGGGCTGTGGCGGCAACATGCGCCCCGAATATGCCGCCGACCTGACGCGGCGCTATTCGACCTTCGTCAAGGTGCCCGAAGGGACGAAGACGCAGAAGATCGCCAGCGGCGCGAACGCGGCCGACTATACCTGGACCGAAGTGATGATGCGCGATGCCGGGCGCATGTTCGACGGTATCGGCGTTCATTACTATACGGTGCCGGGCAGTTGGGCGAAGAAGGGCCCGGCGATCGGCTTCGGCGAAGAGGAATATGCCCGGACGTTAGCCAAGACGCTGACGATGGACGAACTGATCCGCAAGCATTCGGCGATCATGGACAAATATGATCCCGCCAAGCGCGTGAGCCTTGCGGTCGACGAATGGGGCACCTGGTATTCGCCCGATCCCGGCACAAACCCCGGCTTCCTGCGCCAGCAGAACACGATGCGCGACGCGATCGTGGCGGCGATGAACATCAACATCTTCACCCGCTATGCCGACCGCGTCCGCATGACCAACATCGCGCAGATGGTGAACGTGCTGCAGGCGATGATTCTGACCGACGGCGCAAAGATGGTGCTGACGCCGACCTATCACGTGTTCCGCATGTACCTGCCCTTCCAGGACGCGACGGCGATCCCGGTCGAGCTGAAGTCGCCCTGGTACATTAAGGACCAGTGGGTGATGCCGAGCGTCAGCGCGTCGGCTGCGCGCGGGACCGATGGCTTGGTCCGCGTCGCGCTGACCAACGTCGACCCGAACAAGCCGGCGAGCGTGTCGACGACGCTGACCGGTGTGACGGCTACCGCGGTCGAGGGCGAAATCCTGACCGGCGCGATCGGGGCGCACAACAGTTTCGACCAGCCGGATGCGGTGAAGCCCGCGGCGTTCACCGGCGCGAGCGTGGCGGGCAGCACGCTGAACGTGACCCTGCCGCCGGCGTCGGTGGTCGTGCTGATCCTGAGATAACCGATGCTGTCAGGCCCCTCCCCTGAAGGAGAGGGGCTTGGCCTTTGGCTAGGGACGCCCCTCAAGCACCGCCGTCCCCGCGGTCATTCCTTCCGCCCGCGCGATCACCGTGATCCGCCCTGCCCCGCCACTACCGCGGACGAATGCGACGGCCTTGCCCCCGGCGAGCGCGCGCGTCGGTGACGCGAAGGGCGTGTGGTCGGTCACGCTCGCGTTGTCGAAAGCGACCAGCGTGCCCGGCCCGTCGACGCTGACCGTGACCGCCGCCTTCGCGCCCGGCACCGCGACGCCCTTCGCATCGACAGCCTCGACCCGCACCGCGACGACGTCGTCGAACCGGGCGCCGATCCGTGGCGCCTCCGCGATCAGCTTCAGCGCCGCCGGGGCGCCTGCGGTGCGCAACACGTCCTCCGCCATCTTGCGCCCGCCGCGATAGCCGACCGCGCGCAGCTCGCCCGGCGCGAACGGGACCGTCCAGGTCACCGCGCTGTCGTCGGCGTTGCGCGGCTTGCGGCCCAAAGATCGGCCGTTCAGCAGCAGCTCGACCTGATCGACGTTGGTATAGACCTCGACCGTCTCGTCATGCGCGGCGAGGGTTTCGGGCGTCCAGTCGGCCAGCGCGCCCGGGCCCTTGGGCTGCGGCATCGCGACGCCGACCATGGTCGGCAGTTCGCTGGTATCGATCACCGGCGTCACCCGCCGCGCGATCTTCACGACCGGCGTCGTCGCCCACCAGCTCGCGCGTTCCCAGCCGATCGGCTTCACGCCGTCCAGCCGGTCGACCAGGCCCGACGGATTGCTGATCGCCGGCCAGCCCGCGCGATCGGCCTCGCCCAGATAATCGACGCCGGTCCACAGGAACATGCCCGCGTATGCCGGATTGTCGCGCACCACGAGCCAGCTCGCTCGGTTCTTGCTGTTTTCGGTCCCGATGATCTTGCGCGAGGGCTTGTCGGCATGCGCCTTGGCGAGTTCGGTCTCGCGGTAGTTCTGGCCGACGACGTCGAGCAGGTCGGCGGTGCCGTTCGTATAGTCCTTCGTCGTGTTCGGGCGGAACAGCGCCATCGTCACCGGCCGGGTCGGATCCTCGGCATGGAACACCGCGGTCAGCCGCTTGATGATCGACTGCGCGACCAGCGGGTACGGCGTGTCGTGGATCTCGTTACCGATCGACCAGATGACGACGCTGGGGTGATTGCGGTCGCGCCGAACGAAATCGCGCGCGTCGATCGACGACCAGTCGGTGAAGAACAGGTGATAGTCCTGCGGGCTCTTGGCGACCGTCCACATGTCGAACGCCTCGTTCATCACGATCAGTCCCAGGCGATCGCACAGGTCGAGAAATTCGGGATTGAACGGATGATGCGCGGTGCGGATCGCGTTGACGCCCAGCGCCTTCAGCCCCTTCAGGCGCCGTTCGTAGATGGCGAGCGGCACCGCCATGCCGAACGACCCGCCATCGGCGTGGATCGCCGCGCCCTTCAGCTTCAGGTTGCGGCCGTTGAGCCAGAAGCCCGACGCCGCCTCGAACCGTACATCGCGGATGCCGAAGGATACCCGTTCCTCGTAAAGCACCGCGCCGTCGGTCGCGACGACGCGGACGATGGCGGCGTGCATCGCGGGATCGTCGATGTCCCAGCGTCGCGGCTTGGCGAGCACGCCGTTGACGATCAGCGGCGTCGCGCGGCCGGCGGGCAGGCTCTGCGGCGCGCCGACGAATTTGGTGAGCGTGGCGCCATCCGGCCCGATGATCGTCGCCTCGACGCGCGCCATCACGGGCACCGCGGTCGCATTCATCACGCTGCTTTCGATCGTCAGCGGCGCGGCCGTCGCGGTCAGCGCGCCGGTACGCACCGTCGTCCCCCAGGTTTCGCCATGGACGTCGCCGGTCACGACCAGCCGGACGTGCCGATAGATGCCGCCGCCCGCGTACCAGCGCGACGCCGGCTGCGCCGAGGTGTCGGCGCGCACCGCGATGACGTTCGGCTGACCGGCCGGCGCCAGATGGGGCGTCAGGTCGTAGCGGAAGCTGGCATAGCCGTTAGGGCGGTGGCCGATGTGGTGGCCGTTGATCCAGACACCCGAGCGCTCCATCACCCCGTCGAATTCGACGAACACGCGCTTGGCCGCAGTGTCGGCGGGCAGCGTGAAGCTCTTGCGATACCATGCGACACCGGTCGGCAGGAACCCGCCCGATCCGGTGGATGGCGCATGTTCGTCGAACGGCCCGGCGATCGCCCAGTCGTGCGGCAGCGACACCGGCTTCCACGCGCGATCGTCGAAGCCGGCACCTTCCGCGCCTGCCACATCGCCGCGTGCGAAACGCCAGCCGTCGTCGAAACTGCGCGTGCCCGCCGGTTGCGCCGCAGCCGGTTGCGCCAGTGCGAGCATCGACACCCCCAGCGTTGCCCAGATCGCACGCCCCATCATCGCTCTCCTTACACCTGATGCGGATCATGCGTCCGCACGTTGCTTCCCGAAATCTAGCACGCTAGATCAGCAAATGGGAATAGAGGTCGGACACACGACCAAAGGAGAGGTCGGACATGTTTACCCCGGTCGTGCTGGGCCTGGCCGCGATGGCCGCACCGCAAGCCGCCGCGCCGGCGACGCGGATGATCGAGAAACTCGACCGCGGCCTGGTCGCGGTGCCGGCGGCGCAGGGTGGCGGCAACCACGTCTCCTGGCGGCTGCTGGCGACCGATGCGAAGGGCGCCGCCTTCACGCTGCGCCGCGACGGCAAGGTCGTCGCGCGCGTCACCGGCAGCGGCGCGACGAGCGTCCACGACAAGGGCGGCACCGCGACGTCGCGCTATACGCTCGATGGGCCGGGTGGCATGACCGCGACCGCAGCCGTCTGGGCCGGCGGCTATCTCGCCATCCCGCTCGACAAGCCTGCCGACCGCACGACGCCGGAGGGCCAGAGCTATTCCTACACCGCCAACGATGCGTCGGTCGGCGATCTGGACGGTGATGGCCGCTACGAACTGATCGTGAAATGGTATCCGACGCTGGCGAAGGACAATTCGCAAAGCGGCTATACCGGCGAGACGCTGATCGACGCCTATACGCTGGATGGCAGGCGGCTGTGGCGGATCGATCTGGGACGCAACATCCGCTCCGGCGCGCATTATACCCAGTTCATGGTCGCTGATTTCGACGGTGACGGCCGGGCCGAAGTCGCGATGAAGACCGCCGACGGGACGGTGGACGGCGCGGGCACGGTGATCGGCGATGCCAAGGCCGACTATCGCATTCCGGGCGGCGAACAGCCCTCCAGCGACCGCACCGGATCGGACATCAACGCCGCCGGCCAGCGCGTCGCGCGGACCAAGGGGCGCATCCTGTCGGGGCCGGAGTTTCTGACCGTGTTCGACGGCCGCACCGGCCGGGCGCTCGCCACCACCCGCTATTGGCCGCAGCGTGACCCGAGCGGCGACAATCCGACCCCCGAGCAGCAGACCGCCATCTGGCGCGATGCCTATGGCAACCGGTCGGAGCGTTATCTGGCGGGCGTCGCGTATCTCGACGGGAAGCTGCCGAGCATGGTCTTCGCGCGCGGCTATTACGACCGCACGACGCTGGGTGCGTGGGACTGGCGGAACGGCAAGCTGACCCAGCGCTGGACCTTCGACAGTCTGACGCCGGGCAACGAGACATACGCCGGTCAGGGCAACCACCAGCTGTCGGTCGCCGATGTCGATGGCGATGGCCGCGACGAAATCGTCTATGGATCGATGGCGATCGACGATACCGGCAAGGGGCTGTGGTCGTCGGGGCTGGGCCACGGCGACGCGATGCACGTCGGCGACCTCGACCCGACGCGGCCGGGCCTGGAAAAGTTCGGCGTCCACGAGAATATGAAGATGAGCGGCAACCGCGGTGCTGCGATGCTCGATGCCCGCACCGGCGCGATCCTCTGGTCGACCCCGGCGACCAGCGACACCGGCCGCGGCGTCACCGCCGACATCGACCCGCGCCATCCGGGTGAGGAGGCTTGGTCGTCGAACATGCCCGACCTGTACGATGTGAAGGGCAACGTCATCCCCGGCGGGCGGCCAAAGGCGGCGAATTTCGCGATCTGGTGGGACGGCGACCGGTTGCGCGAACTGCTCGACGGCAAAAAGATCAGCAAATGGGACTGGACCGCGGGCAAGGAAGTCGTGCTTTTAGATCCGGAGGGTGTCGTCTCGAATAACGGGACGAAGCAGAACCCGTCGCTGAGCGGCGACATATTGGGCGACTGGCGCGAAGAACTGATCGTGCCGACCGCCGACAGCCGCGAGATGCGGATCTACACCACGCCCTATCCGACGACGGAGCGGATCGTGACGCTGATGCACGATCCCATCTATCGCGCGGGGATCGCGTGGCAGAACACGGCGTACAATCAGCCGCCGCATACGAGCTTCTTCCTGGGGGCGAAGTAAGGATTTGCGGACGAATAGGACGGCCAAGTGAAGACTGGGCTTAGTTTCGACGTCCGTACCCACGGCGCCACCGGCACCGGCGTCGCGCTGGACGGCCCCGCGATCCAGTCCGCCATCACCGCCGCGCACGCGGCCGGTGGCGGAATCGTCGCCTTGCCCCCCGGCCGTTACCTCAGCTTCTCGCTGCGCCTGCTGAGCCGCGTGACGCTGGCGATTGAACCCGGCGCGACGCTGGTCGCCGCCACGCCGGGTCCGCTCGGCAGCTACGACCTTGCCGAAGATCGCGGGGCCCAGCTTTACCAGGATTTCGGCCACAGCCATTGGCACAACAGCCTGATCTGGGCCGAGGACGCGGAGGACATTGCGATCCTGGGCGGCGGGCGGATCGATGGTCACGCGCTGACCCGCGACGGCCCCGGCACGCCGTGGAAGCCGCAGTCGGGCGAACGACCGCTGTCGATGGCAACGATGTCGGTCGAGGAAGTGGCGCAGCTAGAACGCACACCCGACGCAATGCGTGGCCTCGGCAACAAGGCGATCGCGCTCGCGCATTGCCGGCGTGTCGACATCCGTGATCTGACGATCGACCGGGGCGGGCACATCGCACTGCTCGCCGGAGAGGTCGAGGATCTGACCCTTTCCCGCCTCACGATCGACACGATCCGCGACGGCATCGACCTCGACTGCG
>CAJYOI010000035.1 GCA_913776045.1 uncultured Sphingomonas sp.
CGCGCGTCGATCGCGAAGCCCAGCCGCGTGTTGGCATCGACCGTGTCGAACCCCTGGTCCTGCAGCGCATAGGCACGCAGCTTGTTCACCAGGCCGATCCCGCGTCCTTCCTGCCGCAGGTAGAGCAGGATGCCCCAGCCGCCGCCGGCAATCCGCGCCAGCGCCTCGTTCAGCTGCGGCCCGCAATCGCATTTCAGGCTGCCGAGCACGTCGCCGGTCAGGCATTCACTGTGGAGCCGCACCAGCGGGGGCGTGCCGTCGGGGCGACCGAGGATCAACGCGACATGCTCGCCCGCGGCTTCGGGCGTACGGAACGCGACGATCTCGGCATCCTCGATCGCCGCCACCGGCAGGCGCGCGCGCGTGGCGATGGAGAGGCGAGTTGCATCCTCGTGCGCGGCGATGTCGTCGCGGGTGATCGCCACATCGCCGATGGCATCCTCGCGCACGAAAAACGCCGGCAGTACCCCGGCGACGCGCGCGAGCAGCAGGGCGGCCGCGGCGTCCTCGGCATGGGGCACGGCGATCGCGCGGAAGGGCCCCTTCATCGGCGTCGCCAGATCGCGTTGCGGGTCGGCGAGTGCGGTCGCGGTCGCGAAATCGAGCCACGGGGCGCGGTCGACCAGCACCGGCGCGTCGGGAACGGCGGCATCACGCTGGTTAGCGAGCTTCAGCGTCGCCGCGCGCCCGGCCGACAGCAGCACCGCCGCTTGTCCCTCGGGATCGAACGCCCCCAGCCGCACCGCATCCGCCGTCTCGATCGCGAGCAACGTCAGCGCGCCGACCGACACCGGCCAGCCGCGCCGCAGCGCGTCGATCGCCCGGGCCGTCGCCTTCGCGTCGCTCAAAGGTCGAACTCGGTGACGATGGGGACGTGGTCGGAGGGTTTGAGCCAGCTGCGGCACGGCTCGCACACACGGTGCGACACCGCCCTCTCGGCGACCGCGGGGCTCGCCCACATATGGTCGAGCCGCCGCCCACGGTCGGACGCCGCCCAGTCCTTCGCGCGGTAGCTCCACCAGGTGTGGAGGCGGGCGGGCGCCGGATGGAACTTGCGGCCCAGGTCGATCCAGCCGTGCGCCTGTTGCAACCGGTCGAGTGCCTCGACTTCGATGGGCGTATGGCTGACCACGTCGAGCAGCGCCTTGTGGTTCCACACGTCTTCGGGGAGAGGCGCGATGTTGAAGTCGCCGGTCAGCACTGTCGGCACGTCCAGCGTCTCCGACCAGCGCGTCATCCGCTCGACGAAATCGAGCTTCTGGCCAAATTTCGGATTGACCTCGCGGTCGGGCACGTCGCCGCCGGCGGGGACGTAGACATTCTCGAGCCGCAGGCCGTTCGGCAGCCGCACCCCGACATGCCGCGCCTCGCCATTCGCCTGCCAGTCGAGCCGGTCGTCCTCGACCAGCGGCACGCGGCTGACGATCGCGACGCCATGGTGCATCCGCTGGCCGTGGATGATGACGTGGTCATAGCCGAGCGCACGGAACGCGCCGGCGGGGAAGTCCGCATCGATGACCTTGGTTTCCTGCAGGCACAGGATATCGGGGGACTCTTCAGTGAGGAATTGCTCGACGATGCCGATGCGGAAGCGGACGGAGTTGATGTTCCAGGACGCGATGCTGAGGGTCATGCGCGCGAGATGTAGGCGATGGCCGCGGGTCGGGGAAGGGTCGTCCGTCTGGCAGGGTTCGCGCCGCGGCGTAGCCGCGCCGGCCGGGCCATTTCATTTCTGCGAAGCGGAAATGAAATGGCCCTCGCTCCGGGGGCATGGAGCGAGGGCCGACCTGTCGTTCGTCACGCAGGCTGGAGGGGGGGCCGGATGGGTCCGGGCAACAGGGGGAATCCCGAACAGGAAAGCCCCCGCCTCCGCACGCAAATGAATAGCCCGATTATCCTGTCGCTCAGATGAACACATTCGTTCATTTTGGCTCAGTTCCGCACCGAACCCCTCTTCGGATCGCGCCATTTGAACGCTTGGTCGCTGACCGGCACGCCGAACTGCTGATTCGACAGACGAATCGAGGTGCGGTTGCCCTGGCTGTCGAGTGCGACCCAGCCCTGGAGCATCAACCCGCCCGGCGCGGAGGCCTGCTTGGCGAAGACCAGCGTGATCCGTCCGAACTCTGGCCGCTTGGGATCGCGCGCCTCGATGCTGACAACGTTCGGGTTGGCGCTCGGCTGAAGACTCGCAAACTTCGAGATGTCCTTGGTCGGGTCGAGCAGCACGCCCAACGGCGAGTTGCCGACCGGCCAGCGCGATTTCTGGCCCACCGAATAGTCGAGGAACCACAGGTCCTTGCCATCGCCGACGATCAGGATCGGCACGGACTTCTCATACTGGAAGCGGACCTTGCCCGGCTTCTTGAGCGTCAGCGTACCGGTCAGCACCTTCCCGGCGCGATCGGTCTGGGTGAAGTTGGCGGTCATCGTCGACACGGCCTGCAGATGTCGCTGCACCTGTGCGATCTCGGGCGCGGTCTGGGCGACGGCAGGCGCGGCGATGGCGACCACCGCTGCGGTCAGGTAAACGGGCTTGAACATGGACGTCCTTCTGAAAGCGGGGCGTTGAACGCGGCGTGAACCCCGCCGTTCCGTGGGCCTCACCCCAGCGGCCGCCCGTCCTCGTCCATCAGCACTTCGCGGCGGCCGACGTGGTCGGGCTTGCCTACCAGGCCGTCCTTTTCCATCCGCTCGATCAGGCGCGCGGCGCTGTTGTAGCCGACGCGGAGCTGGCGCTGGAGCCAGCTGGTCGACGCCTTCTGGCTCTGCGCGACGTGCTGGACGGCCTGGCGGTAGAGCGCGTTCTCGGGTGTGTCGTCGCCGATCGGCGCGCCGTCCAGCGCGAAGCCGCCCTCTTCGGGATCGTTGGTGACCGCGTCGATATATTCCGGCTCGCCCTGCGCGCGCCAGAAGTCGGCGACGGCCTGAACCTCATCGTCGCTGACGAAGGGGCCGTGGACGCGCGCGGTGCCGCGGCCGCCGGGCATGTAGAGCATGTCGCCCTTGCCCAGCAGCTGTTCGGCGCCCTGTTCGCCGAGAATCGTGCGCGAATCGATCTTCGACGTGACGTGGAAGCTGATGCGCGTCGGCAGGTTCGCCTTGATGACGCCGGTGATGACGTCGACCGATGGGCGCTGCGTCGCCATGATCAGGTGGATGCCCGCCGCGCGCGCCTTTTGCGCCAGGCGCTGGATCAGGAATTCGACTTCCTTGCCCGCGGTCATCATCAGGTCGGCGAGCTCGTCGACGATGATGACGATCTGCGGCAGCGGATTGAGGTCGAGCGTTTCCTCCTCATACATCGGCTTGCCGTTGTCGTCGTAGCCGACATGGACCTTTCGGCCCAAAGTCTGCCCCTTGGCCTTCGCTGCGCGGACCTTGTCGTTGAAGCTGGCGAGAGAGCGGACGTTGACGCTCGCCATCATGCGATACCGGTCCTCCATCTGCTCGACCGCCCATTTCAGCGCGCGGACGGCCTTCGGCGGATCGGTGACGACGTCGGCCAGCAGGTGGGGAATGCCCTTGTAGATGCTGAGTTCGAGCATCTTCGGGTCGATCATGATCATCCGGCACTGGTCCGGGGTCAGCCGGTAGAGCAGCGACAGGATCATGCTGTTGAGGCCGACCGACTTGCCCGAGCCGGTCGTACCGGCAACGAGCAGGTGGGGCATCGGTGCCAGATCGGCGACGACCGGATCGCCGGCGATGTTCTTGCCCAGCACCAGCGGCAGGCCCTGCGCGGCGTCGAACGCGTCGCTGCCGATCAGCTCCTGCAGCGCGACCGCCTCACGCCGGGCGTTGGGCAGCTCGATGCCGATGACCGTCCGGCCCGGGATGGTCGCGACACGCGCCGAGATGGCCGACATGTTGCGCGCGATGTCATCGGCCAGCGCGATGACGCGGGTCGCCTTGATGCCGGGTTCGGGCTCGAGTTCGTACATCGTCACGACCGGGCCCGGACGCACTTCGACCACCGCGCCCTTGACCTTGAAGTCGTCGAGCACGCTTTCGAGCAGGCGGGCGTTGCGCTCCAGCGCGGCCTTGTCGATCGTCGGGTTGGCGTTGGGTGGCGGGGGCTTCAGCAGGTCCAGCGGCGGCAGCGTATAATTGTCGCGCAGGTCCAGGTTCTGCTGGCGCGCTTCCTTCTTGGCGGCGGGCGCCGGCGCGACCTGGCGATCGGCGATCAACGGGCCCGGGCGATCGATCGGCACCGCAACCTTGCGCGGGGCGGGGCCGGTCGCGGCCGGGGCGGGCGCGTCGGCATTCTCCTCGTCATCGACGTCGAACACGTCGTCGGCGTCGATCTCGTCCGCCGCGCCACGCGCGCGGGCGAAGGCCGGGCGACGCAGCCGCGGCAAGGGCAGCCGCGCTTCGGGCAGGTCGAGATTGACGCCGCGTGTCCACACGAACACCCCGATCAGCCCGATCGCCACGCCAGTGATCCGCATCGCCCAAATTTCGATGCCCGCGTTGCCGATCAGCGCGATGCACCAGCGAAACGCATCGGCCACCGTCAGCCCGACGATGCCGCCCCAGCCGCCGGGCAGGGTCATCACCGCCTCCGACGACAGAAAGGCAAAGGCGCTCGCCATCAGCGCCACGCCGATCAGCGTCGTGCGCAGCATCCGCCCCCAGCGCCCCAGCGGCACGTCGCGCCACAGGCGGGAGGCAAAGACGAGCCCGAGCGGCAGGACGAACGCGACGGCGGGCCCGAGCAGGACGAACAGCGCATCGGCGGCATAGGCGCCCGGCACGCCCAGCAGGTTGCGCACCGGGCCGCCGGCCGCGGTGTTCATCGACGGATCGCCCGAATGATAGCTCGCCAGCGCAAGCCCCAGCGCGATCGTGCCGAGCAGCAGCAGCACCGCCGTCAGCATCGCCCCCGACCGCCGCGCACCGGCCTTCACCGTGTCCCGCCAAAGATACGGCGCAGCCCGGCTCGCCATGATTCACAACCCCCAGAATATGCAGGCGCCCATTGTCCGCCCGCGCGGAGTCGACGTCAAGGCGGCGGCGCAGGCTTGCCGCCGTGCGAACCGCGATGCAGGTTAAGCGCCATGCTGACCGCCATCGCCCTGCTGCTCGCGCAGACCGCCCCTGCCGATTGTTCCTACGATCGCGCTGCCATGCTGACGCTCGATCTGCGTGGATTCGACCAGGACACCGGCGGCTGGCGCAATCTGTCGATGCGCGGGTGCGAAGCGCAAGCCGCCGACCTGATCCGCGACTATCGCACCGCAAACGCGGTGCCACCAGACCGGATCGGCCTGCTGTATTGGCACGAAGGCCAGTTGCGGGCGAATCTGGGTGAGACCGCTGCGGCGATCGCCCTGTTCGAAAAGGCATACAAGACCCCCGAGCAGGACCGCGGCTTCGGCTGGAACCTGTATGTCGATGGCAGCATCGCCTTCCTGCGCCGCGATCGGGCTGCGCTCGACACGGCACGGGATGCGCTCGCCGTGGTGCCGCGCCCGACCGGGCTCGACCTGCGCGGACCGGACGGGAAGCCGATCGCGATTCGCTGGCCGATGAACCTCAACGTTCTCGACGGTTTCCAGCGCTGCTGGGACCAGCCGTACAAGACCGCTTATGTCTGCCCGCCCACTGTTGGCACGACGCCCGCGGCCCGGTAGGGCTGTCGCCATGAACCGCGCAGACGTCCTTATTCTTGGCGGCGGGCTGGTCGGCAGCGCGCTGGGTGTCGCGCTTTCGGCGCATGGCCTGACCAGCATCATCGTCGACATTGCCGACAAGGATACCATCCTGGCCGCCGGCTTCGACGGGCGGGCCTCCGCCATTGCCAGCGCGCCGTACCGGATGCTGTCGGCGATCGGGGTGATCGATCGGCTGGCCGGGGTCGGCTGCCCGATCGAGGGCATCCGGGTCAGCGACGGGCTGGAGCCGGGGGCGCTCGATTTCGCGCCCGACGAGCCGGGCGATGCGCTGGGCACGATGTTCGAGAATCGCCACCTGCGCCGCGCGTTGGTGGAGGCAGCCGAAGCCGCCGAACACGTCGACCTGCGCATGACCACGCGCGCGGTATCGATCGATCGCGGGCAGTTCGGTGTCACCGCGACGCTGAGCGACGGATCGACCGTCCACGCGCCCCTGCTGATCGCCGCGGAGGGTCGCAATTCGCCGACGCGGGAAGCAGCCGGCCTGCGGGTCGCGCGCTGGACCTACGACCACGCAGCCATGGTGTCGTCGTTCCACCACGCCGAATCTCACGACAACATCGCCTACGAGATCTTCTACCCCAGCGGTCCCTTCGCGCTGCTGCCGCTGGTCGACGATGCGGACGGGCACCGATCGGCGATCGTCTGGTCGGTGCGCGCGAGCGATGCGCCGGGCATGCTGAAGCTCAGCGACCGCGCGTGGCTGCATGAGGCGGAGAAGCGGATGGGCGGTTTCCTGGGGCCGCTCAGCAAGCTCACGCGGCGACAGAGCTATCCGCTCGGCTTCCACCATGCGGCGAAGATCACGGGCGAACGACTGGCGCTGGTCGGCGACGCCGCGCACGGCATCCACCCGATCGCGGGCCAGGGCGTCAACGTCGGCTTCCGCGACGTCGCGACGCTGGTCGAGGTGCTGGTCGAGGGCAAGCGCATGGGGCTCGACCTGGGCGACGCGCAGTTGCTCGCGCGCTACGAACGCTGGCGCAGCCTCGACACCTTCATGGTGTCGGTCGCGACCGATGGGCTGACACGATTGTTCGGCGTGCCGGGAAAGACGGCCAGTGCGGTGCGACGATTCGGGCTGTCGGCGGTGCAGCGCGTGCCCGCGCTGAAGGACCGCTTCATGGCCGAAGCGCGCGGCGAAAGCGGGCAGGTGCCGAAATTGCTTTCCGGGCTGATGGTCTAAATAACCACCAAAGTCGCGCCATCTCAGTTTGGGCAACGCGCTTATATTATGAAATTCTCCCGTCACTCGCAGGGGAGAGTCGAAATGATCACGCGCCTAGTCGCAGCAAGCCTGCTGTTCGCCTCATCGACAATATTAGCGCAAACCCTCGACGATAGGCCGTGGCTAGCCACGGATGCGACGATCGTCATCGACCCATATCAGGATAATCCCGTCGACATGGCCAAGGTCGCGACCGACCCCAACGTCAAGGCCGTCATTCACCGGGCCGGCGTCGGACTGCGTGCAGATACGCGTTACATCGAGCGCGCCGCGGAGGCGAAGCGCCACGGCCTGCGTTATGGCCTATACCTGATGGGCGTGCCGGGTGATCCGATCGCGCAGGCGGACGCGCTGATCGCCGCTGGCGCTCGCGTGAATGCCAAATTTCTCGCGCTCGATATCGAAAATCTCGATCCGAAACGGTCGATGGCGATCCCCGACGCCGTCCGCTTCCTCGATCATGTCCGCGCGAAGACCGGACGAAGCGCGGCCCTGTACGTGAACTTCTCCGTCTACAAGCATATCTCGCAGCGCTATCCGACGTCGGCGGCCTTGAAGGCCGCGCCGTTGTGGATTGCGCGCTTCTGAGACCGGCACGGCATGAACGACGCCACGCTTTGGCCGACGTACACGTTGTGGCAGTTTTCCAGCGAACTGAACTGTACGTCGTCCGGCCCATGTCCGTACCGCGTTCCGGGCACCAGGTCGGACATCGACGTCAACGTCTTTCGGGGCGGTGAAGCTCGGTTGAAAGCCTTGTTCGACTAGGGGCCTATTGCAGCGTTCCCGAATCCTCGTCGTGATGGCCGAAGAAGGTCATCAGCTGGACGATCAGCTCCGCCCGCTCCGACAGCGTCGTCGCCTCGAGCAGCGCCTGTTTCGATGCCGGGTCGAACGGTGCGATCTGGGCGATGCCGTTGACCAGCGATTCGTCGTCGAGTCGCGCGACGCCTTCCCAATCGACCGCATAGCCGTGGATGTCGGCGAACTTGCGCGATTCGGCCTCTAGCGCGGCGCGTTCGCCCAGGTTGAGGATCTCGCCCGACGCGGTTGGCAGCAGCACCGCTTCGACCTGGCGGAAGCTGGTCGTCACATCGAGTTCGCGGACGATGCGGAACCGCGCCAGCCCTTCGAGCACGATATTGTAGCGGCCGTCGTCCATCGCCTCGACATCGGCGATCTTGCCGACGCAGCCGATGTCGAACAGCGGCGGCGGGCCTTTGGGATCCTGTGCGGGCCCGCGCGGCTGGATCATACCGATCCGTCGGTCGCGCGCCAGCGCATCGCCGACCATCGCCCGATAACGCGGCTCGAAGATGTGAAGCGGCAGGTGCATCCGCGGGAACAGGATCGCACCCGGCAGCGGGAATACCGACAGGCGCGTCGAGGCGGGGGCGTCGCTCACCCGAACAGGATCGCGGACAGCTTGCGGCGATGCGCCGACACCCACGGGTCTTCCAGCCCGACCGCTTCGAACAGCTTGAGCAGCTGAGTGCGGGCGGCGCCTTCGTTCCAGTCCTTGTCGGTCGAGATCGATCGCAGCAGCGTGGCCGCCGCCGCATCGCGGTCGCCCGCGGCCATCTGGCCACCGGCCAGCTCCATTGCCGCGTCGTGGTCGGTCGGATCGGCGGCGACGCGCGCCTCCAGCCCCGACAGGTCGGCGACCGGCGTCGCGGTGCGCGCAAGATCGATCGCCGATCGCGCGCGTGCCACCTCGGGGGCCTTGGCGGCGTCCTCGGGCAACGCGTCGAGCACGGCGGCAGCCTCGTCCACCCGGCCCGCCGCGACCAGAGCGCGGGCGCGGCCCGCGGCGACCACGACATGGTCCGGCGCCATTTCGGCGAGTTGCTCGTAGATCGACAGAGCCCGCTCCGAATCACCCTCGGCCAGCACATCCTCCGCCATCGCGATCAGCGGCTCCAGCTCGGCTTCCTGGGCGGCCTCGTCGCTCTGGATCGGCAGCTGGCGCAGCAATTGGTCGAGCATCGCCTTCAGCTGAGATTCGGTGCGCGCGCTGGTCAGGTCGGCGGCGAGCTGCCCCTGGAACATCGCATAGACGGTCGGGATCGAGCGGACCTGGAATTGCGCGGCGATGAACTTGTTCGCATCGACGTCGATCTTTTTCAGCACGACGCCCTTGGCGGCATAATCGGCGGCGACCTTTTCCAGCACCGGCGCCAGCTGTTTGCACGGCCCGCACCAGTCCGCCCAGAAATCGATGATGACTAGGTTCGTCATCGACGGTTCGACGACGTCGCGGCGGAAAGCCTCCACGGCTTCCTTGTCGGCGGGCGAAAGTCCTAGCGTGGCCAAGGGCGGTTCCTCACGAAAAAGCGGTTTGCGACCATGTGGGCGCAGATAATCCGCACGCCAAGTGTTTTCAGGGGTTGCGGCCGTGTGATTCGGCCGCTAATGGCTCGCCTCCACCCGCCGGAAAGCACTTTCCGGCAACGCCAGAGCGGGCGTAGCTCAGGGGTAGAGCACAACCTTGCCAAGGTTGGGGTCGAGGGTTCGAATCCCTTCGCCCGCTCCAGCATTCGCAGCTGATTAGCTGCGCCAATCAGCGAAAAGCGAATGCTCGGCCGATAGCGCACCGCGCTGATCGACGACGCGGCTCTGCCGCGGCGCGCTCCCCGCCCATCTCACGTACCTCGACAAGCTCGATACGAACGGGTGTAGGTATCGGCGATGGCCAAACACCCCCCGATTCGCGCCGGCATCGGCGGCTGGACCTTCGAACCCTGGCGCGGCGGCGTGTTCTACCCCGAGAAATGGCCGCAGAAGCGCGAGCTGGAATATGCCGCGTCGAAACTGACCGCGATCGAGGTCAACGGCACCTATTATTCGGGCTTCAAGCCCGACACCTTCGCCAAATGGCGCGACGAGACGCCGGACGGGTTCGTCTTCGCGCTGAAGGCCTCGCGCTACTGCACGAATCGCAAGGTACTGGCCGAGGCCGGTTCGTCGATCGAGAAGTTTATCGACCAGGGGATAACGGAACTCGGCGACAAGCTCGGCCCCATCCTGTGGCAATTCATGGCGACGAGAAAGTTCGATCCCGACGACGTCGCCGCGTTCCTGAAGCTGCTTCCGGCCGAACGGGACGGCGTCGGGCTGCGCCATGCGGTCCAGGTGCGGCACGAGAGCTTCGCCGTGCCCGAGTTCGTCGCGATGTGCCGCGCGGCCAATGTCGCGATCGTCTATGCGCGATCGGACGACTATCCGGCCATCGCCGACGTGACCGCGGACTTCGTCTATGCCCGCTACGAGACGGCGGTCGCGGACGAGCCCACCGGCTACGCGGATGTCGATCTCGACGGGATCGCGGCGACCGCGCGGACCTGGGCGACGGGCGGCGAGCCGGCCGGGCTGCCCTATGTGACGCAGGACGCCCCGAAGGCGCCGCGCGAGACGTTCCTGTTCTTCATTTCCGGCGCGAAGGAGCGCAATCCGGCGGCCGCACAGGCGTTGATCGCGCGGTTAGGCGAGTAGTCGCGCGACCTCTTCGAAATCACGCGCGACGGCGCTGACGCCCAGCGCCTGCAACCGGTCCGCATGGCCGATGCCGCAATGCATCCCCGCGCACAGACCAACCACATAGGCGCCCGAGGCAACCGCGCCGGTCGCGCCGACCGGCGAATCCTCCAAGATCGCGCAGTCTGTGATAGGAACGCCCAGTCGGTTGGCGGCGTGGAGGTACAGATCGGGCGCCGGCTTGCCGCGCGCGACATGTTCCTTGCCCGAATAGATGTGATCGCCGAATACGTCGACGAGACCGATGTGGTCGAGGTGCGCGCGGATCCACGCGGTCGAGCTGGATGAGACTATCGCGCGCGGCAGGTGCGCGGGCAGCGCGCGGACGAAGGCGACCGCCCCCGCCACCGCGCCGACGCCGTCCCGGATCGCACGGGCATTCTCCGCCTCGCGCGCGGTCGCGAAGTCTTGCGGCAGCGCGCGGCCGATCCAGCGTTCGATCGCCGCGATGAAGTCTGCGCCCGACAGGCCCATGAACTGGTCCATCGACTCCTGCGCGGTCGTCGGGTGGCCGATGCCGGTCAGATAGTCGGCTATATGTTTATTGCCGGCATATTCGGTTTCCACGAGCACGCCGTCGAAATCGAACAGCAGCGCACCGAAGCGAACCGGCAGCGGCGTCACGCCCGCGCCCCGAACAGCGCGGTGCCGACGCGGACGTGGGTCGCGCCGATGCGGACGGCAGTTTCCAGGTCGCTGCTCATGCCCATGCTGAGGCCGCCCACCCCTTCGTCGCGCGCGATCTTTGCCAGCAGCGCGAAATAGGGCGCGGGTTCGAGGTCGGCGGGGGGCACGCACATCAGCCCGGCGACCGAAAAGTTGGCGGCGCGGGCTTCGGCCAGCAGCGCGGGCAGGTCGGCAACCGCGCAGCCGCCCTTTTGCGGTTCGTCGCCGATGTTGACCTGGACGAAGCATGGCAGACGTCGGTCCTGCGCATCCATCGCCCGCGCGAGCGCTGCGACCAGCGACGGGCGGTCGACCGAATGGATCGCGTCGAACAGCGCAACCGCGTCGGCCGCCTTGTTCGACTGGAGCTGACCGACCAGATGCAGCGCGATTCCCGGCGTCTCCTCACGCAGCGCCGGCCATTTCTCGGCCGCCTCCTGCACGCGATTTTCACCGAACACGCGTTGCCCGGCCGCGATCAACGGGCGGATCGTTTGGGCGTCGTGCATCTTCGACACCGCAATCAGCGTGACGGCGGCAGGATCGCGTCCGGCCAGCTTGCAGCCATAGGCAATGGTCGCGTGGATCGCGGCCAGGCGGCTCGCGGGATCGTCGTTCGGCATGGCGCGCGCTATAGAAGCCGCGATGCGCCGCCGCCACCCCCTGCCCCGCCTTTGGCTCATGACCGACGAGCGGATGGGCGACGCATTGTGGGACGCGCTGGAGCGGTTGCCGCGCGGTGCGGGTGTGGTGGTGCGCCACTATGGGCTGCCGCTGGCAGAACGCCGCGTGGTGCTGGCGCGGGTCGAGCGGATCGCGCGGGCGCGCGGGCTGGTCGTTCTGGGGACGCGCGGGCTGGTCGGCAGCGGCGGCATGCATAACGGGCGAGCGCGGTGTGGCATGAGCACACGGGCGGCGCATGACCGCGCGGAGATCGTCGCGGCGGGGCGCAGCGGTGCGGATGCGGTGTTCGTGTCGCCGATGTTCGCCACGCGGTCCCATGTCGGGGCGCGAGGGATGGGCGTCGTGCGGTTCGGGTTGCTGGTCCGCGGGGCGCAGGTGCCGGTGATCGCGCTGGGCGGAATGAATGCGCGCCGGGCGCGGCGGTTGCGGGCGATGGGGGTGTATGGGTGGGCTGGAATCGATGCTTGGTTAGCACCGGCCGTGAGACCGCGGGGGCGGGAAGATTGCCCGATAGCGTCGATAGGTCCGGTACGCGCGGCGCGAAGTGAATTCGCGCCGTCGGTCGCTTCGCGATGTTGGCCGTGGTTCGCGCCGAGGCGGAAATTAGCGTCCGCTAATTTCCTGCGCGAACCTTAGAACCGGAACGCGGTCCCGACGTACACCGACTGGCTGTCCCGACGCTGGTCGGCCAACTGCGGCAGGCGGTCGCGTTCGGTCCTGTAGCGGACGCCGGCGGTCAGATCGAGGTTGCGGGCGATCGAATAGGCGCCGCCGACGTCGAGCGAATAGCTGGGGGCATCCGCGATCAGGCGGGGCTGGTCGGCGCCGGGTTTCGACGATTCAGCCTTGACCCGACCGGCGAACGACTTGCCGGTGTAGCTGATGCCTAGATCGGCCACTTCGCGGCTACCCGGCTGGCCGGCGAGATCGATCTTGGCGAGATCGCCCGAAATCGCGAAGCGCTTCCACCCCACGGCGACGCCCAGATTATAGGCGATCGGCGCGGCGGTGGCCGACGATGCGTTGATCGCGATGCGGTCGGCACCCACGGGGGCCGCGGTACGGCTCGACCGCGCCTGGACCGCGACCGTCACGGCGCGCGAACCGGCGCGGCCCGCGCTGGACGGCGTGAAGCGGAAACCGTTGCCCGAGATGCCGGCACGGGCGAGGGCGGCGGCGAGTCGCGGGTCGCCCGAGGCGGGGGTGAACGACCCCAGCCCCTCGACCGACGGCGACAGGCGGCGCGGCGCCAGACGACCGTCTTCGGCACCGATCGCAGGCGCGATGGCGACGGCCGCGGCAATTGCCGCAACCAGCCCCGTTCCTGCAATGACGCGCATAGCGATCATGTGACTCCCACTCCTGATGCGAGCGGTACCACGCAATGACCCCGATGTTCCACCACAAGGATTCTTTTATGTCTGAGTGTTGCAGCATATCCACAGGTGGCCGCGAGCTTGCGGCCCCGCACCGTCAGTCTATAGAGGCGTGTCGCCTGACGCCCTTGTCGTACCATTGAGGACTGCCCCATGATTTCGCGTTCGCGTATCGCCCTCGTGAGCCTGACCCTGATCGCGCTTGCCGGTTGCGGCCGGGGGGACCGTCCCAACGCCGACCTCGCCGCGTCGAAGGTGACGACGATCGGCGTGAACAGCTATCTGTGGCGCGCGTCGCTCGACACGCTGAGCTTCATGCCGCTGCTGCAGACCGATTCGAACGGCGGCGTCATCGTGACCGACTGGTATACGAACCCCAACACCCCGACCGAACGCATGAAGGTCACCGTGTCGATCCTGGACCAGGACCTGCGCGCCGACGCCGTCCGCGTCGCGGCGCTCCGCCAGATCAACCAGGGCGGCCAGTGGGTCGCAGCGCCGGTCCAGGCGGCGACCGTGCAGAAGTTGGAAGACATCATCCTGACCCGCGCACGCGACCTGCGCCGCGGCGCGATCACCAAGTAAAGAGGTTTCGACAGTGTCAGTGTCGCGGTTCAACGCGTCCGTCGCCGATGCCAAGTGGCAGGCGGCGTGGGACGAGCGCGGCACCTTCGCCGCCGACGATTCGAGCGCAAAGCCCAAGAGCTACGTCCTTGAGATGTTCCCCTATCCGTCGGGGAAGATCCACATGGGGCACGTTCGCAACTACACGATGGGCGACGTACTGGCGCGCTTCCGCCGGATGACCGGCCACGAAGTGCTCCACCCGATGGGCTGGGACGCGTTCGGCATGCCGGCGGAAAACGCCGCGATGGAAAAGGGCGTGCATCCGGGCGCCTGGACCTACGACAATATCGCCGCGATGAAGGCCCAGCTGAAGCGACTGGGCTTCGCGCTCGACTGGACGCGCGAGTTCGCGACGTGCGACCCGACCTATTACGGGCATGAACAGGCGCTGTTCCTCGACCTGCTGGCCGCGGACCTCGTCTATCGCAAGGAGTCCGCGGTCAACTGGGACCCGGTCGACATGACCGTGCTGGCCAACGAACAGGTCATCGACGGCCGCGGCTGGCGGTCGGGCGCGCTGGTCGAGAAGCGCAAGCTGAACCAGTGGTTCCTGAAGATCACCGACTTCGCCGACGAGTTGCTCGACGGCCTCGGCACGCTCGAGCATTGGCCCGACAAGGTGCGGCTGATGCAGGAGAACTGGATCGGCAAGTCCGAAGGCCTGCGGTTCCGCTTCGCCCTAAGCGATGGCGGCGAGGTCGAGGTCTTCACGACGCGTCCGGACACGATCTTCGGTGCAAGCTTCGTCGCGGTCGCGGCCGATCACCCGATCGCACAGGCGATGGCGGGCGATCCGGCGGTCGCGGACTTCATCGTCGCATGCAAGGCGGGTGGAACGTCGGCGGCGGAGATCGAGACTCAGGAGAAGCTGGGCTATGACACCGGCATCCGCGCGACGCATCCGCTCGACCCGTCGATCCAGCTGCCGGTCTACATCGCGAACTTCGTGTTGATGGACTATGGCACCGGTGCCGTTTTCGGCGTGCCGGCGCACGACCAGCGCGATTTCGAATTCGCGACCAAATACGCGCTGCCGATCCGCCGCGTTGTGTCGGAGGGGGATAAGATCGCCCCGGGATTTACCGACGCGGAGGCCTACACCGGCCCCGGCACGCTGGTGAATTCGCACTTCCTCGATGGCATGGACGTCGTCGACGCGAAACGTGCGGTGATCAGCCGCGCCGAGGCGGGTGGCTGGGGCGACGGCACGACCGTGTGGCGCCTGCGCGATTGGGGCGTCAGTCGCCAGCGCTATTGGGGCACGCCGATCCCGATCATCCACTGCGACGCGTGCGGCGTGGTGCCGGTGCCGAAGGACCAGCTGCCGGTCGTGCTGCCGGACGATGTCAGCTTCGACGTGCCGGGCAACCCGCTCGATCGTCACCCGACCTGGAAGCATGTCGCCTGTCCGTCCTGCGGGGCCGAAGCGCGGCGTGAAACCGACACGCTCGACACCTTCGTCAACTCGAGCTGGTATTTCATCCGCTTCGCCAGCCAGCCCGACGATCAGCCGTTCGACACGGGAGTCGCCGAGAGCTGGTTGCCGGTCGGGCAATATATCGGCGGGGTCGAACATGCGATCCTCCACCTGCTCTACGCGCGCTTCTGGACCCGCGCGCTGCGCCGGGTCGGCAAGATCGACGTCGCCGAGCCTTTCGCCGGGCTGTTCACGCAAGGCATGGTGACACACGAAACCTACAAGGACCCAGCCGGCACCTGGCTGGCGCCCGAGCAGGTCGCCGACGGCAAGGTCATCGCGACCGGCGAACCAGTAACGGTTGGCCGCGTCGAGAAGATGTCCAAGTCGAAGAAGAACACGGTCGATCCGTCACCGATCGTCGATCGCTACGGCGCGGATGCGGTCCGCTGGTTCATGCTCAGCGACTCCCCGCCCGAGCGCGACCTGCCGTGGAGCGAAGCGGGCATCGAGGGTGCGTGGCGCTTCGTTCAGCGCGTGTGGCGTCTGGTCGAGGGTGTCGAAGCCGGCGAAGGCGCCGATGCCGATCTCGACCGCAAGCTACACCGCACGATCGCCGGCGTCGCCGAAGATGTCGAGGCGCTGGCGTTCAACAAGGCCGTCGCCAAGCTGTACGAACTGACCAGCGCGATCGAAAAGGCCAAGCCGTCGGCGTCGAAGGCACAGGCCGTGGCCACACTCGTCCGACTGGTCGCGCCGATGATCCCGCACATGGCGGAGGAGGCCTGGAGCGTGCTGGGCCAGGACGGCCTGGTCGCCGACGCCGCCTGGCCCGCAGTCGATCCGGCGCTGCTGATCGACGACTCGGTCACTATCGCGGTGCAGGTCAACGGCAAGCTGCGTGACACGCTGACCGTTCCCAAGGGATCGGCCAAGGACGCGCTGGAGGCCGCGGCGCTTGCATCGGCCGGCGTTCAGCGCATTCTGGAGGGCGCTGTCCCCAAGAAAGTCATCGTCGTGCCCGATCGTCTGGTGAACATCGTCGCATGAAGCGCGCCGCCGCCTCGATCGCGCTACTGCTGACGCTCGCCGGGTGCGGCCTGCGCCCGCTCTATGGCGGCGCGGCAAGTCCGGCGCGCGGCGTGCTGTCGCAGGTCCAGATCACGCCGATCGCGGGCCAAGCCGGTTGGCTGGTCGGCAGCGCGCTCAAGGATCGGCTGGCAGCGGTCGAGGGGTCCTCTCCGCGCTACCGGCTCGATATCAAGTTGGACGATTCGATCATCGGCCTGGGCGTGCGACGCGACGATTCGATCACGCGCGAGCGGCGGACGCTGCGCGCGCGGTATCAATTGGTCGATTTGACGAGCGGGCTGACCGTCGTCGACGATACCGCAGGGTCAGACGCCGGTGTCGACGTCGTCGGATCGGAATATGCCACGATCGCGGCCGAACAGACCGCCCTGGAACGCCTCTCGGGCATTCTTGCCGACAAGATCGTCGCCCGCATCGCGCTCTACGCCCAACGGTCGCAGGCGCAGTGAAGGCGACCGCCGCCGGGATGGCCTCGGCGATCGACGACGCCGCCAAACGTGGCGGTAACGGCCCCCGCCTGTTCCTGCTCCACGGCCCAGATGAGGCCGGCGCGATGGAATATGCCGCGCGTCTGGGGCGAGCGATGGGCGCGGATGCCGAGAGGATCGACCTCGACGGGTCCGCGCTGAAGGCCAATCCCGGGCGTCTGGCCGACGAAGCCGCCTCCATCTCGCTATTCGGCGGCGCGCGCTACATCCGGGTGACCGCCATGGGTGAGGAATCGGTCGAAGCGGTCGACCTACTGCTGTCCGCCGCCTCTGCCGGCAATCCGGTCGTCGCGATCGCGCCATCCGCCAAGGCGACCGGCAAGCTGGTCAAAACGGCCGTGTCGAACCCCGCGGCGATGGCGCTGGCCTGCTATCAGCCGGAGGGAATGAACGCCGCACGACTGGCGACGGGAATCGCCCGAGAGCACGGGCTTCGTCTGACCGGCGACACGGCGGCTGCACTTTTCGAGGCGAGCGGCGGTGACCGTGCGGTGCTGACGCGGGAGATCGAGAAGCTGGCGTTGTTCCTCGACGCCGCTCCCGACCGGCCACGGGACGCTGGCGAGGACGAGCTCGCGCAGATCGGCGCCAACATCGCCGAGAGCGAAATGGCGACCGCGATCACCGCGGCGATCGATGGCGATGCTGCGACGCTGGGTCGCGAGTTGCTGGGCGTCGACGCGGCAGGGATGACGATCCCGATGCTACGCGGACTCGCCAAGCGACTGATTTCCTTGGCGGATATGCGCGGTGAGGTCGATCGCGGCGAGTCGCCCGACATCGTCGTCGAGCGGCACCGCGTGTTCTGGAAGGAGCGCCCGGCAACGATCACCGCGCTGCGCCGCTGGACGACGCCGCAGATTGCGGCGGCCGTTTCGCGCGTACGGCGGGCCGAACGTGGGCTGCTGACCGGCGGGAATCCAGCGGCGGTCACCGCCCAGCACGACATACTCTCGATCGCGCGGGCAGCGAAGCGACGGTAGCGCCTCTCGTGGGGCCTAGATCCGCTCGCCGCTAAGACGCTGGCAGACCATGTCGAGCTGGTCGAGCGTCGAATAGTTGAGCGTCAGCGTGCCGCCCTTCTCGCTATGCGCGATACGGATGGTCAGGCCGAGCAGGTCGCCGAGCTGACGTTCGAGCGCGTTGATGTCGGCGTCGGGCGCGCCGTTCGATGCCGAAGACGACGCCTTGCCCTTGCGCCCCTCGGGCTTCACCGCGCGAGCGAGCTTTTCGGTTTCGCGCACCGACAGCCCCTCGTCGACGACGCGGCGAGCCAGCGCCACCGGATCGGGCGCGCCGATAAGCGCGCGGGCGTGGCCCATCTCCAGTTCGCCCGTGACGACCATCGTCCGCACGCCTTCGGGCAGGTCTAGCAGGCGCAACAGGTTCGAGATGTGGCTACGGGACTTGTCGACCAGCTTACCGAGCACTTCCTGAGTGTGGCCGAACTGGTCGATCAGCCGGCGATAGGCCTCCGCCTCTTCGATCGCGTTGAGGTCGGCGCGCTGGATGTTTTCGACCAGCGCGATTTCCATCGTATCGGCGTCGCTCAGCTCGCGGACGATGACCGGCACTTCGTGGAGCCGTGCGCGTTGCGCCGCGCGCCAGCGGCGTTCGCCGGCGACGATTTGATAGTCGTGGCCGTGCGGGCGCACGACGATCGGCTGGATCAGCCCGCGCTGCGCGATCGAGCGCGAAAGTTCTTCAAGCTTGTCCTCATCGAAGTGTCGACGCGGCTGCCCTGGGTGCGGTCTCATCGCACTGACCGGGAGCGTGCGGACACCCGAGGGGACCGACCCACCCTCCCCGTTGACCGGCGCTTCGACCACCGCGTCGCCGAGCAAGGCGCTCAAGCCACGACCAAGACCCGAGCGGGCTTTGCGACCGGCAGGTGCAGGCGTGTCGTCGATCATGCGGCGGCCTTGGCGACATTGGGGAGACGAAGGATCAGTTCGCGAGCGAGCGCGATATAGGCTTGCGAGCCCGTGCAGCGGTGATCGTAGATCAGCGCAGGCAGACCGTGGCTGGGCGCTTCGGACAGGCGGACATTGCGCGGAATGACGGTGTCGAACACGACCTTTCCCAGCACCGCGCGCACGTCGTCCGACACCTGGTCGGTCAGGCGATTGCGACGATCGAACATTGTCAACACGACGCCCAGGATCGACAGCCCCGGATTGAAGCGCGAGCGGATGCGCTCGACGGTGCTCAGCAACTGGCTGAGCCCCTCCAGCGCGAAGAACTCGCACTGCAGCGGCACGAGCAACGCGTGCGCCGCGACCATCGCGTTGATTGTCAACAGCCCGAGCGAAGGCGGACAGTCGATCAGCACGACGTCCCACCGCGCATCGCTGCGCTGGACGGTGCGGTCGAGCCGGTGGGTACGCGCTTCGAAATCGATCAGCTCGATTTCCGCGCCCGACAGGTCGACCGTCGCAGGGACCACGTCGAGGCGCGGGACCTGCGTGGCGATCGCGGCATCGGCCAACTTGCCCTCACCGACCAGCAGGTCGTAGCTCGACGTGTGCCGATCATTGCGCTTGATGCCCAGACCCGTCGAGGCATTGCCCTGCGGGTCGAGGTCGATCAGCAGCACCCGCGATCCCGTCGCGGCGAGCGCCGTGCCGACATTGATCGCCGTGGTAGTCTTACCCACCCCGCCCTTCTGATTTGCGATGGCGATGACTTTCATCGCGCGGCCACTCCGCTGGCGACGACGATGCCCGAATTTGGATCGACGATGCTGTGTTTCACGTGAAACGTACCATGCCACGTCCGACTTGCACTCGCCACTTCCGATTGAGCGCTTTCGCCTTTCGGCAGAATGAAAACACTCCGCTTCGAGACAAAGCCACGAGATGCGGCGAGCAACGCCTCTAATTTGGCGACGGCCCGCGCAGAGATTACGTCTGCCATCGCAATGTCGAAGACGCGTTCGGCCTTGGCGTGGATGACTTGGACCTTCGACAGACCGAGCGTATCGGCGGAGCGCTGAAGAAACTCGACACGCAGTTTGCGCGGCTCGATCAATGTCACCGCTCGCTTGGATAACGCCGCGACCACCAGACCGGGCAGTCCCGCCCCCGCCCCGATATCCACCCAATGCTTCCAATCAGAGGGCGCATGATCGAGCAATTGCGCAGAATCGACAATATGTCGCGTCCATACCGATGGGACTGTTGCGGCAGAAATCAGATTCTGACGGTCGGCTTCGGCGAGCAGCAGATCGACATAGTCGGCTAGTCGGTCAAGCGCGGCCGCATCATATCGCTCGGCCAACCAGCGCTTCGCGTCGTCCTTGGTCATGCCGCCTGCCGTTTCACGTGAAGCAAAATCGCCGATAAGGCGGCGGGAGAAATCCCCCGCACACGCGAAGCATCGTCGAGCGTCGACGGGCGAGACGCGGTCAGACGCTCGATCATTTCGTTCGAGAGACCGGGAACGGAACGATAGTCGAGCACCGGTGGCAGCGGCGTCGCAGCGGCCCGGCGACGCTCGGCAACGTCCTGCGCCTGTCGTTCGAGGTAGGGCGCATAGCGGGCGTCCTCGATCGCTTCGGCTACTGCGTCGTCATCGACCGTCGCGTCGCTTGCCAGCACATGCTCGCGCTGGACGCCTGGAAAACGCAACCATTCGCGAAAAGATCGCTTCGCGCCATCCGCGCCGACGTTCGCCCCACGTCGCCGCATGTCGTCGGACGACGCAATCGCAGCGAGCAGCTTGTCGACATGCGATCGGGCCTCACGACGTTCGGAAAGGTGTCGGGAACGCTCGGGTGACAGGCACCCCGCCGCCTCTCCGATTACCGAAAAACGCGTTTCCGCATTGTCCGCGCGCAGCCACAACCGGTGCTCGGCACGGGCGGTCAGCATCCGATACGGTTCGGTCACCCCCTGTAGGGTGAGGTCGTCGATCATCACACCCAGATAACTGTCGCTCCGGTCGAGCAGAACCGGCGCCATGTCGCACGCAACGGCTGCTGCGTTCAAACCGGCGACGAGCCCCTGCCCGGCCGCTTCCTCATAACCCGTCGTTCCGTTGATCTGCCCTGCACAGAATAGTCCCGGTATGGCCCGCGATTGCAGATCGCCGCCGAGCGACCGCGGGTCGAGATAGTCATACTCGACCGCGTATCCCGGCTCGACGATCCGGCAGTGCTCAAGGCCGGGTATGGACGCGATCATCGCTGCCTGGATATCGTCGGGCAGTGAAGTCGAAATGCCGTTGGGATAGACCAGCGCATCATCGAGCCCCTCTGGCTCCAGGAAAAGCTGATGCCCTTCGCGGTCGCCGAAGCGGTGCACCTTGTCCTCGATTGACGGGCAGTAGCGCGGTCCCCCGCCCTCGATCGCGCCGCTGAACAGCGGCGAACGGTCGAGGCCGCTGCGAATGATATCGTGCGTCCGCTGGGTCGTCCGCGTCACGCCGCAGGCGATCTGCGGGAGCCGAGGGCCACGGGTCATCGGCGACATCGTCCACGCGATGTCGTCGCTCGCCTGCTCTTCCAGCCGCGCCCAGTCGATCGTCCGACCATCCAGCCGCGGCGGGGTGCCGGTCTTCAAACGACCGAGCGGCAGCCCCAAGGATCGCAGCTGGTGGCCAAGGCGGGTCGCCGCGCGTTCGTGTACCCGCCCGCCTTCCGCCCGCCATTCCCCGCGGAAGATGCGACCGCCCAGGAAGGTACCCGTCGCGATCACAACGGATCGTGCCGGCAGTAGACTTCCGTCGCCTAATTCGACGCCTGCCACCGCACCGCCTGCGTCGCATACCAGCGCATCCGCTTCGCCCTCGACGACGGCGATATTGGCTAAGGCTGCGATCGCCCGCTGGATTGCCCCTGAATAAAGCTTGCGGTCGGCCTGGATGCGCGGCCCCTGCACCGCGACACCCTTGCTGCGGTTGAGCATACGGTAATGGATCGCGGCGGCATCGGCGGCGCGTGCGATAAGACCATCAAGAGCATCGACCTCGCGCACCAGATGCCCTTTGCCGATCCCGCCGATTGCAGGATTGCAGGACATCGCGCCGACCTTCGTGGCATCGAACGTGACGAGAGCGACACGCGCCCCCCGGCGCGCTGCAGCGGCAGCCGCTTCGGTTCCGGCATGACCGCCGCCGATAACGATGACATCGAAACTGTTCACGGACGCGCGATGTATGCCGACTGAGACGCAACGTCAAAGTCGCGTTCCACGTGGAACACTATTTACCGATGCAAAATCGGCCGAACAGCGCGTCAAGCACATCCTCGACATGCGATCGTCCCGTGATTGCATCGAATGCTGCACGCGCGAGGCGCAGTTCCTCGGCGATGACCAGCGCGTCCATCGACTGTGCTGCGATGCACAAAGATTGCTGTGCAGCGCCGCATAGAATCCGCTGCCGCTGATTGAGCGCGGGCACATCGTCCGCCGGCAGCATGGCTTGAGCAATTTGCGTCATCCGCTGCCACAGGGCCCTATCGCCAGTGTCGTCCAGCGCCGACACGGCGATCCGGCCGTCCGGCGCAATCTGTCGATCGGGTCGGTCGGCACGCGGGTGGACGAGAATGACATCGCTTGCGACGTCGGCGGGTTCGTCGTCGCCCAGCCAAAGGACCAGATCAGCCGCGGCGACGCTTTCGCGCGTGCGGGCGATGCCGATCGCTTCGATCGGATCGTCGGTCTCTTCCGCCAGCCCGGCAGTGTCGGTCAGCACCCAGGCGATGCCGTTACGCACGACGGGTGCCTCGATCCGGTCGCGCGTGGTGCCCGCGATGGGCGAGACGATCGCCGCTTCGCGCCCGATCAGGCGGTTCAGCAATGTCGACTTGCCGCTGTTCGGGGGGCCGGCCAGCACCACCCGGATGCCATCGCGCAGGCGTTCGACGGGCGGTTGCGCAAGCAAGGTCGCGATGTCGTCCGCCAACCGCCCTACACCGCCCCGCACGGCGCCGATGATGCCGTCCTCGTCGACCGCGTCGGGTTCGTCGCTGTGATCGATCGCCGCTTCGATCATCGCCGACAGACCGATCAGCCGGTCGTTCCAGCCCTCGATCCGCTGACGCAGATGCCCCTCGGCCGCGCGCAGTGCCGCGCGGCGCTGGCCCTCCGTCTCTGCCGAGAGCAGGTCGGCGAGACCTTCCGCTTCGGTCAGGTCGATCCGTCCCGATTCCAGTGCGCGGCGGGTGAATTCGCCCGGTTGCGCCGCCCGCAGGCCCGGTAGGTCACCAAGAACCGACTCCATCCGCCGGACGACCGCTCGGCTGCCATGCAGGTGCAGCTCGGCGAGGTTTTCGCCGGTCGCGGTTTCGGGTCCGGGGAACAGGATGACCAGGGCCCGGTCGATCGCGTCTCCGCTGGCAGGGTCGTTCAGCCGGCGCAGACTCGCCCGGCGCGGGGCCGGCAGTTGCCCCCCGGTCAGAGCGCGGACTGCGGCAAAGGCCTGCGATCCGCTGATCCGCACAACTGCCAACGCGGCCGGTGGCGCGCCGCTCGATAACGCGAAGATCGTGTCGGTCATCCGCCGGTCTTGGTGCCCGCCTCGAACATCTGGCGCCAGAAATTCATGCCCGCCTCGCCCATCGGCGCCCAGTTCTTCATCATTGTCTCGATCATTTCGGGCGGTACCCCGCCCTGCATCGTCTCGAGCATCATCGACACATAGCGGTCATGCAAAGGGGTCAGATCGGGCAGGCCCATCGCCGCGCGCGCTTCTTCCGGCGTACAATCGATCTCGACGTTGATCTTCATGCGCCCTTTTCCCCATGTTAGCGTTGCGCTTGTCGCAACCTATGCGCGCGATGCGTAGGCGTCCGCAATCTTTCCCTGACAGGAGCATGTCCGAATGACCGACACGACGATCCCCACGCTGGACGAAGACGGCCGGTTCGCCGCCTATGTCGCCCGCCCCGCCGGCACGCCGCGGGCCGCAATCGTCGTGATCCAGGAAATCTTCGGCGTGAACCCCGGCATCCGCCGCAAATGCGACCGAATGGCCGAAGATGGCTATCTGGCGGTTGCCCCGGATCTGTTCTGGCGCCTGGAGCCGGGCATCCAGCTCGATCCCGACATGCCTGAAGAAATGGAGCGGGCGCTGGGCCTGATGGGCAAGTTCGACCAGGACGCCGGCGTTCGCGATATCGAGGCGACGATTCGCTGGGCGCGATCCGAGGTCGAAGGCGGCAAGGTCGGCTGCGTCGGCTACTGCCTGGGCGGGCGTCTGGCCTATATGACGGCGGCGCGGACGGACGTCGACGCCAGCGTGGGCTATTACGCGGTCGGTATCCCCGACCTGCTGCGCGAGGCGCAGGCGATCGCGCACCCACTGCTCCTCCACATCGCCGGCGACGACGGGTTCGTCGATACGGAAACGCAGGCCAAGATGCATGAGGGGCTGGACGATCACCCGAAGGTGACGTTGCTCGACTATCCGGGCGAGGATCACGGCTTCGCGACCGAAATGGGCGACCGCCGCTCGCCGGAGGCCGCCGACCGTGCGGATGCGGCGACCACGGCCTTCTTCGCCGAGCATCTCGGCTGATACGAAAAGGGGCGGTCCTGACCGGCCGCCCCGTTTAGATTCGTGGTTTGACGCCCGTTCCTCAGAACAGCGTGCCCAGCCCCACCTGCGGGTCGATATAGCCTTCGTAGATCATCTTGCCGGCGACATAGAGGATGACCAGCAGGCCTACGTAGGCGATCCAGCGATAACGCTCGATGTACTTGGCGATGATGTTGGCAGCGAGACCCATCAGCGCGACCGACAGCAGCAGGCCGATGACGAGGATGCCCGGATGCTCGCGCGCGGCACCGGCGACCGCCAGGACGTTGTCCAGGCTCATCGATACGTCGGCGACGGCAACCGCCCAGGCGGCACCGGCAAAGCTCTTGGCGGGCTTCAGATTGCCCAGTTCCTCGTCGTGGCCGGCATCCTGGCGCAGTTCGCGCCACATCTTCCACGATACCCACAGCAGCAGGAGGCCGCCGGCGAAGATCAGCCCGACGACCTGCATCAGCTGCGTGACGGCCAGCGCGAAGAGGATGCGCAGGACCAGCGCGGCCATGATGCCGATCAGGATGACCTTCTTGCGCTGGTCGGCCGGCAGGCCCGCCGCCAGCGCGCCGACGACGATCGCATTGTCGCCCGCCAGCATCACGTCGATCAACAGCACCTGCAGGAAGGCGCTGAGCGCGGCAGGAGAGCCGATATTGCTGAAATCCGCGACGATATGTTGCCAAAGTTCGGTCATGGTCCGAGCGATAGCCGGGTTCGTCGCTAGGGGATAGCCGGGAAAGGCTGGCGTCAGTGCTTGCCGTACGCGTCCTGCATTTCGCCCAGCCATCCGGCGCGTGGCACGATCGCACCGACATCGCGCCGCCGCTTGCGGGCTTCGACCACATCGATCGGTTCGACAAAGGCGATCGCGACCGATCCCTCGTCCACCCGCACGACGCGGGCCAGCACGCTTTCGACCAGACCGATCGTCACCGCGATCATCTCGCCGACGCTCAGCCCCTCGACCGCCGACATGCGCAGGCCGGTCGCCGACAGATTGACTACGCGGTGCGTGGTCGGCGACGCCGTGTTCTGGCGGTGCAGGACACCGGTAAGCATCACGCTCGTTCGATCGGCTCTGAGAGGACGGGACGGCTGTTCCATGCGTCTGCCGATAGCAGGAGAAGCCTAATTCACGTTTAATGACGGGCGATGGTCGCGTTCGGGTAAAAAAAAGGCGTGGGCGAAGCCCACGCCGTCGGCCGGGTTGCACCCGCCGGCCGTGCCGGTGCGAGTCCTGCGGCGGGCCGCCGCAGGCCGCAGCCGTCACTGATTCATGCTGTCGAAGAAATCGTCGTTGGTCTTCGAATTCTTCATCTTGTCGAGCAGGAACTCCATCGCGTCGACGGTACCCATCTGCATGAGGATGCGGCGCAGCACCCACATCTTGGTGAGCTTGTCCTTCTCGACCAGCAGCTCTTCCTTGCGGGTACCCGACTTGCCGACGTCGAGCGCCGGGAAGATGCGCTTGTCCGCCACCTTTCGGTCGAGGACGATTTCCGAGTTGCCGGTGCCCTTGAACTCTTCGAAGATGACCTCGTCCATGCGGCTGCCGGTGTCGATCAGCGCGGTGGCGATGATCGAGAGCGAGCCGCCCTCCTCGATATTGCGCGCCGCGCCGAAGAAACGCTTCGGGCGCTGGAGCGCATTCGCATCGACACCGCCGGTCAGCACCTTGCCCGAGCTCGGCACCACGGTGTTGTAGGCACGACCCAGACGCGTGATCGAATCGAGCAGGATGACGACATCCTTCTTGTGCTCGACCAGGCGCTTGGCCTTTTCGATAACCATTTCAGCGACTTGGACATGACGCGTGGCGGGTTCGTCGAAGGTCGAGCTGACGACTTCGCCCTTCACGCTGCGCTGCATGTCGGTGACTTCTTCCGGACGCTCATCGATCAGCAGGACGAGCAGGAAGACTTCAGGATGGTTGTCGGTGATCGCCTTGGCGATGTTCTGCAGCATCACCGTCTTGCCGACGCGCGGCGGCGCGACGATCAGGGTTCGCTGGCCCTTGCCCTGTGGCGAGACGATGTCGATGACGCGCGCCGACTTGTCCTTCTGCGTCGGGTCGAGCTGGTCGAGGACGAGCTTCTGTTCCGGATACAGCGGGGTCATGTTGTCGAAATTGACGCGGTGACGGACAGCGTCGGGATCGTCGAAATTGACCTTGAGCAGCTTGGTCAGCGCGAAATAGCGTTCGCCGTCCTTGGGGCCCCGGATCTCGCCCTCGACCGTGTCGCCCGTGCGCAGGCCGTATTTCCGCACCTGGTTGGGCGAGATGTAGATGTCGTCCGGCCCAGCCAGATAGTTCGCTTCCGGCGAGCGCAGAAAGCCGAAGCCGTCGGGCAGCACCTCGATCGTGCCCAGACCCATGATCTGGTCACCGTTTTCCGCCAGCACCTTCAGGATCGCGAACATCAGATCCTGCTTGCGCAGGGTCGACGCGCTCTCGACGCCCAGCTCCTCGGCCATGCTGACCAGTTCGGCGGGGCTCTTCTTCTTCAGATCTTTGAAATGCATCTGTGGCGTCCGGACTTGGAGGCTGTCGGGGGATTTTCGGGCGCTGCGGTGTCGACAGTCGACGGGTGGCGCGAACGAGAGGCGAGGAAGACGCGCCCGCAGGGCTGCGGATCGCGATTGAAAGCGAGTTAGGATTCGCCTTCGCCCAAGTCAACCCGGCTCAGAAGGGTTTTACCACCACAAGTATGACGATCAGGATCGCGGCCAGCGCCGGAACTTCGTTGATCAGCCGCAGCTGGCGGCCGGTCAGCGTCGCGTGACCCGACTGCAGCTTGCGGGCATAGCCGATCGCCCAGCCGTGATAGCCGCTGAGCAGCAGCACGACGAGCAGCTTGGCATGGAGCCACCCCAGGCCCGGCACGCCGTCGAACAGCCCGGCATTGGCGGCGAGCAACAGCCCGAGCACCCAGACGATGACCAGCGACGGCGTCAGGATCATCCGGCGAAGGACGCCCTCGCGCTTCGTCCAGCGCGCTTCTTCCCTTGAATCGCCCAGCCCCTCCTGATGATAGACCAGATAGCGCGGCAGCATGAACAGCCCGGCCATCCAGAAGATCACGAAGACGATGTGCACCGCCTTCACCCACAGATAGGATTGGCCGAGAAGGTTGGTCATCGCGGCGACCGTACGCGATCGATCAGCTGCTGAACATGCTCGATCGGTGTAAATTGACCGATGCCGTGACCCAGGTTGAAGATGTGCGGTCGGTCGGTGAAGGCGTCCAGGATGCGGTCGATCCCGGCGTCGAGCGCGTCGCCCCCGGCGAACAGCGCGATCGGATCGAGGTTGCCCTGCACCGGCAGGTCGGTCGGGAGCACGGCGTTCGCCCAGGCGGGATCGACCGTCTCGTCCAGACCGACCGCATCGGGCCGCACGCCGGCCACGTAATCGACCAGCTTCGCCCCCGATCCCTTGGGGAATCCGATGACCGGCGTACCCGGGCAACGCTGGTGCAGGGCCGCGACGATGCGGGCGTTGGGGGCGATCACCCAATCCTCGTACTGCGTCGGGCTGAGGCTTCCGGCCCAGCTGTCGAACAGCTGCACCGCCTCCACGCCATGCGCGATCTGCTGTGCCAGATAGTCGACGGTCAGGTCGACGATCCGGTCGACCAGCGCCGTCATCGCAGCCCGGTCTGCATAGGCGAGCGTCCGCGCCTCCGCCTGGTCCTTCGAGCCCTGCCCCGCGATCATGTAGGTCGCGACCGTCCAAGGCGATCCTGCAAAGCCGAGGAAGGTGACTTCTGGAGGCAACGCCGCGGCGACGCGGGTGCAGGTGTCGTAGATCGGCTGGAGCTTGGCGGTATCCGCCAGACCCAGCGCATCGATCGCCGCATGGGTCGTAAGCTTGGGGGCGAGCCGTGGCCCCTCCCCCGCTTCGAACCACAGGTCCTGGCCCAACGCCCAAGGCACCATCAGGATATCGCTGAACAGGATTGCACCGTCGAAGCCGAAGCGACGGATCGGCTGGAGCGTAATTTCCGCCGCTGCCTCCGGATCGGTCGCCAGCGCGAGGAACCCGCCCTTCTCTGCCCTCAGCGCGCGATACTCCGGCAGATAGCGTCCCGCTTGGCGCATCAGCCACATCGGCGGCACCGATGGCATATCCCCCCGAAGCGTCTGGAGGAGCGGTTTCGTAGGCGCAGATCCGGTCACACTCGCGTCCCAACTTAAAAAGAAGAAGAGAATATAAGGGTTGTTGAAGGTTGTTGGCGCGTGGGTAGCGGGGTTTCTTTCCCCGTCCAGACTCTGCCAACAGATTGACCGGGAAAAAGCGCCGAAAGCCGTGCGATTCGATTCCGCTATCCCCGTTATCCACAGCCTGTGCACCGATCGGCGAATTGTGATGTGCGTTGTGGATATCGGTGGATGAATCGGCCGGATTTTGTCGGTTTGGTGGCCGGGCCGACTTACGCTATCCGCCGTCCCCATGTTGTCCACAGATCGCTCCAGCCGGTGAAACTGCACCTCCACCTGCTGTCGGACTCCACCGGCGAGACGCTGGAGAATATCGCCAAGGCGGCGCTGGCGCAGTTCGACGACGTCGATACCCAGCGCCACTTCTGGCCGATGATCCGCAACGAAGCGCATCTGGAGCGCGTGCTTGCCGAAATCGGCCAGCATCCGGGCCTCGTGCTCTTCACGCTGGTCAATCCGGCGATCCGCATGATGTTGGAGGACCGCTGCCGCGCGATGGGTTTGCCCGCAGTCGCGCCGCTGGACGGCGTGAACGATGCGCTGTCGGGGCTGCTCGGGCAGGAAGCGAAGGCGCGGCCGGGCCGCCAGCACATGCTCGATGCGGCCTATTTCGCCCGCGTGGAGGCGATCCAGTGGACGATCGCGCATGACGACGGCATCGCGTCGGACGATTGGGAAGAGGCCGATATCGTTCTGGCGGGCGTCAGCCGGTCGTCGAAGACGCCGACGTCGATCTACCTCGCCAACCGCGGATACAAGGCGGCGAACATACCCATCGTGGTCGAAAGTCCGCCGCCGGCGATCCTCTATCAGCTGAAGAAGCCGCTGGTGGTCGGGCTGACCACCAGCACCGACCGGCTGGTCCAGATCCGCCGCAACCGCCTGCTCTCGCTCAACCAGAAGACCGAGACGGCCTATGTCGAGCAGGAATCGGTCGCGCGCGAAGTCGCCTATGCGCGCCGCCTGTTCGCCGACAACGGCTGGCCGGTGATCGACGTCACGCGCCGATCGATCGAGGAAACCGCCGCGGCGATCATCGCGCTGGTCAGCGAACGCAATTTGCCGAAGGTGGAGCGATGAGACTGATCCTGGCCTCCGGCAGCGCGTCGCGCCGGGCGATGCTCGAAGCCGCGGGCGTGACCTTCGCGATCGAGCGGCCGAATGTCGACGAGGATGCGGCGAAGGCGTCGTTGCTGGGCTCGGGCACCGCCCCACGCGACGTGGCGGATGCGCTGGCGCAGTTGAAGGCGGTGAAGGTGTCCGCGCGCGAGTCAACCGCGCTGGTGCTCGGGTCGGACTCGGTGGTCGAACTGGCCGATGGCACGATGCTCGACAAGCCGACCAGCCGCGAGGACGCTGCCGATCATCTGCGCCGCATGTCGGGCAAGCGCAGCCGGCTGCATAGCGCGGCGGTGATGGTCGAGGGCGGGCGACCGGTGTGGCGCGAGGTCGACACCGCGCATCTGTTCGTGCGGCCTTTGTCGGACGCGTTCATCGACGCCTACCTCGACGTCGAATGGCCGGCGATCGGGGCTTGCGTCGGCTGTTTCAGGATCGAAGGGCCGGGTGCGCAGCTGTTTTCGCGGATCGACGGCAGTCAGTTCACCGTGCTCGGGCTGCCGCTGTTGCCGGTCCTCGACTATCTGCGCGTCCGCGGCGTGCTGATGTCATGACGCCACCGCGCGCCGAGGTGATCGGCGATCCGATCGCCCAGTCCAAATCGCCGCTGATCCACACATTCTGGCTCGATGCATTGGGGCTGGCCGGGAATTACGGGCGTGTGCATGTGACCTCGGACGATCTTCCGGGGTATTTCGAGCGCGTCCGAGCCGATCCCGACTGGCGCGGGTGCAACGTCACCATGCCGCACAAGATGGCGGTTATGGCGCTGGTCGATGAGGTCGATTCGGTTGCGGAGCAGGTCGGCGCAATCAACACGATCGTATCGCGTGACGGCCGTCTGATCGGGTATAATACCGATGTCGGCGGAATCATCGAGCCGTTGAAGCGTCCCGACCGGGGGATCGGCGGCTATCGCTGCCACGTCGCGACCTACGCCCAGATCATCGGCGCGGGTGGTGCCGCACACGCAGCCGGCGTCGCGCTGGCGTCGATGTACGATCTGGAATTCTATAATCGTACGCTCGATAAGGCGGTGGCCTTGGCCAAGCTGTTCGGACTCGGGCCGGATCATGCAGCCGGGCTGGAGGGTCTGGGCCCGATCCGCAATGCCGATGATGGACCTGACGATCAGCGGTATAGCCATGTCGTCTTCAACGCATCGTCGATGGGGATGACGGGGCAGTTGCCCGTCCCGATCGATCTCGATCCTTACTATCCCGATACGATCGTGTTCGATGCGGTCTATTCGCCAATGGAAACGCCGTTGCTTGCCGCGGCCCGCGCGCGGGGATTGCGGACGATCGATGGTCTCGAGATGCTGATCGGACAGGCGGCGCTGGCATTCGCCCTGTTCTTCGGCGCGGAGCCGCCGCGGGAGCGGGATGCGGAACTGCGCGCCCTGCTTTCGGCATGAGTGATCGTCGCCCTCTCATCCTCGGCCTCACCGGTTCGATCGGCATGGGCAAGTCGACGGTCGCGGCGATGTTTGCGGATGCCGGCGTTCCCGTGTTCGACGCCGACGCGACCGTTCATGCGCTACAAGGCCCCGGCGGTCGGATCGTCACGGCGATCGAGGCGCGATTTCCCGATACGACCGGGCCTGACGGCGTGGACCGCACCGCATTGGGCGAAGCGGTGATCGGGAAGCCCGAAGAATTCGCGGCGCTGGAAGCGATCGTTCACCCCGCGGTCGCGGAGGAGCGCGAGGCGTTTCTTGCCGCCCATGCCGGTGCGCCGCTCGTCGTGCTCGACGTGCCGCTGCTGTTCGAAGCCGGCGGCTGGCAGGCGGTGGACAAGATTGCCGTCGTGTCCGCCGCACCGGATGTCCAGCGTGCCCGCGTGCTGGCGCGGCCCGGCATGACGCAAGTGCGGTTCGAGGCGATCCTGGCCAAACAGCTGCCCGATGCCGAAAAGCGCGCCCGCGCCGACTTCGTCATTCCGACGGACGGTTCGCTGGACGCGACGCGTGCCGAAGTGGGGCGTGTCATCGCTTGCGTGGCACGCACGACAGGAGGATAAGTCCTCCATGCGCGAAATCGTGTTCGATACCGAAACCACCGGCCTCAGCTTCGCCGGTGGCGACCGGCTGGTGGAAATCGGCTGCGTGGAATTGGTCAACAAGGTCGAGACGGGCAACAGCTTCCACGCCTATCTGAACCCGCAGCGCGATATGCCCGAGGAGGCGGAGCGGGTGCACGGCTTGTCCGCCAAGTTCCTGTCCGACAAGCCGCTGTTCGCGCATATCGTCGCCGACATGCTCGACTTCCTGGGCGATGCGCCGCTGATCGCGCATAATGCCGCGTTCGACTTTTCCTTCCTGAACGGCGAACTGACGGCGCACGGCCATGCCGAGATCTGCCGCACGCGGATGGTCGACACGCTGATGATCGCGCGGACCAGGCATCCCGGCGCCAAGCACACGTTGGATGCGCTCTGCGTCCGCTACGGGATCGATCGCTCGCACCGTATCGTCCACGGCGCGCTGCTCGACGCGCAGCTGCTGGCGCAGGTCTATGTCGAGCTGACCGGCGGGCGTCAGATCGGCCTCGGCCTCGCGGTCGATACGGTCGTCGATGCGCCTGCCGCCGTGGCCACCGTCCGCGCCGAAATGCGCCCTCCGCGGCCTCATGCCGCAACACCTGAAGAACTCGCTTTGCACGCCGAGTTTATGAAGGGGGTCAAGGAACCGCTGTGGGGGGGCGCCGCGTTCGGTTGACGGAACGGGGGGCCATTCCTAGGTCCCCCACCCCAGAACGAGAAAAGGAGATACTCATGGAAATCCGGGTTTCGGGTCATCAGGTCGATACGGGCGATGCGCTGAAGAGCCACGTCGAGGATCGCCTGCAGGGTATCGCCGACAAGTATTTCTCCCGCGCCATTTCCGCCCAGGTGACGTTCGGCAAGGGACCGCACGATCACGGGTTCAAGTGCGACATCGTCGCGCATGTGATGCAGGGCCTGGTGCTGAAGGGCCATCACGAAACCTCCGGCGACGAAGCGCGCCTAGCCTTCGACGGCGCCGCCGACAAGATCGAGAAGCAGCTGCGCCGCTACATGCGCCGCCTGAAGGACCGCAATGCCGGCCAGGCCGCCGAATTCGCCGAAGCCAATGGCTATGACAATGCGGGCTACACCGTGTTCAACGGCGGTGCCGAGGAAGAGGCGGAAGTGGCCGATGCGCCCCTGATCATCGCCGAAACCCGCGTCGACGTGCCAGATGCCAGCGTGTCCGACGCGGTCATGATGCTCGACCTGCGCAACACCAACGCGCTGCTGTTCAAGAATAGCGGGACGGGCAACTTCAACATGGTCTATCGCCGCCACGACGGCACCATCGGATGGGTCGAGCCTAACCGGGCCGGCTGACCGATCCCGCCGACGGACAAGGGGGCATGATGACGACGGCCGATCTCGGCGACCTGCTGGCACCGGATGCGGTGCTGGCCGATGTCGCGGCGGGCAACAAGCGCGCGCTGTTCACCGCGCTGGGCGCTGCCGCGGCACGGGTCTGGTCGCTGAACGAGGGCGTCGTCGCCACCGCGCTCGCCGCGCGCGAGAAGCTGGGCACGACCGGCTTCGGCGGCGGCGTCGCGGTGCCCCATGCCCGGATCGAAGGACTGGAGGCGGTGCGCGGCGTCTTCGTCCGTCTGGCGCGCCCCATCGAATTCGACGCGGTCGATTCCCTGCCGGTCGACCTCGTCTTCATGATGCTGTCGCCACCGCAAGCGGGGGCCGATCATCTGAAGGCGCTGGCCCGCGTGTCGCGTCGCCTGCGGGACCGGCCCTTTGCCGAGAAACTGCGCGGGGCGGGCTCGCGCGACGCGCTCTACGCCCTGCTGACGACGGCCGAGACGCGTGACGCCGCCTGAGGGCGTGCCTTCGGGAGCGGAGGCGCATTACCGCTCGCTCGAATCGCTTTACGCTTCGGCGCCGATCAACGCGCTGTTCGAGTCGCGGCTGACGATTCCGGCCGCGGGGCTCAGCCGGATCGCCTTCACGCTCGACGACCGGCATTTGCATGCCGCGGGGGCTGTCCACGGCACGGCCTATTTCAAGATGCTCGACGATGCGGCCTTCTACGCCGCGAACAGCTTGGTCACCGACCGATTCCTGCTGACGACCGCGTTCAACCTGTTGTTCACCCGACCGCTGGGCCCGGGCCCGGTGGTGGCGGAGGGGCGGTGGGTCAGCGGGCAGCGCCGCGTGCTGATCGCCGAGGCGCGGATGATCGACGCGTCGGGCGAGGAGGTCGCGCGGGGGACGGGCACGTTCATGAAATCGCGAATCCCGCTCGCCGGGCTCGACGGCTATCGCAGCACTGCCGGATGACGCCGCGGCTGACGTCCGAGTTTCGCGTGAAGGCGCTGCTGCGCCGCGTTCACGACGCCGGCGGGTCGGCAATGGTGCTGGCAAAAGGCGATGCGATGGCGGGCGCGATCCTGATCGTCGCGCTGGAGCGTGGGCAGGCGCCGACCTGTTGGGAACGCGACTTTGCCGGCACCGGGCTCACCCGTTGTGGCCCGGCCGATACCGACCCCCAAGATGTGGATGCCTATTGGCGGCGGCGGCTGCAGAGCGATCCTGACCTATGGGTGATCGAACTGGATATCGCAGCAGCCGAACGGTTCGCCGCTGAAACGATCGCGTCGAATTGACTCTGAACGCTGGATGACCGACAGGCCGGCTTCCTAAATTCGCGTTGTGCCGCGCGGGGTGCGATCCCGGTCGGTTACGCAGTCGGGGGGATTACCCGCGACGGCTTCGAAGCAGGCGAAAAACGCCGCATCGTCCCAGCCGTCTCGCGTGCCAACCGCACATATACGAAGTTGCATGTCGCTGTTCGCTCGTGCCGCATCCGCTGCGGCCGTTACCTTGTGTGCGGCCCTTCTGTTGGGCACCACCTCGCCGGGTTTCGCGCAGGAAGTTCCTTCCGCGCATGTCTCGACGCTCAATGCCCTGGCGCTGCCCCAGGTCCCGATGACGCCCACCGCGCCGGACGCTGCCGCAGCCGCCCCCCAAGCCCGTTTCCAGCCTGCCGTCATCCAGACGGTTCAGCCGCTCCCCACCGCGACCCCCGCCGTCGTCCAGGACGATGCGGACGAGGGCTATGACAGCCTGGCCGATGCCGTCGCCGACCAGTCGGCGGGTCTCGATGACGCCGAGATGCGCTGCCTCGCCGCCGGCGTCTATTTCGAATCGAAGGGCGAACCGCTCACCGGCCAGCTCGCGGTCGCGCAGACCATCATCAACCGCACAAAGTCGGGCCGTTTCCCCAAGTCGATCTGCGGCGTGCTGACCCAGGCGGGCCAGTTCTCGTTCGTGCGCGGCGGCAATGTCCCGACCGCCGAAGGCCGCGCCGGCTGGCAGACCGCGGTTGCGGTCGCCAAGGTCGCCGCCAACGATCTGTGGGACGGTGCAGCCGACAAGGCCCTGTATTTCCACGCTCGCCGCGTTTCGCCGGGCTGGCGCGCGACGAAGGTCGCTGCGATCGGCAACCACGTCTTCTATCGCTGAGGCGCCCTGCGGGGTAGCCTGCGTTCGCAACATGTTCTACAGGGGCGCGATGGCTTCCATCGCGCCCCTTGACGTATCTGCACCTGATGCGGTCGACCGGCTGGTCGCGACCGACGTCGCGCGCGGTGTCTGCCGGATGCTGCTGCGCCACGACATCGTCGCGATCGCCGAAGTACCGCTCGACGGCGGCCGCCGCGCCGACCTCATGGCGATCGGGCCTAAGGGCGAGCTGGTGATCGTCGAGATCAAGGTCTCGCGCGCCGACCTGCTCGGCGATTGTAAATGGACCGACTATCTGCCGCACTGCGACCGCTTCTTCTGGGCGGTGCCCGCCGGGTTCGACACGACGCCGCTGGATGGAGCGGGATTCCTGCCCGAACGATCGGGGGTAATCGTCGCCGATCGCTACGACGCGGCGATCGTTCGCGAGGCGGCGGTCGTGGCGATGCCGGCGACCGCGCGGCGCAAGTGCACGACGGCCCTCGCTAGGCGTGCGGCGCGGCGGGTGATGGGGTTGGTGGATCCGGACGCGTTCGGTGCGGACGGCGTCGGCCGGCGATAGACGGACGACGACTCGTCACGGCGGGCAGCGGATCGGCATCGCCGATCCGTCTGATGGCGTGTCGCGATTCTTAAAGCTTCGGCCCCGAAACGCCGCGCGCGCTGGCCTTCGGCGCGTCGGTCAGCAGCTTCGTCAGCGCCGGCGAACGATTGTCCTGCCTGGCATAATCCCGCGCGGTCATGCCGGCGACGCGATCGGCCTGGTCGGGGTTCGCGCCGGCCTTCAGCAGCTTGTCGGCCAGGTCGAAGTTGCGCAGCTGCACCGCGCGGATCAGCGGCGTCTCGCCCGAGGTGTTGGGCAGGTTCAGGTTCGCCTTGCGGGTCAGCAGGCTGTCGATGCAGTCATCGCAATTGCCGTTGATCGCGATCATCAGCGACGTGTTGCCGCGCGCATCCTGCGCGTTGATCGCAGCGCCCCGGCTGAGCAGGAAACGGATATAGGTCGCGTCGTTGCGGCGCGTGACGATGTGCAGCGCGGTATCGCCGCTGCTCGCTTCCTTGGTGTTGATCAGCGTCGAACCCGGTTTGTCGAGCATCTGCGTCACCTTGGTGCCGTCGGCTTCCTTCACGGCCTTCAGGAACTCGTAGCTGTCGGACATGCGCTGCGCCGGCGCGGTGGCGGGCAGTGTGGCGACGGTCGCGGCGAGCATGAGGGCGAGGGGACGGATCATCGGCAAGTCGGGCCTTCATCTGATGGCTTGGGGTTGCAGCAGGCGGCCTATCAGATCATGGCTGGCGTTGCCATGAACAGCTTGCTGATCCGCGCCCTGTCGCTTGCGCTTGCCCTGACCGCCTGCAATGGTGGGTCATCCAGTCTCCCGCCGCTAGCCGGCGCGCGCATCGGCGGGCCATTCACCCTAACCGACGGCAGTGGCAAGACGGTCACCGACCGTGACTTCGCGGGGAAATATCGCATCGTCTATTTCGGCTACACTTTCTGCCCCGACGTCTGTCCGGTCGACGTCCAAACGATTGGCGCGGGGCTGAAGGCGTTCGAACAGCGCGATCCGGCCAAGGCGCGCGAGGTCGTGCCGATCTTCGTCACGGTCGATCCCGAACGCGATACGGCCCCGGTGGTGAAAGCCTTCGTCGCCAATTTCCATCCGCGGATGGTCGGGCTGACCGGCACGCCGCAACAGATCGCCGACGTCGCCAAGGCCTATGGCATCTTCTTTCAGAAGGGGAAGGTGTCGCCCGGCGGCGGTTACATGATGGACCATAGCCGCCAAGCCTATCTGATGGGCAAGGATGGCCAGCCGATCGCGCTGCTGCCGACCGAAAGCGGCGCGGAGAAGGTCGCCGACGAACTGCAACGCTGGGTCCGGTGACAGACACCGATAGATTCTGGGAAACGACGCCGCTCGCCAAGCTGGACCGCGCGCAGTGGGAGGCGTTGTGCGACGGGTGCGGCAAATGCTGCCTGCACAAGTTGGAGGACGAGGAGACGGGTGAGCTGATGCCGACCAACGTCGCCTGCCGCCTGCTCGATCGGCGGATGGGCATGTGTTCGGATTACAAGCACCGTCACGCCTATGTCGCCGAATGCGTCCGGCTGACCCCGCGGCTGGTCGACGAACTCGACTGGTTGCCTTCGACCTGCGCGTACCGGTTGCGCGGGGAAGGGCGGCCGTTGCCCGATTGGCATTACCTGGTCTGCGGCGACCGTGAGGCGGTGCATGTCGCGGGTGAGTCCACGCGCGGCTGGACGATCAGCGAGGACGATGCCGGGGACTTCGAACATCACCTGGTCGAGCGGGAGTTGTGAGCGCAGGCGCCGACGTCGAGGTCGTCCGCCACCCCCGCGCGCGGCGGATGAAGCTGGCGTTCGATCCGGCGAGCGGCCGCGTGCGACTGGTGCTGCCGACACGTGCCAAGCTGGCGGCGGGGCTGGCGTGGGTCGAGGAACATCGCGGCTGGATCGCGGCGCAACAGGCGAAACTGCCGGAAGGGCGGCCGTTCGTGCCCGGCGCGGTGGTGCCGATCGGTGGCGATGACGTCATGCTGGCATGGAACGACGCCGGGCCGCGCACGCCGCGGCTGGCCGACGGCCACCTGATCGTCGGCGGGCCGCGCGAAGGGTTCGAGGCGCGGATCGCCCGCTGGTTGCGGCGCGAGGCGCTGCGCGTGCTGTCGGCGGAGACGGCCGAATATGCCGTGAAGGCCGGCGTGACGGTCAGCGCGGTCGGCGTTGGCGACACGCGATCGCGGTGGGGCAGCTGCGCGTCAACGGGCGCGATCCGCTATAGCTGGCGACTGATCCTGGCACCGCCCGCCGTGCGCCGC
>CAJYOI010000036.1 GCA_913776045.1 uncultured Sphingomonas sp.
TGAGTCAGTTGCGGGTATCGCGGCTTAGGTCATCTACCTCGTCCATGATCGCATCGAGTGCGCTCTTTTCGCCATCATCATGTTCGCGACGAGACGGCAGACGGCCTTCGTTAAGAATGCCTTCCAGCGCTACACGGCCGCGTGCGACGCGACTCTTGATCGTGCCTACGGCGACGCCGCAAATATCGGCCGCCTCTTCGTAAGCGAACCCGCCTGCCCCGACCAGGATCAGCGCTTCGCGCTGCGGCTGCGGCAGGTGGAGCAGCGCACGCTGCATATCGGTCAGCTCGACGTGGCGATCCTGGCTGGCGGGCGCGGCGAGCAGCCGGTCGGCGACCAGGTCGTCCCACTCACCCTTGAAGCGCGCGCGCCGCATTTGCGACAGATACAGGTTGCGCAGGATGATGAACGTCCAGGCGCGCATATTGGTACCCGCCTGGAACCGCTGGCGCGCGGCCCAAGCCTTCAGCAGCGTCTCCTGCACCAGATCATCGGCCAGGTCGCGGCTACCCGACAACGATCGCCCGAAGGCGCGCAAGTGCGGGATGACCAGCGCGAGCTGCGCCTTGAATTCGGGATCGCTGAGCGCGACGTGCGGCACGGGTTCGGCCACGACGGCCGAACCGGTCTCTTTGTCGTCATGCGCAGTCTGTATCATGGATGTCCGATCGGGAACGGGTCTTCAACATAATGCGCCGCCGCCCGATTGCGAGCAACGACGCAAATTATCCCGTTCGTCAGGTCAGGAAATAGATGAGAGCGAAGATCACGATGACCAGCACGAGCGATATGCCCAAAATGTACCGCGTCATCCCCGGTGTCGCGCCCGCCCGGACGCGATCGGTATCGATGTGCTGACGACCTTCGGAATCGATCTTGTTCGACATACGCAACCAAACCCCCCAGAACCGTTTTGGGTCCGTAATTTTCTTGTGGTCAGCGACCCTCAGGCCGCCGGCACCGTCGCCTCATCGAAGAACAACGCCTGGCTGATCGCCGCCTTCACCGTCGACCGCTGGAACGGCTTGGTGATCAGGAATGTCGGCTCCGGTCGCTCGCCCGTCAACAGACGTTCGGGGAAGGCGGTGATGAAGATGACCGGCACGTTGAACTCGGCCAGAATGTCCTTCACCGCATCGATGCCCGAACTGTCGTCGGCGAGCTGGATATCAGCCAGCACCAGACCCGGCCGGTCTTCCATCGCCAGCGCGACGGCTTCGTCGCGGGTGACGGCGACGCCGGTCACTTCGTGGCCCTGGTCGCGGACGATCGATTCGATATCCATGGCGATGATCGGCTCGTCCTCGATGATGAGGACGCGGGCGCGGGTCTGCTTGTCGATTTCCGACAGCGCGTCCGACACCAGATCGTCGACCTCTTCCGGGGTGGCGTCGATCAGATAGGCGGTGTCCTCCGTCGAGAAACCCTCCATCGCGGTCAGCAGCAGCGCCTGACGCGAAAGCGGCGCGACGCGGGCGAGGCGGCGGCGGGCGATCGCTTCGTGCCCGCTCGACCCGTCGTCCTCGGGCAAAGCACGGTTATCGGCGTGGGTCGACGACCAGATCGCCTGAAAGGTGCGATACAGGCCCAACCGCGGGTCGACGTCGTTGGGGAATTCCTCCGGCGCCGCGACGATCGCCTCCAGCGTCGCGCGGACATACTGGTCGCCCTCGGACTGGCTGCCGGTCAGTGCACGGCCATAGCGCCGCAGGAAAGGAAGGTGCGGCGAGAGCTGCTGTCCAAGCGACATGTTCGATCGAAACTCCTTGTTGGGCACCTAACGTGTGGCGGCGCCCGGTCCTTTGCAATCGTTCAGAAAGCCGCTTGCCGGCCCCCACCCCGATATTTCGCAAGCACTGGAACATTCGAGGCGCTCTTTGGTTTCATCGCCGTTCCAATCCGGATATGCGCACATACCGGAAAGGATGCCCGCATTTTGGTGTCGGGCTTATTTTTTGCGGTTTTGCGTATCCGTCCCGCCTGTCGGGACGCTCAGGGGGACGAGGTGGTTTCCAATACGGACGACGAAAAGACGCCTCGGCGTAATGACGGCAAGACTGGTGGGCAGGAACGCGACGTCGGAGAGGCATTGCGCGCGGTCTATCATGATGCCGCGTCCGAAACCGTGCCTGACGAGATGCTGGAACTGCTGAAGAAGCTGGGATAGTCCGTCGCGGATGACGGACGCTTCCAACGCGCAACCGGCACCGGTTACCAGCGGCGTGCCGAACGGCCGGTTCGCCAGGTTGCCGACCGGCGCCAAACTTTTTCTCATTTTGAGCGTGGCGCTGTTGCCGTTCGCGCTCATAATCACCTTCGCCGCCTATCAGACCACCCGCATCTCCGACAGCGAGAACCAGGCGCGGTTGCGCGTTGCCGCGACCGAAGGCGCGCGCACGCTGACGATCGAACTTGTCGGCGACATGACCGCGCTGCGTTCGGCACTCGATGCGATCGAACGCGATCCCGACGATGCCCTGAGTTGCGCACGCGTGAGCGGCGTGTTCGCCCCCGATCTCGGCGCGGGCGGCAGCTTCGGCATTCATGACGCGGCCGGCAGGTTGCGCTGTGGCCGCGATATGCCGCAGGCCGACGGCGCCAGCGGCGCGACGGTCGCTACGACGATCGCGCCCGACCGCGGGCTGACGCTGACGATCCGCGGCTCGAACGGCTTGGCGCGCGCCACAGCCTTCTTTCCGACCAGCTTCCTGAGAAATGTCAGCCGGCCGAGCGGCTTTGTTCCAGAATATGGCTCGGAACTGCACGATGACCGGACGAAGCTGGAACTGCGTCGCCTCGATGGGCCGTTGCTGGCGCGTCGCGACACGCTGACGGTGCCGGTCGGCCTGTCCGACCTCGAACTCGTCATGACGATGGCGAGCACGCCAATCACCTCGCCGGTGCTGATCGCGATGTTGCTGCCACTGCTGATGTGGGCGGTCGCCGCCAGCGTCGGCTGGTTCGTCGTCGATAGGATGCTGATCCGACCGTTGCGGCGGCTACGCACCAGCGTGGTGCAATATCGCCCCGGCAGTTCGTTCGACGTCATTTCGATCGGCGCGGTGCCGGCGCACGAGATTCGTGAGCTCGACCAGGCGTTTCTCGGTCTCGGTCGCACTGTCCAGGCGCACGAAAGCGACCTGGCGGAAGGGTTGGTCCGCCAGACCCGCCTGACGCGCGAGGTCCACCACCGCGTCAAGAACAATCTGCAGGTCATCGCCAGCCTGATCAACTTCCACGCCCGCGGCTCCGCATCTAAGGAGGCGAGCGCCGCCTATGCGTCGATCCAGCGGCGCGTCGATGCCTTGGCGGTCGTCCACCGCCACCATTTCGCGGAGATGGAGATCAACCGCGGCCTCGGCCTGCGGTCGGTGCTGGGCGAGCTGTCTGCCAACCTGCGCGCCACCGCACCCGAAGGCGGCGGACGGCTGTCGCTCGTGCTCGACATCGATCCGTTCTACGTCAACCAAGACACGGCGGTCGCCGTGGCGTTCCTGACCACCGAACTGGTTGAACTGGCGATGACGATTCAACCGGCGTCACAGGTTCGGATTTCGCTGAAGCCGGAGGCTGGATCGGAAGACCGTGCGGTGCTGCGGATCAATTCACCCGCCCTGGTCGAAGGCGACACGCTGCGCGACCTGCTCGCCACCCGTTACGGCCGCGTGATCGAAGGCCTGTCGCGACAGTTGCGTACCAAGCTGCATCACGATCCGCTGGTCGGCGCCTTCGAAGTCGTCATCCTGGTCGTGGGTCGCGACTGATCCGATTCACTTTTTTTGATGTTTGCGAAACCTGTGCGGAACCTCGAAGCCGGAGGGCCGTTCTGCTAAACGGATAGCGACCTTTTGCCCCCCCGCTCTCGCTATCCAAGACATAGGCCCGGAAGCGTCCACCCCTCCCCCCCCCGGTGACGCTTCCGGGCCTAAATTCGTCAAGAGCTTTCGACATCGCCGACCGCGTCTCGGCCAGGCACTTCGCCGCTCAGGCGCGGAACGAACGCGGATGTCGATCATTGAGCCAGCGCAACCAATCTTCGGGAGTGACCGTCCATGCGTAAGATCCTGACCGCGATGACCCTCGTCGGCGCCCTGGCCGTCAGCGCCTGCAACACCGTCGAAGGCGTGGGCCGCGACGTGGCGTCGGCCGGCAACACCGTCGCCAAGACCGCGGACAAGTCGAAGTAAGGCATCCGCCTCAACGGGCACGAAAAAGGCCGCGACCCACCCCGGATCGCGGCCCTTTTTTATGCCTGTACCGGCAGGTCAGGCGTCGATTTCGGCCGCGACCTTGGCGCGCTTGCGCTCGGTGAACCAGATGCCGATCAGAGCGATCTCGTAGAGCAGTACCAAGGGGATCGCGAGCATTAGCTGCGAGCCCACATCCGGCGGCGTCAACACTGCCGCGATACCGAACGCGCCCACGATGGCATAACGCCGCGCCGCGACCAACTGCTTGCGCGTTACGATGCCGGCGCGCTCCAGCAGCATCAGCAGGATCGGCAGCAGGAACGAGATGCCGAACGCGAACAGGAACTGCATCACGAACGACAGATACGGGCCGACGGTCGGAATGGCCTCTTGCTGCACGCCGCCCAGATTGCCCTGGTAGCTCAGCAGGAAATGCACCGCGATCGGTATGGCCATGTAATAGGCGAGCGCCGCCCCCATCAGGAACAGCACCGGCGTCGCGAGCAGGAAAGGCAGCAACGCCTTCTTCTCGTTCTTATAGAGCCCCGGCGCGACGAACTGCCATAGTTGCATCGCGATGATCGGAAACGCCAGCATCATCGCCGCGAAGAATGCGACCTTGATCTGGACGAAGAACGCCTCGAACAGCTGCGTGAAGAAGATCTTGTTCTGCCCTGCCTCGACCAGGGGATGGACCAGAAACGCGAAGATCGGCCGTGCGAAATAGAAGCACACGGCAAAGCCTAGCACGATCGCGATCACGCAATACAGTAGCCGGCGGCGCAGCTCGATTAGATGGTCGAGCAGCGGGGCCTGGGTGTCGTCGATATCCTTCATGACGGCGCCTTATCGGCTGGCGGCGGCGGGGTGTCGGCCGGTGCCGGTTCGACGACAGGCTTTTCGACCATCACCGGTGCGGGATCGACGTCATGAGCCGGCGGGTCGGCCGGCAAATGGTCGAAGATCGGCGCCTGCCCCGGCGTATGCGCGTCGACCGTATCCTCGGGCGCGGGGAGCGCAGCCGGCGTCGGCGTCATCGGATGTTCGCGCATGATCCGCGCGTTTTCCTCGGCCCATTTCTTTTCCATCTCGGCCAGTTCGGCCTCGCGCACCATCGAATCGAAGCCCGAGCGAAACTGCCGCGCGACGCCGCGCGCCTTGCCGACCCAGTGGCCGACAAACCGCATCGCCTTGGGCAAATCTCTGGGTCCGATCACCAGCAGCGCGACGATCGCGACCAGCAGCAGTTCGGTAGGAGCTACGTCGAACATTCACACGCCCGCCCGCACCGGACACGCGCCGGTGCGGTACTTCAGGAGGAGTGGGATCAGCGGTCCTCGCGGACGCGCTCGGCCTCGGACTTATAGGCGGGCTCGGCGGCCTTCTGCGCCTCAATCCGGGTCGGCTCCTTCGACGACGGAGTCTCGTCGTCCTCGGCCATGCCTTTCTTGAACTGCTTGATGCCCTTGGCGACGTCGCCCATCATGTTGGAGAAGCGGCTGCCGCCGAACAACAGGATGACGATCACGGCGACGACCAGCCAGTGAACCAGACTCATGCTACCCATGATCAACTCCTTAAGGTCGGTCTCATCTAGTCGTCCTCGTCACTCTTTTCCACGGCATTCTCGAACGCCAGGTCTACGGGATCGAGCAATCCCGCCGCGCGCAGGTCGTCCAGCCCCGGCAGGTCGCGACGACTCGCCAGGCCGAAATGGCTGAGGAAGCCCGCCGTCGTCGCATAGATCAGCGGCCGACCGGGCACTTCGCGACGGCCGGCGGGACGGATCCAACCCGCCTCCAGCAGCACGTCGAGGGTGCCCTTGGCGACCTGAACGCCGCGGATCGCCTCGATTTCCGCGCGGCTGACGGGCTCGTGATAGGCAATGATCGCCAGCGTCTCGATGCCGGCACGGCTCAGCTTGCGCGTCTCTTCACGATCGCGGCGCAGCAGGTGCGCAAGGTCGGCGGCGGTCTGGAAATGCCAGCGCCCGCCGCGTTCGACCAGTTCGACGCCCCGCCCGGCATAGCGCGCGACCAAGGTAGCCAGCGCCCCCTCCACGTCCGCCGCCGTACCGACGTGCAGGCGAATGTCTTGCGCGGTCAGCGGCGCCTCGGCGGCAAACAGGACAGCCTCCACCGCCCGTTCGATCGAATCGGCCGGCGTCACGACACGGCCCGAAGGTAGAGAGGCGCGAAGGGCGAGGCCTGGCGCAGATCAATCTTCCCCTGCTTGGCGAGTTCGAGCGCGGCGACGAAGCTGGAGGCGAGCGCCGACTTGCGATAGCCGCCCGTCGCGTCGGCGGGCAGGAACTTCTCGATCATTGCCCAAGTGACAGTCGTTTCGAGCAGTGAAGATACGCGGGCCAGAGCCTCTTCGAGCGTCATGACGTCGCGGTGCGCGACGACGTGCATCACCGGTCGTGACCGGGCGCTGATCCGGCCATAAGCTGCTATAATATCATAGATTTCCGCTTCCCAGCGGGCATGGCGGACGGCCTTTAGCCCCTCAGGTGCGCCGCGCGGGAAGACGTCGCGCCCCAGCCGGTCGCGCGCCACCAGCCGGGCGCCCGCCTCCCGCATCGCGTTCAGCCGTTCGAGGCGGAGTTGCAGGCGAAGCGCCAGATCCTCGGGGCTCGGCGTCTCCTCCGGATTGCGCGGCAGCAACAGCGCGGATTTGAGATAGGCGAGCCACGCCGCCATCACCAGATAGTCGGCCGCGACCTCCAGCTTCAGCGAGCGCGCCTGGTCGAGGAACGCCAGATATTGCTCAACCAGCGCCAGGATAGAAATCGCCTTCAGATCGACCTTCTGGTTGCGCGCGAGCGCCAGCAGCAGGTCGAGCGGCCCTTCCCACCCGTCCAGATCGAGGGTCAGGGTATCGGCATCCATCGCCTCAGACGAGCGCCAGGAACGAGTCCCGCCGCGCGATCGCCTCGGCGAAATCGACGCCGCCCGGCGCCGCCACGCTCGCCATCGCCCGGTCGAGCCGCGCGCGTGCCGCGTCGGAGATATCGCCGATCCGCCCGGCGATCTCGACCATCTCGTCCATTCGCGCCCAGCAGTCGAGCACGACGTCGCACCCCGCGGCCAGCGCTTGCGCGGCCTTCTCGCCCGGCGTGCCCGACAGAGCCTTCATGTCGATATCGTCGGTCATCAGCAGCCCATCGAAGCCGATCCGGCCGCGGATGACGTCGGCGACGACGGTGGGCGACAGCGTAGCCGGGCGGTCGGCGTCCCATGCCTTGAACACGACGTGGCAGGTCATGCCCATCGGCGCATGTGCCAGCGTGCGGAAGGGGCGAATGTCCTCTTCCAATTCGGCGTCCGACGCATCGACGACGGGCAGTTCGTAATGGCTGTCGACGCCTGCGCGGCCGTGGCCGGGCATGTGCTTGACGACGCCGACGACGCCGGCCTTCGCCAGCCCGTCGAGCATCGCGCGGCCGAGCGCGGCGACCTGCATCGCATCGCCGCCGTACGCGCGGTCGGCGATGGCGCCCACGGTGTCGGGGAAGCGGCGGTCGAGCATCGGCGCGCAGTCGACCGTGATCCCGACCTCCGTCAGCATCGCGCCCAGCGCCTCGCCGTTCGCGCGGGCCGCCGCGATCGCGGAGGCGGGTGCCGTGTCGTAGAGCGCATCAAACGCCGGGCCGTCGGGGAATGCGGGCCACTCGGGCGGCTTCATTCGAGCGACGCGGCCGCCCTCCTGATCGATCAGGATCGGCAGGCGGTCGTTACCCGACAGCGCCCGCAATTCGGCCGTCAATGCAGACAGTTGCGTGCGGTCCTGCACATTGCGTCCGAACAGGATGTAGCCGAGCGGATCGGCTTCGCGAAAGAAGGCGCGCTCGTCGGCGGTTAGCGTCAGGCCGGATAGACCATAGATGACTGGCTTCATGGCCGTGGCTTTAGCGGGGAAGTGCGCAGGCAGGCAAATGGCGTGAAGTGCCCTCCGCCAATCCTCCCTTACCCACCATCCTCGCGGAGGCGAGAATCAATAGTCGCTGATCGTCGTGTGACCCATAAACGTAAGCCAGAATCTGTCCCCGCCTCCGCGGGGATGACAGTCAAAATGTTCGCCCCGTCAATTCGGAACGAAGCACGCCTCGCCGGCGACCTTCAATCGCCCGCAGATCGTCGTCGCATTGCCGTTGCTGCCGGCGTTCACCCGCAGGCGGTACACGGTCGCGCCCTTCACATCGGCCTTCTCGATCGACTTGCCGAGGTTCGCGACATAGGCGAACCGCTTCGACAACGCTTCCCACGCGGTGTTCGCTGCGGCCTCGCTCGGGAAGGAGCCGAGCTGGACGAGCGCTCCGCCCCCGCCGCCGGCGGTCGCCTTCGGCAGAGCCATACCCGGCGCCTGCGCCGTCAGGCGGCCGCTGGGGGCCGGCGGGACAGCGGCGACGACACGCGCCGACCCTTCGGTCGGCTTTGCCGCTGGGGTCGCGGTCTTGCCGTTTACCGGCGCCTCGGGCACCGCGCGGGTGTCGATCGCGCCGGTCGCGGTCGCGCCTTCGGACGTGCGGAACACGCTGTCGCCCTGACCGTCGACCTTCATGCCGCCGGGCGTATCGGGCTTCACCTTGTAATCGCCGTCCTGCGCCGTGATCAGTTCGCCGGAGCCGATGGTGCCTGAGCTGCCGCCAAAGCGCTTGTAGGCCCACACCGCCGTCGCGATGAGCGCCAGGACGATGATGGCGATCGCCAGGATGCGGAACAGCGACGGGCCTTCACGGTAATCGTCATCGGCGGACTCCAGCCAGGGCAGTCGATCGTCCTCGCCGAGGACCGGGCGGCCGCCGCTTTCGCTACCGATGCTCACCCACCCATCTCCTCGACTGCCTCGACCCCCATGATCGCAAGCCCGCCCCGGATAACCTGCCCGACCGCGTCGGCCAAGAACAGTCGCGCCGCCGTCGTTTCGACGTCGTCCACCAGCAGGAATCGGCGGGACGGATCATCATTACCCTGATTCCACAGGGCATGAAACTCCGCCGCCAAGTCATAGAGATAAAATGCGATTCTGTGCGGCTCGCGCGCCGCCGCGGCACCTTCGGCGACGCGCGGAAATTGCGCCATCCGCTTCACGAGTGCCAGTTCGGCCGTATCAAGCCGGGACAGGTCAGCCTGTGCCGGCAGCGTGATCCCCGCCTCCTTCGCGCGGCGGTGCAGCGAATGGATGCGGGCATGGGCGTAGTTCACGTAGAAAACCGGATTGTCCTTCGACGCTTCCACCACCTTGGCGAAGTCGAAATCCATCTGCGCATCGGCCTTGCGGGTCAGCATGGTGAAGCGCACCACGTCCTTGCCGACTTCGCGCACGACGTCGGCCAGCGTCACGAAATTGCCCGCGCGCTTCGACATCTTCACCGGTTCGCCCGCGCGCAGCAGGCGGACCATCTGGACCAGCTTCACGTCGAAGCGCGTCTTGCCTTCGGTCAGCGCGGCGACGGCGGCCTGGATGCGTTTGACGGTGCCGGCGTGGTCGGCACCCCAGATGTCGATCAGCTGGTCGGCGCTCTGCGCCTTCTGGAAATGATAGGCGAGGTCGGCGCCGAAATAGGTCCAGGTGCCGTCCGATTTCCTGATCGGGCGGTCCTGATCGTCGCCGAACTTGGTCGAACGGAACAGCGGCAGTTCGACCGGCTCCCAATCCTCCGGCGTCTCGCCCTTCGGAGCTTCGAGCACGCCGTCATAGACCAGGTCCCGCTCGCGCAGCCACGCCTCGGCGGCCTCCGGCTTGCCTGCCGCCTGCAGCTCGGCCTCCGACGCGAAGACGTCGTGGTGGATGCCCAAAAGCGCTAGGTCGGCCTTGATGAGGTCCATCATGGCATCCACCGTCTTTACGCGAAACGTCGCGAGCCACTCGCTCTCGGGCGCGTCGACATAGCGGTCGCCGAATTCGGTCGCCAGCTTCTGCCCGATCGGAATCAGATAGTCGCCCGGATACAGCCCCTCCGGCACCGCGCCGATGTCTTCGCCCAACGCCTCGCGGTAGCGCAGGTGCGCCGAGCGGGCGAGCGTCTGCACCTGGCCGCCCGCGTCATTAATGACATATTCGCGGATGACCTTGTGCCCGACGAAGGCGAGCAGGTTGGCGAGCGCGTCGCCCACCACCGCCCCGCGGCAATGGCCCATGTGCATCGGCCCTGTGGGGTTGGCCGAGACATATTCGACGTTGACGGTGATGCCCGCGCCGACGCTCGACTTGCCGTAATCGTCGCCGGCCGTGACGATACCGGCGAGCTCGTCGCGCCACGTCGCATCGTCGAGCGTCAGGTTGATGAAGCCCGGCCCTGCCACCGCGACGCCCGACACGCCGGGGATCGCGCGCAGTTCGCCGGCCAGCGCCTCGGCCAGCGCGCGCGGATTGGTGCCGGCGGGCTTGGCCAGCACCATCGCGGCGTTGGTCGCGAGATCGCCGTGGGTTGCGTCGCGCGGCGGCTCGACGGTGACCGCGCCTCGTTCCAGCCCCGCCGGCAGCTGTCCCGATGCGACGAGCGCGTCGAGAGCGGAATCGATATGGGCGGAGAAGCGCGGATAGAGTGTCATAGCGACCGTGCGCTTACGGGCGGCCGCGCGTCATCGCAAGCATTGCCCGGCGTGCGATTGCAGGAATTGCAATCGTGATGGCAATGCGTGCGATTGCCGCAATGTTGCAGTGCAATAAGATCCTAGGTGTCAGACGGGCGAAGCGATCGGACGCCGCCGCGACATCATCTGGAGACCTGCAATGTTCAAGCTGCTCGGCATCATCGCCACCCCTGCGCTCGCTCTGGTTGCCACCGCTGGCATGGCCGGCGAACCGGCCAAGAGCTTTACGCATGACGGCGTCACCTATCGCTACGAGAGCACGAAGGCCGCCGACGGTGCGACGATCCTGACCGGCACCGCCCTGCCGACCGGCGAAGACTTCCGTCTGGTCATCCGCAACGGCGTGGTTACCGGCAACGCCGGCACCCGCCCGGTGCGCTTCACCGTCGCATCGGCAAAGGGTGCGCTGGTCCGCGGCACCGCCGATCGTACCGCCAGCGCGGACTAAACGATAGACGGCTGTCCTGAGCCTGTCATGTAGCCATCGGAGTAAGACTTCGATGGGACATGGCCGAAGGGCCGTGATACGATAGGCCCGCGATACCCAAGCGGCGCGAAGTACGGTGCTTCGACAAGCTCAGCACGAACGGGATTGGGATGGCTGGCGTAAACCTACGCCAGCCCCTCGACCGGCCGCACCGCTCCCGCCTTCGGGAACAACGCCGCGACCGCGCGCGCCGGATCTATCCCGAAATGCACCGCCACCGCACCGGCGATGAAGCCATCCAGGCTCGTCGTCGGCTTCAGGTCGCGGCCTTCATACAGGTTGGCGGGCGCCAGTCCCGGCCAGTCGGCCAGTACCCGGCCGCCCTTGACGCCGCCGCCGAACAGCATCGCCGCCGATGCCGTCCCGTGATCGGTCCCGCCCGTGCCGTTGACCGCGACCGTGCGGCCGAATTCTGTGGCGACCAGCACCATCGTGTCCTTCCACGCCGGGCCCATGCCCGCCTTGATCGCGGCGATCATCGCGTCGAGCCCGCGCAGCTGCGCCGCGAGCCGTCCCTGCTGCCCGCTGTGCGTGTCCCAGCCGCCGGTTTCGATCATCGCGATCCGCGCGCCATCGGCCGGCGCGAGCAATTTCGCCGCCAGCGCGCCGGTGGCCGCGGCGTTGCGGCCGTCGTCGGCGGCTAGGTCGCCGGTCAGGTTCCGCGTCGCCATCGCCTGTTCCCACAGGCCGTGCAGCTGCGCATCGCCTGCGTAGAGCTGCGTCACCCGCGCCAGCAGGTCGTCGGTCGCATCAGGCAACGCGGAGGGGGCATAGGACGCGACCTCGACCGGGCCCCGCAGCGCCATCGGCACCGTCGCGGCGATGGCGATCGCGCGTTTGTCGCTTTGCGGCAGGACGGTCAGCAGCCGGTTGAGCCAACCGTCCTTCACCGCATAGGCCTGCGCTCCGCCCGTTTCGAGAACGTTCTGTCCGTCGAAATGCGATCGGTCGCGGTAGGGCGAGGCGACGGCATGCGCGAACAATGCCTCCCCCGACCCGTACATCGCCGCCGATTGCGCCAGCATCGGGTGCAGCCCGAACATGCCGTCCAGCTTCTGATGCTGTCCATCGGCTAGTGCGCCGCGCACCGCGGCATAGGCCGGATCGGCATAGGGCACGAGTGTGCCGAGGCCATCGGCAGCGCCGCGCTGGATGATGAACACGAAACGCTTGTCGGTGGGCGCCGCGGCGAAAGCGATGCGCGGGGCGAAGGTCGCGCCGAGCATCGCGAGGCAGGCGGACGATACGAAATGGCGACGCGTGACCATGGGCTTATCTCCGCAGGAAATCGGGGGATACGAGCAGCAGCGCGAGACCCTGGGGTGGGCTTTCCGCCCGCGCGATCGCTTGCGTCGTCGCGGCACTGGCGCCGCCGGGGAACAGCTCAGCCGCCCGTGCGCGCGGGTCGATGATCTGGCCGGCGCGGTTGGCGAACCGCTCCGCCGCCTCGACCCGCCGCAGTACCGCGTCCGGCCCGGCCCAGCTGGCCGCGACATCGTCCCACCCGGCGGGCGAGCCCGGTCGCCAGACCGGCTGCCCGAGTTGCTGGAGCAGGCCCACCGTCTGCGGCGTGCCGAACTCGCTCAGACCCAGCGCCCGCAGCGTCGACACCGACCAGTCCCATGGCGTCTTGAACTTGCGCGCGGGCTGGACCCAAGCCTCGGGCGCCGCGATCAGCGCGCGATAGACGGTCGGCAGGTCGCCGCCCGATTGCAGGAACGCCGCCTCGACCCGCGCGACCGCGGCCGGCGGCGGATCGTCGGCGATGAAGTGGCGGACGAGCTTGGTCGCGATGTGCTTTGCGGTCGCCGGATGCGCAGCGAGCATGTCGAGCACGGCGGATGCCTGCGCGACGCCGACCTGCGCATACGTCTTGCCGAGAATCGTACGCGCGCCCGGCTCGTGCAGCCGCTCGGCAAACAGGAAGCTGCCCGGCGCCCCGCCCTGGTTGCGCCCTACCCCGCGCCCGAGCCCCGCCACCGTCCAGCCGGTCATCGCGCGGGCGAATTCGGTCACATCGGCCTGGGTATAGCCGGTGCGCACGCCCAGCGTGTGGAGCTCCATGATCTCGCGCGCGAGATTCTCGTTCAGCCCGAACTTGCGCTGCGCAGCCGCCGGGCGCCGCGCGGCATTCTGCGCGAACATCGAATTCGGCCCGACCGATTGCGCCTGGTCGAGGAACAGCAGCATCGCCGGGTGCCGCTCGACCGCGAACAGCATGTCGCGAAAGCTGCCCAGCACATGCGGGCGGATCGCCTCGAACTCGAACGGGCCGGCAAACGGCGTGACGCGCATGCCGTCGGCGGACACGGCGAAATGGTTCGACCAGAAATGCACGAGTCGTTCGACGAACGGCGCCGGCGTGGTCAGCGCGGCATTCATGCGGAGCCCGATCGAGCGGGTGTAGAGGCTTTGCCCCTGCCGCCTGAGCGCGACCCGCATCCGCTCGGCCTCGCTCGGCGGTGTGTCGTCGGCCTGCGCGACCTGTCGCGGGCCGGCGGGGCGGCGGTTGGTCGGCGCCATCGCGCCATCGGCCATCGCCTCCGCTGCCGGCGCCTGTGCGCGGCGCTCCTGACGGACGTCCTGACGGATCGCCTGATAGTCCTGAAGCTGCTGCGCGGCCTGCTCGGCGGTCGGTGCGTCGGCCAGCACCGCGGGGCGCGGCTGGTAACGGTCGAACTGCGCCGTCAGCCATGTGCGCGGGTCGGCGGGCGGCGCTTCGCCGGGCCTTGCGCCCAGTCCGAAGCGGTTCAATGCAACGACGGTATCGGACATCGCCCTCGATCTCCTGCTCTCTCCCCAGCCTGCCTACGCCTGCCCTGTCGCAGAACTATGTCAGGCGCGCGGTTCGTCGCAGCAGAGGCTCGGCTGGCGTCAGAAGCCTTCGGGCAGCGCGACCGGGCCGTGGATGTCCTGAAAGCGGCGAATGGCGTAGCGATCGGTCATGCCGGCGATGAAGTCGGCGATGTGCCGGCTGCGCAGCGGCTCGTCCGCCGGCATCCGGTCGCGCCATTCGGACGGCATCGCAGACGCGTCCGCACGATAGGCCTCGAACAATCCGCTCACCACCGTCCGCGCCGCATCGGCCGCGGCCAACTGGCTCGGGTGATGGTAGAGGTTGGCGTACATGAACCGTTTGAGCGCGCGTTCGTCCTCGCGCATCGCGTCGGAAAAGCGGCCGAGCGTGCGGCCGGCGGCGCGGACGTCGTCGACCGTCTCCACTCCCGCCTCCGCCACCGCCACGCGGGTCGTCTCGATCAGGTCGTTGACCATCGCCCCGATCTGGGATCGGATCAGTTCGCCGATCAGCCGCTCGGCCGGAACGCCGGGAAAGCGGGCGCACACCGCGTCCCAGCCGCGCGCGACCAGCGGCACGGCAAGCAACTGGTCGAGCGTCAGCAACCCGGCGCGCAGGCCATCGTCGATGTCGTGATTATCGTAGGCGATGTCGTCGGCGAGTGCGGCGACCTGCGCCTCGAGCGACGCGTGACTGGTCAGGTCCAACGGCATCTCGGCATCGACCGCGGCCAGCGCCCAGCCGGCCTCGTGCACCGGGCCGTTATGCTTGGCGAGCCCCTCCAGCGTATCCCACGTCAGGTTGAGGCCGGGCCACAGCGGATAGGGCGAATCGAGCCGGGTCAGCGCGCGCAGCGTGTGGCCGTTGTGGTCGAACCCGCCGTGACCGACCATCGCCGCCTCCAGCGCATCTTCGCCCGCATGGCCGAACGGCGGGTGGCCGATGTCGTGCGCCAGGCAGAGCGCTTCGGTCAGATCCTCGTTCAGCCCCAGCGCCCGCGCGATGGTGCGGCCGATCTGGGCAACCTCGATACTGTGGGTCAGTCGGACGCGGAAATGGTCGCCGTCGGGCGCCAGGAACACCTGTGTCTTGTGCCGCAGCCGGCGGAAGCTGATCGAATGGATGATGCGGTCGCGATCGCGCTGGAACGCGTCGCGAGGACCGCGAGCCGATCCGCCCGGTTCTGCGTGGAGCCGCCCCCGGGTCGTATCCGGATCGGCGGCCCAGCCGGCCCGCGCGATCACTTGGCCGGCAGCCTGCTGACCTTCTGTCCTGCCGGGCTCTGCCAGGCGAATGCGGACGTGCCGTCCTTCTTGAGGGTGTTGACGAGGGCCATGGCCTCTTCTTGCGATTTGAACGGCCCCGTCAACAGCCGGTTCGTCGCGCGCAGCGGTGTGGTGTAGGCGCCCTTGCCCTTCAGCGCGGCGGACTTGCCCGTCACGCGCTTCCAGTCCTTGCCCAAATCGTCCTCATTCGCGCCGCCGGCGACCTGCACCCACCAGCGCTGCGGTTCGGCCTTGGCGGGATCGGGCTTCTTTGCGTCGGCGATCTTCCTCGCCTTCGCATCGGCGTCCGCCTTGGCCTTGGCATCCGCGAGTTTACCGGTCTTGGCGTCGGCCAGCGCCTTTGCCTCGGCCTTTTTGTCGGCGACGGTCTTCTTCGCGTCGGCAGGCTTCGTCGGCTTGATATCCGGCTCGACTGCGGCCGTTTTGACGCTTCGGCTCGGCCTGGCGGTCGGTCGCGGCGCCGCCACTTCCATCTCGGCCGCCGGCACGTCGATCTTCTCGATGATCGAGGCGAGCAGTTGCGTGTTGCGCCGTGCGACCTCGGGCGTGCGGATCGCGGGCGCCGGGCGGATGACGGCGGGGCGCGCCGTCGGAGTCGGCGTCGGAGCGACGCGGTTCGTTGGCAAGGTCACGACTTCGACGGGTACCGACTGCACCAGCGCAGGCGTCGGTGTCGGCGTGGCGATCGGGACGGCAGCCGCGGCGACCGGTCCCGGCGTGGGCGTGGGCGTGGGCGTGGGCGTGGGCGTCGGCATCGGCGTCGGCGTCGGCGTCGGCATGGCAACAAAAGTCGACGACGCGCGGACAACGGTCGACGGCTGTGCCGGGGTCAGCGCCGACGGCTGTGCCGGGGTCAGCGTCGACGGCACCGGGATCGGTACGGCGGATACGACGCGCACGGGCGCAGGCGTCGCAGCGGGCGCCGGACGCAGCACCTGCGGGATAGGCGGCCGGACGTCCCGGCTCGCAACCTGCGTCGCCGCCTGCGTGCCCGGCACCGGCGCCATCCGCGCATCGGCCATTCGTGTCGGGCTGGGCGACAATTGCCCGAAATGCACCGCGAAGGCGCGGTCGGTCACCGGCAGCGTCGCCAGCCGGGCGAGGAACGGCGCCAGCGCGGAGCCCCCCGCCATCATGTTCGTGGCGATCTGCCGCGCCTGCGGCTGATCGCCGGTCATCGCCAGCACGAACGACCACGCACGCCACGCCGCGCGGTCGTTGCGGCGGAGCAGGGGGTCGAGCAGCGCCAGCGCCTCGTCACGCTTGCCCGCTATGCCCAGCGACAGGCCCAACCGGCGCACCGTCTCGTCATCGGGCGAAAGCGTCAGGGCGCGGCGATAATCGGCCTGCGCCAGCGCGCCCTGTCCGGTCAGATCATGCGCCAGCCCGCGCTGCCCCAGATAGCCCTCCATTGCGACACCGGCGCGCTCGGCTTGGGTGTAAAGCCGCAACGCCTCGACCGGCCGCTCCATCGCCACCAAGATCGATGCGCGCGCCGCCAGCAGCCGCGGGTTGTTGGCATCGACCGCCTGCGCCCGCGCCAGGAAGCCGAGCGCGGCCGGCGTATCGGCCAGCCGAACGCTCAGCTCGCTCGCCTGGAGTAGCGCCGACACATCGCGCGGGTTCTGCCCCAACACGCGCATCTGCGCCGCCAACGCGTCCGCAGTCGGCGTCGGCACGGGCATCAACTGCTGGGCGAATCCGGCCGCCGGACTCACGACGAGCGCGATCGCCGCGACGCCGGAACGAAGAGATCGAAGTGTCATCGGTAACCGTACCTGAGCGCTCACGCGTCTGAACCTGCGCTGTCGGAGCCGCGATTTCGCGCCGAACCGTTTGAGAATACGGATGAAATCGACGGATGGAACGTGAGACTGCCGCGCATTGCAGGCTCTGCCTAGCAGGTCGACGCGGAAATGGGGAGTCGGCAGGGGGGCGGCTTCGTCGCCGATTTGTTTCGGGATGGCGCGGTTGGGGCGTTGTCGATCCTCCCCGGCAGGGAGAGAGACACGACCGCCACGAAGCGGTGGAGGAGGGAGGCCGCAAAGGGCTCGCTCGCGGCCCGCCCCCTCCACCATGCTGCGCATGGTCCCCCTCCCCGTGCCGGGAGGACTTTGCCAAAACAAAACGGGCGCCGGTTGCCCGGCGCCCGTTTCACCTCTTCAACCAGACTTACTGGTTGTTCTGGCGATGCAGGAAGCGTGGGATGTCGACGGGCGCCTTGCCCTCGCCGTCGTCTTCCGCCTTCGGGCCGCGGCCCGACATGCGTTCGAACAGCGTTCCGCCCATCTTTACCCGCGGGGCCGGTTCGACCGCAGCGGCGGGCTCGTCGGTCGCGCCGGTCAGCCAGCGGCGACGGATCGACGGTTCTGCCGGAAGATCGCCATAAGCCTGCGGCTGGGCGGGCGCCTGTGACGGCGGCACGTCCATCATCGCATCCGAACCGAGCACCAGTTCGTCGTCCTCGCCACGCGCGGCGACCGCGGCGGGCGACGACACATGGGTCGGCTCGTCGTAGCCGCCGGCGTCGACCTGCGAAGGAATCGGCGCGGTGGTGCCGTAGGTTTCCTCCGGAGCGGGCGCCGGGGCCGGCTGCGGCGCGATCGGCGCTGCGGCGACCGGAGCGGCCGCGGCCGGCTCGGGACGGCGCGGTGCGTTGAACGAGAAGACGCGCGGCGCCTCGGCGACCGGTGCCGGTGCAGCTTCGCCTTCGGCCATCGCCTCTATGCCGGTCGCGACGACCGACACGCGGATCTTGCCCTCCAGATCCGGGTTGAACGCTGAACCCCAGATGATGTTCGCATCCGGGTCGACCAGTTCGCGGATGTGGTTCGCAGCTTCGTCGACTTCGAGCAGACGCATGTCGTCGCCGCCGGTGATCGACACGATGACGCCCTTCGCGCCGCGCATCGACACGCCGTCGAGCAGCGGGTTGGCGATCGCCTTCTGCGCCGCTTCGATCGCGCGGGCGTCGCCCGAGCTTTCGCCGGTGCCCATCATCGCCTTGCCCATTTCCTGCATCACCGACCGCACGTCGGCGAAGTCAAGGTTGATGAGGCCCGGCATGACCATCAGGTCGGTGATGCCGCGCACACCCTGCTGCAGCACTTCGTCGGCCAGCTCGAACGCTTCCTTGAAGGTCGTGTTGGCGTTTGCGATCAGAAACAGGTTCTGGTTCGGGATGACGATCAGCGTATCGACGAACTTCTGCAGCTCCTCGATCCCCGTCTCGGCCGACTGCGCGCGGCGCTTGCCCTCGAACGCGAACGGCTTGGTCACGACGCCGACCGTCAGGATGCCCATGTCGCGCGCCGCCTTGGCGATAACCGGGGCCGCACCCGTGCCGGTGCCGCCGCCCATGCCGGCGGCGATGAAGCACATGTGTGCGCCCTCGAGGCTCTTCTGGATCTGCTCGATCGTCTCCTCGGCCGCGGCGCGACCGATTTCGGGACGGCTGCCGGCGCCCAGCCCTTGCGTGATCTTGGTGCCCAGCTGGATGCGCGTCGGCGCCTCCGACTGCTTCAACGCCTGCGCGTCGGTGTTGGCAACAAGGAACTCGACCCCCTGCACATCGGCGCGGATCATGTTCGCGATCGCGTTGCCGCCCGCGCCACCGACACCGATCACGCTGATGCGCGGCGTCAGCTCATCGACGTCGGGGGGAAGGAATTCGATGCTCATGCCTTGGTCTCCCAAGGACCCCATTACGCCGGGGTCCACCTGTTACTGTCCCGTTTTGCACCAACACTGAAGGTTCGACTAGGCCAAAACGGGGAAAGCCGTCGCGAAACGTTAATAATTCGCCCGAAATGCCGACATCAGCCGCTGGAGCAGCGCCCCGCCCTTCGGCCGCGCCACCAACTGGCCGCCATCGCCCTCGATCGCGCGCAGGTCGATCGGGTTGGACGCGGCAAAGGCGGCAAGCCCCGCCAGCGTCGCGAACGCCGGTCCCGAATGCGCGTCGGGCAGCGCCGACAGACCGCGTGGACGCCCGACACGCACGGCCCGGCCCAGCGCCTGTTGCGCATAGTCGGCAATGCCACGCAATTCCGATCCGCCGCCCGTCAACACGATCTGCCGCCCGACCGGATCGTCGAAGTTCAGGCGCTTCAGCTCCTTCGTGACCTCCGCCATCAAGCGTTCGAGCCGCTGGCGGATGACGGTGTTGAGCTGCGCGCGGGTGATCCGCGTCACTTCCGTATCGCCGTCATGGCTGATCGGCGCGACGTCGATCATCTCGTGGTGATCGCGCGGGCTCATGTTGGCCGATCCGTGGAAGCATTTCATTCGCTCCGCCTGCGCGCGGCGCGTCCCGAAGGCCGACGCGATGTCGTCGGTGATGTCCGCCGCACCCATGCCGATCGAGGCGAGGCTCGCGAGCACGCCTTCGCGGAAGACGCTGACGTTGGTCACGCCCGCGCCGATTTCGACCAGCGCGACACCCAGCTCGCGCTCCTCTTCGGACAGGCACGACAGGCCGGTCGCGACGGGGGCGGCGATGATCGACTTGACCTCCAGATGCGCCGATCGGACGCACAAGTCGAGGTTGCGCACCGGCGAGCCGTCGGTCGCCACGACGTGGATATCGACGCCCAGCTTGTCGGCGTGGAGGCCCAGCGGATTGCGCACGCCGTTGCGGCCGTCGAGCGTATAGCGCATCGGCTGGGCGTGAAGCACCATCCGTCCGCCCGGATCGATCGCGTTGCGCCCGGCGCGCAGCAGATCGTCGATGTCGGCCTGTTCGACACGGTGGCCGCCCAAATCGACTTCCAGCTTCACGACGTCGCTGACGAGGCCACCCGCGGAAAAGCTGACCCACACATCCTCGATGTTGAGGCCTGCGATCCGCTCGGCCTGTTCGACCGCCTCGCGAACCGCGGCCTCGGTCGCGTGCATGTCGCTGATGTAGCCACGCTGGACGCCGCGGCTCTCGCGCTGGCCGGTGCCGAGCACGACCAGTTCGCCGCCATCGCCCTTCTGCGCGATCAGCGCCGACACCTTCGACGACCCGATGTCGAGCGCGGTGATGAGTTCTTCAGGCCCTGCCTTCGCCATTGCCGTGCCCCCGTGTAACGCCCCTCAGGCGCCGTCCCCCGTAATCGCCTTCGCGTTGGTCGCGCCGCCGGGCAATCTCAAGACCATACGCGTCGGATCGCGCAAGTCGAAACTGAGGTAACCGCGCCCGAGCAGCCGGTCGCGCGCATCGAGCTGCGAGAATTTCGCCAGCGCCTTGGCCGCGGCATCCTCGCCCTCGGGCAGCGACAGTTTCTCGCCGCTTGCGAACAGCAGGTCCCAGCGACGGTCGCCGACCCAGGTCGCCGCCTTCACGATCCGCTTGAACTGCGGGGCGGCATTCATCAGCGTCTGATACTGCGGCTCGCGTTCGTTGGCGCCGTCGCCGATGACGAGGGGCAGCGGCGGCATCGCGTCGGGCGAGACGGGCTCCAGCGGCTTGCCGGTCACGTCGATCAGCATCAGCTGGCCGTGGTTCTGCCAGATCGCGACCGGCTTGCGCTCGACGATGTCGATGACCAGCATGTCGGGCAGCCGCCGCGACACGCGCGCATCCGCAATCCACGGATAATCGAGCAGCTTGCTGCGCACGCCCTCGAGATCGATCAGCGGCATCGCGCGGCTGCGCTGGTCGAGCGCGACGGCATAGATCGTCATCCGGTCCATGCGGTTGGTGCCGGTGACTTCGATCCGATCGACCTTCAGCCCCGCTCGACCGACCGTTTCGGCGAGTGCCGTGCCGATCGTGCCCGGAATGCCGAGCCATGCCGCCATGACGATCAACACAGCCAGCGACGCGGCGAACATCGACCAGCCGGTCGCCTTCCTGAGCGTCTGTTCGCTGACCGGGATCGCGGCGACCGCGCGGTCGAGCAGGCCGACCTTCTTCGCCGGCTTGCGACCGCCCCGCCCGGCCTGCGGACGGCGCTTCAGCGTGCGTTTGGCGGGCGCGCGGCTCATTTCCGCCCGAGCGCCTCGTCGACGATCCACTGGACCAGCTCGGGGTAGCTGATGCCGCAATGCGCGGCCTGTTCGGGGACGAGGCTGAGCGGCGTCATGCCCGGCTGGGTATTCACCTCCAGCAGGAACAGCCCATCCACCCCGCGCTCGTCGTCCCAGCGGAAGTCGGAACGCGACGCGCCCTTGCAGCCGAGCAGGCGGTGCGCGTCGGCGGCTAGCGCCTTGCACGCGTCGGTAATCTCGTCCGGGATCTGCGCGGGGAAGACATGCTCGGTCATCCCGTCGGTGTATTTGGCGTCGAAGTCGTACCAGCCCGACTTGGGCCGCAGTTCGGTGACGCCGAGCGCACGGTCGCCCAGCACCGCGGTCGTCAGCTCGCGGCCACGGATATAGGGCTCAGCCAATAGCTCTGCGAAGTCCTGCCACGGTCCCGCCACATCACGGCCGATCGGCGTTCCGTAATTGCCGTCTTGCGTGACGATCGCGACCCCCAGCGACGATCCCTCGTTGACCGGCTTCACCACATAGGGCCGCGGCAACGGATCGCCCTCGAACAACTCGGCCGACTTCACCATCCGCCCCCCGGGCATCGGGATGCCGTGGGGAACGAGCTGGTTCTTGGTCAGCACCTTGTCGACCGCGATCACCGAGGTCGCGAGGCCACTGTGGGTGTAAGGGATGCCCATCAGGTCGAGCATGCCCTGAACCGTCCCGTCCTCCCCCGGCGCGCCGTGCAGCGCGTTGAAGACGAGGTCGGGCTTTGCCTCGGCCAGACGCGTGGCGACGTTGCGATCCATGTCGATCCGCGTGACGCGGTGGCCGAGCGACTCCAGCGCGTCAGCGACGCCCGCGCCCGACATCAGCGACACCGGGCGCTCGCCCGACCAGCCGCCCATCAGGACGACGATGTGGAGGGGGGCGGTCACTTCGCCACTCCCACCCGCTGGATTTCCCATTCGAGCTCGACCCCGCTGGTCGCCTTCACCCGTGCCCGCACGTCTTCGCCCAGTCCTTCGATATCCGCGCTCGTCGCGGTCCCTGTGTTCAACAGGAAATTCGTATGCTTCTCGCTGACCTGCGCCCCGCCCCGCGTCAATCCGCGGCAGCCGGCGGCGTCGACCAGCGCCCAGGCCTTGTGCCCGTCCGGGTTCTTGAAGGTCGAGCCCCCGGTCTTGCTGCGCAGCGGCTGCGAGGCTTCGCGCGCGGCGGCGATGCGGTCCATCTCCGCCTGGATAGCGACCGGCTCGCCCGGCTGTCCGCGGAAGGTCGCGCCAACGACGATCGCACCTTCCGGCAAGGTCGAATGGCGATAGGTATAGCCGAGCTCGTCGACCGACAGCGTCCGTCGCTCGCCCGATCGCAGGACGACATCGGCGGACACCAGCACGTCGGCCGTCTCCTTGCCGTAGGCGCCGCCATTCATGCGGACGAATCCGCCGACGGTGCCTGGGATCGAGCGTAGAAATTCGACGCCTGCGATGCCGGCATCCCGCGCGGTCGAAGACACGAGGATACCGCTCGCGCCACCGCCACAAGTAAGTGTCAAACCGTCAGCCGAGACCTTTGCGAAAGGCTTGCCAAGGCGGACGACGACGCCGGGCACGCCGCCATCGCGGACGATCAGGTTGGAGCCGAGGCCAAGCGCCATCACCGGCACATCGGGCGCGAGTGCACGAAGACAGACGCAGAGGTCGTCGATGTCGGCGGGCTCGAACAGCCACTGTGCCCCACCGCCCGACTTGAACCAGACGAGCGGGGCCAGCGGGGCGTTGGGCGTGAGACGACCGCGAACGCTAAGCGCCTCCCCGGCACGGGAAGGGGGACCAGCCGCAGGCTGGTGGAGGGGGCTCTCCACAGAGGACAACGCTTGTGGCGCCCCGCCTCCACCACCGGCTTCGCCGGCGGTCCCCCTCCCCGTGCCGGGGAGGATTTCGATCACTTCCAACCCCACAGCTTCGCCCAGGCCTGGAAAGCCTTCACATTCGCCTCGGCCGCTTTCTGCGTCACGTCCTGCGCTGCGGCGACCTGCTTGCCGGCGTCGAGCATCTTCTGTGCGGCATCGAGTTGCGCCTTCTGCGCCAGCAGGATCTCGCGTTGCATGTCGATTGCGATCGAGAAGAAGTCGCTCATGCCCGTTTTCCTTCGATCCGCTCAGCCAGGCCCGCCGCCCATTTGGTGATGTCGCCGGCACCCAGGCAGATCACCTGATCCCCGGGACCGATCTCGCCCGCCAGCACGTCGGCCAGATCGTTTGCGTCGACAACCGTCGCGGCCTGACGATGCCCGCGGCGCTTCAGCCCCTCGACCAGCGCATCGGCATCGACGCCCTCGATGGGCGCCTCACCCGCGGCATAGACCGGCGTCACATAGACGGCGTCGGCATCGTTGAACGCGCCCTGGAAGTCGTCCATCAGATTGCCGAGCCGCGAGAAACGATGCGGCTGAACGACCGCGATCACCTTGCCCTGAGCACTCTCGCGCGCGGCCGACAGCACCGCGCGGATTTCGACCGGGTGATGACCGTAATCGTCGACGATCGTCGCGCCGGCGACCTCGCCGACCTTGGTGAAGCGCCGCTTGACGCCCGAGAAGCGTTCGAACCCCTTCTGGATCGTCGCGTCGTCGATACCGAGTTCGAGCGCCACGCCGATCGCGGCCAACGCGTTCTGGACGTTGTGGCGGCCGGGCATCGGCAGATCGATGCCCTCGATCGAGCGGACCGAACCGTCGCGGTGGCGGATCAGCGCCTCGAAGCGGTTGCCGCCGGGATAAGGCTGGACGTTGACGCCGCGCACGTCGGCGCTGGCCGCGAAGCCATAGGTCACGATGCGACGATCGCGAACGCGCGGGATCAGCGCCTGGACTTCGGGATGGTCGAGGCACAGCAAAGCCGCGCCGTAGAAGGGCACATTCTCGACGAACTCGACATAGGCGTCCTTCGCGCGTTCGAAGCTGCCGTAATGGTCGAGGTGTTCGGGATCGATGTTGGTCACGACCGCGATCGTGCCGTCCAGCCGCAGGAAGCTGCCGTCGCTCTCGTCGGCCTCGACCACCATCCAGTCGCTGGCGCCCAGACGCGCGTTGGAGCCATAGCTGTTGATGATCCCGCCGTTGATGACGGTCGGATCGACCCCGCCCGCATCCAGCAACGCGGCGACCATGCTGGTCGTCGTAGTCTTGCCATGGGTGCCGGCGACCGCGACGGTCGATTTCAGCCGCATCAGTTCGGCGAGCATCTCCGCACGGCGGACGACCGGGATGCGGTTGCTGAGGGCGGCTTCGACTTCGGGGTTGCCGCGTTTGACCGCGGTCGACGTTACGACGACGGCGGCGTCCGCGACATTCTCAGCGGCATGGCCGATCGTGACCGCGATGCCGCGTTTGCGCAGCCCTTCGATCACATAGCCTTCGGCGACATCGCTGCCCTGCACCTGATAGCCCAGGTTGTGCATCACCTCGGCGATGCCCGACATGCCGATGCCGCCGATGCCGACGAAGTGAATGGTACCGATGTCGGTCGCGACGCCTTTCACGCGAACGCCTCCTTGCGCTGGGTACTCACGACCGGTGGCCGCGCGGGTTTCGCGTCGATGCTCTCGACCAGATCGGCCAGATCGCGCGCGGCATGCGGTCGGCCGCCGCTGCGCGCTCGAGCAGCGGCGTTGGCGAGGCCGTCGGTGTCGAGGCCTAGCCGCTGCATCTGTTTGGCAAGCTCCGCCGCCGTGAACGCGCCTTGCGTAATCGTCCGCGCGCCGCCCGCCTTGGTGATCTCGCGCGCGTTGGCGGTCTGGTGATTGTCGGTCGCGATCGGCAGCGGGACCAGGATCGCGGGACGGCCGGCGGCGGTCAGCTCGGCGATGGTCGAGGCGCCGGCGCGGGCGATGACCAGATGCGTCCAAGCGAGATGTTCGGGCAGGTCGGGCAGATAGGTCGCGGTTTCGGCCGGAATGCCGTGTTCCGCATATTTCGCGCGGACCGCATCGATATCCTCGATCCTCGCCTGGTGCGTCACCTGCAGGCGGCGGCGAAAATGGAGAGGCAGCAGGGCGAGACCGTCAGGCACGACCTGGCTCAGGATCGTCGCCCCCTGGCTGCCGCCGGTCACGAGAACACGGAACACGCCGTCTTCGTCCAACATCGGATAGGGCCGCTCGCGGATATCGAGAATCGCGTCGCGCACCGGATTGCCGACGAGGTGGGTCTTGGCCTTATACGCAGGCTTCAGCCGCGCGACGTCGGCGTAGGACGTAGCGATGCCGGCGACCTTGGCCGCCACCAGCCGATTGACGCGGCCGAGCACTGCGTTCTGTTCGTGGACGATCGTCGGAATGTTTTCCGCAAATGCCGCCAGCAACGCGGGCAGCGCGGGATAGCCGCCGAAACCGATCACCGCCGACGGCTTGAAATTGCGGTACAACTCGCGCGCCATCGTCCGACCGGCGAGCATCTTGCGTCCGGCCTTCAGCCAGTTCATCGGCCCGCCCGAGAAGCGCCCGGCGGGCAGGACATGCGTCTGGATGCCCTCGAACAGGTCGGGGAAACGCACGCCGCGATCGTCGCTGACGAGGGCAACGCGATGGCCGCGGCGGGTTAGCTCGGCCGCAAGCGCTGCGGCTGGCACCATGTGCCCCCCGGTCCCTCCGGCGGCCAGGACATAATGACGCGATTTAGGCATGCAGGCTTACCGTACGATATAAGGTGAGCGGTGCAGATACGGGTTCCGGCGGGTAAAGGCGAGCAGCAACCCCATCCCGATCGACAGCGCGATCATCGACGATCCGCCATAGCTGATGAACGGCAGCGTCATGCCCTTCGATGGCGCCAGCCCCGTGTTCACCGCCATGTTGATCGTCGCCTGTACGCCGAACTGCGAAGCAAGTCCCGCGGCGGCGAGCAGACGAAAGGCGTCCTCCTCGTCCAGCAGCTTGACGAACACCCGCGCGACGATCGCGAAGAACAGGATTGCGATGACCGCACAGGCGAGCAGGCCGAATTCCTCGCCCACGACCGAATAGACGTAATCGGTATGCGCTTCGGGTAGGCGGAACTTCACCACCCCGCCCCCCGGCCCCGTGCCGGTCAGGCCGCCCGCGGTGATCGTCGCGTGCGCCATGTCGGTCTGATAGTGATCGGCCCCCGGCCCACCGTGGTCGGGGAACAGGAAATTGTCGATGCGGATGCGCGCGGTGTCGTAGAACACGTACGCCGCTACGATTCCGACCACGCCGGCACCGATCATGCCGCCGATGATCTTGGGGTTCACGCCGGCGACCATCAGCAGGATCAGCCACACGCTGCCGAAGATGATCGTCTGACCGAAATCGGGCTGGAGCATCAGCGCGCCCCCGACGACCGCGGTCAGCGCGAAGGTGACGGGCACCATCGGCAAGCTGGGATCGCGCGCGCGCAAGGACAGCATCCAGGCGATCGTGACGATGAAGACGGGTTTCAAGAATTCGGACGGCTGGAACTGCGCGATACCACCGCCGATCCACCGCCGCGCGCCGTTCACCTCGACCCCGACGAACGGCGTGACGAGCAGCAGCAGCCCGAAGAACACGCACGCACCCAGGGCGAACCGCTTGGCGAACGTCGGCGGCAACATCGAGAAGACCAGCAGCACCGGGACCGACACCGCCACCCACATCACCTGGCGCCAGAAATAATACATCGGCGCGAGCTGGTGATTGAGGCCGGAATAGCGCTGCGCCGTCGCCGGGCTGCCCGCCGCGACCGCAATCAGTCCGATCGCGATCAACAGAAAGGCGAGCAGCAGCAGGACGCGATCGAGTTCCCAGAACCACATCGCGATCGGCCCGCGATTGCCACGGCCAAGCCGTTCGTCGACGCGGCTCCGAAAGCCCTTGGGAGAGGTGTCGCGCGCCATGTCGGTCATGGTAGCGCCTCAACGGCAGAACGGAAGCGGGCGCCCCGATCTTCGTAATCGCGGAACTGATCGAACGACGCGCAGGCCGGCGACAACAGCACCGTCTCCCCTGCCCGCGCGTTCGCCGCGGCGTCGCGGACGGCCTGCTCCAGCGTCCCGCTTTGGGACACCGGCATGTCGTCCTCGAGCAATCGCGCGAACAATGGCGCGGCTTCTCCAATGACATAGGCGTGGGCGACATGGCCGAAGCCTGCGCGGCACGCATCTAGGTCGTCAGTCTTGGCCTGACCTCCGACGATCCAGTGAATCCGATCGAACGCGGCGAGCGCCGGCGCAGTCGAGGTCGGATTGGTCGCCTTGCTGTCGTTGACGTACAGCACACCGTTCACGGTCGCGACGCGTTCCATGCGGTGCGGCAGGCCGGGGAAGCTCTCTAGCCCGCGGTCGATCGCCGCAGCGTCGATGCCCAGCGCATCGCACGCGGCTATGGCGGCGAGCGCGTTCTGCGCGTTGTGCGGGCCCTGCAACGCGGGCCAACGCGATTGATCCATGCACACGCCGGGTGCGATTTTGGTCAGATCCTCGGCGCGGCCGGCGCGCGCGACCTGCTTGGCGACCGCGGCCGAAGCTTCGTCGCCGATGCCGACGATCGCGGCATGCCCCTGCGACTGCATCGCGAACAGCCGCGCCTTGGAGGCGGCATAGCCCGCGAACCCGTCGTAGCGATCGAGGTGGTCCGGCGTGATGTTCAGCAGCACCGCCACGTCGCAGTCTAGGCTCTGCGTCAGGTCGATCTGGTAGCTCGACAGCTCCAACACATAGACGCCGCCCTCGGGCAGCGGGTCCTGCCCCAGGATCGGCAAGCCGATGTTACCGCCCAGCCGCGTCGGCAGCCCGGCGATTTCGCAGATGTGCGCGATCAGTGCGGTGGTGGTCGACTTGCCGTTGGTGCCGGTGATGCCGACGACCTTGTGCGGTGGCAATTCAGCGCGGGCCTGGGCGAAGAGCTCGATGTCGCCGATGATCGGCACATCACCGGCGTGCTGCGCGATCGGGTGGCGGTTGAGCGGCACGCCCGGTGACACGACGATTCCGGCGAACCCGGTGAGGTCGATCGACAGCGGATCGGCGAGCACAAGATCCTCCCCGGCACGGGGATGGGGACCAGCCGCAGGCTGGTGGAGTGGGCCATCCGCGAGCGGTGCACCATGAGGCGCCCCCCCTACACCGGCTCCGCCGGGCCCCCTCCCCGTGCCGGGCAGGATGTGGATGCGGCGACCTTCGTCGCTGTCCCACGCAACAACATCTGCCCCACTCGCCACCAGCGCGCGCACGGTCGCGGCGCCCGATCGGGCCAGGCCCAGAACGGCGTATGTCTGGTCGGCCCAGGCAGCGCTCGTAATCACCGCAGCTTCAGCGTCGACAGGCCGGCAAGCGCCAGCACGAGGCTGATGATCCAGAAACGGATGACGACGGTCGGTTCCGACCAGCCGAGCTGTTCGAAATGATGGTGGATCGGCGCCATGCGGAACACGCGCTTGCCGGTGCGTTTGTAGAAGAACACCTGGATGATGACGCTCATCGCCTCGACGACGAACAGGCCGCCGACGATGCCCAGCACGATCTCGTGATGCGCGGTCACCGCGATGGTGCCCAGCGCCCCGCCCAACGCCAGGCTGCCGGTATCGCCCATGAATACCGCCGCCGGGGGCGCGTTATACCACAGGAACGCGAGGCCCCCGCCGATCACCGCCCCGCAGAAGATCGTCAGGTCGCCGGCGCCCAGAACGTGGGGAATACCCAGATACCCCGCATACTTCGCGTTACCAGCCAGATAGACGATAATCATGAAGGTGACGCTGGCGATGATGACCGGCATGGTGGCGAGGCCATCCAACCCGTCGGTCAGGTTCACCGCATTGCCGAACGCGACGATCGTGAAGGCCGCGAACACGATGTAGAGCGGCCCCAGGTCGACCGAGAAATAGCTGAAGAACGGCACGTACAAATTGGTGCCGTTATAACGGGTGATGACCCAGGCCGCGGCGGCCGCAATCACAAATTCGCCGAGCAACCGCACGCGACCCGACACGCCGGCCGTACTCGCCTTGCGCACCTTGTCGTAATCATCGAGGAACCCGATCATCCCGAAGCCGAGCGTCACGAACATGCACGCCCAGACGTACGGGTTGCGCAGATCCATCCACAGCAACACGCTGAGCGACAGCGAGGTCAGGATCAGCAGACCGCCCATCGTCGGCGTACCGACCTTGGCGAGATGGGTCTGCGGGCCGTCCAGGCGGATCGGCTGCCCCTTGCCCTGGCGGACGCGCAGCCAGCCGATGAACTTCGGCCCGATCAGCAAGCCGATCAGCAACGCCGTCGCCACCGCTCCCCCTGAGCGGAAGCTCAGGTAGCGGACGAGGTTCAAGACCCCGGGAAAGCCGAGCTGTTCGGCGATCCAGTAGAGCATCAGTCCCCCGTCCCTGCAATTGCCGGGGTCTTGAGCGCAGCGACCACCGCCGACAACCCGATCCCGTTCGAGCCCTTGATGAGCACCGCATCCCCCGGCGCGAGCACGTCGATCAGACGCACCTTCGCCGCTGCGGCATCGGGCACATGGACGAAATCGACCCGCCCCTCAAGCGCTCGCGCCAGCGGCACCATCTCCGCACCCACCAATATGGCGTGGGAAATGCCCGCTTCGTCGATTGGTTCGACAAGTGCGGCATGATAGGCGGCGCTGTCGTCACCGAGCTCGCGCATCCCGCCCAAGACCGCGATGCGCCGGCGGTCCTCCTGCGCGATGACCGCCAGGGTCGCCCGCATCGAACTGGGGTTGGCGTTGTAGCTTTCGTCGATCACCAGCGCCTCGCCGCCGGGCACGCGTGCCAGGAAGCGCTGCCCCCGCCCCGGCAGCCCCGCCATATCGGCAAGCGCCAGACCGGCGAGACCCAGGTCGCCACCCGCGGCATCCACCGCGGCGAGCACCGCCAGCGCATTCGACACCCAATGGGCGCCGGGATGGGCGATGGTGAAGCTCAACTCGCGGTCATGCACGCGCGCGGTGACGAAGGTGCCGCCGCTCTCGACGCGCATCGTCTCCACCGCGCGCACGTCGGCGCCCGCCCCGCTGCCGAACGTGACGATCCGCCCGGCATAGGGTCGCGCCGCCGCCAGCAACCGATCGCGGTGCGGACTGTCGAACGGCACGATCGCGGTGCCGCCGGGCTCGAGCCCCTGAAAGATTTCACCCTTCGCGTCGGCGATCGCCTCCTCGCCGGAGAAGAAGGCGGTGTGGGCGGGCGCGATCGCGGTGACGATGGCGATGTGCGGGCGGACCATGCCGGTCAGCACCGACAGTTCGCCCGCGTGATTCATGCCCATTTCGAATACGCCGAAGCGGGTTTCGCGCGGCATGCGGGCGAGTGACAGCGGCACGCCGGTATGATTGTTGTAACTCTTGACCGACCAGTGGACGCGGCCGGGATGCGCGCGGTCAAGCGCGGCGGCGAGCGCTTCCTTGGTGCCGGTCTTGCCGACCGATCCGGTGACGCCGATGATCGTCGCGTCGACCCGGGCGCGGGCGGCGCACCCCAAGTCCTCCAGCGCGATCATGGTGTTGTCGACCTGAACCGACGGATAGGTCACACTCTGACTGGTTACCGCCCCTGCCGCGCCATTGGCGAAGGCGCCGCCCAGAAAGCGGTGGCCGTCGGTTTCCTCGCCGGTCAGTGCGAGGAAGAGGTCACCGGGGCCGACTTCGCGCGAGTCGAAAGTGACGCCGGTGACGGCGAAGTCCTGGTTCGCCTGCCCGTTCGTAGCGGCGGCGATTTCAGCGGAGGTCCAGAGGGTCACGCCGCCACCTCGCGCGCGACCTGGACGTCGTCGAACGGCAGGACGAGGTCGCCGACGATCTGGCCCTGCTCGTGCCCCTTGCCTGCGACCAGCACGATGTCCTGCGCTCCCGCCATCCGCAGCGCTTCGGCGATGGCCGCGCGGCGGTCGCCGATCTCTTGTCCGCCCGGCGCCCCCTTCATCACCTCGGCGCGGATCGCGGCCGGATCTTCGGAACGCGGGTTGTCGTCGGTCACGATTACGACGTCGGCGCCGCGCGCGGCCGCTTCGCCCATCGGCTCGCGCTTGCCGGTGTCGCGGTCACCACCGGCGCCGAACACGACGATCAGACGCCCTGCGACGTGCGGCTTCAATGCGGCGATGGCGGCATCGAGCGCGTCGGGCGTATGTGCGTAGTCGACATAGACCGGCGCGCCGCTGGCGGTGATGACCGCGCGCTCCAGCCGCCCGCGCACCGGTTGCAGCCGGGCGAGCGCCTGGATCGTCGCCGCCACATCGCCGCCGGTCGCGATCACCAGCCCTGCCGCGGTCAGTGCATTCGCCGCCTGGTACGCGCCGATCAGCGGCAGCATGACCTTGTGGCTCTTGCCCTCCGCCTCGATCGTCAGCCCCTGCCCCAGCAAGGTCGGCGCGCGCCCGACCATGCGCAGCATGTCGCCATGTTCGCCGACCGTCAGCAGCTTCAGGCCGCGCGCGCGCGCCAGGTCGATCACCCTGTCTGAATTGGGATCGTCCGCCCAGACCACCACTGCACCGTCGTCCGCAACGACTTCGGCAAACAACCGCAGCTTCGCGGTGAAATAGGCCGCCATGTCGCCGTGATAGTCGAGATGATCGCGGCTGAGATTGGTGAAGGCCGCGGCCCGGACCGGCAGGCCTTCGGTGCGATACTGGGTCAGCCCATGACTCGACGCCTCGAACGCGACGTGAGTCACGCCTTCGCGCGCCAGACCGGCGACGTTGGACAGGAACGTCACGACGTCGGGTGTGGTCAGCCCGGTCGTTACGCGATCGTCGGCCGTCGTCACGCCCAGCGTTCCGATCGACGCGGCGTGATGGCCGGCGAAGCGCCACAACTGGCGCGTCAGTTCGACCGTGGAGGTCTTGCCGTTGGTCCCGGTGACCGCGACCGTCGTCTGCGGGAACGGCGCAAAGAAGCGCGCGGCGAGTTGCGCGAAACACTCGCGCGGATTGTCCGCGACAATGTGAACGGCACCCTCGACCGCCACGCCGGGCCGGGCGACGATGCCGATCGCGCCGGCGGCGACGGCGGCGGGAATGAAGTCCTCACCATTCACCCGCGCGCCCTCAAACGCACCGAAGATGGTGCCGCGCGCGACCTTGCGGTGATCGATCGCGAAGCCGGTGACCGTCGCGTCTTCAGCGCCGCCGGTGAGTGCGCCCAGTTTCACTCCGCATCGCCATGCTTGTCGCCGGGCGCACGCCAGATCAGCGGCTTCATATCCGACAGGTCGACGTCTCGGGTCAGGCTCGGCGCCACGCCCAGCAACGAGCCGGTGCGGCTGATGACACGGCTGACGACCGGCGCGGCGGTGTAGGCCGCGGTCGTCTGGAACGAGTTCGCTTCAACGCGCTGGGACGAATCGAGCATCACGATCACCACATAGCGCGGTGCGTCCATCGGGAAAGCCGCTGCGAAGGTCGAAACGTTGACGTGCTTCGAATAGCCGCCGACGCCGGGCTTTTCCGCCGTGCCGGTCTTGCCGCCGACGCGATAGCCTGGAGCCTCGCCTTTCTTCCCCGTGCCATCGGTGACGATCAGGCGCAGCAGCTGACGCATCCGCGCGCTGGTCGATTCGCTGATGACGCGGCGACCGGCCGGGGCCTGGCCCGCGCCGATCTTCATCATCGTCGCCGGGCGCCAAACGCCACCGTTTACAAGCGCCGCGTAGGCGCTGGCGAGGTGCAGCGGGGTGACCGCGATGCCGTGGCCATAAGCCGTCGTCATCGTCGTGGCGCGGCCCCAGTTGACCGGCCACAGCGGCTTTGCCTTCTCGATCTCGATGTCTGGCGCGGTGTCGAAACCGACCTTGCGGAACATCGCTTCCAGCCGCTCACGACCGATTTCGTCGGCGATGCGCGCGGTCGCGATGTTCGAGGAATAGATCAGCGTCTCGGGGATGTTCAGCCAGCGCTTCTGCGCGTGGTCGTCCTTGATGTGGAAGCGGCCGATCGGCAGCGGCTGGGTCGCGTCGAAACGGCGCGACATGTCGGTGACGACGCCCGAATCGATCGCCGCCGCCATCGCGATCGGCTTGAAGGCGGAGCCGAGTTCGTAGCGGCTCTGCGTCATGTTGTTCATGCCGCCGTCGCCCGACATCACCTTGTTCGGATTGAACGTCGGCAGCGACGACATCGCCATCACTTCGCCGGAGTGGACGTCCAGGATGACGCCTGCCGCACCGACCGCCTTGTAGGCGACCATCGCGCGGGTGAGTTCGCTGTCGAGCGCACCCTGCACGCGCGCATCGATCGACAGCGCGACCGGCTGGCCTCGGCTGGCGTCGGCGGTCAGCCGCTCGTTCAGCACGCGCTCCATGCCGCGCACGCCCTGGCGGTCGGCGTTGACGTAGCCGATCGCCTGCGCGGCCAGGCTCGACTGCGGGTAGAGCCGCTCGGGTTCGCGCGCGAAGATGATGCCGGGGTTGCCCAGCGCGTTCACCGCGCTGACCAGTTCCGGCATCGCGCGCTTCTTGAGGTACACGAAGCGCGATTCGGACGTGAGCATCCGGTAATAGGCGTCGGCACCCTGCTCCGGCATCACGCCGGCCAGCTTCTGCGCCAGCTCCATCTTGTCGCCGATGACGTTTTGCGGCTGGATACCGATCGACCAGGCATCGATCGTGCGCGCCAGCGGCGCCCCGTTGCGATCGACGATGTCGCCACGCAAGGGCACCAGCGCCGCCGCCGCATCGCGCGTCGTCGCGGGTTCTGCCGAAATGGCGAGGTAGCCGAGCTTGCCGATGATCGCGAGGTTCGCAAACGCGAACAGCAGCATCAGGATCATCAGCCGGACGTGCGCCACCGCGACCAGCGAATGCCGACCGGCTTCGCGGCGCCGGTCGTTCGACTGCGGCGCGACCAGGACGATCAACGGAGGGTCCCCCGTTCGCGGCGGGCGCTGGAGACTAGGTCGCCGAAGGTGGCGTCACTCAGCAGGCCGCTGTCGACCATCGCGACCTTCTGGACGCGGGGCTTGGCGGTGACGGTGGTCGCCACCGCCTTCTGCAGGACCGGTCGCGAAATCGCGGGGGCGGGCGCAGGCGTGGGCGCCGCCTGGGCGACCTGGACCGGGTTGGTCTTGGGCAGGGTGATCTTCACGGCGGGCTGCTCGACGGGCTTCACTTCGGCGAGCGCGAGGTCTGTCGCAGCGGGGACCACCAGCGAGGCATACTGGTGACCACCCTCCATCGGGCGCAGCGAAGCGAGCTGGGCGTCACTCGACACATATTGCTCCGGGCGCGGTGCACTGAGCGACAGGATGTCGCCGTTCCATCGCTCCAGCTGAGCCAGGTTCGCGCGGGTGTCGAATTCGGTTTCCAGCGCGCGGATGTCCTTTTTCGCGTCGAGGATGGCCATTTCGACCGCCTCCACGCGTCCGCGCTCCGCCGCGACCTGCGACGACACCATGTAGCAGGCTGGCGACACCACTGCGATGCCGAGCAACCAGCCGAACCCCTTGAAGCCGCTTACCGCCATTGCCCTGTACTCCTCACACGCCCCACGCCCACACTCACTCGCCCCACGCCGCGGCACTCGTCCGCCGCGCCACCCGTAATGTCGCCGACCGCGCGCGCGGGTTGCGCGCCAGTTCGGCCTCGTCCGCCCGGATCGCCTTCGACAGCGATTCGAACGTCGGATCCTTTGCCGCCTGCACCGCCGGCAGATGCCGCGAGCCCGCCGGCGTCCCGCCCGACCGTTCGCGCAGGAACCGCTTCACGATGCGGTCCTCCAGGCTGTGGAAACTCACCACCGCGAGCCGCCCGCCGGGACGCAGCAGCGTTTCCGCCGCGCGCAGTCCGTCGGCCAGTTCGTCCAGCTCGCGGTTCAGATGGATGCGAATCGCCTGGAAGGTCCGGGTCGCCGGGTCCTTCTTGTCGTGCGGCTTGTGGCCCAGCGCCTTGCGCACGACGTTGGCGAGCTCGCCCGTCCGCGTGATCGGGCGCGCGGCGACGATCGCGCGGGCGACGCGGCGCGACTTGGGCTCCTCGCCATAGAGGTACAGCACGTCGGCGATCGCGGCTTCGTCGGCGGTGTTGACGAAATCGGCGGCGCTTTCACCCGACTGGCTCATCCGCATGTCGAGCGGGCCGTCGGCCTGGAACGAGAAGCCGCGGTCGGCGCGGTCGAGCTGCATCGACGACACGCCGATGTCCATCGTCACGCCATCGACGCCCGCGGTGTCGCGCGCGGCGAGTTCGGCGACCATCGCGGAGAACGGCGCCTCGATCAGCGTCAGCGCGCCACCGGCGTCGGCGACGACGCCCTGCCCTTCGCGCACCGCGTCGGGATCGCGATCGAACGCGACGACCCTTGCACCCGTCGCCAGAATCGCCCGAGTGTAGCCGCCCGCACCGAACGTCGCGTCGACATGCACCTCGCCCGGGGCGGGGCTTAGGCCGTCGATCACTGCGTCGAGCAGGACGGGGATGTGCGGCGCGGCGCCGGTCATGCGCGCACCTTGCGGTTGGCCATCAGGTGGGCACAACGGCGGCGGGTGACCGCGCTGACGCCGCTGTCCTGCGCCATCAGGACGTCGGGATTCCAGATGTTGAAGGTCTGCGCGTCGCCGGAGAAGAACGCCCAGCCGGGCGCCTCGATCTTTGCCTCCTGGCGGAAGAACTCATCGAGCACGAACCGCCCAGACGGGTCGAACGGGGCACGATCGACGTCGGAGAAATCGGCATTCCGCTGCTCGGCCAGGGCACGCACGTCGGCGTCGGGGCTGCGCATCGCCGCGCGAATTTCCTCGAAATTGATGCGCGACCAGGTCAGGTCATAGGCGCGCAGGCACGGCAGCGTCGGGTGGATGCCGATGACGATGGTGCGCGCGTCGCTGTTCTTCTCGAACACCGCGCGAAAGTCGGCCGGGATGGCGACGCGACCCTTCGCATCGACACCCTGCAGTGCACTGCCTTCGTAAAGTTCGAAGTCCGTCACGCCCGTTCAGCCCCACGAGCGGCAAAACACTCCCGCCTTCGCAAACAGCCCGACGCTGCTGGCGAATCCGACCATCCAAAACGGGAGAGTGCCCCTCTGCGATTTGGGTAATCGAAACGGGTAAAGCTCGCAAGGGGATTGGATGCCTGAAACGGGGATTTTGCGCCCAAATCGGGGAAATTACAGCATGTTTCCCTATCCGTTCTGCAATCGATCGCAAACGTTCTCGAGCGGCTGCGTGGACGATGGTTTTCAGGGATGGTAAACGGATCGCCAGGGGGTGCCGCGCGCGGTGACGGGTTTCGAGCCTTGGATATGGTTTGCGATCGCCTGCAATTTTGCGGGCTACGCGACCTATCTGGCTGGGCTGCGCCGTGATCTGGTCGAGCCTAACCGGGCGTCCTGGCTGATCTGGAGCGCCTCGACCGGCCTGGAAGCGGCGACCTATTGGGCGGTCAATCCGGGCGCGGTGCAGACCGTAGTGTTCGTCGTGTCGGCGGTCGCCTGCATCGCGGTAACCATCGGCATCTGGCGCCGGTCGACCTGGGCGATGCCGAGCGTGACCGAAGCGCTCTGCGTCGTCACCTGCCTCGCCGCCCTCGCCCTCTGGCTGATCTTCAGCGAAGCCTTCTGGGCGCACATGCTAGTCGTCGCCGCCGTGCCGGTCAGCTTCCTGCCGACGTGGGCGAGCGTCGTCGCCGACCGCGACCGCGAACGCTCTCCCGCATGGGGGCTATGGACGGTCGGCGACTTGGCCACGCTGATCGTCGCCGCGCGTCACGGCGGCGAAGGGGCGGGCGAATATGCCTATCTGGTTGTCGAACTCCTCTGTCACGCCAGCGTCTGGGCGATGGTCGGCGTGGCGACGATCAACCCCTTACGCTCGCTCGCGCGCCGGGGCGGCGTCTATGCTCTCGGCGGCTACCGGCAAACCGCGGCTATGTTCACGGTCGGCGAGACGCATCTGGGCAAGTCCGTCTTCGTCGCGCGCGCGTTTGCGGAAGGCGAACCGATGCTCGAATTTACCGGCCGGCGACTGGCCACGGGCAAGGTGCCCAGCCTGATGCGCGGCGGCGCTGACCGCTACGTCCAGGTGACGCCCGACCATTACATGGGCCCGTCGGGGAGGCTCGACGATCTGGTCAACCACAGCTGCGATCCCAACGCCGGCCTGCGCTTCACCGACGACGGCGTGTTCCTGGTCGCGATCCGCGACATCGCCGCGGGCGAGGAAGTGACGTGGGACTATTCGACCACGCTGACCGGATCGAACTGGCACATGATCTGCGGCTGTCGGTCGGCGACCTGCCGAAGGGTGATCGGGAATTTCGAGACGATCGACCCCGAGCGGCAGCAATTCTACCGCGCGCGCAACCTGGTGGCGCCATATCTTCGGCGACGGGATGCGGTGGAGGTCGGCAGGCGGATTCGCGGCTAAGCCGCCTCCCCCACCGGGATCACAGCGGCATCCGGCGCCGGCAACGTCAGGATCGCGCTCGCGCCGGTGCCCTTGCCGCGACTCTCCAGCCGCAGCGATCCGCCCATCGCCAGCATCGCATTGGCGCACCAGTGCAGCCCTAGCCCGCCCGATTTGTGCGCCCGCGTCGAATAGCCGCGCTGGAAGAACTTCGGCTCGTTTTCGGGATCGAACCCCTCGCCATTGTCGCGGATATGGAGTTCGACGCGGTCGCCGACCTCGACGATGGAGGCCGTGATCTGGCCCCCTCCCCCGCCGGACGCGACGATCGCCTCACCGGCATTCGCCAGCAGGTTGCCAATCACCTGGCTCAGGATCACGCGGTTCGCCATCGCCCAATGCGGCGTCGATGGAAACACGAACCCGATCGATGCTCCGCCCGAATAGCGCGCGATCGTCGCATTCTGCGCGACGACATCGCTCAGGTCGATCAGAGATAGCGGTGGCTTCTCATGCGCCTGTTCCTGCTGCTGCCCGATAATCTCCAGCACATTGTGCAGCGCCTTGCGCCCGACCTCCAGCCCGTCGCGCCGGGCCTCGCGGTCCTGGCGATCGGCCTCCAGCGTCGCGGCGACGAACGCCACCAGCTTCTGCCGGCGCACCAGCGGCACGGCCTCGTCAGCCAGCTCCGCCATCGCCCGGTCGAGCAGCGCACGATCGGTGGGCGGTGCGGCGGCCAGCCCCTGCGACAGAATCGTCGCGATCGGCCCCAGCGCGTTGCGGACGTTGTGCATGACCGCCACCGCGCTCTCGCTCTGCCCGAGCTTGAACGACTGTACCTCGACCTGTTCGCGCAGGTCCTTCAGCTGGCTGAGCATCGAATTGAAGCTGGTAATCAAACTCCCGATCTCGTCGGCGCGCGCATCGTCGGTTAAGAGGCCTAGCGTGCCCGAGGCGCGCACGACGCCCATGTGGCGCTCGACGCGGTTCAGCGGTTTGAGCACCAGCCGCCCGATCATTCGCCTGAGCACCAGCAGCACGATCGCAAGCAGCACCACCGCCCCGCCGACCGCCAGCAACAGCATCCGTCGCCCGAGTAGCGACAGGTCGCGTGGGACGCCGAACCGCGCGCTGGCTACGGCCGCCCCGTCCGCGCCCGAGATCGGCACGGCGATGTGCAGCCGGTCGCGTGCCGAAGTGATCGAAACACTCGCCTCACGGGTCTTCAGATCGATCTTCGCCGGAAGCTGAAGCAACCGCCCCAACTGCGCAGAGGTCAGCTCACGCGCCATCAGCACATAGCCGCGAGGCGTTCCGCTGCCATCGCTCCGCCGGACCTGCGCGACGCCGACCGCGGCCAGCGTGGTGCCGAACCGCATGTAAAACGACCGCGAGCTCTGCCGAGACAGCAGGGTCGGCAGCTTCATCCCCGGAATCTGCGCGACCAATCGCGCGCGCATGTCGGTGCGATCGCCGCCCGCGCGCGGGTCGAGCCAACGCGCGATGAGGATCCGCCCATCCGGCGCGACATACGCCATGCCGCTGACATCGAGATTCTGCATGGCGAGCGGCGAGAAGCTCTCGCGCTCGAACTCGGTCGACGGCGCCGCCATGTAATCGTAGCTGGCGTTCCAGTCGCCATAGTCGCGCACCGCGGTTTCGACTTTCGCGGCGAACTCGCGCAGCGCGGCCTGGGTACGCTCGACATTCGCCTCGACCGCCGCTCCCTCCAGCCGATTGAAGCTTGGCGTAATGACGCCGGCGAGCAGCAGCGTGATTGCGATCGATCCGACGAGGCCGACCCCGGTCAGGATCAGCACGAGCTTCGCGCCGAGCGAACGCGGGACGCGCGACAGTCCGATACGGTCTAGCAAGCGTAACGTCCGGCCCTGCATCAGCCGTTGGTCCCGGTCGCCGCTCCCTCAACCGCGTCTGCAGCGCCGCCGAACAGGAATTGTTTGCCAGCCAGCATCCGCGCATCCTCTTCCGCCATCGGACGGGCAAGGAAGTAGCCCTGCAGATGACTGCAGCCGGCAACGCGCAGCGCCTGGAGCTGCGTTTCGGTTTCGACGCCTTCCGCCACCACTTCCATCGCTAGTGCGCGGCCGAGATGGATCACCGACTGGACGATCGCCGGGCTTTCGCGTTCGCGGCCAAGGCCGTCGATGAAGCTGCGGTCGATCTTCAGGCAATCCAGCGCGAACTTGCGGATATTGTACAGCGACGAATAGCCGGTGCCGAAATCGTCGAGCGCGATGCGAAAGCCCATCTGGCGCAGGCGGTACAGCGTCTCCGCCGCACGTTCCGCGTCGTCGAAGATCGCGGTTTCGGTGATTTCGATCTGCACCCGCGTCGGGCTGACGCCCGATCGCTGGACGCGTTCGATCACGCGCCCGACGAAATTCTGCCGGCGGAACTGGCGGGGTGAGAAATTGACCGAAACATACTGATCCGGCCAGTGTTTCACCGCCTCCAGCGCGGTTTCGAGCACCCAGTCGCCCAGTTCATGGATCAGGTTCGATTCTTCGGCGATCGGGATGAACATCGCCGGGGAGATCATGCCATATTCCGGGCTGGGCCAGCGCAGCAGCGCCTCGAAGCCCGTCACCTTCATCGCCCCGCTGGCGACGATCGGCTGATAGACGAGCTTCAACTCGCCGGCCGCAATCGCCTTCGACAGGCCGCTCTCGATCCGGCGACGGAAGCGGATCGATTCGTCCATGCTTTCATCGAACACACGGACCAGCGCGCGCCCGCCGCGTTTGGCTTCGTTGAGAGCGAGATCCGCGCGACGCATCACGTCGATCGGATCGTTGGTCGAACCCGGCTCGACGACGACGACGCCCAGCGACGCCCCGCCCTGCACCGAATGGCCGAACACCGTGAAGGTTTCCGAACAGGCCTTCAGCAGCCGCTCGCACACCATCAGCGCTTCGTCCTCGCCGGTCGCGGGGAACAGCGCAGCGAATTCGTCGCCGCCCAGACGCGCGATGAATGACCCGCGCGGGGCGGCGGCGTGCAGCTTGCCGCAGACGACGCGGATCAGTTCGTCGCCCGCCAGATGGCCGAAGCTGTCGTTGACCAGCTTGAAGCGATCGAGGTCGATCATCGTCATTGCGAAGCGCTCGTCGCTGCGCACCGAACCGTGCAGCGCGCGCAGGAACGCCAGGCGATTGGGCGCATCGGTCAGCGAATCATGGTTCGCCATATGCACCGCGCGGCTTTCGTTGGCGCTGAGTTCGAGCGCCTGTTCCTCGAGCTGCTTGACCTGTCCCGCCAGCACTTCGCGCGCGACGGCCAGTTCGCGGTCGGCGGCCCAGCGGTGGCAGAGCGCCGTCGCGGTCTGGACGATCTCCTCCACCTCGAACGGCTTGGCGATGTAGAAGATCTTGTCAGCCGGGCCTGCTGCACGGCTGATTTCGAGCGGCGAGAAATCGGAATAGCCGGTGACGATGACCAGATTGATGTCGGGATCGAGCGCGCGGATGCGGCGTGCGGTTTCCTTGCCGTCGATCCCCGGCGGCATGCGCACGTCGATGAACGCGACCGAATAGGGCTCACCGATCTTGAGCGCCGCCTCGACCGCGACGACGCCGTCCAGGCCCTGCATGCGGTGGGTCAGCGCGAACTGCGGCGTGTCGCACGGCACGGCCGGTAAGTCGGCGGCGTCGCTCCCGAACAACTCGCTCGCCATCGCCGACAGCGCATCGCCCGCCGCGGTATCGCGCGGGGCAAAGCTGCGGGCGTAGCTGTCATGCATCGCCTGTTCGTCGTCGATAATCAGAATGCGCACGTCGCCTGACCCCTCACTACACCGTTTCGACGGCGTAACCGGGGAGGGTTAAGAACGCGTTGACGATTGGCTTCGCGGCGTATCAGCGCGACCGCAGCCAACCGGCGACTGAATAGCGGCGATCGGACGCGGCACGGGTGACCTCACTCACGCTATGGCGTTGCGGCACGCTGAACAGGTTCAGCGTGTTGAACGACGGAACGAAGCCTTGCGAGACGACGTGATCGTCGTGGAACAGCAACAGCCCGCCCCATTCCGTCCGCCATTGCGGCGTCAACCCCAGGACATACGCCGCATGTCGCCGCTTGCCCGCGACGGCATCATCGTGCGCGGTCAGAAAGTCCCCGGCGCCGAACGCGGTTGCCTGCGCATCGGCGAAGTCGATCGCCTCGACACCCGTCACCGTCCGAAGCAGATCGCGGGCCGGCCCTTCCGACAGGAAGGTCGCAAGTGCTGCCAATGGGTCGGCGCTGCCCCGGCGTTCGTCCCGCCCGTCCGGCACGCGGATCGCTTCGTAGCGAAACTGGAAACCGCGGCGTGCTCCGGCATAGACGGCGGCGTCGAGCGCATCGCGCTGCTGATCGGTCATCGTGGCACGGCTGGACCGGCTCGCTTCGAAGACCCGATCGCCCGAATTGATGACCTGCACCCAATCTTCGCGGTCGGACAGCAGCGCATGAAGCTGCGTCGCCGATGGCATGTCGAGGAAGTTCGGGATCTGAAGCCGCCCATGACGCACGAACTGGGCCGCCAGAGCGTTCGCATCGAGCTCGGGATTGAGACGGAAAGGGGTCATTTCGACCCACTCTAACCGACCGGGCGGTGGTGAAAAACGAAAAGGCAGGCGGCGGACACGAAAAAGGGGGCGGCGCCAGCGGCACCGCCCCCTCTTCTATTGTCCGACGAAGATCAGAACTTCAGGCGGGTGCTGACGAAGAACGACCGGCCCAGAACGTCATAGACGGTCGGGAAGGTGTTCGACTGCTCGCCCGAACCGCCCGACTGCGCGCTCGCCAGGATCGGCGGCTGCTTGTCGAACAGGTTCGACACGCCGACGTTGAAGTCGACGGTATCACCCACGTTGAAGCTGGCGGTCAGGTCGACGTAGCTGGCCGAGGGCAGACGCTCCACGGCGAAGGTCGCCGCGTCGTTGTCGTCGCGCACCGCCGAGACATAACGCCACTGCGCCGAGAAGCGCGTGCCGTCGTCACCCAGCGTCACGCGCGCCGAGTGCTTCCACTTCGGCGTCGGGGCGCCGCAGTTGCGGCCGAAGCGGCCGGCGCACTGGTTGACGATCGACAGGCCGACGACCGGGGTGAAGTCGTACTTCTCCAGCCAGGTGCCGTTGAAGCTCAGGCCGATCCGGCTGTTCTCGAACAGCGAGTCGGTGCGGATGCTGTAGTTTGCACCCACGTCGATGCCCGAGGTCTTCAGACCGCCCGAGTTGGCGTTCCGGTCGTCGATACGCTCGATCTGGCCGGCTGCGTTACGCGTGATCAGGTTACAGAAAGCCTGGATCTGGTTGGTGAAGCAGGCCGTCCCGATGTTGGCGGTGCCGACACGCGAGATGTAGTTCTTGATCCGGATGTTCCAGTAATCGACCGTCACCGAGAAGCCCGGCAGGAAGCTGGGCGACAGCACGCCGCCGACCGTCCAGGTCGTCGCCGCTTCTTCGCGCAGGTTCGCGTTGCCGCCCAGGAACGTCGGCGGGTTCACGATCGTCGCGTTGGCCAGGTTCGCGCGATCGGTCGCGCTCGCCAGGACCGCAGCCGGAATGCCCTGCTGCAGACAGAAGTTGTACAGCGAGCCGCCCGGTGCCGCAGTAGCGCCACCGCAGCCTTCGATGTTACCCGAGAAGCTGACGGTGTTGCCCAGGAACAGTTCGTTCACGCTCGGGCCGCGGATCGCCCGCGAATACTGACCGCGGAAGCTGATGTCCTTGATCGGGGCCACACGACCACCGAATGCATAGGTACCGACGGTGCCCGGCGCGTTCGAATAATCCGAGATACGGCCTGCCGCGTTGAATTCGAGCAGGTGAATGAAACCGTCGCGGACGACCGGCACGTTCAATTCGCCGAAGACTTCACGAACGCTGTAGCCACCCGCGGTCGGACGACCCGGGTTGAAGCCCGCGACATTGCCCGACGACAGGAACTGGTCCGGCTGCACCGCGCCGTTTTCACGACGCCATTCGGCACCGACTGCGATACCGACGCCGCCGCCGCCCAGGTCGAACAGATTGGAGTTGGTCAGCGCGAAGCTGGCCACTTCCGTCTCATATTCTTCCAGGTTGGTCGCACCGATCGCCAGATAGTTGATCGCGGCCGACGAAATGTTGCCCTCGCCGAAAATGTTCGACGGAACGCAGCCTGCTGCTCGTGCCGAGGCATCGGCGCAGACCAGCGTGCCGCCGTTGGCCACACCGGCGATCGGGAACGGCGAGAAGGTCGTGCCGCTTTGGAAGACGGTGTTGATCGACGCCAGGAAGTTCGAGATCGAGATATTGCCGTTCTGGCGCTGCGCGTTCCGCGTGCGCGCATACATGTAATAGCCGTCGTAATCCCAGCCGCTGCCGATGTCGCCGCGGGCACCCGCCACGACGCGATAGGCGTTACGGTCGTCGTTGTTCTGGCGCGGCCCCAGCGGAACCGTACGGTAGCCGAAGCTGGTCAGACGGACGTAACCGTCACCGCGGACGTCCAGACCCGAGGTCGTCTCGGCCTGATCGATCGCGTTCAGGCCTGCACGGACGTTCGCTGCCAGGAACGGCGAGTTGGTCTGCACGCGCAGGGCGCCCAGCGACGAGTTGCCGAACGGCGTCGAGTTGCCGATCGGCGTCGCCGCCAGTTCGGTGGTGACGCGGTTATTGACGAACTGACCTTCGATGTACGGCACGAACGCCGGCGACACTTCATAGTTCGCGGACATCGACATCAGCCAACGCTCCTGCGGAACCTGCAGGTAGTTGACCGGCGCGAAGTTGTACGAGTCGGTGGTGTCGATGTACGCGCCGAGCGAGCCGTCGCGGTTGAAGTCGAGGTTGGTGGTCGAGCCGGTGCCGAAGAAGCCACCGGCGACAGCGGCCTGTGCCGACGACAGCAGGACACGGGTCTGCGGGCCGCTCGGCGAACCGGCGACGATCAGCTGGCGGCCACCCGCCGGGTTCGCGGCGTCGGTGTAGGCAACGCGGCTGAAGTCACGCGCAGCGGCGAAGGTGCCGCGACGCTTCAGATAGCCGACGTGCGCGACGACGTTACCGCGGCCGCCGTCGACGTTCGCGCCGATCGTGCCGTTGATGTCCCAGATCGCGCTGTCACCACGTTCGGTGATCGTATACGAGCTGTTCAGCTGCGCGCCCTGGAAGTCCTTCTTCGTGATGAAGTTCAGAACGCCCGAGATGGCGTCCGAACCGTAGACGGCCGAACGGCCGCCGGTCACCACGTCGACACGCTCGATCAGCGCGCTCGGGATCGTGTTCAGATCGACCAGCTGCGAAACCGAATAGGACATGTACCGGCGACCATCGACCAGCACCAGGTTACGCGCAGCGCCCAGCGCACGCAGGTTGGCGGTCGCAACGCCGCCGCCCGGGTTGTTCGACACGGCGGTGGTGGTCGGGGTGAACTGCGGCAGGTCGTTCAGCACGTTCTCGATGTTCGCCGAACCGGCCTGCTGCGCGATTTCCAGCGGCCCGACCGACGTGATCGGTGCGGCGGTTTCGACGTCGGGACGCGCGATGCGCGAGCCGGTGACGACGACCGTATCGGATTCCTGGGCAACCGATTCGACCGGACCGGCATCCTGCGCCATCGCCGGCATCGCCAGCAGCGCGCCGCTGACCAGCAGCGTCGTCGTGCACAGACGTGTACGAAGCAAGGACTTCATTCTCTCAGACCCCTTTTTGCGTCGCGCCCGCCATCCGGGTCGTCGACATCTCGGCGCACGCAGCGCCAGATGGATCCGTTGTTACGGCGACGTCTTAAAATATAACAATGCCCAACTGTAAGCTTGCCCGCCGTTTCCGGGCAAAATGTGACAAATCTGCAACGACCCTCAGACCTTGCGGAGGCTAACCGACGAGCTATCGTCCTGTCCGACTTACAGGAGAGCCGAATGCCCGTGCCCGTCATCGCCCTTGCCGGAACGCTGTTAATGGTCGCCTCGCAGACGGGCGGCGGTGGCGGCAGCGCCGTGATCGACCAGATCGCAAGGTGCCGCGCGGTCGCCGATGGGACCAAGCGGCTCGCCTGCTACGACGCGGCGGCAGATACGCTGGAGACGGCACGCAAGAACAAGGATCTGGTGGTCCTCGACCGTACCGAAGTGCAGGCGACCCGCCGATCGCTGTTCGGATTCCCACTGCCGAAGATCCGGTTGTTCGGCGGGGGCGATGGCG
>CAJYOI010000037.1 GCA_913776045.1 uncultured Sphingomonas sp.
ATGACTTCGGCCGCCAGCGTATAGCCGCCGCCCCAGACAGTCTTTATGAGTTGCGGCGCCTTGGGATCGACTTCGACCTTCTTGCGCAGTCGGCTGACCTGATTGTCGATCGCACGGTCGAAAGCGGCGGCCTCGCGGCCCTGGGTAAGGTCGAGCAACTGGTCGCGGGTCAGCACTTGGCGCGGGCGCGTCACCAGGGCGTGGAGCAAATTGTATTCGCCGGTCGACAGCGGCACGGCGACCCCTTCGCGATCTACCAGGCTGCGCTCGCCGGTCTTCAGCACCCATCCGGCAAAGGCGAAGCTGCCCGATTCGGGCGCATGCTGACGCGTGCCCCCGGCGGCCAGGCGGCGCAGTACCACCTTGATTCGCGCGGCGAGTTCGCGGGGCGAAAAAGGTTTAACAACATAATCGTCTGCGCCCATTTCCAAGCCAACGATGCGATCGGTCTCTTCGGTCCTAGCGGTCAGCAGGATGACCGGCGTTTCGCTGTTCGCGCGGATGTGTCGGCAGAGCGACAGGCCGTCCTCGCCCGGCATCATGATGTCGAGCACGACTAGGTCGATGGCATAGGCATTCAGGCGCGCGCGCGCCGCCTCGGCATCGCCGACCTGGGTCACGCGAAAGCCCTGCTTGGTCAGATACTGCGCCAGCGGCTCGCGGATCGAGCGTTCGTCGTCGACGAGCAGCAGATGGGGCAGGTCGGAGGAAGCCATCGTCATATCGCTAACCGTATCGGGCAAGGTTTGCCAACGCCGGGCCATCGCGCGCCGAAAGGGGAGGACTGCGCAAGCGACGACCCGGCGTCGACCCGGTTACGCGCCGGTGGGGGCGGCCGGCGTTGGCTGAACGGGGGACTGGGCGGGCGGCATCCCGCCGCGACGCTGACCGCCGCCGCGGCCGCCCCGCATGCCCGGACCCGCCTGAAGCTCGGCGGCATCGAGCACGCCGTCGCCGTTCACGTCCATCCGGTCGAAGCGTTCCTTCGACTGGGCGTCATATTCGGCCTGGGTCAGCTTGCCGTCGCCATTGGTATCAGCGCGCATTCCACGGCCGCCGCCGGGCAGCGCGGCCATTTCGGTCGCATCGACGGTGGCGTCCTTGTTGGTGTCCATCCGCTCGAAGCGGGCGCGCGACGCGGCGTCGAATTCGGCCCGCGAGACGTTGCCGTCGCCGTTCGCGTCCATCCGCGCCATCCCGCCGCCGCGCATACCGCCCGGACGACCCTGCATTGCTCCGCCCGGCGAGGGCGGCGGCGCCATGTCCTGGGCAGGGACGTAGGGGCCGCCCATGGCACCAGCCGCGCGCTTCGGAGGTTTGCCGGCGCTGCGTTCGTCCTGCGTCAGCACGCCATCCTTGTTCACGTCCATGCGAGCGAAGCTCGCCTCGGCGCGTGCGATGAACTCGGCGCGGGTGATCCGGCCGTCGCCATTGGCGTCCGCCTTCGCCACCTTTGCCGGAGCTGGCGTAGTCTGGGCGTAGGCGATGCCGCTCAGCGCGACGGTGCCGAGCAGCGCGGCGGCGGTGATGGTCTTCAGCATCGATCGTGACTCCAGCGAGAATTGGGGAGGCGGGGCGTCCCGCCGTGATGCCGGTATCGCGGTCGCCGGTCGCAGATCTGTGTCTGGTGCTGACAAAACTGTCGCGAATTGTCGCGAGCGCTCATGCAAAGATGGCGACGCCTTGCATGGCATCGGCGACGGGAGTGCCGTCTGCCGCCCACATCGTCATTCGTTGGCTCGAATAGCCGCCGACCGCGAGGTCGGTGTGGCTGTGGATAAGCCACCAGCCGTCGGTCGTCGTCGGGCGCGGCACGAGCAGGTTGAGCTGCCAGGTCAGCGAACTCATCGCCGCCGCCCCGCGGTGGAGTTGGTAGGCCGCGGGCGGCAGCCCATCGGCGATCGCGATCAGCGCGACTTCCGGGTCCAGGCCAGCGCGATCGACCAGACGCGCCCAGCGCCGCCATTCACCCCGATCGTCGGGCTCGGCACAGTCGACAAATTCGAAATTCCCGGTGAAGTGGTCGGCTGGGCCGCGATAAAGCTTAGTCCCGGCCGGCGGCGGCGTTAGCGGCGCACGCTCGCTGCGGTCGAAAGCTATCGAAGACTCCATGTCGCGCATGAAGACGAAGGTTGCGCGAAAGCCGACGCCCGCCTCGCTCTCGATCGACGCTTCGACATAGGCGGCATTGCGACCACGGCGCAGTTTCCGCGCGGTGATCGTCACCATCCCTGCCAACGGCCCGACGAACGCGATCAACGCCGACCGCAGCGGCGGCAGGTCGGGCTCGCACGCCTGCGCGGCATGGAGCGCGAGCGCAGTGGACAGGCCGCCATAGGCCGTACGTCCTTGCAGCCAGTCGGCTGGAATCGCGCCATGAAAGCCTCCGTCGATGGGTTCCAGCGCGGAGAGGATGTCGGCGAGGGCGGTCATGCGGCTAGCTCCATCGTGCAGGCGTATCGACATCGCTGCGCAATTCCCATCGATCATTGCGATGCGATCGGTCGCAGCGTGCTTGACGCAGTCGGTCCCATACCGCAGCTTCGAAATCAACGATAGGAGAGGACATGCACCGGCGATCGTTTGTCGAGCGTGAAGCATACCGGTGAGCTTGACGCCCCCACCGATCGCGGCGCCACTCGCCGATGGACTGGCCCTGCGTCGCCGGACGCTGACGCTCGCGCTGCTGACCGCCGCCTATTTCTTCAGCTACATGGACCGGCAGATCCTGGCGATCCTGCAGGAGGATATTCGCGCCGAGCTGCGTCTGTCGGACACGCAACTCGGGCTGCTCGCGGGTTTCGCCTTCGCGATTTTTTACGCGACGCTCGGCCTGCCGGTCGCGCGGCTCGCCGATCGCGGCAACCGGGTGAACATCATCGCCATCGCGCTGGCGCTGTGGAGTGCGATGACTGCGGTGGGCGGCCTCGCGCAGAATTTCGTGCAGCTGCTGCTTGCGCGGATCGGCGTCGGCATCGGCGAGGCGGGGTCGAGTCCGCCCAGCCATTCGATCATCGCCGACCTCTACCCGCCCGAAGAGCGCGCGGGGGCGATGAGCATCTATTCGCTGGGCGTCGTGCTCGGATCGGCGTTCGGGACGATGATCGGCGGCTTTGTCGCGCATCTCTACGGTTGGCGCGTCGCGATGTTCGCGGTCGGCCTGCCGGGCATCCTGCTCGCGGTCGTCATCAAACTGTTCGTCGTCGAGCCGCGACGAGGGCTTTCCGACATTCAGATCGTCGCCGACCAGCAGGCGGCGCACGCCGCACCCGGTTTCGGTGCGGGCTTCCGATCGCTGTTCGCCAATCGGGCTGCGGTGCATCTGGTGCTGGGCGTGACGCTGACGTCGATGATCGGATATGGTCAGACCGCGTTCGGGCCGAGCTTTCTGATCCGCTCGATCGGCCTCGACAAGGTGCAGATCGCGTCGATCGTGGCGCCGGTGGGCGCGGTGTGCGGCACGCTGTCGGCGGTGGTCGGCGGGTGGCTGGCGAACCGGGCGGCGAAGCGCTGGGGGCTCTACGCACAAAGCTGGCTGGTGCTGGCGATGAAGACCATTGGCCTGCCGCTGTCGTTCCTGTTCTACCTCGCGACCGACGCGTGGGGGGCGGTGCCGCTCTACTGGCTGTCGTTGTTGCTGACCCAGAGCTACCTTGGGCCGACCTTCGCGCTGATCCAGGGGCTGGCCCCGCTGCGACTGCGTGCCTTGTGGGCGGCGGTGACATTGTTGGTCATCAACCTGATCGGTCTGGGACTGGGGCCGACGCTGATCGGGGTTGTGTCGGACCTGCTAAAGCCTCGCCTGGGTGATGCCGAGTCGCTACGCTGGGCGATGCTGACCTTCGCGGCGGTGACGCCGTGGGCGCTTTTCCATTACTGGCGAGCCGGCGTGCTGCTCAAGCGGGCGACATAAGCCCGGTCAGGCGATTACCCGATCGTCGAACAGCCCGAACATCAGCGTGGAGGCATACATCGTCACGGCGCGCTCGCGCGGCATGGTGCTAGCCCATTTGCGCATGTCGAAAGCGGCGTTCTGGATCGCCATCAGCGCCTGACTGGCGACCAGCGGGTCCGCCGCGCGGATCGATCCTTCGGCAATGCCGTCCGAAATCATTCCCGCGAACCGCCGCGCCAGGCGGTTAGACCGATCGATCATTGTCTGGCGATCGCGCGGCGGCAGGCCGGACAGCGCGGTCGTGCGCAGCAGCGGTCCACGTTCGGAAAACTGGATGTCGAGCAGCGTCGCCATGACATTCTCGAGCATCTGCCAATACGTCCCACCTGCGGCATGTGCGCTCGCTTGCGCCGCGGCGATGCGGTCGAAGCTGCGCCGGTAGCACTCGGTCACCAGCTCGTCCTTGGCATCGAGGTGGTGATAGAAGCTGCCCTTGGTGACGTTCAGCTCGCTTGCGATCCGCTGGACCGACGCGCCGCGATAGCCGAGTTCGTTGATGAGGCGCGTCGCCGCGGTTAGGAATGCCGCGCGGCCGGGCTCCTGCTCGCTGTCATCGACCTCCAGCAACCGCGGCGTCCAGCCCGCGCGTCCGCTGGCTAGCCCGTGACGGAACACGTCCATCAACCGCGCCTCGACGCGGTCATACTCGTCGACGTCGTAGCGTGTCAGCCAGATCGACAGCCAGAAGGTGTTTTCGAGCAGCACGTGCGCCCGCGCGCCGTTCAGGTCCTTGGCCGCGCGATGGGCGGGTTCGCCCCATAGCGCGCGGGTGTTGCGAAACACGCGTTGCCAGCCGGTCAGCAGCTTGCCCTTGATCGGTTCGTCCATCGCGCGCAGGTCGCTGAGGATCGCGAACGCGGTATCCTCGCCACGCGCGATGCGGGCCATCCGCTGGAAGTTGATCGCGAGATAGCGGGCGACGCGGTCCTCCGGCGTCGCTTCCTCCATCGCCTCCTCCAGCATAGCGCTCAGCTGGTCGATGGTATGTTCGAAACAGGCGGACGCCAGATCCTCCTTGCGCCGGAAATAATAAGTGACGCTGGTCGTGTTGAGCCCGACGCGGGCGGCGACGTCCGCGAAGGTCATGCCCTTCGCGCTCTGGTCGTTGATGGCCTCCGCCGCGGCCGCCAGAATCGCGTCGCGTTTCGCCTGGAAACGCTTGGTCCCACCCTCTCTGCCTGCGATCTCGTTCATATCGCACCTAGGATAGCACTCTGCGAAAAAACGCCTAGAGGCATTTTTGCTTGAGCGGGTACGTGCGCCAACCGGCGATAAAAATCGGATCGGCGGGGTTTACCGAAAAACGGGTACGGCCTACCCTCAGGCCGAACGACGATGTTGGGAGAGATGCCGTGGACTTCACGCTAAGCGAACGCGAAACCTATTGGCGCGACCGCGTGAGGACCTTCATCGACCGCGAGATCGCGCCGCGCGACGCCGAATACCGCCGGCAGGCGGCTGAGGGCGACCGCTGGAAAGTGCTGCCGGTGATCGAAGAGGTCAAGGCGCTGGCGAAGGCGCAGGGGCTGTGGAATTTCTTCATGCCGCCGCATTCCGGCCAGACCCATGTCGACGACAGCTTCGTGTTCGAAGGCGAACAGTTGACCAACCTAAAATACGCGCTGTGCGCCGAGGAAATGGGTCGAATCGTCTGGGCGAGCGAGTGCTTCAACTGCTCGGCACCCGACACGGGCAACATGGAGGTCTTCCACCGCTACGGCACTCGCGCGCACAAGAACCGGTGGCTAAAGCCTCTGATGGATGGCGAAATCCGGTCTGTCTTCCTGATGACCGAACCGGCCGTCGCCTCGTCCGACGCGACGAACATCGAAACCTCGATCGTCCGCGACGGGGACGACTACGTCATCAACGGTCGGAAGTGGTGGTCGTCGGGCGTCGGCGATCCGCGCTGCAAGGTCGCGATCCTGATGGGCAAGACCGACACCTCGGCGAAGCGCCATGCCCAGCAGTCGATGATTCTGGTGCCGATGGACACGCCGGGAGTGCGGATCGAACGGATGCTGTCCGTCTATGGCTACGACCACGCGCCGCACGGCCATGGTGAGGTCGTGCTGGAGAATGTCCGCGTGCCGGCCGAGAACATCCTGCTCGGAGAAGGCCGTGGCTTCGAGATCGCGCAGGGGCGCCTGGGGCCGGGGCGCATCCATCACTGCATGCGCACGATCGGCGTCGCAGAAAGCGCGATCGAGGCGATGGCCAGGCGCCTGCTCAGCCGCGTCGCGTTCGGCAAACGCATTGCCGATCAAAGCGTGTGGGAACAGCGCATCGCCCGCGCGCGGATCGACATCGAAATGACACGCCTGCTCTGCCTGAAGGCCGCGGACATAATGGACAAGGCGGGCAACAAGTCCGCCCAGCTCGAGATCGCGATGGTCAAGGTTCAGGCACCGACGATGGCGCTGCAGATCCTCGACGACGCGATCCAGGCGCATGGCGGCGCGGGCGTATCGGGGGACTTCCACCTGGCGCATGATTGGGCGAACGTCCGGACGCTACGGTTCGCCGATGGTCCGGACGAGGTCCACAATCGCGCCATCGCGCGTCACGAGTTCGGCAAATGGGGTGAAGTGACGGGCGCCGTGCGATGACGCCGACCGATGCCCCGCAGACGACCGCGGTCGGCGACAAAGACCGCCTGGACGACGCCGCGCTGACCGCGTGGATGCGTTTGCATGTCGACGGGTTCGCCGGGCCGCTGACCTATCGGAAGTTCGCCGGCGGTCAGTCGAACCCCACCTATCTCATCGAAGCGCCGTCGGGGCGCTATGTCCTGCGTCGCAAGCCATTCGGCCCGCTGCTCCCCTCGGCGCATGCGGTCGACCGCGAATATCGGCTGATCGCGGGGCTGCACCCGACCGGCTTTCCGGTCGCCAAGCCCTATGGCCTGTGCACCGACGACAGCGTCATCGGTGCGCAATTCTACGTCATGGGGTTCGCAGACGGCCGCAACCTGTGGGACGGAACGCTGCCGGGCTATGCGCCAGCCGAGCGCACCGCGATCTACGAGGCGATGTGCGACACGCTCGCCGATCTGCACACGACCGATCACGTCGCTGCGGGGTTGGAAGATTACGGCAAGCCCGGCAATTATTTCGAACGCCAGGTCGCGCGCTGGACGAAGCAATATCGTGCGTCCGAAACTGAAGTGATGCCCGAGGTCGATCGCCTCATCGCATGGCTGCCCGCGACGCTGCCGTCGCAGACCGCGACCGGCATCGTCCACGGCGACTACCGCATCGACAACATGATCTTCGCGCCCGATGCGCCGCGGGTGATCGCGGTGCTCGACTGGGAGCTGTCGACGCTTGGCGATCCGCTTGCCGATTTCAGCTACTTCTTGATGAGCTGGGTGACCCAGCCCGAGGGGCGGTCGGGCGTGATGGGTCGCACGGGACCGGACACGGGCATCCCGACGATAGAGGCGATGGTCGAGCGCTACTGCGCGCGCACAGGCCGCGACGGCGTGCCCGACCTCAACTGGTATTTCTCCTACAACCTCTTCCGCCTGACCGGCATCGTCCAGGGTATCAAGAAGCGCATCGTCGATGGCACCGCATCGAGCGCGCAGGCCGAGGCGTCGGCGGCGCAGGTGTATCGATTGGCGCACGCGGCGTGGGATTTCGCGAAGAAGGCGGGGGCGGAATGAAAAGGTTCGAAGGCAAATCGATCATCGTCACCGGCGCCGGTTCGGGTATCGGCCGCGCCGCCGCGATACAATTCGCGCGCGAAGGCGGTCGCGTGATCTGCGCCGACCTGACCGAAGGCGCGGACGCGACCGCCGCCGCGATCGGCGAGGCAGCGACCGCGCTTCGCATGGATGCGGGGCGTGAGGAGGACGTTATCCGCGCGGTCGACCTGGCGATCGAGCGGTACGGGCGGCTCGACGTGATGTTCGCCAATGCCGGGATCTCGGGCGGGTTGGCCAACATCTTCGACACCTCGGTCGACCTCATTACCGACGTGCTGCGAGTCAACGTCATCGGCCCGTTCCTGGCGCTCAAGCACGCCGCGCCGCGGATCGTCGAGGGCGGGGGCGGGGCGATCATCCTGACCGCCAGCGTTGCCGGTCTGCGCTCCGGCGCGGGGTCGCCAGCTTATTCGGCCTCGAAGGCGGGCGTCATCAGCCTGGCGCAGCTCGGCGCGCAGCAACTCGCCGGGTCGAACGTGCGGGTGAATGCGGTCTGCCCCGGCCTGACCGAAACGGGCATGACGCAGTTCATTTTCGATAGCGCGCGCGCCGCAGGGAAGGGCGACCGTCTGGGCCAGCTCAACCCCCTGCGGCGCGGTGCGGAGCCGGAGGAGCTGGCGGAGGTCGTCACCTTCCTCGCCTCCGACGCGGCGAGCTATGTCAACGGGCAGGCGATCGTCGTCGATGGCGGCCTGTCGTCGAGCCACCCCTTCAACCGGCAGGACTTCGGCAAGACGGCGACTTAGAAGCAGGTTTTTGCCTTGAGACTGTCGCGGGAGGCGGTCAGGATCATGCCATGCCGATCCTGACCGTGTTCGCCGTTGCCGTAACCGTTCAATCGTCCGTCCCGCCGGCTCCGCCGGTTGTGACGGCGTCAACGACTGTGTCCGCCCAGACGCTGTTCGATTTCCGACCTGGCGCGGTGCGTTGCGACGGCGGTACGCCCGCCGCGGTGGCGATCGAGCGGCCGGTTCCATCGGCGGGAACCCTGGCGCGGGGGTCGGTGCCCGCACCGGTCCGCTTCAGCTTTTCGATCGACAACGATGGCCGCGTCTGGGGGATCAAGCCCAATCAGCGCGTGATGGCGGGCGGCTATGTGCCGATGCCCGACCTCCAGCCCGCGCTTGCCGCGTCGCGTTTTGCCGCCGGAGCGCCGCAAGCGCGCTGTTCCATCCAATTTGCCGTCGATGCGATCCC
>CAJYOI010000038.1 GCA_913776045.1 uncultured Sphingomonas sp.
ACCGAAACCTTCGAGACGCGCTGCCGGATCGATACCGTCAACGAACTCGAATATTTCCTCAACGGCGGCATTCTGCAGTACGTGCTGCGCAACCTCGCCGCTTGAGCCTGACCCGACGAAAGCGATCGCGAGTCCCCCGCGACCGCGCTTCGGCGGGTCAGGCTCAAGCGGCGAGGTTGCGCAGCACGTACTGCAGAATGCCGCCGTTGAGGAAATATTCGAGTTCGTTGACGGTATCGATCCGGCAGCGCGTCTCGAAGGTTTCGGTCGAGCCATCGGCGCGCGTGAGCTTCACCGTCACGTCCTGACGCGGGCGCAGGCTCGCGACATTCTCGATGGTGAAGGTCTCGTCGCCCTTCAGGCCCAAAGTCTCGCGCGTCACGCCTTCGGCGAACTGCAGCGGCAGGACGCCCATACCGACCAGGTTCGAGCGGTGGATACGCTCGAAGCTTTCGGTGATGACCGCGCGGACGCCCAGCAGGTTGGTGCCCTTCGCCGCCCAGTCGCGCGAGGAACCTGTGCCATATTCCTTACCCGCGATGACGACCAGCGGCGTGCCGTCGGCCTTGTGGCGCATCGCGACGTCATAGATCGGCATGACCTCGTCGCCATAGCGGCTCATGCCGCCCTCGACGCCGGGGACCATCTCGTTCTTGATGCGGATGTTGGCGAAGGTGCCGCGGACCATGACGTTGTCGTTGCCGCGACGCGCGCCGTAGCTGTTGAAGTCGGCCTTGCTGACCTGACGCTCCTGCAGCCACTTTCCCGCCGGGCTGTCGGCCTTGATCGAACCGGCCGGCGAGATGTGGTCGGTGGTGATCGAATCGCCCAAGATGGCGAGCGGCTTGGCATCGACGATGTCGGCGACCGGCGCCGGCGTCATTTCCAGCCCTTCGAAATAGGGCGGGTTGGCGATGTAGGTCGATGCGGCGGGCCAGCCATAGGTGTCCGAGCCCTCGACCGAGATGCCCTGCCAGTGCGTATCGCCCTGATAGACGTTGCCGTAGCGGGCCCGGAACATCTCGTCGTTGATGTTCGCGTCCATCATGGCGCGGACTTCGTCATTGGTCGGCCAGATGTCCTTGAGGAACACGTCGTTGCCGTCCGATCCCTGGCCGATCGGCGTCTCAACCATGTCCTCGGTCACCGTGCCCTTGAGGGCATAGGCGACGACCAGCGGCGGGCTGGCGAGGAAGTTCGCACGGACGTCCGGCGAGACGCGGCCTTCGAAGTTGCGGTTACCCGACAGAACCGATGCGGCGACGATGTCGTTGCCGTTGATCGCGGCCGAAATCGGCTCGGCCAGCGGTCCTGAATTGCCGATGCAGGTCGTGCAGCCATAGCCGACCAGGTTGAAGCCCATCGCATCGAGGTCCGCCGACAGCCCCGATTTGTCGAGGTAATCGGTCACGACCTGCGAGCCGGGGGCGAGCGAGGTCTTGACCCAGGGCTTGGGGCTCAGGCCCTTCTCGCGCGCCTTGCGGGCAACGAGACCCGCGGCAATCAGCACGCTCGGGTTCGACGTATTCGTGCAGCTGGTGATGGCCGCGATCACGACGTCGCCGTCGCCGATGTCATGGCCCTTGCCGTCGACCGGAACGCGCGCGGGGCGCTCCTTCTTGTACACCTTGGTCAGGTCGCCGTTGAACACTTCGTCGACCTTGCCCAGCGACACGCGATCCTGCGGGCGCTTCGGACCGGCGAGGCTGGCGGTGACGGTGCTCATGTCGAGTTCGAGCGTGTCGGTGAAGATCGGGTCGGCGGCGTTCTCTTCGCGCCACAGGCCCTGCGCCTTGCAGTACGCCTCGACCAGCGCGATTTCGTCGTCCGGGCGGCCCGACAGGCGCAGATAGTCCATCGTGCGGCCGTCGATCGGGAAGAAGCCGCAGGTCGCGCCATATTCCGGCGCCATGTTGGCGATGGTCGCGCGGTCGGCCAGCGTCATTTCGCTCAGACCCGGGCCATAGAATTCGACGAAGCGGCCGACGACGCCCTTGGCGCGCAGCATCTGCGTCACGGTCAGCACCAGGTCGGTGGCGGTGATGCCTTCCTGCAGCTTGCCGGTCAGCTTGAAGCCGACGACTTCGGGGATCAGCATGCTGACCGGCTGGCCGAGCATCGCGGCTTCCGCCTCGATCCCGCCGACGCCCCAGCCGAGCACGCCCAGGCCGTTGATCATCGTGGTGTGGCTGTCGGTGCCGACCAGCGTGTCGGGATAAGCGATGGCAACCCCGTCACCATGCTCTCCGCTTGCATCCGACGACCACACGCCGCGGCCGATATATTCCAGGTTCACCTGGTGGCAGATGCCGGTGCCCGGCGGCACGACCGAGAAATTGTCAAGCGCCTTCGATCCCCACTTCAGGAATTCATAGCGTTCGATGTTGCGCTGATATTCCAGCTCGACGTTATCTTCGACCGCCTTGGGCGTGCCGAATTCGTCGACCATGACCGAGTGGTCGATGACCAGGTGGACGGGGACCTGCGGATTGATCTTCTGCGCGTCGCCACCCAGCTTCGTGATCGCGTCGCGCATCGCCGCCAGATCGACCACGCAGGGCACGCCGGTGAAATCCTGCATCAGCACGCGCGCCGGGCGATACTGGATCTCGCGGTCGCTGCGGGCGTCCTTCTGCCAGTCGACGATCGCCTGCACGTCCTCGGTCGTGACGGTCTTGCCGTCCTCGAAGCGCAGCATGTTCTCCAGCAGCACTTTCATGCTGAAGGGCAGGCGGCTGATGTCGCCGAACTTTTCCGCCGCCTTCGCCAGCGAGAAATAATCATAACGCTTGCCGCCGACGTCGAGCGACGTGCGGGTGGAAAGCGTGTCCTGGCCGATGGCGGTCATGTCTTCAGCGGTCCCTTCCTTACGTGGCCGGCACGGGCGGCGGGCGGCTCTGTGGGGCCGCGAGGTGTGCCGGCGGGTGTTCGCAGATGCGAGATTCGGGCTTGCCCGTAGCAAGGGTTTCGGGCGTGGGGAAGCGCCGTGTTCGATGTTGCAAAGCCATTGTTAACCAAGGCGGGTTAAGGCGGACGGGTGAACGTCGCGCGCTCCACCCGTCTCCTCACCCGCCTTGCCCGCCGCGAAGGGCCGGACGACGTCGCCGCGCGCCGGAGATCGGGGTGGAAGATCCTGTTGTGGACGACGCTGGCGGCCTTGTTCGTGGGGCTGCTGGGACTGGCGGAGCCTGTCGAGAGCAAGCTGCGCGAGGTTCGCGATCGCTTGCGTGCGCATCCGCCGTCAGGACAAGTCGTCGTTGTCGGCATAGATGACCGAAGCCTTGAGACGGTTGGCGCGTGGCCATGGTCGCGCGACAAGCACGTGAAGTTGATCGATAACCTGTCGAACGCGGGTGTCCGACGCATATTCTTCGATATCTTCTTCAACGCCAAAGCTTCCGCCGAAGAAGACAGAAATTTCATCGCGGCGCTGGATCGCGCCGGGAATGTCTATCTCGCCGCGATGCGCGTTCGCGATCCGGTTACGGGTATCATGCGGCCCAAAATGCCGCGCGCGGATTATCGCCGTCACGCGAAAACCGTGAGCGTGCGAGTGCAGTATGTTGGTTCGAATATCGTTCGCCAAATGCAGTATGGCAACGTAATCGAAGGCATGGCCTTCCCCAGCATGGCGGCCGAGATCGCCGGCGTCCGCGGGCCGATCGATGCGTCCTTTCCCATCGATTATGCGATCGATCTGAAGAAAGTCCCGTACTTTAGTGCAGGAGACATCATCGCCGGCCACTTCGACGCCCGCCGCCTTGATGGAAAGACGGTCGTTATCGGCGCTGCCTCGAACGAGATGGGCGACGTCTACTACATTCCCGGCAAGGGCCAGATGAATGGCGCCTTCGTAAACGTCGCTGGAGCGGAAACGCTTATGGCCGGGGGCGGCAGATACTTCGGTTGGCTGCTGCCCTTGGTCGCTATCCTCGTACTCGCTTCGATCAATCTATTCGCGCGTGCTCTGTGGCCGCGGCGGATCGCGGTCGTCGTCGGTGCAGCGGTCGTCGTCATCAGTCCGATCTTGGCCGAGGCGCATGGTTTCGTTTTCGATGTTCTGCCGGCCATGGTCCTGTTGTTCGTCAGCGCGGGAAGCTCTGCCTGGATCGGTTTCAAACGGTCCTATAAGGTCCTCGGAAACGTGAACGCGGTGTCCGGCCTGCCCAATCTCGCAGCGCTGCGAGACGAGGTGGCGGGTCCGACGACCGTCGTGGTCGGAGCGCGAATTCACAATTACGCGGAGATCGCTTCGTCTCTGCCGCCCGGCGCTGAGCGCTCGCTGGTCGAGCAGATCGTCGCTCGGCTGGCCCTTGGAGCCCGTGGCGCCCGAATTCATCAGGGCGATGAGGGCATCTTTGCCTGGCTGTCGACACCGGACGTGACCGGGCCGGATCAATTGGATGCGCTACATGCGCTGTTTCGTAGTCCGACGCTCGTCGACGGTCGCCCGATTGATTTGTCGATGACTTTTGGTATCGATGCGGACGTGTCGCGGACGCTTGCCAACCGCCTCGGCGCGACCCTGGTCGCAGCGGACGAAGCGGCCGGCGAAGGGTTGCGCTGGAAGATTTACGATCCCGCTAAACTGGCCGATGCCGAATGGAAGCTGTCGCTGCTGGGCCAGCTCGATGCCGCTATCGACAGCGGCGAAATCTGGGTCGCTTATCAGCCACAGATCGACGTCGCGTCGGGTATCATCGTCGGCGCCGAAGCCTTGGTCCGCTGGTCGCATCCAGAAAAGGGACTGGTCAGTCCCCTCGAATTTGTCATCGCTGCGGAACAGCATAATCGCATCGACAAGCTGACCGCATTCGTCCTGCGCGACGCGATCACGGTCGCGGCCGATTTTCATGCCAAGGGCATCGCGTTCGACATCGCGGTGAACATGTCGGCGCGCCTGCTCGAAAAGCCGGGCCTGGTCGCGATGGTCCGCCACATGTTGGCCGATTCGGGATTGCCGGCCGAGCGACTCACCCTCGAAGTCACCGAATCGGCGGCGATGAGCAGCGGTCGGGCCTCGATACGCACGCTCGAGGAAATCGGATCGCTCGGCATCAACGTGTCGATCGACGATTACGGGACGGGCTTCTCCACGCTTGAATATTTCAAGAAGATTCCGGCGACCGAAGTGAAGATCGACCGCAGTTTCGTCGGCGCGATCGACCGAAATGTCAGCGACCGCGTGATGGTGCGTTCGACGATCGAATTGTCGCATTCGCTGGGGCGCAGCGTCGTTGCGGAGGGCGTCGAGACGCCGGAAATTCTGAGCGAGCTAGCGAGACTTGGGTGCGATCGCGCGCAAGGCTATCTGATCGGCAGGCCGATGCCTTTGTCCTCACTGGTCAAGCTGATCGAAGATCGAAAGACCGTTCGGGCGGCGTAATGGTTATCAAATTGTAAAGCTCGTCCCATTCGGGTACACTCTCTGTTGTCGGGCCGTCCTGCGGCGGGCCGATTCGAAGACAGGGGAAACGGACATGACGAAGACTGTACGTCCGACTCGCGGCTTCTGGGACTGGGTTTCGACCGGTAGCTGGAATGGCAACGAGGGCGGTGCTGGCGTGAACGGCTAAAGCCTTCACGTTTTTTTACCAAGGTTCTGGAAGCCCCGACCTCACGGTCGGGGCTTTTTTCGTGCTGTTGGCGCGGCACTGCCGGCGCCGTGGAACCCGTCCTACCTTTGATCATTGGCGTGACGACCATTTCTGACAGGGAACGATGACGATGATCCGGATGATAACGGCCGCCGCGAGCGCGGTTCTGGTGGCAGGCTGTACGACGATGGGCGGCGGCACCAGCGATACCGCGTCGTCGGGTGGTGCGCGCGCCGTGTTGCGGATGGCGGACGGCACCGAAGTCGGCCGGGCGGTCGCGACCGAGGTGAACGGCGGCATCCGCGTCTCGCTCGATGCGTCGAAGCTGCCGGCCGGGCCGCACGGGGCGCACGTCCATACCACTGGTCGCTGCGACGGTCCCGATTTCACGACCGCGGGCGGGCATTGGAATCCGACCAACATGAAGCATGGCACCCAGAACCCGATGGGTCCGCATGCCGGCGACTTCCCAAATGTGCAGGTCGCCGCCGATGGTCGCGGCAAGCTGGAGATGATGCTGCCCGCCGGGACCATGTCCGGGCTGATGGATGCCGACGGCGCTGCCTTCGTCATCCATGCCGCGGCCGACGACTATAAGACCGATCCGTCCGGCAATTCGGGTGGCCGCATCGCCTGCGGCGTGTTCGAGCGCAGCTGACGCGCCAGCGGGTAGCGCGCGACGGCTTCGTACGTCGCGCCGCTCGACCCCAGATGGCTTTCGTACAGCAGGACATGGTCGAGCGTGAACGGCGCGCTCGACAGCATCGCGTGGTCGGCCAGGAACCGGTCGGGTGATCCGGCACTGCGGGACAGGCGGGCGAGCGTGATGTGTGGAAGATAGGCCCGCCGCTCAGGCTGCAGTCCGGCGCGGACGAGGGCGCTGTCGATCTTCTTGTGGAGTGTCGCCAACGGCTCGCGAGGAGTGACGCCGGCCCACACGGCCCCACCCGGCCGCCCGCCGCCATCGAACTTGCCCACGCCGGAGATCGCCAGGGTCACCGCCGCCGCGCGCACGCTCTCCAAAGCGATCGCGACATCCTCGGCCATCGGCCGCTCGACTTCGCCGATGTAGCGCAAGGTCAGATGAAGCTGTTCGTCGTCCTGCCAGCGCGCGCCCGCAATGCCGCCCATTTCGTCGAGCAACATCGCGCGAACGTCTGGGGGCGGGCGAAGAGCAACGAACAGGAGATGCATCGATTGTATCATAGTGTTTCTGACGTCCGATTCGACCCCGGTTTCGCTTGAAACTGATCGGCGGCAGGGCGATATTTGTGTCTAACCGGCAGAAGCGCCGGGCAAAGGAGTTGGCTCACAATGGCAAATTGGTCTGATCCCCGGACGGAGAGCGCGCCGTTCGCGACGCGGTCCGCCCGTACCCGCGATGCGGCGTACGATGCGGGGCTCCGGTCCTACATGCTGTCGGTCTATAACTACATGGCGTCGGGCGTGCTGTTGACGGGCATCGTCGCGCTGCTGTTCGCCAGCGGCGGGGTGCAGAGCCCGGCGGCGGCGGTGTTCTTCGGCGGCGGCATCCTGAAGTATATCATCATGTTCTCGCCGCTGGCGTTCGTGATGGTATTGAGCTTCGGCATCAACCGCCTGTCGACCGGCGCGATGCAGATGATCTTCTGGGCATTCGCGGCCGTCATGGGGCTGTCGATGTCGACGATCTTCCTCATCTATTCGGGTGCGTCGATCGCGATCACCTTCTTCGCGACCGCGGTCGCCTTCCTGTCGCTCAGCCTGTACGGCTACACGACGAAGCGTGACCTGTCGGGCTTCGGCACGTTCCTGATAATGGGCGTCGTCGGCCTGATTGTCGCGTCGCTGCTGAACCTGTGGTTCAAGTCGCCGGCGATCAACCTGGCGATCAGTGCGATCGGCGTGCTGCTGTTCGCGGGCCTGACGGCGTACGACACGCAGCGCATCAAGAGCATGTACGATTACGTTGCGGGTACCGACATGATGGGCAAAGCGGTCATCATGGGCGCGCTGTCGCTGTATCTGGACTTCATCAACATGTTCCAGTTCCTGCTGTCGTTCCTCGGCAGCCGCGAGTAATTTCGCTTGGACTGACAAAGGCTTGCGGCCCGGCGGAGCGATCCGTCGGGCCGTTTTGCATGGAACGGCGGCGCAGCTAGTTCGTTACCCTCCCGCAACAGCAACATGGCTTGAGGGAGAGATTTGGATGAGCGAGATCGAACGGACGGTCGCCGAAACGATGACCGTCGCCCCCGACGACAGCGACACCGGCAAGAGCCATCTGGGCGATGCCGGCCGGGACGAATCGATCGCCGAGCGGCTGGAGCGCAATCCAGAGAACAAGGACGCCCGGCTCGACCGCGCGCTCGATGAATCGATGGACGCCAGCGACCCGCCTGCGACGACTCAGCCGATCCACAGCCATAGCCCGGCGCCGTCGTCTGGTTACGACGAGGAAGCGGAAAAAGCGCGCCAGCGCGACGCCTGACGCGCGCTGGGCGTATCAATCGTACGGCGGTCGCCCTTTGCCGGGCGGCGGCCGTTCGCCTATTCGCTTTCCCGAGGTCTGCAGGAGTGGCGTAGCATGACGATTGGGACACGGATGCGACGCATGCTCGCGACGCTGGTACTGGCGCTGAGTTGGGTAGCTGGCTCGGCGCATGCGGATGTGCGGATGACCTTCTGGTCGCGCGATACCAGCAATTACTTCCCTCACGCCTTTTTCACGCTGAAAGGCACACTCGATTCGACCGGCCAGGTCGTCGACGAGAGCTATGGCTTCACGCTCAACGACCTGACCCCGATCGCACTCTTCGCTTCGGTCCCGGCGCATATCGACATCACGAACAAGAAATATATCCGCGGCAGCGACGCACAGTTCCGCATCACCATCACCGACGCCCAATATGACGCGATCAAGGCGCAGGTCGCGCAATGGGACGCGCCGGGGTCGAAGTGGAACCTCAACAAGCGCAACTGCGTGTTCTTCGTCGCCGAAGCGGCCCGCCGGGCCGGCCTTGTCGTCGTCGAGGACAAGAAGCTGATGAAGAAGCCCAAGAGCTTCACCCGCTCACTGATCGCGCTCAATCCGGGGCGGGTGACAGTGATCGAAATGGACGCGCAGGCCTATTGGGCGAAATATCCTGACGACGAGAATATGGCGGTACCGGCAGATAACAAGGCGTCGGTACTGGAGCGGCGGATGTCGAAGCGCCCGAAGGTCGAAGATGTCGCGCCGGTGGTGCCGGCGGGCGCCGTGCCGGCGACTTGACGAGACAGTCCGCCGCGCCGCCGGACCGAGCCTCTGCGAGTCACCGCTGCCCGACGTGGCGTCTCCCGGCTTGCTGACACGAGCCGGGTACGCGCATCTTAATGCGCCAACCCCATGTCGCCGACCTTTTCCACCCAATAGGGGAAGAACGCCGGGCGACGGTTGGACCAGCCGCTGGCGGTGGCCGCCGCTTCGCTGATCGATTGCAGCAGGCGACGGCGCAGGTCAGGATGTAGCGTCGGCAAGGCCGCGGCAGCACAGAAGGCGGCGGGCAGCCATGGGCGGCATTCCGCGCTCAGCAGCCGTTCGTACAGGAAGCGATAGGCCGAGAAGGTCGGCAGGCGCCCCTGGCCCAGGTCGAACGCCGACAGCGTCACCAGCGGCGCCATGAAGGGCTCCACGGCGTCAAGGCCACTGTCGTCGGGGATCATCGCGCGCAAGTCCGGCAAACGATCGTACATCCGCGCCTGTGCCCGGATGCTTGCTGCCTCCACCACGTCGCGCGACCAGCGGGTCATCGCGTCGTTGCGGTCGAGCCCGATGTCGAGCGCGCGGCGGATATAGCGCTGCGTGCTTGCCGAAAAGCCTGCAAATTCCTTCATTTCGGCCAAAGTCATGGCACCTTCGGCCGGCTTCATCTTCGCGGTCATTGTTACCCACCCCACCCAGAGTCGATCATCGGATGATGCGCCAGGATGGTTAACACTCCCCTTAACCAGCCGTTCGCCCGACATTCACAATCGATCACGAAATTCGCTGCGCCGCAACAAATGTTGCGACGAACCGACTTCGATTCGTCGCAATCTGTCGCATGAGCACTACGGTGACGGTCAAAGATCCATGCCGACGGAGAGGGCCGGCCCCGATCCCGGCCGTGCGTGACCCGCGACTCGCTGTCGCCAATCGACGGCGATCCTGACCGTCGGCCCAAGGATCGGAACACGGGCGCCGATCGTCGGGCCGACATCGAGCCGCGCGACCCCGCGCTGCACACCGCCCCACAGTCCGGCCCCGACATCGATCTTGATCGTGCCGAGTTCGGCCACTCCTCGCGTCGCCCGCGCGCTGCCATCGATGAAGTGCTCGACGCCGTTGCGGATGATGACACCTGCTTGCCCATAGCCCTCCAACCGGAACCCGGCGGGCAGTCGAGCCGCATCGACTCCGCCGCTGACGCCGACCGACGGGCCGCCCCGCGCACCGTCGAGGGCGATGCGATGTTCCGCTACGACCCGCAGCGGCACGCCGGCCGGTCGCCACGCGATCCCGAGCGACAGCTCCCGTCCCGCGCCGGCCGCAGGTGCCGCGATCCGTGCCGTAGCGGCCAGTCCGTGGATCAGCGCGTAATCGACGCGGAGGCCACCCTGCGTTCCACCGAGCTGGGGTGCATAGGCGCTGCTGCCGGCACCGCCGCCGGATCGGGCGATCACCCAACTGCTGAAGCTCAGTCGCTTGCCGACGGAGGTCTGTGGCGAGGGAAGCGCGGGAAGAGGCGCGGTAGGTGGCAGGATTTCGGCCGGAGGTTGGCGGTCGCCGACAGGTAGCGCTGGCGATGGAAGGGCGACAAGCCCTGCCGGATGAGAAAGCTCTGTCGCTTGTGGCGCGATCGGTCGAGCAGGTCTGGATAGCATCGGCCCTGCAATCACGGACGATCGGGCCGCGAACGATGGCGAAGGCGCGCGCTGTTCGAATGCAACAGCCAGCGCGGCAACGTCGGTCGGCGCGCTGGCGCTGGCCTCGATCGGCAGCGGCAGCACTTCGCGAACGGCATCGTCCAGCGCGCCACCCTCCGGCCAGGCCATGATTATTCTCAGCGTTACCCAACCCGTAGCGATCAGCGTCAGAAATCGCAGAGGGCGACCTGCCGCCGTCGTCACGCTTTGGGCACTTCGTCGGGGAACTGATGGGCCGTCTTATCCCACTGTGCCGGCGCGCCGCGCAGCATCGCGATGTAGCGGGTCATCGCCCGCCGCGCCGCTTCCATCGCCACGAAATTGCCGATCAGCATCCGCGGAGCCGATCGCAACGCTTCGCGCCACCCGTAGAGCTGATGGACGAAGTACGCCCGGACGACGATCCGCCATAGCAACAGCACGATGTTCAGATAGATCAGCGTGACCAGCGCGTCCGGCAGCGGCGGCATGTCGGTGCCGGCCAGGTCGATCATAAGACAGGCGACCATCAGGATGGATGCCAGATAGGCGGCGATCAGCACGATGATCCCGACCGGTGCCCGTCGGTCGCGCAGCCGCATCCACCATTCGCCCAGATGCGGCGCACGCCCCCAGCCGGTGCGGTCCCAGCCGGCCAGTGCAATTCCGACCATCCACCGCGCCTTCTGACGGGCGGCGGGTACGAAGTTCTTCGGGAAATAGGCCTGGACCGCGACAGGCTTAGCGTCCGTCGCGACCACTTGGGCAAAGCGCATGCGTCCGCCCATCGCCGCGATCGTCAGACCCAGCTCATAGTCCTCGGTCAGGCTTTCCGCGTCGAACGGCTGGCCACCCCGGATCGCCGCGATCTTGCCGATCAGCGGGCGCGCGATGGCGCAGCCGACCCCGGCGAGCGGGAGCCCGGCGCCGACCGTGCCGCGCACGATCAGAGTCTTGCCGTGCGCCTCCGCGAATTCGTCCAGATAGGTCCCGCCCACCAAGGGGGCCTTGTCATGCGGCAGGGGGATCACCGGCAACTGCACGGCGTCGGCCACCGACAGATAATGATCGATCACCGTCAGTTCGGCCGGATGCACCATGTCCTCGGCATCATGCAGGATGATCGCGTCGAACGGGGCATCCAGCGCCGCTTCCTCCGCCCGCATCGATCGCCAGATCGCATTCAGGCAATCCGCCTTGGTCGTCGGGCCGGGGCGGGTGTTGACGACCAGACGGATCCGCGGGTCGGTTTCGGCGACCGTGACGATGGCGTCGATGGTGGGACGGTCGTTCGGATAGGCGCCGACGAAGACCGTCAGGCGGCTGGAAGCGAGGTTCTGCGACAGCGCGGCGAGCATCCGACCGATGACCGCGGATTCGTCCCATGCCGCGATAAAAATCGCCAGCCGTCGCGCCCGCGGGCGCATGTCGGCAAGCGTCGGCACCCGTTCGCCGCGCCGCCAGCGCTTGATTCGGTGCCACAGGTATATCGCGTCGACGACGCAATCGTCGATGCCGCCGACAAGCATCCCCACCGCCGCGAACAGCGTGAGTTCATAGGCGATGGTCGCCAGTACCCCGGCAAATGCGCCCCAGTCCAATCCTTGCCCCCCGGCGACTGCTGCGGGCACCGTTCAACCTGGATCAGGCCGGGGGCAAGGATTGTTAGGTTCAACCTGACTTCAAAACCCGGGCCGCCCAGCGCCTTCGCACCGGTTCGACACGAGAGAACCAATCCACGATTCGCGCGTTGCCTGTCCCGGTCCTTTCCCCTTTCGGGACCAGTGCGTAACGGGCGCACTCGGCCGCGTCGGCGCTTATCTGCGGCGCGGCCGCTTGCGCTTCGTGGGTCTTACGGCCCGTTACCGCCGCCGCCCGGTGCCCCGGCGGCGCCGACAGTACCGATGTTGCCGAACAGATCCTGGAAGAAGCCCCGCTCGCGGCCCAGCGTCGGCGTCTTCCTGCTCTCGGGCGTGATCGACGCGACCTGCTCCAGGCCCATGCGGTCGATCGCAGTCACAACGCCCGCGTCGTTGAAACGGACGCGCAGGGTCGACTGCTGGACCGGGCGCGGGTTGTTGAACGCCAGATTGCGGGTATCGCGCGCGACATAATACCAGTCGCCCTGGCCGAACTGGCCAGCGATCGTCGGCTGGCCCATGACCTGCCGGACCGACTCGCGGTTGTCGACGCCCGGCTGGATCGAATTGACCAGATCGGCATCGATCACATAGCCCTGATGGCCACGCAGCTGGGTGCAGCCCGCTAGGGCGACGCCGCACAGGAGCGTCAGGGCAAGGGATCGGAACATTCGGGTCTCCGGCACACGGCACATTGCTTACTGGGGCAGAGGCGTTGCAACCGCGCCCGATCGCCTCAATATGCGCGGGAAGGCCGCGGGACAAGCGCCGCGCGCCAAGGCGAATTTTAAGGACGCGACACGTTGGCATTTCTGGAACGCCTGTTCGGCCGCAAGGACGAGGCCGCCTCCCTGTATCGCGCGGTGGTCGAACGCGCCCGCGCCGCGCATTGGTATGAAACAGGCGACGTCGCCGACACGATCGATGGCCGGTTCGACATGATCGCGGCGGTGCTGAGTATCGTCCTGCTGCGGATCGAGGCCGAGCCGGGCGCGGAAAGCTTTGGCGTGGCACTGGCCGAGCGGTTCGTCGACGACATGGACCCTCAGCTGCGCGAGATCGGTATCGGCGACATCGTGGTCGGCAAGCATGTCGGCAAGATGATGTCGATGCTGGGCGGGCGGCTGGGCGCCTATCGTCAGGGGCTGGCAGCGGGGTCGCTCGATCCGGCGCTGCTGCGCAACCTCTACCGGGACCAGCATCCGGGCGATGCGGCACTGGCACATGTCCGCGGCAGCCTGATGTCGCTGCACGCTGCGCTGGCGAAGACGGAGCTCGACGCGCTGAAGGCCGGGCAGCTGCCATGAGCCAGCCTCTGGAATTCTCGCGCCCGCGTCGCCTCGACACCATCGGCGAAGGCAGCGTGACGGTGACGATCGAGGCCGATGCCGAGGAACGTCGCAAACTCGCCGGCCGGTTCGGCCTGCGCTCGCTCGATCGGCTGGAGGCGACCTACACGCTGCGTCGCGACGCAGCAGGCATCGTCGCGGCGGGCACGTTGCAGGCGGAGGCGGTACAGGCCTGCACGGCGACCGGCGACCCGGTGCCGGCGACGATCGACGAACGTTTCGACATCCGGTTCCTGCCGGAAACCGACGGCGACATGGCCGAAGAGGTCGAACTCGACACCGGCGACATGGACACGATGTTCTATTCGGGCGCGGCGATCGACCTGGGCGAGGCGGCGGCGGAGACGTTCGCACTGGCGCTCGACCCCTATCCGCGTGCGCCGGGCGCCGAAGCGGTGCTGCGCGAAGCCGGGGTCAAGACCGAGGAGGAAGCCAAGCCGGCGGGTGCGCTTGCCGGACTGAAGGATCTGCTGGAGAAAAAGAGCGGATGATCGCCGCCATCGCCCTCCTCCTGCTTGCGATGTGCACGATCATCGCGCTGTCGGCGGCGCCGCGGCGGATCATCGTGTCGGCGCCGGCCGCGCTGCTGGCGGCGATACTGCTGGTCGAGGAAGCCGGTGTCGCACCGCGCATCGCGATCATGATCGCGCTGGTCGTCGCCTTTCTGCTGGCGGTTGTGAACACGTCCGCGACGCCGAAAGGGGCATCGGCCCCGCCGGCCGGCGTGCTCGCGTGGGAGCGGCTGACCGGGGCGGCGGGCATCCTGACGCGCGGGCGGATCACGACGCTGAAGCGCCGCTATGACACGCTGCTGTCGCGCGACGGCGCGATCGACCCGTTCTCGACGTTCGGCGAACTGCAGATCAAGCTCGAACGCCGCGTCCCCGAACTGATCGACAACTATCTCGACGAGGCCGCGAGCGCACCGACGCTCAGGCGACATGTGCTGATGACCGAGCTGCTGGGCGAGATAGAGGGGCTGGTCGTGCGTGCCGAGGCGGTCGACCCGCATGCGCTGGCCCGCATAGACCGGCGGCGGGCGTTGAAGAACCATCTGAAGGGCGACGATCAGTCCTCCTGAAGCGCCTCCAGCACCTCGCCGACCCGTTCGAGCCGGGCATCGTCGTCTGGAATCGCGGTCGCGTCGATCCAGCGCCCGTCCTTGTCCTTCAGCCCCGCCGCCGACCAGTCGGCCATGCGATCGATCGGCGTGAAGGCGATCGCGGCGGGCCCGCCGGCAATCGCGGCAACGCCGGCACTGTGGGCGAGCAGGCGCACGCGCATCCACGCGATGAGCCGCAACGCGGGTGGGGGCAGCGCGCCGAAGCGGTCTTCCAGCTCTTCTTCGAATGCGTCGAGATCGGCGGCATCGGCGATCCGCACGAGGCGCATGTAGAGTGACAGCCGCACGCCCGCTTCCGGAATCCAGTCGTCGGGCAGATGCCCGACCGCGCCGAGGGTCAGGTCGGGCAGCGGCGTCGGCGCCGGCTCGCCCCGCGCGGTGCGTAGCGCGTGGGTCAGCAGATGCTGGTACAGGTCGATGCCGATCAGCTTCATATGCCCCGCCTGTTCCTCGCCCAGCAGGTCGCCCGCGCCACGCATGTCGAGGTCCTGCGCGCTGATCGCGAAGCCCGCGCCCAGCCGGTCGAACGCTTGCAACGTTTCCAGTCGCTTCAGCGTGCGGTCGGCGATCGTCTTGCCCGCTTCGGTCGTCAGCAGGATCTGCCCGCGCCGCCCGCCGCGCCCGACGCGGCCGCGGAGCTGGTGGAGTTGGGCAAGGCCGAAACGGTCGGCGCGGTGGACGATCATCGTGTTGGCACGCGGCACGTCGAGCCCCGCCTCAATGATGTTGGTCGCCAGCAGCACCGATCCGTCGCCCGCCGCAAAGCCGGTCATCACTTCGTCGATCTCGGCCGCTGGCAGCTTGCCGTGCGCGACGACCAGACCGAGTTCGGGGACCAGCCGGCGCAGCTTGTCCTCCAGTGGTGCGATGTCCTCGATCCGCGGTACGACGACGAAGCTCTGCCCGCCGCGCGCTTCCTCGCGCAACAGCGCGGCGCGGACAGTGGCGTCGTCGAACTGGCCGACTACGGTGCGAATCGGCTGTCGCCGCGCGGGTGGCGTCGCGATGACCGATACCGCCTGCAGGCCGATCAAGGCGCTCTGCAACGTGCGCGGGATCGGCGTCGCGCTGAGCAACAGGCTGTGACCGGCGCCCAGGCCGCCAAGCTTCGCCTTTTGCGCGGCACCGAAGCGTTGTTCCTCATCGATCGCGACCAGTGCCAGGTCGGCGAAGGTGACGCCCTTGCCCGCGACCGCGGCGGTGCCGACGACGATGCGGATCGATCCGTCAGCCAGGCCCGCCTTTACCCGCTTCGCCTCTGCCGGCGTCGACAGGCGCGAGAGCGCGGCGACCTCGATGCCGGTATTGGCAAAGCGTTTGCGGAAGGTGTCGAGATGCTGGCGGACCAGCACCGTCGTCGGTGCCGCGACGACGACCTGTCGCCCGGCGAGCGCGACCATCGCCGCGGCGCGCAAAGCGACTTCGGTCTTGCCATAACCGACGTCGCCGACGACCAGCCGATCCATCGGCTTGCCCGACGCGAGGTCGTCGCGAATCGCGGCGATGGCGCGGGCCTGGTCGGGCGTCTCGGTGAAGGGAAAGGCTGCGGCGAATTTTTCATAGGCCGCGGCGTCAGGAACGACGGGGTCGGTCGTCCGGGCGGCGCGGTCTTCGGCGACCTTGGCGAGGGCGCGGGCGCTTTCCGCGATGGCGCGGTCTATGTCCGCCCGGCGCCTGTCCCAGCTCGATCCGTCGAGGCTGTCGAGCGCGACCGCATCGCCATCGGCACCATAGCGCCACAGCCGGTCCGCCTCGGCCAGGCCGACGACGCGCCGTCCACCGCGGGCATATTCCAGCGCGACGCCTTCGTCGCCGTCGGCAAGCGTTTCCAGCCCCAGCACGCGGCCGATGCCATAGCGTTCGTGGACGACCAGATCGCCGATCGCGACTTCGCCCACCGACAGCGCGGCCAGCCCGTCGGCTGCGCGATCGTCGCGACCCGCGCGCCCGCCGAGCAGATCAGCGGCGGCGACAACCGTCACATGGCCTGCGACGAGGCCGCGCGGCAGCGGCGCACAGATCGCCAGGACGTCGCCCGCCTTGGCTTTTGCGACCGCCGACCAATTTTCCGCATCGACGATCGTAGTCTTCAGCCGCTTCGCCAGACGGGGTTTCAGGAAGCGCAGATCGCGTGCCACGCCGGCAATGACCAACGGCCCTTCCGCCAGCGTCGCGCGGGCGAAGCGGGCGAAGGCGGCGGTCGGATCCTTGCGCTCGACGAAGCGCGGCGGCGGTGGCGCGCTGTCGGCGTCGAGCGGCACTGTGGCGCGGGCTTCCACGGTCGCCTCCCAGTCCTCGGCCGTCACCGGCGGGGTTTTTCCTCGCACCGTTTCTCCGGCAAGTACGGCCAGTCGCTCGCGACGCTCCTCGGCGTCGGTGTCGACCATCACCGCCGCGTCCGGTAGATGGTCGAGGATCGTCGCGGTGCGCGCCGCCTCGGGCTCCGCCGCGCGGCCGATCGCCAGGCGGTCGCACGTCGCGATGCTCCGCTGGGTCAGTGCATCGTACCAGTCGATGCTCGCGATGCGACCGTCGTCGTCGATCGTGATGCGCGCCGGACCGGTCGCATCGACCGGATAGACGTCGATCGCCCGCCCGCGCACGGCGAATTCGCCGGGTTCGTCGACGCGGTCGTCGTCGCGGTAGCCGATGTCCTGCGCCAGCGTGCGGAACGCGTCGCCCGCGATCTCCTGGCCGATCGTCAGCAACGGCGGTTCGGCGGCGAACGCCTCGGGCGGTGCGATCCTCTCGAGCGTGGCGGCGACGGGGATGATCAGGATCGGCGCGGTCTTGCCGCGGATGTGGAGCGCGTGGAGCGCCGACACGCGGGCGCCGATGTTCGCCGCCGATGCGCCTGCCGCCTCGCCGGGCAACGCGTCGCTGGCGGGATAATGGACGACCATACGCTCCGGCGCCAGCGCGCGCACCATCGTCGCGACCATATCGGCGCGCCCATGGTCACGGGCGATGAGGACCAGACCGGCGGGCGCCTTTGCCGCGATCGCCTGGATGGCGACCGCTGCCGGGGTGAGGGGAGCGATGGTCGGGGTCGGCGGGGGCGGCGGCTGAAGCAAGGTCGGTGTCCGAAGAGCGGCGGAACTGCCGGGACTTCGGCGAACGTCGGGTCGGGCCCGCCGTTCCGTTCCTACATAGCGCTCTTGATCGGGATCAAAGCATCAGATGGCACGTTGGAAGGTAATGCGAAGTTATCGGTTTCAGTTCAGCGCGGTGGCAAGTTCGGCGGTTGAGACGGTGATGTTCGATCATTCGTCCGACGACGATGCGATGTGCGACGCCGCGCGCACCGTGGCCGAGATGTTGCGCGATCAGACGCAGGCGGGTCCCGATCTGAACAGCTTTTCGCTCAACGTGTTCGGTCCCGAAGGTCGGGCGGTCGGCGTTATCGAAGTGACGATCACCAGGCCTTCGACGTCGCTATGACATCGATCAATCACGATCCCGAAACGTTCGGTTATCGCACCTCCATGACAGAGGGGCATGAGGCTTTGGCGCTATGGCTGCGCCGTCTGGAAATTCGCTCGCCGCTCACCGATTTCGATCGGGCGGCGGTAATGGGCCTGCCGGGGCAAATCCGGCGCTATGCGTCCTCGCGCGATGTGGTGCGTCTGGGCGAGCGGACGCAGCATTCCTGTCTGGTGGTGGACGGCATCGTCGCGCGCTTCGGTCAAACGTCCGAAGGGCATCGCCAGCTGACCGCCCTCTACATCCCGGGCGACATGGCCGATCTCCATTCGGCGGTATTGCCGGTGGTTACGGCGCCCTTGCAGTCGACGATGACGGCGACGATCCTTTCGATTCCGCACGACTTCCTGCGCCGGGCTGCGGAACGGTCGCCCACACTGGCGCGGGCGCTGTGGCGCGACTGCGTGGCCGATGCGCAGATCGCGTCCGAATGGCTGCTGAACGTCGGGCGGCGCAGCGCGCTGGCGAAGGTCGCGCATCTGCTGTGCGAACTGTCGTGTCGCTACCAGGCGATCGGCCTGCCGCATCAGTCCTTTGCGCTCACCCTGACGCAGACGCATATCGGCGAGGCTCTGGGCCTGACCGGCGTGCATGTGAACCGCATGATGCGCACGCTGCGCGACCGCGGCCTGATCGAGACCGAAGGCAACGTACTGCACATCCGCGACTGGAAAGCGCTGGCCGCAGTTGGCGATTTCGACCCCGGTTACCTGCACCTGCGCCGCGAAACCGACGGCTGACGGCAGGGCCTTTGCATCGAAAAACGGCCAGCCGCCCGGACTGAGTGACGAGCCGCAGAGGTCAGGACACGCCGGTCGCCCGGCGTGCCTCCACCGGAAGGTGGCGGTCACGCCGGCGACGATCTGACGACCCAGCAGGTCGTAGTCCATTAGCGTGTCGTTGCGCAGCAGGCCGAGCACGTTGCGCGCGTTCGGCAGCAGCGGCGGATCGGTATCGAACAGGTTGTTCCCCGACGGCGCAGCGAATAGCGCTTGGCGATGCCGAACCCGAACGCCAGGTCGATATAGTCGTACGTACCCGTCTGGAATAGGTCGTGCCAGCATCGGCCGCGGTTACTGGGATACCGGTGCCGGCCCCATCGCGCACGTTGAACGTCATCGTCGTGCCGGAGCGGTGACGCCAATTCACCGACGCATTCGCCACGCGGTCAGCCGAGGTCCACGTCGTGCGCGACGTGTGCGACCATCGCGGCAGGTTCTCGCCTCAGAACTGGCCGATGTACCCGACGCTGTTGCGCGCCGCGAGGTTCGGTGCGTCCTGGCCGCCGACGGTCTTCGCAAGCGAGCCGTTGAACGATCAACCCAGACGGCCGAACTCGCCTTGATGATCGCATCGCGGAAGCCGATGCCCTGCGTAGGCAGCGGCGACGTGATGCCGTACCTGCCTATTTATGGTCGATCCTGCGCGGCCCGTGACACAGTCGGGCGGCACGGCAGCGTGAAGGAAGCGGGAATGGCGAGCTGGTCGAAGCGGGCGATGGCGGTGGTCACGGTATCGATGGCGCTGCCCGTCGGCACTGCCGGCGCGCAGACGATCGACGACGCGCCGCGCTTCGCCGGGCGCGGGCTGATGCTCGATGTTGCGCAGCATTTCCAACTCATCTCGATCATGAAGACGATGATCGACCAGATGGCGGCGGTGACGCTCAACACGCTTCACATCCACCTGACCGACCATCAGGGCTGGCGCGTCGAAATCAAGAAATATCCGAAGCTCACGCAAGTCGGCGGCTGGCGCCTGCCGCCGAGGACCGGCGGGTCACGGCCGACCGAAAAGGTCGGTGGCAGCTACACCCAGGACGAGTTGAAGGCGTTGGTCGCCTATCCCGCCGAGCGCGGCATGACCATCGTGCCCGAAATCGACCTGCCCGGCCACGCGACTGCACTGGTCGCGACGTATCCGGAGCTCGGCATCCTGGGCGACGCGCCGGTCGTCAGCAACAACTGGGGGATCGAGCCCTATCTTTTCAACCCCGATCCCGAGGGCATCCATTTCGTCAAGGAGGCGCTCGACGAACTGATGGCTGCGGCCATGTCGTGGCGCGGCGAGAAGGGCGGGATCGAGGCGGCGAATGCCGAGCACGACGTCGTCCTGTCGCCGGGCGGGACACTGTATCTCAACCAGACGCAGACGCTGCGCAGCGACGAACCGCCGGGGCGCTACGGCATCAATTCGCTCGAATCGGTCTCTAGATACGAGCCGTTGCCGGCCGGCATTTCTGGCGAGCCTTTATGGAGCCTCGGCCATGGCCTCAACTACACGCGCTTCGGCTATGATCGGATCCGCGCGTCGGGCGATCTGGCGAAGGGCGTTATCGTCACCGCTCGCGTCGCCAACACCGGGCGGCAAGCCGGCGACGAGGTGACCCAGGTCTATGTCGTCCCGCCCGACAGCGGCGAGCGGCCGAATTTAACCGATCCGGTGCTGCGGCACCAGCTGGCCGGGTTCGTCCGAACGACGCTGGCTGCGGGTAGATCGGGCGACGTCTCGCTGGCGCTCGACCCGCGGTTCCTGAGCGTCGTCCTGCGCGACGGCACCCGCCGCGTGCTGTCGGGGACCTATCGTATCTGGATCGGCGGTGGCCAGCCCGATAGGTCGGCCGGTGCCTGGACCGAGATCAGCTTGGCCGGCGAAGCACGGGACTTGCCGAAATGACCCTCACGCGTCGCACCTTCGTCGGAGCCACCGCCGCGCTCGCTGCGCTGCCCGCCCATGCGAAGGACGACGCGCCGCCTGCGATCCCGACCAAGCGCCCCCCGGTCACCGAACGCAAGTTCGTCAGCAGGGCGATCGAACGCGAGATCGCGCGGGTGAAAGCGAAGATCGCCGATCCCAAGCTCGCCTGGATGTTCGAGAATGCATATCCCAATACGCTCGACACCGCGGTCAACATGTCGACCATCGGCGGGCGGCCCGACACCTTCGTCATCACCGGCGACATCCCGTGCCTGTGGTTGCGCGACAGCGCGGCGCAGGTGAAGCCGTACCTGCACCTCATCAAGAAGGACCCGAAGCTCGACGAGCTGTTCCGCGGCCTCATCGCCCGCCACGCGCGATCGATCCTGATCGACCCCTACGCCAACGCCTTCATGGCTGACCCGACGGCGAAGACGAATCTCAGCTGGGCGCTGAAGGACGAAACCGAGATGCGCCCCGGCGTCGCCGAGCGGAAGTGGGAGATCGACTCGCTCTGCTACGCGCTGCGGCTGGCGTATCTCTACTGGCGCGAAATGCGCGACCCGCGGCCGTTCGACGTGACCTGGGCGAAATCGGCGCGGCTGATCGTCCAGACGTTCCGTGAGCAGCAGAGGAAGGACGGGCGCGGCCCCTATAAATTCCGCCGCACCGCCAACCAGCCCTCGGAGACGTTGCTTTGGGGCTATGGCAATCCCACCAAGCCGGTCGGGCTGATCCATTCGGGCTTCCGCCCCTCGGACGACGCCTGCCTCTACCCGTTCCTGATTCCGGCCAACATGTTCGCGGTGATTGCGCTCCGCGAACTCGCGGTCGTCGCGGCCGAAGCGGCCGGCGACATGAAGCTCGCGATGGATGCCAAGGCGCTGTCCGACGAGGTCGAAACCGCGATCCAGCAGTACGGCAAGATGCGCCTGCGCGACGGACGTGAAGTGTGGGCGTACGAGGTCGACGGCTATGGCAACGCGGTCTTCATGGACGACGCCAATGTGCCGTCGCTCTCGGGGCTTGGCTATCTAGGCTGCGTGAAGCCCGAAGATCCGCTGTGGCGCCGCACCGAGGCCGCAGCGTGGAGCGATGCCAACCCCTGGTTCTTCCGCGGCACCGCGGTGGAGGGGATCGGCGGCCCGCACGTCGGCCCCGGCCAGGTCTGGCCGATGTCGCTGACGATCCGCGCGCTGTCCGCGGTCGACGACACGACGGTGCGCCAGTGCCTGAAGTGGATCCGCGATACCGACGGCGGCACCGGGTTCATCCATGAAGCGGTCGACATGAACGACCCCGTCAAATTCACCCGCGACTGGTTCGCCTGGGCCAACGGCCTGTTCGGCGAACTGATCGTAAAGCTGGCCGACGAACGCCCGCACATCCTGGGAACCGAATTATGAAGCTGACCCGCCGTGCCCTGCTCGGATCGAGCGTTGTCACGTTCGCGCTCCCCACATCGGCAGCGGTGCCAGAGGCGCCGGCGCGGCCGAACCTGTTCATCGGCACCGGCGGGCACGGCCATACCTATCCCGGCGCGACGCTGCCGTTCGGCATGGTCCAGCTGTCGCCCGACACCGACGTCGAGCGGTGGGATGCGTGCTCGGGCTATCACCGCACCGACACCTCGATCATGGGGTTCAGCCACACGCATCTGTCCGGGACCGGCATCGGCGACATGCTCGACGTGCTGGTCGTGCCGACCCGCGGCAAGGTCAAGCTCACGCCCGGCACGCTGAAGAACCCCGACGCGGGCTATCGCCAGCGCTTCTCGGGCGAACATGCCGAGCCCGGCTATTACCGCGTGGCGCTGGATTGCGGGGTGCAGTCGGAACTGACCGTTACCGAGCGCGTCGGCTGGCACCGCCACCGCTTCCCCGCCGGGCCGGGGCATATCCTGATCGATCTGTCGCACCTGATCCTCGACTCCTCCGACAAACAGCCGCTGATCGATGACGCGCATATCGCGGTCGATGCCGACGGCACGCTGACCGGCAGCCGCCGCGTGTTTCGCTGGGCGAAGGGGCGGCGCATCCATTTCGCGATGCAGCTGTCGCGCAGGCCCGATCGCGTCACGTTCTACGGCGACGGCGACAAGGCGCAGACGGCGGGCAGCACTCGCGTCGCCGGGCGGCGGGTGAAAGCGGTGCTGCACTATGACGATGCCGGCGGCGACCCGATCCTGATCCGCTGCGGCATTTCCGGCGTCGACGTCGCCGGCGCGCGCGCCAATCTGGCGCAGGAGGCGCTCGATTGGAATTTCGACCGCGTGCGTCGTGCGGCCGCGCGGACCTGGGACCGCGCGCTCGGCGACATGGAAGTGACCGGCGGCACCGCGGACCAGCGCGTCATCCTGTCGTCGGCGCTCTACCATGCGCAGCTCGCCCCGACGCTCTTCTCCGACGTCGACGGGCGCTATGTCGGGATGGACGGGCAGGTGCACACCGTGCCGGCCGGCGGCGCGGCGTACAGTACCTATTCGCTGTGGGATACGTATCGGGCGCTGCATCCGCTGCTGACGCTGTTCGCGCCGGATCGGGTGAAGAGCCTGGTCGACGACATGATCCGCCAGAGCGCGCAGTCGCCCTATGGCCCGCTGGTCTGGCCGCTGCAGGCCAAGGAATCGGGGACGATGATCGGCTGGCACGGCGTCGTGCCGCTGGCTGAGGCGCAGGCGAAGGGCATCCCCGCCGACTACGCCGCCGCCTGGCCGGCGATTCGCCGTCGCAGCTTCGATTTCACCGCGCCCGACAAGGACAATTCGCTCGGCCGCGACCTCTATGACCGGCTGGGCTACGTGCCGGCCGACAAGGTGTTCGAAAGCGTCAGCCGGACGCAGGAATATGCGTATGACGACTGGGCGTCGGCGCACATCGCCCGCACGATCGGGCAGGGGGCGGATGCCGACCGGCTGTTCACGCGGTCAGGCAACTGGCGCAACGTGCTCGACGCCTCGATCGGCTTTGCGCGGCCGCGGTTCGCCGACGGCAGCTGGTGGAAACCCTACGACCCGATCCAGCTAGGCCATATGCCCAAGCCCTGGTGGCGCGATTACACAGAGGCGAACGGCTGGCAGGCGACCTTTCTGAACCAGCACGACATCTACGGCCAGATCGCGCATTTCGGCGGCGATGCGGCGTTCGAGGCGAAGATCGATGCGCTGTTCGATGCGCCCTCGACGCTGCCCGCCAATGCGCCGCCCGACATTTCGGGGCTGGTCGGCCAATATGCGCACGGCAACGAGCCCGACCAGCATGTCCCGTATCTCTATGCTTACACAGGCGCGCCCTGGAAAACGCAGGCGATGGTCCGCCGGCTGTGCGTCGAGATGTACAGGAACGACCCCGACGGCATCATCGGCAACGACGATTGCGGGCAGATGAGCGCGTGGTTCGTGTTCTCCGCTTTGGGCTTCTACCCGGTCGATCCGGTCGAGGCGGTCTATGTCTTCGGCTCGCCCTTGTTCGAGCGTGCCGAGTTGCGCGTGGGCGCGGGCAAGCGGCTGGTGATCGAGGCGTCGGGCAACGGTCCGACCACGCCTTACGTCACGGCGGTTGAGTGGGATGGGCGGCCGTGGACCAAGAGCTGGATCTCTCACGCCGAACTGATTAGCGGCGGGCGCCTGCGCTTCACGATGAGCGCGACGCCCAACCGCGACTTCGGCCGCGCGCTTGCTGACCGCCCGCCATCGAACGGCCGCCGTCCGGGATGAGGATTGCGCTGCTCGGCCTGACGCTGATGCCGGCGATGCCGGCGCGGCGCCGTTGCTCGCGCGGCCGCTGGACGAGGGGACGGGTGTCGCGACGCGCTATGCGAAGATCGCACCGATCCGATTGACGATCGCCGGCAGCGCCCGCGGCTGGGTCGAAAGCGAAATCCGCAGCCGTGACGGCATCGGCAGCAACCGGCAGCCCCTGGGGAACCGCCGACGCTGGCGGTGCAGGGATCGAGGCGGATCGTCTCGGGCTTCCGCCGCGACCTCGTCAGCGCGGTCGTCATCATCGACAGCGCCGCAGCGGCCAGGCCCGATACCGACCAGATTGCCGACTATGCCGCTATGCGCGCGCTCAGCGACGCGCGGCCGGGGCGCAAGGGGCGGGGCGCACCATCCTCGCCGTCTTCGCGCCCGATGCCGAGACCCTGACCGACACCGACCGCGGCATCCTGCGTGGCCTGTATTCGGGACAAGGCAACGTGCCGTGGGGGGCAAAGCACGGGACGATCGTTCGCACCATCATCGACGGCGGCGTGGCGAAGTAGCGACTTGCTTCCGCCGCACCGTCGCGCGCCAGATCGTCGCCAGCCCAGTGTTGCCGCGGCATTCGCCCATCTCGCCCTGTTCGGTCAGGCGCAGGCGGGTGCCGTCCCAGGCGAAGGTCTGCGACGTCCCGCAGTCGCCGATCCCGCGTCCCTTGGCATAGCTTTGCAGCAGGCCCTTGTCGAAGCTGGCGTTGACCAGCGTCGCCGGGCCGGCGGTCGATCCGTCCTCGCCGAAGCCGGTCGGCACGTCGGCGCGGGCCGGCGCGACCTTCCCGCTCCGCAGCACGAAGGCGGCGGCGGTGATGTTATAGGCGCCCGCCGAGCAGGGGACGAGCACCAGCGTCGCGCCACCGCCCAATGCGTGGAGTTCGGGCGAACTGTCGCCGGCGAACCCTTCGAGATCGCACTGCGCGGCCTTGCGCATCGCGCTCAGCTGCGCCGCGGTCGGCTTGGCCGCAACGCCGGACGGAATGACCGCAGTCACGACGGGTAGGGCCGGGGCCGGCGGCACGCGCGAGGCCGGCGCATTGCCCTTGGCAACCGCAGCGGTGACCGTGCCCACGCGGCCCTGCTGCGCGTCCATGTAGCGCAAAGCGGCCGACGCGCCCTTCAGGCTCAGCGTCGATTCCATCTTGCCCGCAGCGTTCAGCACCTGGAGCGTCTGGCCGTTCGCCATCGCCCCGACGATCGCGCCGGCCGGCGCGCCGTCATAGTCGACCTGGCCGGTCGCCAGCCGCTTGCCGTCGACCGCCAGCCCGCGCGGACGGCCATCCTCGGGCTCGACGGTGACGCGGAACCCAACGTCGCCGCCCGCATCGCGCACGATCAGCAGCGTCGTCGGCGGGGCGTCGCCATCCTCGGGCGCGAGCGACAGCATCATGCACGCATTGGTATTGTCGCAGCCGACCGTCCAGTTGCCGAAGGTCTTCATGGCGCCCGGTTTGGGCGCGACCTGCGCGAGCGCGGCCCCCGGCAGGACGCTGAGCGAAAGGGCGAGCAGGGCGGACAGGCGAGTCATCGCGTCAGGCTAACGACGACCCGTCGCATCGACAAGCCGGTGCCCGCGCGCCATGGGTATCCGCATGACCGCGCCCGTCGTCACGCGTTTCGCCCCGAGCCCGACCGGGCGGCTGCACCTGGGGCACGCCTATTCCGCGGCGCTCGCCCACCGCTTCGCGCGCGAGCGGGGCGGGCAGTTCCTGCTGCGGATCGAGGATATCGACGGCACCCGCAGCCGCGAGGAGCATGTCGCGGGGATCATCGAGGATCTGACGTGGCTCGGCCTCGACTGGGATGGGCCGGTGGTGCGCCAATCGGAACGGCTGGCGACGTACGACGCCGCGCTCGATCGGTTGCGGGGGATGGGGCTGCTGTACCGCTGTATCTGTACTCGCGCCGACATCGCCGCGAGCCTGTCCGCGCCGCACGGTTCCTCGGGGGCGATCTATCCGGGGACGTGTCGGGGGCGGGGTGTCGATCCGGACGTGCCGCATTGCTGGCGACTGGACATGGCGAAGGCGCTGAAAATCCGCCCCGGCACGGAGCCCGCCGCCGAAGCCGGTGGTGGAGGGGGCGGGCCGCGAAGTGCTGCGCCCGTGGAGCCCTCCCTCCACCATGCTGCGCATGGTCCCCCTCCCCGTTCCGGGGAGGATCTTTTCTGGCATGATGCGACTGCCGGCTGGGTTCGCGCCGACCCTGCCACCCACGGCGATGTCGTCCTTGCGCGTAAGGACGCGCCGGCCAGCTATCACTTGGCGGTCACCATCGACGATGCCGCACAGGGCGTGACCGACATCGTCCGCGGGGTCGACCTGTTCGACAGCACCCATGTCCACCGCCTGCTGCAGGCGCGGCTCGACCTGCCGACGCCCGCGTATCACCACCATCCACTACTCACCGACGCCGATGGCCAGCGCCTCGCCAAGCGTAATGGTTCGCCTACGCTGGCGGCGTTGCGGACGGGTGGCGCGGACGGGCCGGGGATCGTGCGCGATCTGCTGGCCGGGCGCCTTCCCAACGCGCCTGCGACATCCTAGATACAGCTCCATGAACACGTTCCTGGCCTTGGCTCTGATCGCGGCGATGATCGCCACGCTCGTCGCGCTGATCCGCGGCATCGTCGTCTTTCTCAAAACCACCGAGGAAGAGCTGAAGGCGGGCCCCGACGGCCCGACCGCCTCTCAGGTCAAATCGAACAAGATGATGCAGTTCCGCATCTTCTTTCAGGCGCTGGCGATCCTGATCGTCGTCGTGATCCTGTTCGCCGCCGGTCGGACCTGATCGTTCCGCCGTCAGCTGACGGGAACCCTGCGCGATGGTGAAGCTCAACCGCATCTATACCCGTACCGGCGACGCTGGGACGACCGGTCTGGTCGATGGCAGCCGCGTGTCGAAGGCCGATGCGCGGATGGCGGCGATCGGCGATTTGGACGAAGCGAATTCGGCGATCGGCGTCGCGCGCACAGCGCTGGACGCAGGGGCGGTCGCGGAGGAGCTGGCGCGAATCCAGAACGATCTGTTCGATCTCGGCGCCGATCTGGCGACCCCGGGCGACATTCCCGGCGCGCTCCGGGTGACGCCGGCACAGGTCGCGCGGCTCGAACAGGCGATCGATACGCTCAATGCCGAGCTCGAACCGCTCGCCAGCTTCATCCTCCCCGGCGGCGTGGCGGCAGCGGCGCATCTCCACCTGGCGCGCGCGATCGTGCGACGGGCCGAACGCGCGATAGTCGCGCTCGCTGCGGAGGCGGAAGTTGCCTCCCCGGCAACGGCTTACGCCAATCGTCTGTCGGATTATCTGTTCGTTGCCGGACGCTATGTGAACCAAAAGGGTCGTGGCGACGTTTTGTGGATACCCGGGGGTAAATAGCCCAGATTGCCGCTCTGGCGATCCGCCCACGGGGGAAGGATCGCCATGCCCCTCGCCCCCTTTCCGGCGCCCGCTGCCGGTGATGCGCTGGCCTTGTTTGCCGAGGTGCGAGCGTTAAGCGAGGCGCTGGTCGCGCCGCTCAGCGACGCCGATGCGACCGTCCAGTCGATGCCTGACGCGTCGCCGGCGAAATGGCATCTGGCGCATACGACATGGTTTTTCGAGACGTTCGTGCTGCGCGATCATGTTGCGGGCTACAGCCTGTTCGACGCGCGTTTTCCGTTTCTCTTCAACAGCTATTATGAGGCGGAGGGCGTTCGCCACGCGCGGCATCGGCGCGGAATGATTACCCGCCCGACGCTAGACGAAGTCCTTGCCTATCGCGCCGCGGTGACGGCGGGGGTGGTCGCGGCATGGCCGACGCTGGACGCCGACGCCCGCGCGCTGGTGGAGCTGGGCTGCCACCACGAGCAGCAGCATCAGGAACTGCTGCTGACCGATATCCTGCACCTGCTCTCCTGCAATCCGGTCGAGCCGGCGATCTGGGATGGCGCGCCGAAGGTGCCCGTTGCGATGCCCGGCCCGGTCGGCTGGATCGAAAGCGGCGAAAAGATCGTCGAGGTCGGCCATGACGGCACCGGTTTCGCCTTCGATTGCGAAGGCCCGCTTCACCGCACGCTGGTGCCAGCCCACGCTATCGCCGACCGTACCGTCACCAACGGCGAATGGGCCGCGTTCATCGCCGATGGCGGCTATTCCGACGCGCGGTTGTGGCTGAGCGACGGCTGGGCGTGGGTGAAGAGCGAGGGCATCATCGCGCCGCTCTATTGGGAAATGCGCGATGGCGTCTGGACCCGCTTCGGGCTCGACGGACGCCGCGCCATCGATCCGGCGGCTCCGGTAACGCACATCAGTTTCTACGAGGCCGACGCCTATGCCAGCTGGGCCGGCGCGCGGCTGCCGACCGAGTTCGAATGGGAAGCCGCCGCGGCGCCGCACGCCGCCAACCTCGGCAATTTCCTCGACACCGCTGGCCCGGTCGAGCCGCGCCCGGCGGTCAGCGCCCCCGGCTTCTTCGGCGATGTCTGGGAATGGACCGGCAGCGCCTATCGTCCCTATCCCGGCTTCACCGCGGCCGAAGGGGCGGTGGGCGAATACAACGGCAAGTTCATGAACGGCCAGTTCGTCCTGCGCGGCGGATCGTGCGCCACCCCGCGCGGTCATGCGCGGTCCTGTTACCGCAATTTCTTCTACCCCCACCAGCGCTGGCAGTTCACCGGCGTCCGTCTCGCAAAGGACCTCTGACATGCTGCGCCAGGAAATCGAAGACGGTCAGGCCTCGCTCGCCGACCCTCAGTTCCGCCACGACGTGCTGACCGGTCTCGCCCTGCGCCCGCGCGCCATCCCCGCGCGCTGGTTCTACGATCGCCGCGGATCGGAGCTGTTCGAGGAGATCACCGAGCTTCCCGAATATTATCCGACGCGGACCGAAATCGCGATCCTGGCCGATAGCTGCCCCGACCTCGCGCGGCGCGTGCCGGCGGGATGCGCGGTCGTCGAGTTCGGATCGGGGTCGTCGACCAAGACCCCGGCGCTGCTCGAATGCGTCAAGCCCGCGGCCTATGTCCCGATCGACATTTCGGGCGACTTCCTGCGCGACAGTGCGAACGTCATTGCCGAACGGTTTCCCGATATTGCGGTCTCGCCGCTGGAGGGCGACTTCACCAAGCCGCTGAAGCTGCCCGCCGGGGTCGGCGGGCTGACCAAGCTCGGATTCTTCCCCGGATCGACGATCGGCAACATGCTGGCGGCCGGCGCGGTCGATCTGCTGCGGTCGATGCGTGCGTCGCTCGGCGAAGGGGCGCTGCTGCTGATCGGCATCGACCGGGTCAAGGGCGAGGATGTGCTGGTCCCGGCCTATGACGACGCGGCCGGCGTGACCGCGGCGTTCAACCTCAACCTGCTGTGCCGCATCAACCGCGAGCTCGACGGAACGATTCCGGTCGAGGATTTCCGCCACCGTGCGATCTGGAACGACGACCGCGCGCGGATCGAGATGCATCTCGAAGCGATCCGCGACGTCGAGTTCACGGTCGAGGGGCGGCCGTTCGCGATCGCCAAGGGCGAGACCATCCATACCGAGAACAGCCACAAATACGGCCCCCGGGACGCGCGCCTACTGCTGCGTGGCGGCGGCTGGACGCCGGTGGCGGAATGGACCGATGCCGAGGATCGCTTCGCGCTGATCTTGGCGGAGGCGCAGGTCGAGCGCCGGGCGCCGTGAAGGGCGGTAGGCGGCAAGCCAGTCAGACGCAGGCAGCTATGCCGTCTCCGCTGACCGGTCTAGGCGATCCCGCGATGTGCCTATGCAAATCGCGGCTTAGCTGACGGCTCGCCGCTTTTTCGTCGGCGCCGCCACCGACAGCGTCGGCACGATGTCCTGCGCCGCGCGGTCGTACCAGCCGAGCGCCGTCGAGATCGCCTCAGCGGTCGCCTTCAGCGCCTCGAGCGCCTCCGCAGGCGTGCAATGCGGGTCGCCGTCGATGGCTTCCAGGAACGGAATGGTCAGCGCGGCGACGACGGTGCCGTCGAAGCCGAAGATCGGGCAGCTAATGTCCGACACGCCCGCCATGCGCGCGCTGGGGATCGATTCATGCCCCGTGGCCCGGACCTGATCCAGCCGGGTGCGCAGAGCGGCCGCGCCCTTCGCGCCGTCGAGCAGGGCATCGCGGACGCTGTCGGGGGCAAAAGCCAGCAGGACATGCCCCGAACAGCTCGACGTCAGGTCGACCGAAGTTCCCAGCCGCACCGCGAAGCCGGTCTGGCCCGGGCTTTCCTGCCGAAGCACAACCAGGCCCTGCGATCCATTAACGACGACCAGATGGCACGACTGTTCCACCTTGGCGGACAGCGCATGCATCAGCGGGCCGGCGACATGCGTCAGTTCCTGCGCCGGGGTTGCGCGGTGGGCGACCTCCAGCAGCTTGTAGGTCACGCGATAGCGGTCGCTGGCCGGGTCCTTGTGCAGCCAGCCGCGACGGTCGAGCACGACGACGACGCGAAACAGCTCGCTGATCGACCGACCCATGCGTGTCGCCATCTCGCTGATCGATAGGCCGGAGGGTTCGCTGCCGAGCAGTTCGATGACGTCGATGCCCTTTTCCAGCGCGGGCGCCGAATAGGACGGGGTCTTGGCGTCGTCGCGCTTGGGTGTCTTCGGATCGGCCATCGCCCGGACGCTAGTGGATCGGGAGGGGGTTGTCATCGCCGATCGCTCGCGTCGCCCCGTTGCCCGCGGCCAGTGCGAAGGCGAGCACGACGACGAACGCGACCGCCGGGATCAGCATCGCCATGTTGATGCCCGCCATGTCGGAGATATGCCCCATCGCCGCGGTGATCGCCGCTCCGCCGATGACCGCCATGACGATCAGCGAGGCACCCGCCTTGCGCAGCGGCCCCAGCCCCTCGACGCCCAACGCGAAGATGGTCGGGAACTGGATCGACATGAAGAAGCTGGATGCGACCAGCATGCAGAGGCCCGCCATCCCGCCGATCAACGCCGCGCCGACCGCCAGAGCCAGCGACGCGACCGCGAAGATCGCCAGCAGCCGCGCCGGCGCGATGCGTCCCATCAGCGCGGTGCCGACGAAGCGGCCGATGCCGAACAGCAGCAGGCTGGCGAACAGATAATCGGCGGCCGTCCGCTCGATCATGCCGCCGACGTTAAATTGCGCGTAGCGGATCGTGTAGCTCCACAGCCCGACCTGCGCACCGACGTAGAAGAACTGCGCGACCGCGGCCAGCAACAGACGCGGGTGGCGGAAGACATGGGCGAACGGCGGCTTCGCATCCTCGCCCCGTTCGGCGCGGGCGTCGGGAAAGCGGATCATCGCGGCGGCCAGCGCGAAGCCCAGCACGACCAGCCCGATGACGAGATACGGTGCCTGCACCGCCTGCGTTTCCGCGCGGTAGAAAGCTTCGCGCGCGGCCGGCGTCATCGCGGCGATGGCGCCGTCGTCATGCGCGATTTCGGACAGGATGAAATATTTGCCGATCAGTACCCCGGCCAGCGTGCCGACCGGGTTCGCCGCCTGCGCCCAGTTGAGCCGCCGCGCCGCGCCTGCCGGGTCGCCGAGCTCGGTCATCAGCGGATTGGCCGAGGTTTCGAGGAATGCTAGGCCCGAGGCGATGACGAATAGCGCCGCAAGGAAATAGCGGTACTCGCCGTAATGTGCGGCCGGATAGAAGAGCAGCGCGCCGGCGGCATAGAGCAACAGACCGATGACGATCGCGGCCTTGTAGCCCTTCGCCCGCACAACCATCGCGGCGGGAATCGCGAGGCAGAAATAGCCGAGATAGAAGGCCTGCTGGACGAAACTGGTTTCGAAGTCCGAAAGCGTGAACGCCTTCTTGAACTGCGCGATCAGAATGTCGTTCAGATTGTTCGCCATCCCCCACAGGAAGAACAGCGACACCGTCAGGATGATCGCCGGTGCGTAACTGCGCGCCTTGCCGGTCATAGTTGCCCTCTCCTGCGTCGGCGCGATCGATCTATGGCCATGCGTCCGACGGTAACGATTGTTGCCCAGCAGGGCATGATGTCAGGCGCCGAAGCGGAACGCCTCGAGAGTCTCCGGCTTCATCTCGATCGAATAGCCGGCACGCGTCGGCGGCATATAGGCCGCATTCTCGATCACGCAGGGGTCGAGGAAATGTTCGTGCAGATGATCGACATATTCGGTCACGCGCCCCTCCATCGTTCCAGAGAAGCACAGATAGTCGATCATCGAGAGATGCTGGACATATTCGCAAAGGCCCACGCCGCCCGCGTGCGGGCAGACCGGGAGGTCGAAGCGTGCGGCGAGCAGCATCACCGCCAGCGCCTCGTTCACCCCGCCGATGCGGCAGGCATCGAGTTGGACGACGTCGCATGCCCCGGCGGCCATGAACTGTTTGAACAGGATGCGGTTCTGGCACATCTCGCCGGTCGCGACCTTGACCGCGCCGATGCCCTGCCGGATCGCCTTGTGGCCCAGCACGTCGTCGGGACTGGTCGGCTCTTCGATGAACCAAGGGTTCGCAAACGTCAGCGCGTTGACCCATTCGATCGCCTGGTCGACCTCCCAGACCTGGTTGGCGTCGATCATCAGCTTGCGGTCGGGGCCGAGCACGTCGCGCGCGATGCCGACGCGGCGGATGTCGTCGTCCAGGTCGCGCCCGACCTTCAGCTTGACGTGGTCGAAGCCGGCATCGATCGCCTCCTGCGTCAGGCGGCGCAGCTTGTCGTCGGGGTAGCCGAGCCAGCCCGCCGAGGTGGTATAGCAGGGATAGCCGTCCGCCATCAGCCGCTCGACCCGCTCCGCCTTGCCCACCGCCCGCCCGGTCAGCAGGGCAAGTGCCTGCTCGGGCGTGATCGCGTCGGTCAGGTAGCGGAAGTCGATCGCTCGGACGAGCTGTTCGGGCGTCATGTCGGCGACCAGCCGCCAGACGGGCTTGCCTTCGGCCTTCGCCCACAGATCCCAGATCGCGTTGACGACGGCACCGGTCGCCAGATGCATCGCGCCCTTGTCGGGGCCGATCCAGCGCAGCTGGCTGTCGCCGGTCAGCCGCCGCCACATCGCCGCCGGATCGGCGGCGATCTCGGCCAGCGTCAGTCCGACGACCAGATGCTCCATCGCATGGATGGCGGTGCAGCAGATGTCGTTGCCGCGCCCGATGGTGAAGGTCAGGCCGTGGCCTTCCAGGCCCGGCGTGTCCGTCTCCAGCACGACATAGGCGGCCGAATAGTCGGGATCGGGGTTCATCGCGTCCGACCCGTCGAGCGACAGGCTGGTCGGGAAGCGCAGGTCGACGGTGCGGAGACCCGTGATGGTCGTCATCGTCAGTTGACCCAGCCGCCGTCGATCACATGGACGGCCCCGGTCGTGAAGCTCGCTTCGTCACTCATCAGATAGGCGACCAGCGCGGCGATCTCCTCTGCGCGGCCCAGGCGTCCCATCGGCTGGCGCGCGACGAAGGCGGCGTCGGCGTCGGCCACGCTCACGCCCTGCACGGCGGCCTGTTCGGTGACGCGCTGGCGCAGCGACGGCGTCTCGACCGTGCCGGGGCAGATGCAGTTGCAGCGGACGTTCCGGCTCGCGAAGTCGGCCGCGACCGCCTTGGTCAGGCCGATGACTGCGGCCTTCGACGCGCCATAGGCATAGCGGTTGGGGATGCCCTTCACGCTGGAGGCGATGCTGCTCATGTTGACGATCGATCCGCTGCCACGCTCCAGCATGGCCGGCAGGTACGCGCGGATCGCATGGTGCATCGCATGGACATTCAGGTCGAAGCTGAGCGCCCAGTCCGCGTCGCTGCACTCCAGGATGTTTCCGGCCCCGACGAAGCCGGCGATGTTTGCCAGCGCATCGATCGGACCGGTCTGCGCGGGCAGGGCGGCGATCGCGGTGGGGTCGGTCAGATCGACGGTGATCGGCGTCACGCCCCCAATGTCCGCCAGCGCGTCGCCGTCGCGGTCCGCGGCCCAGACGGTCGCACCTTCGTCCCGCAACCGCTCGGCCGCCGCGCGCCCGATCCCCTGTGCCGCCGCCGTTACCAGCACGGTCTTGCCTGCAAACCGCATTCTCAGCCCCTCTCCGAAGGGACTTTTATTAGTCAAAACGAGTTTGCGAGCAAGCGGGAAGTGGTTCGCCTTGATGGAAGATCACGGCGGGGATTCTGACTACCGTCATCCTGACGAACGTCAGGATCCAGTGTCCATAAACCCGACGGTCAGGCAGAGTGACCCTAAATTCCGGCTTCCGCCGGAACGACGGGGTTTAGGCTCCCGCTCAGCGATCCGAACGGCCCCAATCCTTATTGATCGCCAGTGCCGCCAGCGTGCAGACCGCGCCCGACAGCAGGTACGCCCCGACCGACCACAGGCCGACCTTGCTCGCCAGTGTCAGCGCGACCAGGGGTGCGAAGCCTGCACCGATCAGCCACGCGAGGTTGGCGACCGTCGCCGCGCCGGTATAGCGCCGCGCGGGCGAGAAGCGGCCGTTCACCGCGCCCGACGATTGGCCGAAGGCGATGCCCAGCAGCGCGAAGCCGGTCATCATGTAGACGATCTCGCCGAACGCACCGGCGTTGAGCAGCTGCGGGGCAAAGCCGCTGTACGCGCCGATCAGCACTGCCGACACGCCCAACACCGCACGCCGCCCGACCCGGTCGGCGATGACACCGGACGCGAGCATAGCCAGCACGCAGACGACCGCGCCGATCATTTCGACGACCAGGAAACGCTCCGCCGACTCGCCGGTGTAGAGCGTGACCCACGACAGCGGGAAGACGGTGACCAGATGGAACAGTGCGAAGCTGGCGAGGGGGGCGAAGGCGCCCAGCGCGACCGTCCGCCATTCGACGCGGACGGTTTCCCAGAACGGTGCTGCCTGCAACTCACGGTTTTCGAACAGCTTTTGGAAATCGGGCGTCGCGACCAGGCGCAGGCGCGCGAACAGCGCGACGACGTTGATCGCGAAGGCGACGAAGAACGGATAGCGCCAGCCCCAGCTGAGGAAGTCGGCCTCCGACAGGGTGCTCAGGAAGAATGCGAAAAGTCCGCCGGCGACGATCAGGCCGAGTGGGGCACCCAGCTGCGGAATCATGGCATACCAGCCGCGGCGGTTCGCGGGGGCGTTGAGCGACAGGAGCGACGGCAGCCCGTCCCAGGCGCCGCCCAGCGCCATGCCCTGGCCGATCCGACACGCCGCCAGTAGCCACGCCGCGACCATCCCGACGGAGGCGTAGCTCGGCAGGAACGCCATCGCCATCGTCGACCCGCCCAGCAGGAACAGCGAAATGGTCAGCTTGACGCCCCGACCGTGGTTGCGGTCGACCCACATGAACAGCGCCGACCCCAACGGCCGGAACATGAAGGCCAAGGCGAACAGGGCAAACGAATAGAGCGTTCCCGTCACTTCATCGACGAACGGGAAAATCAGCGCGGGGAAGACGAGGACGGAGGCAATGGCATAGACGAAGAAGTCGAAGAACTCGCTGGTCCGCCCGATGACCACGCCGATCGCGATCTCGGCGGGCGCGATCTTCTCGCCATCCGCATGGATCGCAGCGGCATCGCGTTCCAGCGACGTCGAATCGGCGACGCCATGCCCGTGGCCGCCCTGGTCCATCGTCATCGACGCTGCGCTCATTGGTTGTTTCGCTCCCGCAACCCCAGACGGGGTGATCCGTTACAACGCTTCTTGCCCTATAAAGTGCAAACCCGGGGATAGGACAAAATGTCCACTGTCGGGAATGGGGGGCTCGCGAGTAGGCGCAACAACATGTCCGATACCTCCCTTTCCGCGATGGGACGCCGCCTGGCGAGGCTGGCCATGCTGCCGGCGCTCGCGTTGCTGGCCGCGTGCAACACGCAGGTGCTCGACCCCGCCGGGGACATCGCGCTCCAGCAACGCGACATCATCTATATTTCGACTGCGCTGATGCTCGTCATCATCGTGCCGGTGATGGCGCTGATCTGCGTGTTCGCGTGGCGCTATCGCAAGGGCAACAAGGACGCGACCTATGACCCCGACTTCCACCATTCGACCTCGCTCGAACTGGTCATCTGGTCGGCGCCGCTGCTGATCATCATCTGCCTGGGCGCGCTGACGTGGTGGAGCACGCATTTGCTCGACCCGTTCCGCCCGGTGAATCGCATCTCTGCGACGAAGGCGGTCGATCCGAAGGTGAAGCCGCTCGACGTCCAGGTCGTCTCGCTCGACTGGAAATGGCTGTTCATCTACCCCGAACAGGGCATCGCGACGGTCAACGAACTGGCGCTGCCGGTCGACCGGCCGGTGCGGTTCCACCTGACGTCTTCGAACATGATGAACACCTTCTACGCACCGACGCTGGCCGGCATGATCTACACGATGCCCGGCATGCGCAGCACGTTGCATGCGGTGTTGAACAAGCCGGGCAAATTCGAAGGGATGTCGGCCAATTATTCGGGCTCGGGCTTCTCGAACATGCGCTTCACGCTGTACGGGGTGAAGCCTCGCGACTTCGACGCGTGGGTGAACCGGGTGAAGGCGGCGCCGCTGGCGCTCGACACGCCGACCTATCTCGAAATCGAGAAGCCGACCGACAAGGTTCCGCCGATGTATTTCGCCCGCATCCAGCCGGGGCTGTTCGACCGCGTCTACCAGCGCTGCGTGCGCCCGGGCACGCCGTGCATGCGCGACATGATGCGGCATGACCAGGATGGCGGGGCGATGCCGTCGATGCATGGTAGCCAGCCGCCCGCCGGGCAGAAGCCCGAAGGCGCCATCTTCCAGGGTGGGAACGAGATCGACGTATCGCCCAATCGCGGCAAGGAACCGACCAAACCGTCGGGCAACGCCAATCCGAACGACCCGAATAACCGGGACATGTCCCGCCTCGACCTCCCCGCCCTGCGCGGCGCTCCCCGCGCCGCCGCGGTCTAGGATTGCCCGAAATGTTCGACCAACCCCTGTCCAAGATCATCTTCGGACGTCTCGGCTTCGAGTCCTTTCCGCTGCACGAGCCGATCCTGCTCGTCACCTTCGCCGGCGTCGTGCTCGGCGGGCTGGGTCTGCTGTTCGTCGTCACTAGGTACAAGCTGTGGGGCTGGCTGTGGCGCGAATGGTTCACGTCCGTCGATCACAAGAAGATCGGGATCATGTACATGATCCTCGGCATCATCATGCTGCTGCGGGGCTTTGCCGATGCGATCATGATGCGCACGCAACAGGCGATCGCGTTCGGCGGGAACGAAGGCTATCTGCCCCCGCATCACTATGATCAGATCTTCACCGCGCACGGGACGATCATGATCTTTTTCGTCGCGATCCCGCTGGTCGTGGGTCTCATCAACTATGTCATGCCGCTCCAGATCGGCGCGCGCGACGTGGCGTTCCCGTACCTCAACAACCTCAGCTTCTGGCTGACGGTGGCGGGCGCGCTGCTGGTCATGGCGTCGCTGTTCATCGGCGAGTTCAGCCGCGCGGGCTGGCTCAACTATGTGCCCGTCTCCAACCTGCAGAATTCGCCCGACGTGGGACCGGACTATTACCTGTGGGCGCTGCAGATAGCGGGTGTCGGCACGACGCTTAGCGCGATCAACATGGTGACGACGATCATCAAGATGCGCGTGCCGGGCATGTCGATGATGAAGATGCCGGTGTTCTGCTGGACCGCGCTGTGTTCGAACGTGCTGGCGGTGGCGATTTTCCCGATCCTGACCGCGGCGTTCGCGATGCTGATGCTCGACCGCTACATCGGCACCAACTTCTTCACCAACGATCTCGGCGGCAACGCCATGATGTACTGGAACCTGGTGTGGATCTGGGGTCACCCGGAGGTCTATGTGCTGGTCCTGCCGGTGTTCGGCATCTTCTCGGAGATCACCTCGACCTTCTCGGGCAAGCGGCTGTTCGGCTATTCGTCGATGGTCTACGCGACCGTCGTCATCACCATCCTGTCGTTCCTTGTCTGGCTGCACCATTTCTTCACCATGGGGTCGGGGGCGAGCGTCAACAGCTTCTTCGGCATCGCGACGATGGTCATCTCGATCCCGACGGGCGCCAAGATCTTCAACTGGCTGTTCACCATGTACCGCGGCGACATCCGCTACGAACTGCCGATGATGTGGACGGTCGCGTTCCTGCTGACCTTCACGGTCGGAGGCATGACCGGCGTGCTGCTGGCGGTGCCGCCGGCGGACTTCGTGCTGCACAATTCGCTGTTCCTGGTCGCGCACTTCCACAACGTCATCATCGGCGGCGTGGTGTTCGGGCTGTTCGCCGGCATGACCTACTGGTTCCCCAAGGCGTTCGGCTTCCGGCTCGACCCGTTCTGGGGCAAGATCGCCTTCTGGGGCTGGGTCATCGGCTACTGGATCGCGTGGACGCCGATCTACATCGTCGGCCTGATGGGCACGACGCGGCGCCTGAATCACATCAGCGACCCGTCGCTGCAGCCGTGGTTCGTGATCGCGGCGATCGGCGCCTTCATCATCGGCATCGGCATCCTGGCGTTCATCATCCAGATCGCAGTCAGCGTCATGCGGCGCGACCAGCTGCGCGACACGACCGGCGATCCGTGGGACGGCCGCACGCTCGAATGGGCGACCAGCTCGCCGCCGCCGGCCTACAACTTCGCCAAGACGCCGGTCGTCCACGACCTGGACGCTTGGTACGACATGAAGGCCCGCCACGCCGCGCGGCCGGAGACGGGCTTCACCCCGATCCACATGCCGAAAAACACCGGCACCGGCGTGATCCTGTCGGCCCTGGCGCTCGCGCTCGGCTTCGCGATGGTCTGGTACATGTGGTGGCTGGCGATCCTGTCGTTCGTCGGGATGATCGTCGTCACGATCGGCCACACGTTCAACTATGACCGGGATTATCACATCCCGGCCGAGGAGGTGACAGACGTCGAGGACGCCCGCACCGCCCTGCTGGCGAAGGGAGCCACGGCATGAGCACGGCGATGACGAGAGACGACGAGGCCCCCGTCTTCTACCTCGATGAGAGCGAGGGTCACGACCACGCGCATACCGGCCCCGGCGGCAGCACCATGCTGGGGTTCTGGATCTACCTGATGAGCGACGCGCTCATCTTCGCGACGCTGTTCGCGACCTATGGCGTCGTCGGTACCAGCTATGCCGGGGGTCCGGGGCCGCGCGAACTGTTCGAACTGCCGCTGGTCGCGCTGAACACCGCGATCCTGCTGACGTCCTCGATCACCTATGGCTTCGCGATGATAGCGATGCAGGAAGGGCGGCTTGGCGGCACGCGCGGCTGGCTGGCGCTCACCGGGCTGCTGGGCGCGGCGTTCGTAGGCGTCGAGCTCTACGAATTCTCGAAGCTGGTCCACGAAGGCGCGACGCCGCAGACCAGCGCGTTCCTCTCCGCCTTCTTCACGCTCGTCGCGACGCACGGCTTGCACGTCACGGTCGGCATCATCTGGGTCGGCGTCATGCTGATCCAGCTGAAGCAGCGCGGCCTGAGGCCGGACAGCAGGCGCCGGGTGATGTGCCTCAGCATGTTCTGGCACTTCCTCGACGTCGTCTGGATCGGCGTGTTCACCTTCGTCTACCTGCTGGGATCCTTGCGATGACCGATACCACCCGCCCGGCGGAAACCGGCTATGGCCATGGCGCCGGCCACGGCATACCGACGCACGAGGACGAGCATCTGCACGTCTCGCGCCGTGGCTACCTCACCGGCTTCGCTCTTTCCGTCGTCCTCACCGCCATCCCCTTCTGGGTGGTGATGACCGGCGCGCTCAGCCCCAACTGGACGGTCGCGGTCGTCGTTGCCGCCGCCGTGGTACAGATCCTGGTCCACACCATCTATTTCCTGCACGTCAACACGACGTCGGAGGGTGGCTGGACGCTGATGTCCTATGCCTTTGCCGCCGTCATCGTGTTGATCGTCATCGCGGGGTCGTTGTGGATCATGTATCACCTCAACACCAACATGATGCCGATGTCCGGCATGGACGGAACGCCCTGACGACGCGCCGCCGCCCGTTCCTCGCGCTGCTGGCGGCGCTGGTGACGGCGGCGCTGGTGGGCTTGGGCGTGTGGCAGCTCGAGCGGCGGGCGTGGAAGCTCGATCTGATCGCGCGGGTCGAGGCGCGCATCCACGCCGCGCCGATCGCCTTTCCGTGGCGTGGCGGCGATCCGAAGGACCTGGAATACACCCGCGTCCGGGTGACCGGTACGTTCGATCATGATCGCGAAACGCTCGTGCAGGCGCTGACCGCCCGCGGGGCGGGCTTCTGGGTGTTGACGCCGTTACGCACGGCCGACGGCACGATGCTCGTCAACCGCGGCTTCGTGCCCGAGGATCGCCGCGATCCGAAGAGTCGCGCTGCCGGGCAGGTCGCCGGGCCGACACCCGTCACCGGTCTGGTCCGCCTGAGCGAACCCGGCGGCGGCTTCTTGCGCAGCAACGATCCCGCCGCCAATCGCTGGTATTCGCGCGACGTCGCCGCCATCGCCGCGGCAAAGGGGCTGGGGCGGGTCGCGGCGCAGTTCGTCGATGCCGATGCGACCCCGAACCCTGGCGGCTATCCGATCGGCGGGCTGACCGTCGTCGCCTTCCGCAACACGCATCTGGTCTATGCGCTGACGTGGTTCGCGCTTGCTGGCCTGGCCGCGTTCGGCACCTGGCTGTTCTGGCGCGGCGAGCGGCGCGCGTGAGCGAGCCACCGCTCCTCGCCCTCACCCGCCGCCGCGGCGACGCGCCGGACGACAGCGCAGCGGCGGAGAACATGCGTCAGCTCGTCCAGTTGCGCTGGATCGCGGTGGCGGGGCAGACGGCGACGATCCTGCTCGTCCATTTCGGGCTCGGAGTGCCGCTGCCGATGGCGCAGATGCTGGGCGTCGCGCTGGCATTGGGTCTGGTCAATCTGGCGACGACGCTCGCCGCGCCGCGGCACCGGGTGCGGACGATCGAGATCATGCTGGCGCTGCTGCTCGACATGGCGGCGCTGACGCTCCAGCTCTATTTCAGCGGCGGCGCGGACAATCCGTTCATCTCGCTCTATCTTCTCCAGGTCGTGCTCGGCGCGATCCTGCTGCCGACGCCGGCTGCGGTCGTTCTGGTCGCGGCGACGGGCGCGAGCTACGCATTGCTCACCATCCGCGCGCTGCCGCTGACGTTGCCGAGCGGGCTGATCGCCGACAGCGCCGATCTGTTCGCGATCGGGCGATGGATCGCCTTCGTCATGGTCGCCGGATTGCTGGTCATGTTCATCGCGCGCATCAGCCGCAACCTGCGCGCCCGCGATGCGCACGTCGCCGACCTGCGCCAACATGCCGCCGAACAGGACGGTATCGTCCGCATGGGTCTGTTCGCCAGCGGCGCGGCGCACGAACTGGGCACGCCGCTCGGCACGCTGTCGGTGATCCTCGCCGACTGGCGCCGCATGCCGGCGATCGCGAACGACTTCAGTCTCGCGGCCGACGTCGTCGAGATGCAGGGCGAGGTCGGGCGGTGCAAGGCGATCGTCAGCGACATCCTGCAATCCGCCGGCCAGCCGCGCGGGGAGGCGATGGAGCGGGCGAGTGCGCGCGCGTTCCTCGACGACTGCGTGGTGACATGGACCAAGCTGCACCGCGACATATTGCTCGATTACGTCCCCCGTGCGCTCGAAGCGACGTCGGTCGTCGTCGATCCGGCGCTGCGGCAGGCGGTATGGAACCTGCTCGACAATGCCGCCGAGGTGTCGCCGCACGCCATTGGGCTGGAAGCGATGGTCGAGGGCGATCACCTGATCGTTGCCGTCACCGACGACGGCCCCGGCTTCACGCCTAACGTCCTGGCCGGCGTCGGCAAACTCTACCGATCGACCAAGGGGGAGGGTCACGGCCTGGGCCTGTTCCTCGCGACTAACCTCGCGCGTCGGCTCGGCGGCCGGCTGGAAGCGCGCAATTGCACGGAAGGCGGCGCGGAGGTGCGGCTGATCCTGCCGGTCGCCGGACAGGGACTATGACGATGGATGCCCCCAGCCTGATCATCATCGAGGATGATGCGACCTTCGCCCGCACGCTTGGTCGCTCGTTCGAACGGCGTGGCTACCGCGTGCGTATTGCGGCCGACGCGACCGAACTCGACGCGCTGCTGGCCGATGAGGTGCCCGACCACGCGGTCGTCGACCTGAAGCTCGGCACCGGCTCCGGCCTGCCGTGCGTCGCCAAGCTGCACGCGATCGACCCGGCGATGCTGATCGTGGTGCTGACCGGCTATGCCAGCATCGCGACCGCGGTCGAGGCGATCAAGCTGGGCGCGTGCCAGTATCTCGTGAAGCCGTCGAACACCGACGACATCGAAGCCGCATTCAGCAAGGCCGCCGGCGATCCCGACGTCGACATCACCGCGCGCCCGTCGTCGATCAAGACGCACGAATGGGAGATGATCAACCAGACGCTGGCGGAGACGGGGTTCAACATCTCGGAAACCGCCCGTCGGCTGGGGATGCATCGGCGGACGCTGGCGCGGAAGCTGGAGAAGCGGCCGGTGAAGTAGCGACTGCTAGAGCGGTTTCCGACCGATCTGCACCGCCGCCACAAGCTAAAATCGGTCCGCTCCGAAGGGGTTGTGTCAGGAAGGCCGCTGGACGTCGCCCCGCCGCTTGCAGGGGGCAACCCCCCTATTGCGCGCCGCTCCTCGTCAGCTACCCTCCTGACGCAATCACGATGATGCAGATCGATCGGAAGCCGCTCTAGCTAATGGTGCCGTGCTCCCGCGCAGGCGGGAGCGCAGACTCATGGAGCGCTTCGCTTTCCGTTCTTGGCTCCCGCCTTCGGGGAAGCACGAATGGTTTGTGACAGCCCGAGTCGCCAAACCGTCACGTCGCCGTAACCAAACTCCCACGCCGGCGTAACAAACTCCCGCCAAGGGCGCTGCCAACGCATGGCGTGACCGACGCCGCGCACCAGCCATTTCCGCTCGGGGGGAGCAGCATGACCATCGTCCTCACCGGCGCTCGCGCATTCGCGGGCGTCTCGCTCATCGCACTTGCCGTCGCCGCGTCGACCGCCAGTGCGAAGCCCAACGATCCGGCCACGCCGGCCGCGAGCGTGCCGGTCGCCGGCCCCACCGTCTCGGGTCGCGTCTATGATGCCAGCGGCGCGGCGCTGCCCGGCGCGCGCATCGTCGTCGAGGCGACGGGCGTGGAGGCGACCGCCAACCTGCAGGGCGAATTCACCGTCGCGGTGCCGAGCGCCGAGGGCGACGTGGCGCTGCGCATCGACTATATCGGCCGCGACGTGGCGTCCTACACGGTCACCGCGGCGGAGCGTGGCCGGCCTGCGATCATCACGCTGCCGGCCGCGGGCGGGGCGGGCGACATCGTCGTGACCGGCCAGTCGCTGCTCGACAACACCGCGCGTGCGCTCAACCAGATGCGCCAGGCCGACAACACGGTCACCATCCTGTCGTCGGACGCGATCGGCCGGTTCCCCGATCCCAACATTGCCGAAGCGCTGCAGCGTGTCGCCGGCGTCAGCATCGAACGCGACCAGGGCGAGGGCCGCTACATCAACGTCCGCGGCGCGCCGTCCGAATGGTCGGCGGTGTCGGTCGACGGCATCGCGGTGCCGTCGGTCGATCCGACCACCCGCGCGGTCGATCTCGACACGCTGCCGTCGGACATCGTCGGCAATATCGAAGTCACCAAGTCGCTGCTGCCGTACCAGGACGCCGATTCGATTGCGGGCGCGGTCAACATCGCCACGCGATCGGCCTTCGATCGCAAGGGCTTTGCGCTGACCGGCATGGCCGGCATGAGCTACAACCAGTTCGGCAAGGGCAACGACTACCGCGCCTCGGCCTCGGTCAGCGACCGCTTCGGCGCCGACCGCCAGTTCGGCATCCTGCTGTCGGGCAGCTATTCGAAGACCGACCGCCAGCCCGACAACGTCGAGAACAGCTGGTCGCAGACGACCGCGGGCCTGCGCGTGACCGAGACGCTGTTCAAGGACTATCGCACCCGCCGCACCCGCGTCGCGGGATCGGGCGCGTTCGAATGGCACCCGACCGATCGCACCCAGCTATGGGTGCGCGGCACCTATGCCCGGTTCGAGGATAATGAGTTCCGCAACCGGATCGGCATCACCTGGAACGCGGGCAATGCAGCGCCCGTCGCCGGATCGACCGACACCGCCGCCACCTGGGCTGCGACGCGCATCGAAAAGCAGATTCGCCACCGCGTGCAGGTGAACGAGATCTGGAGCGCGACCGCCGGCATCGAGCAGAAGCTGGGCGACGGCACCGTCCGCCTGGACGGCGCGTACAGCGAATCGTCGCAGACCTATCCCCGCCGCGACGAACTGTTGTTCCGTTCGACGCTGCGCCCGACGCTCAGCTATGATTTCGGCGGCAACAGCGACCTGCCGACCTATTCGCTGTTCACCACCAACGAACATCTCCAGATCGGCACCTACGGCTTCCGCGAGAATGCGTACCGGTCGAACACGACCAAGAACGACGAGCTGACGTCGTCGCTGCGCATCGACCTGCCGGTCGCGATCGGCGGGGACACGATCACCTTCTCGACCGGCGGCAAGTATCGTGAACGCAACGTCTCGGCCGACGAGGAACGGTTGCGCGACCAGCGCAGCACGGCGGCGCCGTCGCAGACGCTGGCGAGCTTCCTGTCGGACGAGGAATCGCGCAACTTCGACTATGCGCTCGGCAACCGCATCAACGGTAGTCTGGCCGATGCGTACTTCGACGCGACCAAGGCCGCGTCGCAGCGCCGCCTGCCGCAGTCGCTGACCGCGGACTATACCGCGAATGAGAAGATCATGGGGCTGTTCGGCATGGCCAAGGGCGAGTTCGGCGGCACGACGCTGATCGCCGGCGTCCGTGTCGAGACGACCGACTTCCGTGCGCAGGCTCCCAGCGTCTCGCGGACCGGTGTCATCACCACCGCGCTCGGCAAGTCGGGATACACGCGCTTCTTCCCCAACTTCACGCTGCGCCAGGCCTTCACGCCGAACCTGATCGGCCGCTTCGCCGTCAGCCGCGCGATCAACCGGCCGAACTTCCCGCAGATCGCCCCGCGCGTGCTGGAAACCACCGAAGGCACCACCGTCCGCGTCGATTTCGGCAACCCGGATCTGCTGCCGACGCTGTCGAACAATGTCGATGCGGGTCTCGAATATTACATTCGTCCGCTGGGCATGATTTCGGTCAACGGCTTCTACAAGGACCTGTTCGACTATCGCTACACGGTGACCAGCACCGGCGTGTATCTGGGCGTGCCGGGCGCGATCCTCAGCCGGCCGGTCAACGCGCGCGACGGCAAGCTGTACGGCGTCGAACTCAACTGGCAGCAGCAGCTGAGCTTCCTCCCCGGTGCGCTGGGCGGGTTCGGCGTGTTCGCGAACTACACCTACACCCAGGGTGATGCGCGCTTTGCCACGCCGTTCGGCGGTCGCCGCGACTTCGCGCTGCAGGGCCAGTCGATGCATATGTGGAACGCGTCGCTGTTCTACGAACGCGGGCCGGTCAACGTCCGCGTCGCCTATACCAAGCGGTCGGACTATCTGGACGAGATCAACGCCGACAATGCGGCGCTCGACCTGTATTGGGAAGGCCGCGGTCAGTTGGACGCCACCGCCAGCCTGCAGCTGATGAGGGGCATCAACCTGTTCTTCGAAGGCAAGAACCTGACGAATTCGGCGGGCGTCCGCTACTTCGGCCAGCGTCAGCGCGTGTATGAATATGAGAAGTTCGGCTACACGCTGTTCGGTGGCGTACGGGTGAAGCTGTGAGGGCGCTCCTTCTCACGGTGCTGCTCGGCGGCTGCGCGGCGAGCGCCGTCGCGCCGCCGTCCGATCAGGCGCCGCAGGTGGCGGCGGTAGCGGAGACCGATCCGGTCGATACCGCCAACGACGCCGCGGACGATCCCGCGATCTGGCGCAACCCGCGCAATCCCGGCGGCAGCCTGGTGATCGGGACCGACAAGAAGGCGGGGATCCACGTCTACGACCTGAGCGGCAAGCGGGTCTCGTTCACCCCGGCCGCGCGGCTGAACAACGTCGATCTGCGCGATATGGGCGCCAAGGGCGTCGTCGTCGCCGCGAGCGACCGCGCGGACGTGAATCAGGCGCACGTCGCGATGTTCGCGCTCGACACCGCCGCGCGCCGGCTGGTGCCGACCGGGCGGTTTGCGGTCGGGCCGGGCGAGGCCTACGGCATGTGCCTGTGGCGCCGCGCGAAGGACGCTGCGCTGTTCGGCTTCGTCGTGCTGAAGGACGGCCGCATCGATCAGGTGGCGATCGACCTGACCGGCGCGGCGCCCCAGGTTACGACCGTTCGCAGCATGAAGCTCGGCAGCCAAGCCGAGGGTTGCGTCGTCGATGACCGCACCGGCAAGCTGTACGTGGCGGAAGAGGACGTCGGTCTATGGCGTTTCGACGCCGATCCGGCCGCGCCGACGACGGCGACCGCGATCGCTAAGGTCGATCGCCGCATCCTGTTCGACGATGCCGAAGGCCTGGCGCTGGCACCCAAGGGGCGCGACGGCGGCTATCTGGTCGTGTCGAGCCAGGGCGACAACGCCTACACGCTCTACCGCCTGCCGGACGTGACCTATGCCGGTCGCTTCCGCATCGGCGGCGGCGCGATCGACGGGACCAGCGACACCGACGGGATCGAGTTGAGGCTCGGCAACTTCGGGCCCAAGTACCCGCGCGGTCTGTTCATCGCGCAGGACGGCGACAATGCGCCGGACACGCAGAACTTCAAATATGTCAGCTGGGCTGACGTGCTCAGGGCGTTGGGACTGCGCTGAGATACCACCGTCATCCGGACGACCGTCGGGATCCAGGGCCAAGCCAGAGATGGCTTTGGACGGAGAAACCATGGATCTCGACTTCGACGGAACGACGGAGCGGGTGCAGATGCCATGTACTTGACTTCTCGCCCCACAAGTTCGACCAGATCGTAAGATACGGTTCGACAATGTGGGACGGAGAGGCATGTTCACCCGCCGCGAGGCTATCCGCACGACGGCACTGACCGGCGCCGGCGCCGCTTTGTCGACCCAGGCCGTCGCGGCTCAGCGCGCGCCGACCTTCTCGCCCGCACCGATCCGTTGGATCGATGGCGCCGCGCCGGCGGTGCATTTCGGCCAGACTTTCGGCGTCGCCTGGCCGCGTGGCGCCGTCGGCAAGCGGACCGCTCTGGCGCTCGCGACCGCCGATGGCGCGCGAGTGGCGGGGCAGAGCTGGACGGTCGCGACCTGGCCCGACGGCTCGGTCAAGTGGAGTGCGCATGCGCTTCCCGCCGACACCGCGCCCGCCGGCCTCACGGTCGTGCAGGGCAAGCCCCGCGTGCCCGCCGACCCGGTGACGGTGCGCGGCACCGCCGACGCGGTTATCGTGTCGAGTGGCGACCTGCGCTGGGAATTCCCGCGCGCCGGCAGCGTCCTCATCCGCGGCGCGTGGCAAGGCAGCCGCCAGCTTGTCGGCCCGGTGCGGCTGCTCGGCAGCGTCCGCAGCGAGCCCGAGGGCGGCATCGTCACGTCGTTCGAAGGCGTGATCGCCACGGTAAGCGTCGAACAGACGGGGCCGGTGCGCGCCGTCATCCGCGTCGAGGGCAAGCACCGCGCTGGCACGCGCGGGTGGCTGCCGTTCACCGTCCGCTTCTACGCCTACGCCGGCACGCCGTCGCTCAGGATCGTTCACAGCTTCGTCTACGATGGCGACCCGGCCAAGGACTTCCTGGCGTCGCTCGGCCTCAGCGCCGAGGTGCCGATGCGCGACGCACTGCATGACCGCCACGTCCGCTTCGCGCACGACCGCCAGACCTTTGCGGAAGCCGTGCGTCCGCTGACCGGCCTGCGCCGCGACCCCGGTGCGGCGTTCCGCAATGCGCAGGTCGCGGGCAAGGCAATCCCACCGCTCGCCCAGATGGCGACGAGCGTGCGCGGCAGCCTGGACCTCATCCCGGCCTGGGGCGACTTCCGCCTCGAACAGGCCAACGCCAACGGCTTTACGCTGACCAAACGCACGGCGCCGGGCCATGCGTGGGTCGACAGCGACGAAGGCCGCCGCGCACCGGGTCTGGCCTATGTCGGTTCCCCCACGGGCGGCGCGGCGATCGGCGTGCGCTATTTCTGGGAACGTCACCCAAGCGCGATCGATATCGACGGCGCGACCGGCGACACCGCGCGGCTGACGGCATGGCTCTGGTCGCCGCGCGCGGCGGCGATGGACCTGCGCCCCTATCACGGCACGATGGGGATGGAGGATTACAGGACCCAGATCCGCGGGCTCGACATCACCTATGAGGATTACGAGCCCGGCTGGGACACGCCGACCGGCATCGCGCGCACCAGCGAACTGACGCTCTGGGCGCTGCCCGCCACGCCCGAGACGCCGCGGTTCGAGGCGATGGCACGCGCCGTCGCGACGCCACCGCAGTTGATGACCGACCCGGCGCACCTCCACCGCGCCGGCATCTTCGGCGACTGGAGCCTGCCCGACCGGACCAGCCCGAACCGCACCGCGCTCGAAAACCAGCTTTCAAACATGCTCGATTTCTACGAGCGCGAGGTCGACCAGCGGTCGTGGTACGGTTTCTGGGATCACGGCGACGTGATGCACACGTACGATGCCGACCGGCATCAGTGGCGCTACGACATCGGCGGGTTCGCCTGGGCCAACAGCGAGCTCTCGCCCGATCTGTGGCTGTGGTATCAGGTCCTGCGCACCGGCGAGCCCCGCGCGTTCCGCTTTGCCGAGGCGATGACGCGGCATACCGGGGAGGTCGATGTCTATCACCTCGGCCGCTTCGCCGGCCTGGGTACGCGCCACGGCGTCCAGCATTTCTCCGACAGTTCGAAGCAGACGCGCGTCAGCAACGCCGCCTACCGTCGCATTTTCTTCTATCTGTCGGGCGGCGACGAGCGGGTCGGCGACCTGATGCGCGCTCTGGTCACCTCCGACAGGTCGCTCGCCGGGGTCGAGATCGGCCGCAAGACGCCGTCCGCCAACGTGCGCCCGCCCGCCGGCATGATCGACATGACCTTCGGCACGACATGGTGCACGATCGCCGCGGCCTGGCTGACCGAATGGGAGCGCACCGGCGATACCCGCTGGCGCGACCAGATCGTCGCCGGGATGGACGGCATCGGCCGCCTGCCGAACGGCTGGCTCGAGGGGAGCGCGTGGTACGATCTCGCCTCCGGGCGCTTTCTGGGGCAGGGCAAGGGCATCCGCATCAGCCACCTGAACGCCGCGTTCGGCGCACCGGAAATCAGTGCCGAGCTGATCGCGCTGCTCGACGTGCCGCGCTACAAGGCGGCATGGCTCGACTATTGCCGATGGTACAATGCGCCGAAGGCGGACTTCGAGGCTCAATTCAAGGCGAAATGGACCAACCGCAACCTGCGCGCCAGCCATGCGCGGCTGACTGCCTATGCCGCCAAGATGACGGGCGATGCGGCGCTCGCGACCCGCGCGGTCGAGGAATTCTACGGCGCCGATGCCGGGCTGATGGTCGAGGCGAGCGATCCGCGCCGCATGGTGAACGGGATCACGGAATGGCCGGGTATCTCGACGAATGCCGCGTCGCAGTTCGGATTGACCGCGATCCAGATGCTCGATCTCGTCCCCGCCGCACTCGACGGCCGTGCCTTCCCGTCGCCGCGCCCGCGCCGTCCGGGGGAGGGTGAATGAGGGTCGCGCTGATGACCGCCGCGCTCCTCGGCCTCGCCACGCCTGCCGCCGCGCAGGTCCGCAACTTTACGCTCGACGCGGCGAAACCCTATGACGGCGATGCCGGGTTCGAGGCGCCGGGGCTGTTCTCGGTCAAGCTGCCACCCGGCAACTACCGCGTGACGGTTACGCTCGGTCTGCCCAAGCAGGCGACCGACACGACGGTGAAGGCCGAAGCCCGCCGGCTGATGCTCGATGGCGTGAAGGTGCCCGCGGGCAGGCGGATCGAGCGCAGCTTCGTCGTCAACGTCCGCAATGCCGCGATCAACCCGCCCGAGGTCAACGCGCCCGGCGCAACGATGGTCGATCTGAAACCGCGCGAGAAAGGCGGCTTCACCTGGGACGACCGGCTGTCACTTGAGTTCGTCGGCCCCAAGCCCGGCGTCACGTCGGTGAAGATCGAACCCGTGCAAGTGCCGACGCTGTTCCTGCTCGGCGATTCGACCGTGACCGACCAGCCGTTCGAACCCGCCGCGAGCTGGGGCCAGATGCTCACCGTTTTCCTGAAGCCCGACATCGCGGTCGCGAACCATGCGGAATCGGGCGAGTCGATGAAGTCGTTCGTCATGGCGAAGCGCCTCGCCAAGGTGCTCGAAAGCGTGAAGCCGGGCGATACGGCGATGATTCAGTTCGGGCACAATGATCAGAAGGCTAATTGGCCGCAGACCTATGCCGCGGCCGACACGACCTATCGCAGCTGGATGCGCGTGTTCATCGACGAATTCCGCCGCCGTGGGGTAAACGTGATCCTGGTCACCTCGCCCGAACGGCGTAACTGGACCGCGGACGGGCACATCCGCTCGACGCTTGCCGACTATGCCGCGGCGGTGAAGGCGGTAGGCGCCGAGCAAAAGGTGCCGGTGATCGACCTGAACGCCGCCAGCATGCGTATCTACGAGGCGCTTGGCAGCGACCGTGCACCCTTGGCCTTCAACGACGGCGGCAAGGATGCGACGCATCACAACAACTACGGCGCCTGGGTGCTGGCGCGGGCGGTCGCGCAAGGGCTCGCGGATGCGCGACTGCCGATCGCCGCACACCTTCAGAGCGACCTGAAGCCCTTCGATCCCGTGCGCCCGCCCGCGCCCGAAACATTCGTCCTCGCGCCCAGCGCGCGCACCAGTGGAGTCCGTCCCGATGGCAATTGACCGCCGTACCCTGCTCGGCGCCGGCGCCGCAACGCTGGTCGCCGGCCGCGCGATTGCCCAGACCCCCGCCGCGTCTGAGCGGATCAACCTGTGGCCCGGCCGCCCGCCGGGCGAACCGGCGGCGGGCGTGAAGGACGTCATCATCCAGCGCTCGAAGACGCCGGGCGACCTCGCGTGGACCAGCGTCGGCGACCCCGTGATCGTCGTCGCGCGCCCGGCGAAGCCGAACGGCGCCGCGCTGCTGGTGATTCCGGGCGGCGGCTACACCCGTGTCGCCACGCGCCGCGAATCGGGCGCCATGGCGCTCGACCTCGCAAAGCGCGGCTACACTGTGTTCGAGCTGCTCTATCGCCTGCCGCACGACGGCTGGGCGGCCGGCCCCGATGGGCCGCTACAGGATGCGCAGCGCGCGATCCGGTTGATCCGCGCCGGGGCGGGGACGCGCTGGGCGATCGATCCGGCGAAAATCGGCGTGATGGGCTTTTCTGCCGGCGGGCACCTCGCCGCGCGGCTCGCGACGCGGTTTGCGCTCAAGACCTATGATCCGGTCGACGCCGCGGATGCCCAGCCGGCACGGCCGATGGTGGCGGGGCTGTTCTATCCGGTCGTCACGATGCTCGACCAGAGCGTCCACGCGTCCTCGCGCCGCGAACTGCTCGGTTCGCGCGTGGCCGATGCCGAGTGGCAGCGTCGCTATTCGGCGCAGCTCGACATTCCGGCGGATGCCGCGCCGTGCTTCGTCACGACCAATACCGATGACAAGACGGTGCCCGCCGCCAACAGCCTATTGATGTATTCGGGCCTCGTCGCCGCGAAGATCCCGACCGAGCTCCACATCTTCGACCGCGGCGGCCACGGCCCTCCCGCGCCGCGCAGGAACGGGCAGCCGATCGACTGGATGGGCATGTATCTGGCCTTCGTCGCCGATCACGGATTGCCGGGCTAGGTCGGTGCGGCCTAGACCCGTCGGGTGAAGACCGAAGACCTGAGCCCGACCCTTTCGCCCGAAGAAGCCATCGCCCGCGGCGTCAAGCGGCCGCCTGTCCTTCTATGGGCCGCGGTGTGCGGGGCGGTGGCGATCGTGCTGCTGCTTATCGTCGGGGCGATTATCGACAGCCGCGGCGGCTTTTCCTTCGATCCGCGTATCACGCTGGCGCTGCGCGTACCGGGCGATACCGCGCAGCCGGTCGGGCCGGACTGGTTTCACGATGCGATGGTCGATATCACCGCGACCGGCGGGACGACGGTGCTGACGCTCGTCGTCATCGGTACGATCGCGCTGCTCGCCTCGCGCAAATTGTGGCTGACAGCGGCGCTGACCGCCGCCGCCACGATCAGCGGGTCATGGGCGGTGACGCAGATGAAGCTGCACGTCGGCCGCCCGCGGCCGGAGATCGTCGATCACCTGGTCCAGGTGACGGGCAACAGCTTTCCGAGTGGCCACGCCGCCAACAGCGCGATCGTGTACCTGACCATCGCCGCGATCGGCAGCCAGGTGACGAAGGGGGCGGGGACGCGCAACGTGCTGTTGGCGGGCGCGATCCTGCTGGTCGGCGCTATAGGGTTCAGCCGCGTGTACCTGGGCGTCCACTGGCCGAGCGACGTGCTGGCCGGGTGGAGTTTCGGGACGTTGTGGGCGGCGATGTGGTGGTTCGTCGGCGCCGCTATCAGGCGCCGCGTTCCGCCAGTTTCCGCTCCCACGCCAGCGCATCCCTGACGATTCCGTCCAGGTCGGCATGCTGCGGCCGCCAGGGCAGAGTGGCGAGGATGGCGCCGTTGTCGGCGATGAGCGCATCGGGATCGCCCGCGCGGCGCCCCTCCATCTGGCGATCGATCGTCATGTTGGTCACCCGGTCGACCGCGTCGAGCACTTCGAGCACCGAGAAGCCCGTGCCGTAGCCGGCGTTGAGGAAGTGGCTCTCGCCCGGCTTGGCGACCAGCAGTTCGAGCGCATAGACATGCGCGGCGGCCAGGTCGGTGACGTGGATGTAATCGCGCACGCCCGTCCCGTCCCGGGTCGCGAAGTCGGTGCCGTAGACGCCGACATGGGTTCGCTTGCCGATGGCGGCCTCGACCGCAACCTTGATCAGGTGCGTCGCGCCGGCGGTCGACTGACCCGAACGGCCCTGCGGATCGGCGCCGGCGACGTTGAAGTAGCGCAGCGCCGCGAAGTTCATCGGGTGCGCCGCTGCAACGTCGCGCAGCATCGCCTCGGTCATCAGCTTCGACATGCCATAGGGATTGATCGGGCGTTGCGGATCGCCCTCCGCCACCGGCACCTTGTCGGGGATGCCATAGGTCGCGGCGGTCGAGGAGAAGATGAAATGCTTCACGCCCCCCGTGACCGCGGTCTCGATCAGCGCACGCGAGGCGGCGGTGTTGTTGCGATAATATTTTAGCGGGTTCTCGACCGATTCCGGCACCACGACCGATCCGGCGAAATGCAGGATCGCCTTCACGTCGTGCCCGGCGATGACGTCGGCGACGCCCGCGTCCTCGACCGCGATCTTCACGAAGGTCGCGCGAGGATCGACCGCCCAGTCGAACCCGGTAACCAGATTGTCGATCACCACGACCCGATATCCGGCATCGAGCAATGCCAGCACCGCATGGCTGCCAATATAGCCCGCCCCACCCGTCACCATGACGCTGCCGTCGATCATTGCCGTACCCCCGTGTTGTCCGCAGCCGGCTCAATCCTATCTAGGCGGTCAACGCAAGGAGATAGGTTTAATGGAGACGGCTACCTTCGCCGGCGGGTGCTTCTGGTGCACCGAGGCGGTGTTCAAAGACGTGATCGGCGTGGAAAGCGTCGAGAGCGGCTATATCGGCGGTCATTTGCCGAACCCGACCTACAAGCAGGTCTGCGGCGGCGACACGGGCCATGCCGAGGCCATCCGCGTCACCTATGATCCCACCCAGGTCAGCTACGACGACCTGCTCGACATCTTCTTCGCGACGCATGATCCGACGCAGCTGAACCGCCAGGGCAACGACGTCGGCACGCAGTATCGCTCGGCGATCTTCCCGCACGACGACGCGCAGAGGGCGGCGGCAGAAGCGGCGATCGAACGCAATGGCGAGAACTGGCCGGCGAAGATCGTGACGACCATCGAGCCATTGGCGCAGTGGTATCCGGCCGAGGATTACCACCAGGACTATTGGGACGATGAGGGGCAGCGCAATCCCTATTGCCTGGCCGTCATCCCGCCGAAGCTCCAGAAGCTGCGCAAGTCGTTCGCCGCGCGGTCGAAGGCGGTCACCGCCGAGGCTTGATGCGGAACCGACCGCCCGGTCGCCGGTTGTGCGGCGACCGGGCGGTAAGCCCCGGATGTTCCAACGGGGATCAATGACATGAAGAAGTTTGCTGCGACCGCCCTGCTCGTCGCGATGTCGGCATCGCTTGCTGCCTGCGGCGGCAAGGGCGACGACAAGCTCGCGACCCAGGCCGAAGAGCGCGCCGAGGCGAAGGCCGACGAAGTCCGCGCGATGGGCGGCAACGAAGCGACCGCCGAGCGGATTGAAAAGGACGGCGAACGCCGCGCCGACGCGATCGATGATTCGGACGTCAACGCGGACAAGCTGACCGAAGGCCAGAAGAACGCGATGACCGCGCCGCAATAAGCGGATCAGCGATGGGCGGCGCGACGCAATCGATCGTTGATCGCGTCGCCCAGGCCATCCGCCGGGATCGGCGCGACGGCGATTCGCCCGCGGTCGCTCGCGTCGGCGCGATGGAGCGCGTCGAACAGGCGGGCGGCGGCCTCGGCCAGGTTGCCAGAGGCGGAAAGGGTGTCGTCGCCCGTGATGGCGCCAAAGCCGATCAGCCATTCGTCGGTGTGCGCGGACGTCGCGTTCAAACGCACCGGCTTCGTCGGCGCATAGTGAAGCGCAAGTTGTCCCGGCGCTATGACGTGCCCCGGCGAAGGCCGGGGTCCAGTTTCGGACTGCGTCGTAGCCGGGCCCCGGCCTTGGCCGGGGAACAGGTCGTCCAGAGTTATCGTCCCCGGCCGCAGCACTTCCGCCGTCCGCGCGTCGACGATCGTCGACTCCAGCCCCGCACTCGTCGGTCCGTCATCGATCACCAGCGCGATCCGGCCGTCGAGTGTCGCCAGCACATGTTCGGCGCGGGTCGGGCTGATCCGGTTGCTGGCGTTTGCGGACGGCGCAGCCAACGGCGTACCTGTCGCGCGCAGCAAAGCTTGCATCGCGCGGTGCGCCGGCGCGCGGACAGCAACCGTATCGAGCCCCGCCGTAACGAGCGACGACACTGCCCCCGGCCGCACCGGCACGACCAGCGTCAGTGGCCCCGGCCAGAACCGTTCGGCCAGCGACCGCGCGGCGTCGTCGAACACCGCCAGCGCCTCCGCCGCCGCCAGGTCCGGCACATGGACGATCAGCGGGTTGAAGCTCGGCCGGCCCTTCGCGGCGTAGATTCCTGCCACCGCATCCGAATCGGTCGCGTCGGCGGCGAGGCCGTAGACCGTCTCGGTCGGCACCGCGACGCAGCCGCCGGCCGCAATCACGCGCGCGGCTTCGGCAATCGCGGCCTCGCCGTAGGGTAAGGTTTTCGTGCCCGTTGCGCTCACTTTTTGGCGGCTATAGGCGGTCGGGCCACAGCACAAGCGAGAGGATTTGCCCCATGCCCTTCACCGCGCCCGTAGCAGAGCAGAAATTCGTGCTTCAACACGTCGCCGGTATCGCCGATCTGGGCGTGGAGGACGATATCCTCGATGCGGTGCTCGAAGGCGCGGGGGAATTCGCCGCCGGCGAATGGGCGCCGCTCGCCCGCGCCGGCGACACCGATGGGCCGACATGGACCGAAGAGGGCGTCAAGATGCCCGGCGGTTACCCCGAAGCGTACAAGGCTTACGTCGAGGGCGGCTGGGGCACCATCGGATCGCCGGAAGGGTTCGGCGGACAGGGTCTGCCCTTCGTCCTCTCGGCCGCGGTGCTGGAGACGCTGGGAGCGGCGAACATGGGCTTCGCGCTCGCCCCCACGCTCACGGTCGGCGCGATCGAGGCGCTACTCCACCACGGCAGCCCCGAGCAGCAGGCGCTCTACCTCCCCAAGCTGTCGAGCGGTGAATGGACCGGCACGATGAACCTGACCGAGCCGCAGGCCGGCAGCGACGTCGGGGCGCTGCGCAGCCGGGCGGTGCCGCGTGGCGACGGGACGTACAGTATCCAGGGCACGAAGATCTACATCTCGTTCGGCGACCACGACATGGCGGACAATATCGTCCACCTCGTGCTTGCGCGCACGCCCGATGCACCGGCGGGAACCAAGGGGCTGAGCCTGTTCCTGGTCCCCAAATACCGGCTGGATGCGGACGGCAATCCGGGTGCGCCCAACGACGTCCGCGTCGTGTCGATCGAACACAAGATGGGGCTCCATGCCTCGCCGACATGCGTGCTGAGCTTCGGCGATCACGACGCGTGCGTCGGCGAGCTGATCGGTCCCGAATTCGGCGGCATCCGCGCGATGTTCACGATGATGAACAATGCGCGGCTGAACGTCGGACTGCAGGGCGTGCAGGTGGCGGAAGCGGCGACGCAGCGTGCGATCGCCTATGCCCGCGACCGCGTGCAGTCGGCGCGCGCGTCGGCGCCGGGCGCCGGATCGGTCGCGATCGTCGAGCATCCCGACGTTCGCCGGATGCTGCTCAGGATGAAGGCGCAGACGATGGCGGCGCGCGCTTTGGTTTATCTAGCCTGCGGACAGGTCGATCGCGCGAATGCGGGCGACGCGGAGGCGAAGGCACGGCTCGATCTGCTGACGCCACTGGCAAAGGCGCATGGCACCGACATCGGCTGCGAAGTCGCCTCGATCGGTATCCAGGTCCATGGCGGGATGGGCTTCATCGAGGAAACCGGTGCCGCCCAGCACTACCGCGACGCCCGCGTCACGCCGATTTACGAAGGTACCAACGGCATCCAGGCGGCGGATCTGGTCGGGCGCAAGCTGGGGCTCGACAACGGCGGCGTGTTGGCGCGGCTGGTCGCGGAGATGCGTGGCGAGGTGCAGGATACGGGGCTCGCGCGGCTGGTCGACGATTGCGAGGAGGTTGCGCAGCGCCTGATGGCGGCGGACCCGGACGATCGGCTGGCGGCGAGCTATCCGTTCCTGACGATGCTGTCGATCGCGGTATGCGGTTGGTTGATGGAGAAGCAGGGGCGGATCGCCGCGGAGGGCGATACGCCGTTCCTCAAGATGAAGACGGCGGCGTGCCGCTTCTACGTCGAGCAGATCGTGCCGGAGGCGTTCGGGCTGAAGGCGGCGGCGACGGCTAAGGCGGACGTGCTGTACGCGGTGGATGCGGAGACGCTGGCGGCTTGACTAATTTAAGCCCTCTCCCCTCAAGGGGAGAGGGTTGGGAGAGGGGCCTGTCCGCGAGCGCTGATCTCGGTGAGACACCTTCCCCTCTCCCGCACCCTTTCGCCTGAAGGGGAGGGCTTTGATGGCTCACCCGAACTGCAATCCCGCCAGCCGCTGGTACAGCCCGCCTCCGCGCTCCAGCGCGGCGTGCGGGCCCTGTTCGACGATGCGGCCGCCGTCCATCACCACGATCCGGTGGGCCGCGCGCACCGTCGCCAGGCGATGCGCGATGACCAGGGTCGTCCGGCTCTGCATCAGCCGTTCGAGGGCCGACTGGACCAGCCGCTCGCTCTCTGCGTCCAGCGCGCTGGTCGCTTCGTCGAGCAGCAGGATCGGTGCATCGCGCAGCAGCGCGCGGGCGATCGCGACGCGCTGGCGCTGGCCGCCCGACAATCGCGCACCGCCTTCGCCCAGAAACGTGTCGAGCCCGTCCGGCAGATCCCGTAGGAAGTCGGCGGCGTTGGCCGCCTCGGCCGCGTCCCATAGCGCCGCGTCATCGGCATCCCAGCGGCCGTAGCGCAGGTTATCGCGCGCCGACGCCGCAAAGATCACCGTTTCCTGCGGCACCACCGCGATGCGACTGCGGAGTGCGGTCGGATCGACCGACCGCACATCCAGCCCATCGACCGCGACCGACCCGGCGGCGGGATCGTAGAAGCGCTGGACCAGCTGGAACACGGTCGTCTTACCCGCCCCCGAAGGGCCGACCAGCGCGACCGTCTCGCCCGGAGATATCCTCAGCGAGAAGTCGTGCAACGCGCTGACATCGGGCCGCGTGGGATAGCGGAACTCGACGCCATCGAACGCGATCTCGCCGCGCGCCGGTTCCGGCAGCAGCGCCGGCTGGGCAGGCGCTGCGATGCCCGGCGTTTCGGCGAGCAATTCGGACAATCGCTGCGCCGCGCCCGATCCGCGCAGGATGTCGCCCCATACCTCGGTCAGCGCTCCGAACGCGCCGGCGACGAAGATGCCGGTCAGCACGAAGGCGGCGATCGACCCGCCGCTCATCCGTCCGGCGGCGACGTCCAGCGCGCCCTGCCACATGACAAGCGTGATCGCCGAGAAGATCAGGCCGATGACCGCCGCGGTCATGATCGCCCGCAAAAGGATGCGGCGCTTGGCGGTCGCGAGCACGCTTTCCACCGCAGCGGCGAAGCGTTGGCCCTCGCGCTCCTGCTGGCCGAACGCCTGGACGATCTTCATCGCGCCCAGCACTTCGCTGATCATCGCCCCGACGTCCGCCACCCGGTCCTGGCTGGCGCGCGAGATGGTGCGGACGCGCCGGCCGAGGATCATGATCGGCAGGATTACGAGCGGGATGCCGAGCACCAGCAGTCCGGTCAGCTTCGGGCTCAGCGTGAACAGGTAGAGGATGCCACCCACACCGATGACGATGTTGCGGACAGCGATCGAAATGGTGCCGCCGACGAGTTGCTCGATGATCGTCGTGTCCGACGTCATCCGGCTGGCAATCTCCGACGGGCGGTTTTCCTCGAAGAAGCTGGGCGACAGGCGCAGCAGGTTCGCCTGCACCGCGATGCGCAAATCGGCGACGACCCGCTCACCCAGCCACGACACGAAATAGAAGCGGAAGGCGGTGGCGATCGCCATGACGACGACCAGCATCAGCAGATACTGGAACCACCGCCCGATGTCCCCGCCACCGCTTGCCGCAAACCCCCGATCGATGATCAGCCTGAAGCTCGACGGAATGGCCAGCGTTGCCAGCGCAGCAACCAGCATCGCCGTCAGCGCTGCGGCGATGCGGCCGGGATAGCGCGCCGCCATCCGCCAGATGACGCGCAGGTTTTCGATCTTGGCTTTGGGCTGCGGCGGAGTCGGGGCGGTGGCCATGGGCTGCCGGTTAGGCGCACTCCGCTTCGACGGCAACGTGCCAGCGGAACTTCGCCCGCGGTGAACCGCTTGTCTTATTAATTGCACGGTCACCCATACAGGTTATACCCGCCGATCGATTGGCGGTGCGGCCGCGGGGGAAGCGGGCGCCGGTAAAGGTCCATACCCGATGCTCTATAATGCCTATGAAATGCAGCGCTCGATGCTGGCAGGTGCCAGCGCGCTGGCGAATTTCTCGGCCGGCTGGCTGAACAATCCGGTCAATCCCTTTTCCTATTTCGGCGGCGGGCCGGTGCTGTCGTCGGCGTTGGAGGTCTTCGCCCACGCATCCGCCCCGCGCGGCAAGCCGGCGTTCGGGCTCGCGAAGACGGTCGTCGATGGCCGAGAGGTCGCGGTGCATGAAGAGATCGTGCTCAGGAAGCCCTTCGGCCAGTTGAAGCGCTTCGTGCGCGAGGGCGTCGAGGGTGGGCCGAAGCTGCTGATCGTAGCCCCGATGTCGGGCCATTATGCGACGCTGCTGCGCGGCACGGTCGAACGCATGCTGCCGGGTCACGACGTCTACATCACCGACTGGCGCGACGCGAAGCTGGTGCCGCTGTCGGATGGACGCTTCGACCTGGACGACTATGTCGATTACGTCATCGAATTCCTGGAGACGATGGGCAAGGATGGCAGCGCGCGCTCGCATATGCTCGCCGTATGCCAGCCGTCGGTACCGGCCTATGCCGCGACCTGCCTGATGGCGGCGGACGAGCACCCGAACCGTCCGCTGACGGTGACGCTTATGGGCGGACCCGTCGACACGCGTGAGGCGCCGACCGCAGTCAACACGCTGGCGACCGAGCGGCCCTTCGCGTGGTTCGAACAGAATGTCATCGCGACGATCCCGGCGACCTATCCGGGTGCGGGCCGCCGCGTCTATCCGGGCTTCCTGCAGCTCGCCGGGTTCATGACCATGAACCTTGGCAACCACATGATGTCGCACTGGGAGCTGTTCAAACACCTGGTCGCCGGCGACGGCGAAAGCAGCCAGGCGACGATGGCGTTCTACGACGAATATCGCGCGGTGTGCGACATGACCGCCGAATTCTATCTGCAGACCATCCGCGTCGTGTTCCAGGAGCACGCATTGCCCAAGGGCGAGATGATGCACCGCGGCCGCCGCGTCGATCCGGGCGCAATCCGAGACGTCGCGCTGCTGGCGATCGAGGGCGAGCGCGACGATATTTCCGGTCTCGGCCAGACCAAGGCGGCGCTGACCATCGCGACCGCCCTGCCCGACGCGATGAAGCAGTACCACATGGCGCCCGAAGTCGGTCACTACGGCATCTTCAACGGGTCGAAGTGGCGCAACCGCATCGCGCCGGTGGTCGAGGCGTGGATCGCCGACCACGCGGAGTGAGCTAGGGGCGGGGGCTGAACCTTCCCTCGTCATTCCCGCGTAGGCGGGAACAGATAATCGCTGAACGCCATGAGTCTCACGTCCACCAGCGACTATTGATCCCCGCCTTCGCGGGGATGACGAGACTGCGGACGATATCTCGTAACCCAGGTTGGACCCGAACGCGCGGGCGTGCGTTCGGGGTCGCGTCTAGATCTTAGGAGACGACGCACATGACGACCCGCACGGCATCCGCCCGCTACGATGGCCTCGGCAAGGACGGGAAGGGCCATGTCTCGACCCAGTCGGGCGTGTTGTCCGATAATCCCTATGGCTTCAACACGCGCTTCGACAACGAGCCCGGTACCAACCCCGAAGAACTGATCGCCGCGGCGCACGCCAGCTGCTTCACCATGGCGCTGAGTTTTGCGCTGGCGAAGGAAGGCTATTCGGCCGGCACGCTGGAAACCGACGCTGCGGTGACGCTCGACAAGGACGGCGACGGGTTCAAGGTGACCAAGTCGGCGCTGAAGTTGAAGGGTCGCGTCGCGGGGATCGAGAAGGCGGATTTCGAACGGATCGCGGAGGAGGCCAAGAAGGGCTGCCCGATCTCCAAGCTGCTGAACGCCGAAATCACGCTGGAGCATGATCTGGAGTGAGGCGAAAATTTCTCCCCGAGCTTGTCTCGGGGAGGGGGGCGCCGCCGGAGGCGGTGATGGGGGGGCATTCCGGCTGTCCGATCGACTGGAAAGCCCCTCCACCATCCGATTCGCGGTCGGTCCCCCTTCCCCAGCTTGTCTGGGGAAGGACTTTTCAGATCAGCCCCTGTGCCCTCAAACTCGTATGCCCGCCGCGCGCCATCACGATGTGGTCATGCAGCGCGATGTTCAGCGGTTTCAGCGCCGCGGCGACTTGGCGCGTGATGTCGATGTCCGCCTTGCTTGGCGACGCGTCGCCCGAGGGATGGTTGTGGACCAGGATAACCGCCGCCGAGCCCAATTGCAGCGCCCGCCGCACGATCTCGCGGGCGTAAACAGGTGCCTCGTCGACCGTCCCCTCGTTCATCACTTCCTCGCGGATCAGCCGGTTGCGGCTGTCGAGATGGAGGACGCGCACCCGTTCGGTCTGGTGATGCGCCATGTCGGCGCGCAGGTAATCGAGCAGCGCCTGCCAATTGCTCAGCACCGGCTGCGCGCTCGTTTCGGTCTTGAGCAGGCGCAGCGCGACGCCGTGCGCGGCCTTGATCGCCGCAACCGATGTCTCGCCCATGCCCTTGATCCGCGCGAGATCTTCGGGCGCCGCGGTCATCACGCCCGACAGGCCGCCGAATTCGCGCAGCAGTGCCTTGGCCAGCGGCTTGGTGTCGCGCCTCGGGATAGCGAGCGCGAGAAGATATTCGAGCAGTTCGTAATCTTGGAGCGCCGCCGCCCCGCCGATGAAAAGCCGTTCGCGCAATCGGGCGCGGTGGCCGGCGGCATCTTCGCTCACGGTTGCAGGAACGCTCATCTGCGACCAAAGTTAAGCGAGGGCGTGGTCGCGATGCAACCGGGCGTCATTGGGAGTAGTGCGTGACGGCGGACGCCGCGGAGACGGGACCGGAGCAGCGGCGGCAGCGCTGGCACCAGCGCAAGCGTTGGCGCACGCTCATCGCGCTGCTGATCGTCTTTGCGGTCGCGATCGCAGCGCTGTGGCACCAGCGGCGCAGCGTCGCGACCGGCTTCATCGACGACGAACTCGCAAAGCGCGGCGTTCCGGCGCGCTACACGGTCGCCGACATCGGTTTTGCCCGCCAGCGGCTGACCAACGTCGTTATCGGCGACCCCCGCGATCCCGATCTGGTGGCCGACTGGGTCGTCGTCCGTACCCGAATTCGCGGGAGCGGGCCGGAGGTCACCGGGATCGACGCCGGTCACGTTCGATTGCGTGCGCGGTGGCAGGACGGCGCTTTGTCGCTGGGCGCGATCGACAAACTGCTGCCGAAGGGCGAGGGCGATGCACCCTTCGCGCTGCCGAAGCTCACCGCGGACATCGCCGACGCGCGCATACGGTTGGAACTGCCCGACAGTGTCGTCGGCTTGAAGCTGAGCGGCGCCGGGCGGCTCGACGACGGCTTCACTGGTCGACTGGCGCTGGTCAGCGATCGCCAGACGGTGTCGGGGTGCGCCGCGGCCGGGATCGGCGGGGCCTTCGCCCTCAAAATCGCGCGCCAGCGGCCGAGCCTCAGCGGCCCGGTGCGGGCAGCGGTCGTACGATGCGGCGATGCCGTCGTCCGGGCGCTGGGGGCCGACATCGACGTGACGCTCGGCGAGGCGCTCGACCGCTGGACCGGTAAGGTCGCGGCAGTTGCCAAGAGCGCCGGGGCGCCGGGGCTTGCCACCGGACCATTGTCGGCGACGATCGCGTTCGACGGCACGGCGCAGGGGACGGCGGGCGATCTGCGCCTGACCGCCGACACTGCGGCGATGGCGAAAGGGCGTGTAGCGCGGGCCGAGCTAGCGGGCCGCTATCGCCTCGCGCCGGCGGGACTCGAATTTGCCGGCGATGCGCGGATCGCCAAGGCGCGGGCGGCGGACCCGTTGGTTCGGCAGATCGCGGCGCTTGGACAGAGTGCCGCACGTACGCCGGTCGGGCCGCTGGCGGCGGCGCTGGCCAAGGCCGGCGCGGCGGCGGCGCGCGATGTCTCGGGCAGCGCGCGGATCGAGGCGGTCCAGCGCGGCGATGCCCGCGCCGTGCGCGTGACCGACCTGACCCTGCGATCGGCCAGCGGTGCGGTCGCGACGGTCAGCGGTGATCCGATACGGTTCGGCGCGGTCGAGGTCGGCGGACAGATTGCAGTGCGTGGCGGCGGTCTGCCGGCGGCCGCGGTCGCGCTGCGCCGCGCCGGTGGCGGACTGGCCGGTCGGGCGGTGGTCGAGCCCTATGTCGTGAACGACGCGCGCCTGGCGCTGAAGCCCGTCGTCTTCCAGGTGGTCGACGGCGCGGTGACGCGGATTGTCACGCAGGCGACGCTGTCGGGCCCGATCCCCGACGGTCGTATCGACGGTGTGCAGATGCCGATCGACGTCCGGTGGCGCGGGCGAGCAATGGTCGCCAATCCGGGGTGTACGCCGGTTGCGTGGCAGCGATTGCAAATCTCAAGCCTGACGCTGGACCCGACGCGGCTGCGCGTATGCGCGGGCGGGGCAGGGCTGGTGATGCTCGCGCGCGGACGGATCGACGGAACGGCGCGGTTGGCGGCGACACGGTTGACCGGCCGTATCGGATCGACGCCGCTCGCGCTGACCGTATCGGGCGCGCAGATGCGTCTCGGCGACCTGGGCTTTGCCTTAGCCGATGTGAAGACTCGGCTTGGCGCGCCGGATCGGGTGACGCGAATCGATACCGGGCGGCTGACCGGGCGCATCGCGGGGGGGCGCGTTGCGGGCAGCTATGCCGATGGCGGCGGGCAGATCGGCAATGTGCCGCTGGTCCTGTCTGCGGCGAGCGGCGACTGGGCATTTGCCGGCGGCAAGCTGACGCTCGGCGGGCGGTTGATGGTCGCCGATGCCGCGAAAGAGCCTCGGTTCGAGCCGCTGGCAAGCGAGAATGTCGCGCTGACATTGGTTGGCAATCGTATCGACGCGAGCGGCACGCTGATCCATCCGACGAAGCGGGTGAAGGTCGCGGACGTGACGATCATGCACGATCTGGCGCGCGGGGCGGGCACCGCCGGCCTGTCGGTGCCCGGCATCGCGTTCGGCAAGGCGTTCCAGCCGAACGAGCTGACCCGGCTGACCTTTGGCGTGATCGCCGATGTCGTCGGCAGCGTGTCCGGCGCCGGGCGAATCGCGTGGTCGCCCGATGGCGTGATCAGCACCGGAAAATTCGGCACGCAGGGTCTCGACCTCGCCGCCGCCTTCGGCCCGGTTACGGGGCTCAAGGGAGACATCGTCTTCACCGACCTGCTCGGCCTGGTCAGCGCGCCCGATCAGGTCGCGACGATCGCGACGGTCAATCCGGGCATCGCAGTCGAAAACGGCACCGTTCGCTATCGTCTTACCGGCAACAACCGCGTGCAGGTAGAGGGCGGCGAGTGGCCGTTCGCTGGTGGGCGGCTGACGCTCGATCCGACGTTGCTCGATTTCAACGACCAGCAGCAACGGCGCATGACGTTTCGGGTCGTCGGCGTCGATGCGGGCGCGTTCCTGCAGCAGTTCGACTTCGACAATCTCAACGCAACCGGGACTTTCGACGGCGTGCTGCCGATGGTGTTCGACGATTCGGGCGGCCGGATCGTCGACGGCAAACTCGCCGCGCGGTCGGGCGGCAGCATCGCCTATGTCGGCACGATCACCGAAAAGGATCTGGGCGTCTGGGGCAACATGGCGTTCCAGGCCCTGCGCTCGCTCAACTATCGCAGTCTGAACATCACATTGAACGGTCCCTTGTCGGGCGAGATGGTTACCGCCATCCAGTTCGCGGGCGTCAGCCAAGGGCAGGGAACGAAGAGCAACTTCATCATCCGCCGCCTCGCGCGCCTGCCGTTCGTCTTCAACATCACGATTCGCGCGCCGTTCCGGCAATTGCTCGATTCGGTGCGCAGCTATTACGATCCGTCGCGGCTCATCCAGCGCAACCTGCCCGCGCTGATCGAGGCGCAGGGCCGCCGCGAAGGGCCACAGCCGCCCGCGGCCCCCGTCATTCAGCCTCCGGTAAGCGAGAAACGCCCATGACAGTTGCAGGATTGAGGTTCGTGCGAGATTGTACGAACATCGGACGCGTGAAGAAGATGGGAATCCTGGGATTGGCGATGGCCGGCGGTTTGGGCGGATGCGTAACCGTGAACGCGCCCGACAAGCCGATCGTCATCAATCTCAACATCTCGATCACGCAGGAGGTCGTCTATCGCCTCGATGGGGAGGCGAAGTCGCTCATCCAGCAGAATCCGGGGATTTTCTAAGATGAAGACGCTTCACATCGCTGCCCTGATCGGGATCGCCGCCGTCGGCGCCCTGGCCGCGACCGCCGCCTATGCCCAGCGCGACCCGGCCTATGCCGCAGCACGGTCGGCGGGTCAGGTCGGCGAGCAGCCCGATGGCTACCTCGGCATCGTCGGCTCACCTACGCCCGATCTGCGCGCGCTGGTCAACAACATCAACATCCAGCGCAAGGCAGCCTACACCCGCCAGGCCGGGAACGGCGCGACCGTCGAGCAGATGGCGTTCGTCGCGGGCTGCAACCTGATCAACCAGACGTCAGCGGGCGAGAAATACCAGTCGCCGTCGGGCCAGTGGCTGACCCGCGGGGCGAGCGCGCCGACGCGGGATCCGCGGTGTGTGTGATCGAACATTAAGCCTCGTCGCGCTATGTTGCTGGCGCGGTATTTGATCCAGGTATTACCTCCAGACCCCGGTCGTGCCAGCGGCCGGGGTCTTCTACGTTCTGGGGGCGGGGGCCAGCCCGACCCCATCCGCCGCTACTTGGAGCAGGCCACCTCGATGATTTTCGGCACCAAGGCAGCGAACGCCACCAAGCGAGCAGGCGCTGAGGATGACAATTGCGGTATCAAGATCCAAGTATGATCACCCCCATCCACGCCACGGGATGTGGCGCGCCGGCATCATAGCGACGTCTTTGCAACCGCATAGGCCACCGCCTGAGTGGGCTTTTGGTTGACTCACGGATTTACGCTTCCTAAAGCGCGCCTGCCTTGGCGGGCTTGCCGCTCGGCCTTTTGTCCTGCCCGCTCAAGCGGAGGGGATAAGATGGCGGAGCAAGAGCCCGGACTGGACCCAATCTCTGAGGACACGCGCCTGCAATCGCTCGACGAGCGACTGAACCGGGCGAAGACCGACGAGGCGATCCGGAACGGCGAGGCGCGCGAAGAAAGCGGGGACGGCTATCGTCTCGGCAACCGCGTGCTGGCCGAACTGATCGGGGGAATGGTCGGAGGAGCGGTGATCGGGTGGACGCTCGATTACCTGTTCAACACCTCCCCGTGGTTCCTGCTCGGACTGCTGTTCCTCGGAATTGCAGCTGCGTTCAGGAATATCATCCGGATTTCCAGCGGGCGTTCGAAGTGACCTTCGGGCGCCTGTCGTAATATTTGCGGGAAACAGAAACGTGTCGGCAGGTTCGGGCAAGATCGATCCGATGCACCAGTTCGAGGTGCAGACCATCTGGAACGGGTTCCAGCTGGGCGGTCATCAGATCGCCTTCACGAACTCGGCGATGTGGATGTGCGTCGCGCTCGTCGCGCTGTGGCTGTTCATGCTGGGTGGCATGAAGGGCGCGCAGGTGCCGGGCCGCTGGCAGATGGCGGTGGAAGGCTTCACCGGTTTCATCGACAAGCTGCTGAAGCAGAACATCGGCAAGGAAGGCCGCGCCTTCCTGCCCTATGTCTTCACGCTGTTCATGTTCATCCTGTTCGCCAATATCCTGGGGCTCCTGCCGCTGGGTGTCGTCGGCGTCCACCCGTTCACCTTCACCAGCCACTTCACGGCGACCGGCGTGCTGGCCATCGCCAGCTTCCTGATCGTGCTGGGTGTCGGTTTCGCGCGGCATGGTCTGCGCTTCTTCTCGCTGTTCGTGCCGAAGGGCACGCCGCTGCCGGTGCTGTTCCTGGTGACGCCCATCGAGTTCGTCTCGTTCATGGTGCGCCCGTTCAGCCTCGCGCTGCGACTGTTCGTCGCGATGACCGCGGGCCACATCCTGCTGAAGGTGCTGGCCGGCTTCATCATCAACGCGGGCAACGCCGGCGCGGGCCTCGGCATCGTCGTCGGCCTGCCGAGCTTCGCGCTGATGGTCGGCGTCTCGGCGCTCGAATTGCTGGTGGCGGGCGTGCAGGCCTATGTCTTCGCGCTGCTGACCTCGCTGTACATCAACGATGCCGTGCACCTGCACGATCATCACTGATCCTTTTCCACCTGAACTGATTTCTCACGGGAGTTGAACAATGGAAGCCGATTCGATCAAGCTGCTGGGTGCCGGTCTCGCTGCCATCGGCGCTGGCCTGGCCGCGCTGGGCGTGGGTAACGTCTTCGCCGCCTTCCTCGAAGGCGCGCTGCGCAATCCGGGTGCGGCTTCGAGCCAGCAGGGCAACATGTTCATCGGCTTCGCCGCCGCCGAGCTTCTCGGTCTGCTGGCGTTCGTCGTTGCCGTCCTGCTGATCTTCGTCGCGTAATGATGCGTCCCGGCCGACGGATCTGCTGGCGGCCGGGGATGCTCATTCGTAGACGGACGGAGTAGAGATGCCTCAGATCGAACAATTGGCGGCCACCTGGGCGTCTCAGCTGTTCTGGCTGGCGCTCACCTTCGGCATCGCCTTCCTCATCGTGGGCCGGGGCATGGTCCCCAAGGTCCAGGGTACGATCGACGCGCGTGACGCGTCGGTCGCGACCGACCTCGCCGCCGCGGAAGCCGCGCGTGCCGAGGCCGATGCGCAGGAAGAGCGCTGGCGCGGGATCGAGAATGCCGCGCGCGAACAGGCTCGCCAGACGATCGCCGCGGCCCGCGCGCGTTCGCAGGCTGCCAGTGAAGCGACGCTTGCTCAGGCAGGCGAGGCGGCGGCCGCGCAGGTGACGGCAGCGGAAGCACGTATTGCGACCGCCAGCCAGACCGCGATGGCCGAAATTGAAACTGTCGCTGCTGAGGCCGCACAGGACATCGTCGCGCGCCTGTCGGGTGCGTCGGTGACGCGCGACGAAGCGCAAGCGGCGACGAAGGCGGTGCTCCATGGCTAATGCGGAGACCGCTCCGACCTTCAACGAAGCGATCCACGAAGAGGGCGTGCCTAAGACGGGGGGCGAGGCGCTGACCGTCGAACACGGCGGCACCGGTCCGGCCAATCATCCCGATCCGGCGCTGTTCGGGCTGGATGCGACCGTCTGGGTCAGCCTGGCGATGGCTGTTTTCCTGGCCGTGCTGGTCGTGAAGGGCGTGCCCAAGCTGATCGGTGGCATGCTCGACAAGCAGATCGCCGGCATCCGCCAGCGTCTGGAAGAAGCCAAGCAGCTTCGTGCTGAGGCCGAGGCACTGCGCGACGAATATGCGCGCAAGCTGGCCGACGTCGAGACGCAGACGCGCGACATCGTCGCCCATGCCGAGGACGAGGCCAAGGCGCTGGTCGCCAAGGCCGAAGCCGACGCCGCCGACCTGGTTGCGCGCCGTGCCAAGATGGCCGAGGATAAGATCGCCGCGGCCGAACGCTCGGCACTGGCCGAGGTACGGGCCAAGACCGCCGATGCAGCGACCAAGGCCGCGGCCTCGTTGATCGCGGCGAAACATGGGGTGGACACCGATCAGGCGCTGATCGACCGTACGATTGCCGGGCTCGGTCGACTGAACTGATTTCGATTCGATCGAAGCGACAAAAAGAAAACGGCGGGCCACAAGGTCCGCCGTTTTCGTATGTGCGACCCTTGCGCGTCAGCGCGATCGATGCTGGTTCTTCGGCTCCCGCACGGGCGGTATCCGGTCGAGCCGAGCGACCAGATCGGCAAACGCATCATCCTCCTGGATCGAGAATGCGCGTTCGAAGCCGCTGCCCAGCATGTCGAGGTCGCGTTGCGTCAACAGTCCGATCGCGACGATTTTATCAGACACAGGCGCCTCCTTTCGGATGCGATAACCGTCGTGACCCCCGAAGGTGCCAGACATTCCACCTGCGTTTCGGTCGCGCGAGCGGCGCTCTGCGGCCGGACAATGTCAGGGGACGAGCTGAACGACCGTGTCGGCGGCGTCGTGGAGCTTCAGGAACAGCGAACCGGCGCCGGGCTTCGGAACCTCGACCGCGCTGCCGACGAAGCCGGCCGGCAGCGTGACGGTGTCCGCCAAGTCGGCGCTGCCGGCGATCGCTGCGACGGTGAACAGGTCGCGCCCGGTCAGCGTGCACGTTTTGGCAAGGGACGGGCAGTCGAGACCGGTGACCTGCGGCAAGCGCACGATTCGGCCGAGCGGCTGCCAGTCACCGCTGACGCCGCCGCGCCACAGACGAAAGCGGATGTCGCCGATCGCCGCCGCACCGAAGACGGCCGCGGGTGACAGACGGGCGACCGCTACCTCACCGCCGACACGTTGAAGTGCGCCCGATGCCACGCTCAGGCGGGTGGCTGCGCCGTCCGCGCCCGCGGCTACTTCGATCGCATCGGCTGTCGTCAGGCCACCCGGTGCGCGGATCGAGAAGGTGAGCATTGCGTCGCGCGGAACCAGGCCCGCCGGGAGCGTCACGATCAGCGTTCCGGGCGCCGGCGCAACGGCAACATCGCGGCTGATGAGGGTCACGGCTGGGCGTGGCGGGGCGACTTGCGCAGGGACGGTGCCGGTGCGGCCGTCGCGCAGTTTGACACGGGCGTCGCCGGCTTCGGCTTTGGCGTCGACTGCCGTGTCGGCCGTCATCTCCAGCCGGTCACCATCGCTGCCACGCGTGAGAGCCCCCGCCGCGAAACGTCGGCCTGCCACGTCGAGCGCCACGACTTGATCGAGACGGGCGCCGGTCAGGACGCCGGTGCGGTCGCCGTCGTGAATCGTGAACCGGTCGAGGCGACTCGCCTCCACTCGTCCGGTCAGCGCTATCGTGTCGGCGGCGGCGACGCCGATGCGTTGCACAACCAGCGCCAGCGACCCGGGCTTCGTCTTGCCGAGCGGCAGGGTCGCATCGATCGCGTCGGGGCCGGCGACTTTCCAAGCGACCGGCCGCAGGCTGCCGTCGACATCCCTCAACGCCAGCCGCTCGACGCACGCCGCGACGCCCCCGCGCAAGCCGAGCGGATGATCTCGGCCGACCACCACGACGCCGTCGACGGGTGCCGTCCAGGCACCGGCTGCATCGAAACGGATCGGCAGACGGGGGCCAGTGAAGGAATCGAATCCCCATCGCCCCCGCAGGACCGCGCCGGACACCGGACCAGCGATGGTCGGCAGATCGCCCGAGAGGCGGAGCCCACCGCTGCTTGCCTGCGCGGTCAGCGGTACGTCGATCGTCTTGCCATCCGCCGCCGTCAGCCGCAGCGCCAGGTCACGCGCATAGCCGGTGGCGAACATCAGCGACGCGTCGTCGAGTGCGATCGTCAGGCCCGGCTTGGTCAGACACTGCGTCTCACCGCTTGCCGGGCGCCACGCCGGGGGTGGCACCGCTCCGATCGGGGGAAGTGGCGCGACCAGCACCGACCGGGGGTTCTGGAACGAGGGCGCCGTGTTTAGCTGGAGGTGCACCTGTCCGCCACGGCCGATCGCGAGGGCGGGGACATATTGATATTGCGCGCTGCGGAAGGCGCCGAACAGTCGCGCGAGGTCGCGGGCGAGGCCGATATAGGGGCTGTAAAAGCCCGCACCGCCCTCCCGCGTCGCGGCCACGCGATAGGCGATGTCGATGGGGGCGCCGGTCAGCGTTTCGGTCAGGGTCGCGCCGCGCTGAGCCTGAAGCACGACCGAATCGCGTGCCTGGCTGAGGCAGGTCGCCTGCAGGTCACGCTGGCGCGACAGGCAGTCGGGATTGAGCTTGATCCGCAGCGCATTGGCGAGCAGCGGGGCGACGGTCGGCAGGCGATCGGGATCGCTGTCAGCGGCTGCTGCCATACCGCTAACGAAGGCATCGAGACGCGCGCGGTCGAGCGAGGCCTGATGCAGGTCCTGCGCCGCGCGCACGAACACGCCGGGCCGCCCACGCACGGCATCGCGGATGGCGTCGAAGCCGCCGCCGGTTTCGGGCGCCAGGAACAGCACCGCCTGTTCGGCCCCCTCCGGCACGGCGATGGCGAGCGTGTTCTTGCCGCGTTTCCAGGTTTCGGCGCTGAAGAACCAGTTTTTCGGCGGAGGGTTGGTTGCGCCGCGCAGGAAGGCGACGACCAGCAGATAGCGCGCCGACTGGTCGTCGGGCAGCGTCGCGGCGAGCGTCAGCCGGTCTCCGGTCTGGAGACTCGGGACAGCTCCTAGAGGCAGGACCGTGTTACCCCGCTCGACGCTGATCGACAGATCGGGGCCGGACAGGTCGAAGCCATTGCTCTGCGCGTTCGCGGGCAATGCCAGGATCAGGGCGGCGAAGGCGAGCAGGCGAGCGAGCATGCCCCCCTTTACACGCGAGCGAGATGGCGGTCACCGGGCCGGGGCGTGGCGATGATGTGACGTGGGTTGCTTGTTCGCCCGTCGTCCCGACCTGTGCAGGGACGACGGACGAAAGTTCAACTCGTCGGGAGCACCATCAGGCTGGCGTTGCCGCCGGCTGCGGTTGTGTTGATCGAGGTTGATACTTCCTCGACCAGCCAGTCGAGCCGATACCCTGCGGTCGATGCCTGCGGCAGGACGATCGGCCCTGTTAGTTCGGCGAGCGCGCCGAGAGCGGCTGACACCTGCGAGGCGTCGCCCTCGATCAGCGCGCCGGCGAAGGCGGACTCCTGTCGCCAGTCGTCGGCGAAGCGGATGCGCGCCGTGATGCTATCGGGCATCGTCGAGAGCAACTCGCGGAATGCCGCGGCGGCGCCGATCACCGCATCGTTCCCCGCCGCGAGCGTGGCGCCCAGCTGTTCGAGCAGCCCTTCGCGGGTCTGCGGCAGCAGCAGCACGCGGCCGCGCGGGTGGAGCGCATACAGGTTGCGCTCACCCACCGGCCCCGCAAGCTCGGCTTCCGCGCCCAGCATCGACGCCGCGACCGCTTCGCGCACGCGGGCGGCGGCACGCTTTTCGTCGCGCTCTTCCAGCCAGATCGCCAAGTCGCGGGCGGCGGGGTCGGCAGCGTCGGACACTACCGGCGGCGGCAGGTCGGCGCCCGTCACGAGCCGGCCGAGGTACAGCGGCCCCCCCGCCTTCGGTCCCGTCCCCGACAGCCCGCGCCCGCCGAACGGCTGAACGCCCACGACTGCGCCGATCACGTTGCGGTTGATGTAGAGGTTGCCTGCCTTCACCCGGCTTGTGACGTGCGCGATCGTCTCGTCGAGCCGGGTGTGCAGCCCGAAGGTCAGGCCGTAACCGGTCGCGTTGATCCGATCGATCAACCGGTCGAGATCGGCGCGGCGGAAGCGGACAACGTGGAGGACCGGGCCGAACACCTCGCGCTCAAGCTCGGCGATGTCGCTGAGTTCGATGATCGTCGGCGCGACGAAGGTGCCGTTGGCGGTGTCGCCCGCCAGCATCAGCTGTTCTACGCGAAGGCCGGCGCCGCGCATTTTGGCGATGTGCTTCTCGATGATGCTCTTCGCCTCGGCGGTGATGACGGGGCCAATGTCGGTTTTCAGCGCATCGGTGCGGCCGATCGACAGTTCGTGCAATCCACCCTTGATCATCGCCAGCGTGCGGTCGGCGACTTCTTCCTGCAGGCACAGAATGCGCAGTGCCGAACAGCGCTGGCCTGCGCTGTCGAACGCCGAGGCGATGACGTCCGCCACCACCTGTTCTGCGAGTGCCGACGAATCGACGATCATTGCATTCTGGCCGCCGGTTTCGGCGATGAACGGGATCGGTGCGCCGCCGGGCAGCAGGCGCTTGGCCAGTTCCTTCTGGATCAGACGGGCGACTTCGGTCGATCCGGTGAACATCACCGCCATCGTTTCAGGCGCCGCGACCAGCGCGGCACCGATCGCGCCGTCGCCCAGGATCAGCTGGAGCACGTCCGCGGGAATGCCGGCTTCATGCAACAGGGCGACGCCCTGAGCGGCGATCAGCGGCGTTTCTTCGGCCGGCTTGGCGAGCACCACGTTGCCCGCGACCAGCGCGGCGGCGACTTGGCCGGTGAAGATCGCCAGCGGGAAATTCCACGGGCTGATGCAGGTGACGACGCCCAGCGGTCGGTGGCCCGCGCCCAGCGTCGAGCGAGCCTGCTGCGCATAATAGCGCAGGAAGTCGATCGCTTCGCGCACCTCGGCGATGGCGTTGGGCAGCGACTTGCCCGCTTCGCGCACGATCAGCGCGAGCAACTGCGGCATGCGGTCCTGCATCGCATCCGCTGCGCGGTCGAGCATCGCGGCACGTTCGGCCGGCGTCGAGTCGGCCCAGCCGGGGGCGGCGGCAGCCGCTGTGCGCGCAGCGGCCTGGGCGTCGGCGACGCTCATCTCGCGCACCACGCCCACCTCGTCGCGGCGATCGGCGGGGTTTAGGACCGGGCGCTCGGTGCCCGTCTCGCCCGCGACCCATGGGCCTTCGCTAGCCATCGTCTCGCTCAGCATGACGAGCGTGGTTTCATCGCTCAGATCCAGGCCGGCGGAATTGACGCGTGCGCCGTACAGTTCCCGCGGCAGCGCGATATGCGGGTTCTTCTGGCCCGGCACCGGCATTGCACGGACCGCATCGACCGGATCGGCGACCATATCGGCGATCGACACTTCGGGATCGGCGATGCGGTTGACGAAGGACGAATTGGCGCCGTTTTCGAGCAGGCGGCGGACGAGGTACGCGAGCAACGTCTCGTGCGTGCCGACCGGCGCGTAGATACGGCACGGGCGATTCAGCTTGTTGCCGCCGACGACCTCGTCATACAGCGGCTCGCCCATGCCGTGGAGGCACTGGAATTCATAATCGCCGACCGTGAAGTCGGGGCCGGCGATGTGGTAGATCGTCGCCAGCGTCTGCGCATTGTGCGTGGCGAACTGCGGGAATACGGCGTCCTTCGCTGCCAGCAATTTCCGCGCGCAGGCGATGTACGCGACGTCGGTGTGGATCTTGCGGGTATAGACCGGGAAGTCGGCGAGGCCGTCGACCTGTGCGCGCTTGATCTCGGCGTCCCAATAGGCGCCCTTGACCAGCCGGACCATGATGCGGCGGTTTGAGCGGCGGGCAAGGTCGACGATCCAGTCGATGACGAACGGGCAGCGCTTGCCGTACGCCTGAACGACGAAGCCGAGGCCATCCCAGCCGGCGAGGTCGGGGTCGGTGGCCAGCGATTGGAGCAGGTCGAGCGAGAGCTCGAGCCGGTCGGCCTCCTCCGCGTCGATGTTCAGGCCGATGTCATAGCCCTTGGCGAGGATCGCGAGCGCCTTCACCTTGGGCAGAAGCTCGCCCATCACGCGCTCGGCCTGCGCACGGACGTAGCGGGGGTGGAGCGCGGACAGCTTGATCGAGATGCCGGGCCCAGCGTAGACGCCGCGCCCCGCCGCCGCTTCGCCGATCGCGCGGACGGCGTTTTCGTAATCGCGGTAATAGCGCTCCGCATCGGCTGCGGTCGTCGCCGCTTCGCCGAGCATGTCGTAGCTGTAGCGGAAGCCCCGCGCCTCCAGCGGACGGGCGCGATCGAGCGCCTCGGCGATCGTCTCGCCGGTCACGAACTGCTCGCCCATCATCCGCATCGCCATGTCGACGCCGCGGCGAATGACCGGTTCGCCCGCGCGCGCGATCAGGCGGGTCAGCGCTGCACCCAGGCCGCTGTCGTTGACGCTGCCGGTCAGCTTGCCGGTGACGACCAGGCCCCAGGTCGCGGCATTGACGAACAGCGAGCGGCCGTCGCCGACATGAGAGCGCCAGTCACCGCCAGCGATCTTGTCACGAATGAGTGCATCGCGGGTCGCGGTGTCGGGGATGCGCAGCAGCGCTTCGGCCAGACACATCAATGCGACGCCCTCCTGGCTCGACAGCGCATATTCCTGGACGAGGCCTTCGACGCCGGTGCCCTTGTGCTTGGCGCGCAGAGCCGTGACCAGTTCCGTCGCGGTCACCGTCGCGGCGGTGCGGATCGCATCGGGCAGCGTCGCCGCCTCGATAAGCGGGGCGAGGCATTCGGGTTCCGGGCGGCGATAGGCGGCGGTGATCGCGCGGCGCTGGGCGTCCTGCGGGCGGACGGGCGGGGCGAAGTCGGCAAAGGGGGGCGTCGTCATGGGGTAACGCATAGCAGTTTTCGCGCTGGCGATCCGCCTGGATTTGACGCAAACTCAGGCCGAACGCACCTTTTGGACGCTCAATGACAGATCGAACGAACGTCAGATTGCCTGTTTCCCAGTCGATCGACAGCTTTGACCGGCGGATCATCGAGGCGTTGAGGGCCGATGGGCGGCTATCGGTCACCGAACTCGCCAAACGAGTGGGTCTGTCGAAGACGCCGTGCCAGGTACGGCTGAAGCGACTGATCGACGGCGGCTACATCCTGGGCTTCCGCGCGATCATCGATCCGGCGCGGCTGGGGCTCGACCACATCGCCTTCACCGAAGTGAAATTGTCCGACACGCGCGAGGCGGCGCTGGAGGAATTCCGCCGCGCAGTGCTGCGCATTCCCGAGGTCGAGGAATGCCACATGATCGCTAGCAGCTTCGATTATCTGCTGAAGGTGCGCACCGCAGATATCCGGCGGTACCGCGAAGTGCTCGGCGAGCGCATCTCGGCGCTGCCGCATGTGGCGAATACGTCGACGTTCGTGGCGATGGAGACGATCCGGGATGCGGCGGTGTAGGCGAAAACTCCTGATCGTCCTTTCCGCGAAGGCGAGACCTCTGCGAAAGGAGGTCTGGCGTTGGTATGACGTGTAGCCGAGGCGGTGGCGGTTGGTTTGACGGGAGTTGGCTTGACAGTTGTGGCAAATTCGATGTCGCAACCCGTCTCTGTCGT